>NZ_JBNPXO010000001.1:0-1027441 GCF_050433265.1 Allobosea sp. OAE752
AGCGCGACCGTCACACCGGACCGGCGCACGCCCAGCGTATGGGCGAGATCGTGATGAGTGATCGGAATGATGTCGCTGGCCAGGGTCTCGCCGCAGCGGTTGATCCAATGCGCCACGCGCCGCTCCAGCGACAGCGCCACCGTGCGAGCCGCTTCGTCGAGGTAACGGCCAGCGGCGCGCAGGGCATGAAACATCAACCGTGCGCGTAACCCGCCATCCTCGCGCAGGAGACGCCGCAAGGTCTGGGGAGCCACACAGATGAAGTTGCCGGATTTCAGGACCTTCGCGGACATATCCGCGAACTCCGGAACGAACAGCCTCTGGATGCCGATAGCATCGCCGCGGCTGCCGAAGCCGATCTGAAATCTCGTCTGCCCGCGCTGAAGCATCAGGGTCGTGATGCCGTCGATCGGGAAATAGATGGCATCGTCGAGCGGAAGCTCAGCACCAGCCTCGAAGCGGACACGTCGCGCCACCGGCGCCAGCAGAACATCCAGGCTTCGTTGCCGCGTCTCATCGATCTCGGCGCTTCGGGAGCTTTCCCGATCGCGGGCATTCATAGGCGCCTCCGTTGGGAAGCGGCAGCGTCACCGGAACGAGACCCGATGGCACTCACATGGGTTAGGTAGCAAAACCGGTTCGGCCGCTCATCCCGGCGGCTTCGCGATGCAGAATAAACGCGGCGCGAAACGAATAGGTTCAATCGTCCGGTCTAAGCTTTCGGACAGGCCCAGGCGAAGCGCATAGACAGTCTTTCCGTGCGGGTTGCGGACCGAGACGCCGATCGGCCGGCTGCCGCCATCATCCCGGATCATGTCGCGAACCGCCTTCACAGGGTGCCGGCATCCAGTCCCTGATTGGCCGCGAACGAAACCGTCGCCGCGACGTTGGCTGGAAACCAGCACCAGCGGGAGCAGCGTTCGATGCGGAAGAAGGACCGGCAGGAGAAGTATATCCGGATCGGGCTATCCGGCTGGACCTATGCTCCCTGGCGCGGGCATTTCTATCCGAAGGGACTGGTGCAGAAGCGGGAGCTGTCCTTCGCGGCCGATCGGTTTCCGGCGCTGGAGGTCAACGGCACCTTCTACGGTCTGCAGAAGCCTGAGGTGTTCGAGCGTTGGGCGCAGGCCGTACCGGACGATTTCCTGTTCGCGATCAAAGGCTCACGCTACATCACCCATGTCCTGCGCCTGAGACAGATCGCAACGCCGCTGAGCAACTTCATGGCATCCGGCCTGCTTCGTCTCGGCCCCAAACTCGGGCCGCTACTCTGGCAATTCCCGCCAAGCTTTGGTTTCGACGCCGCAGTCATGGAGGATTTCCTGCAGCTGCTCCCGAAGAACACACAGGAAGCAGCCGCGCTCGCCCGTCGGCACGACACGCATCTCGATGGCCGAGCCTGGGTCGAAACCGATGCGAAACGTCCGCTGCGACATGCGATCGAGATCAGGCATGACAGCTTTCGCGATCCCGCCTTCGTCGATCTGTTGCGCCGCTACGGGGTTGCGCTGGTCTGCGCGGACACGGCCGACTGGCCGCGCCTCATGGATCTGACCGCTGATTTCGTCTATTGCCGACTGCACGGCTCCAAGGAACTCTATCGATCCCGTTACGACGAACCTGACCTTGAGCGCTGGGCTGCGCGCATTCGGGCCTGGCGTTCAGGACAAGCGATGCGAGACGGTGATTTCGTGGGCGATCCGAAAAACGCCACCGATGAGCCGCGCGACGTCTTTCTGTTCTTCGACAACACCGACAAACGTCATGCGCCGCAGGACGCCGCCACTTTGATGCACATGCTGAAGCTCACCTGGCCGGAAGGGGCAAAACGCGATGCGGCGTGACAGCGATGAGCTGCCCGCCGCTTATAGAATCGCAGCACTCCCGACGCGGCTACCGCCTTGGACGGAATATGCTCTGGCAACCAGATCGACGATGTTGCCGGGCTGGCGGTTGCTCCGAGGGGTTTCCTGCCGCGGCACGCCGGCTTCGCAGATTCAATCGCGACCTTCCCAACGCGCAGCGCGGCGATCCGTACGGGTGAATTCCCGACCTGGCCAAGCCTGTCACAGCGAGCCGGAACAAGTGAGACGCAGCGAGGTTAGCGGACCAGCGGGGGGACCAAAGGGGAGAACCTCAATGCGCACTCTTATCGCAACATCGCTCGCTGCATGCCTCGTCTGCTCAACGGCAATTGCGCAGACGTCGACCACCACCATCACGACGGACCAGCAGAGCAAAGTGAAGACCTACGTGATGAAGGAAAAGCCGGCTTCAGTGAAAGTGACTGAAACTGTCGCCGTCGGCGCGGCTCTGCCGTCATCGGTGACGTTGCATACGCTCCCGGCAGATGTCGGCGTCCAGTACCGCTATGCCATCGTCAACGACAAGACGGTCCTGGTGGAGCCGACCTCGCGCAAGATCATCCAAGTGATCGAGTGAGCCTGCCAAAGCGCCCGATCTCCTCTGAGGGAATCGGGCGCTACGGAAAACAGGACGGTGGACGATCCACCCAGCGCAATGATCCGTTCGATCCACAAGACCTGATCGCTGGAGATTTTCTTGAAGGGATGAGTAATGGCGGCCCATGGGCTGGTGCATGGCGAGCTCGGCCTGAACTGCATTCACCTTTGCGTCGACATGCAGCGACTTTTCGGGCCGGGTTACCCTTGGGCCTTCCCTTGGCTCCAGAAGGTTCTGCCGGCGGTCGAGGAATTATGCGGATCTCACCCGGAACGGACTCTCTTCACCCGCTTCATCCCGGCCGAGCGCGAGGGTGACGGGCGCGGCACATGGCAGCGCTATTATCGGAGATGGCCGGAGGTCACCTTGGAAAGGGCTGGCGTCGAAGCCGTCCAGCTCCTGCCCTCTCTGGAGCGGTTCGTTCCGCCCGCCCATGTGCTGGACAAGAAGGTTTACTCACCCTGGAGCGAAGGCCGCCTCGATCACTTCATGGCGGAGCGTGAAATCGATACGGTCATCGTCACCGGTGGCGAGACCGATGTCTGTGTTCTCGCGACCGTGCTCGGAGCCGTCGATCGAGGCCTGCGGGTCGTGCTGGTCACCGACGCCTTGTGCAGCTCATCTGACGCAACCCACGACGCACTGATGGAACTGTACCTTTCCCGCTTCAGCCAGCAAATCGAGGCCGCCACCACCAGCGAGGTCCTGGCACAGTGGCGGTAGCGGGTGGTTCGACGCGGGAGCGGATCGGCCATTGGCCCGCCGCCATGACCGATACTTGGGCCACCTCGCCAACCGCCTGGAGCGAGAGCGGCTCGACGACGCGCCATTCGAAGTCGGTCAGATCATATCGGCTCGTCTCAATGCTGCGCGCGCCGGCTGACAACTTCGACCTTGCCAGCGATCATGAAGACCAAGCGATTTAGTTTGGGTCCGTGGTCGAAGTCCGATCGTCATTGCCAGCTTTTCGGCCACGCAACAGTCGCCACAGGGATTTCGATATGCGCCGCGTCGTCACGCGGGCGCCGGCCTCCCGTCGCTCAAGCAGCACCTTGCGATCGTGAAATTCCTCGAGCTCTGCGCGATGGCCCACGCTGATGATGGTGGCATAAGCAAGTTCGCTCTCGAACAGCGCGAGTAGCGAGTCCTGGCTCTCATCGTCGAGCGCGGAGGTGGCTTCATCCATCACGATGATGTCCGGCTTCTGGATCAGAAGGCGCGCGAAGGCTATCCGCTGGCGTTCGCCGCCGGACAGGATCCGGTCCCAATCTTCGACCGCTCCAAGCCTGCGAGCGAGATGTGGCAAGCCGCATCGTTCGAGCGCTGCCAGGATGACACTGTCCTCGATCGACGCGTCGGCGGCGGGATAGAGCAGGACCGACCGCAATGAGCCCTTCGGCAGATATGGCTTCTGCGGCAGAAACGCGATTGATTTGTCAGGAGGCACCGCGATCGAGCCAGCGCCCCACGGCCACAGCCCTGCCAGCGCCCGGATGAGGGTGCTCTTCCCGGATCCGCTTTCGCCGGCGATGAGCACCTTGTCGCCCGGGGCGATGGCGACCGTTGCATCGGCGATGACGATCCGCCCATTGCTATGTGCCACCGACAGATTTTCGATGTGAATGCTGTCATCGCCGCTTTCGGTGATGGAGATGTGCTTTCCATCCTCCATTTCCGCCCCGACATCGAGGCCCTGCAACTCCTCGACCAGTTCGTCCACCCGAGTCACGGAGGCAAACCATTCGGCGAGTCGCACGATGTTGTCGACGAACCAGATGAGCGCCGCCTGAACCGCGCTGAACGCGGCAACGACCTGCACGACGGCCCCCAGCGACACTGAACCAGACAGGTATTTCGGTGCGATCAACAGCAGGGGAACGACCGGAAAAAGCGCGCTGTTCGTATTCAGCACCAGCGCGATCAGCCCCTGCTGCCTCACGATCCTCAGCCAGGTTCGGACGACCCGCCCATAACCCTTGTGAATCGCCGTCAGCTCGTCAGCATCTCCCCCGATCAAGGCGATACTTTCGGCATTCTCGCGAAGCCGCGTCATATCGGCTCGAAAGCGGGCTTCCATCTCGTTCTTTGCCGCAACCCGCCGCACCAGCGGGTGGCCCGCGACATAGGCTGCGAGCGTTGCAAGCCCCGCATAGAGGATTGCAGCCAGGGCCATGTAGAACGGCACGAAAACGGTATGGCCCATGATCGTCAATTCGGCAGAGCCCGCGACTTGCCAGAGCACGGTTGCAAAAGTAGCGGCGGTGACGAATGCCGTGAGCAAACCGATCGTCATCTCGACGAGTGGCTCTATCGCGAGGCGCACATCCTCGGCGATCCGGTATTCCGGTGCGGATTTGATCTGGCTGAGGAGGCTGAGCCGATAATAGCGCTGGTCGGCGATCCACCAGCCTGAAATGAGCCGTGTCAGATGCTCGCGCCACCGGACCTGCAGCAACATGCGACTGACGACCAGCGCTGACATCGACAGGGACGTCGCGGCAAGAAGCACGGGCAGCCAGGCTGCGGTGCTCCACACCAGCGCGACGTCGCGCTGGCCCAGCGCGTCGAAGAACCAACGATTCCACAGGTTCATCGCGAACGCTGCAGCCGTCTGCGCTGCCACGAACGCTAACACGGCTATGGTCAGTATCCATGCCCGCCCGCGGGTCTCGCCGGTCCAGAACCGGAACGCGACGGAGAAGAACTCCCTGAAACGGGATCTCACGGGCACATCGGCCATAATCTGGGAACTCTCCCCCTCGCGCCCCAAGATCCTGCCCAAGGCATGGCTGAAACGACCAGGCTCGATTTACGTTCCAAGGGGCAGGACCGGGGCGCGCTCGCAAGCTGGCGAGAAAGGTCCCTGCGGAAGTGATGCCAGGGATGTCGACCCCGAAGGCGGACGTCGCCGCCTGGTAAAATCGCCAGCAAGGCCGGCGTGCTTGGCAGATCTTACCCGCTGCCCGGCGAAAAGCGCGCCGATGGGGAGGCTCGCCCTGGCGGTACCAGGCCTTTTTGTTTCAGGCGACGTCGTGGCAGTGCCGCGCCAGCTCCTCGACATATTGCCGGCGCATCTCGGCAGTGTTGGGAAGGGCTCGCTCTTCGAGCCAGGCGAGAAAATCATCGGGTCGAATGGTGACGATCTCCAGAGCCCTGCCGCGAGCCAGCCAGGCATTCATCACGGCAACAGCATTGCGGTGCCATTCCTCGTAATCGGCTGGCATTTGATCGCGGTCATGTGCCAAGTCCCAGAGGCGATGGAAGTCCTCTCGCTCATACCAGGGCAATGCAACCGTGTAGGCCTCAAATGTCGGTTTCATGTCCCCTCCAAGCTCCGGGATCGGTCTCCGCGTGACTCACGTGCAGGAAGTCAATGCCAGCAGGCTACCTCGCCCGTCGGGCGTGATCCAGGAAAAACGAGATTAATCAGCATGTTAACCCGCTCAATTGGCGCTGTTCGAGACAGAGCCGCGAAACAAGGTCTTTGAAACAAAATGGCAGGTTGTGCATTTTACCCATATCGCGACGGTTGAGGTGAATGAGTAACCGCCATGACGGAGACCACGAGCAAGGGCAATGAACTGACGCGCGGCGAGCGCCTTCAGATCATGATCGATCAGGAAGAGCTGCAGGCTCTGGAGGATTTCCGCTTTGACAATCGGATGCCCAGCCGTGCCGCGGCGATCAGGGAACTCCTGCGCCGGGGTTTGGCCGCGACGGGCTACGACCTCGATGGCCAGCGAAGAGCTTCGAGCGAATATGGCGTGACCCGCAGCTCCTCGAAAAGCCAAGGCGAGGCCGGCCAGCCCGAGGATTGAAGCCCGCAGCTGTCAAAAGGCACATCAACCGACATCGATAGGAGGTCGAGACGCCGGGACGATTGCCGGTGTCATGGCGGCATAGGCTGCCAAAATGACCACAATCCCGATGACGGCAAGCCATATCCAGAACTCGAGAGGGGGGCGACGGCGGCGCTGCATGTCCTGGTAATCTGTCTTCAGCTCGATTGTTCCGCGCCTTCTAAACCCCAGCCTTCAGCGCAGCGTGCCGATCGATCTGAGCGCGCAGGCGTGCCGGCCGGAGGACGGAACAGGTTTTGAAGCGCTCGCGTTGCCTGTCCATTCGATCCACGCGATGCGAGGTCAAGATGAAACTCCCGCTTCTCGCCCTTGGCGTGTTTGCGATCCTTGGGCCGGGACCGCTCGAGGCTGATGCGCAAACCCGCCCGAGCCCGCCGAAAGAAGAGCCAGGCCCGGGATCCGTCACGCAAGAAGGCACGGGGTCCAGCCCGACAGGTCGCTCCCCCTCGATAGACCGAGACAGGTCGGTGCCATCGACGACTGAGAGCCAGGACAACAAGAGCTACGGACGGGAAACCGATGCAGCGGGACAAGCTTTGGAACAGGGCAAACCCCGTCCGTCGCCCTAAGGCGTCTTATCCAAATGCGGCGACAGATTTAGCGTCGCCGTCCGATCGCGTCCTTCAAGACGCTCTGCACAGCGTCGGCGTTGGCTTTTGGTCCCTTCATTCCAACGGCGATATAGTCGTTTCCCACTATCGCTCCGGCTTGCCACTCGCCGCCCATCTTCCTTCCCATGATCTCCATGACCGGTGAGCGAGCGACATAGGCCTTAGCACCGATTCCGGGGACTGATCGAAATCCTTCCCAGCTTTCGAAGCCCCAGGCCTTTAGCTGGAGGGCGTTACCCGCTGGGAAAACACTGACGCTCATCTTATCAGCGTCTTCATTGGACCAAGAACAGCCAGAAGCACCGGGAACGAGGCTGCTTTCGCCCTCCCCTACAGTTGCGCCCACGTAAGCCGAGGCCTCTTTCTGTGTGAACAATTTGCAGAGGGGGTTCTCCGCCGCTTGCGCCGGAGCGACCGCAGCAGAGGCAATCAGCAATGCGAAAAGGGCGAGCCAGCGCATGATTGAGCCTCCCAATCCTCTGCAATCGAGGCTAGCGCCTTCGCCTTGTCGCGTCTTACTGCATATGGAGGATGGCGCGGTCCTTCATGCTGCGATCCCCTCGCAGCGCCCTGCGGTGACAACAATCGGCCGGCTGACAAGCGTCGCATAAGGAACCGCCGCCGACTTTCAGCGTTCGTAGTCGTCCGATTTGGAAAACGATAATGGCGCAAAATTGACTGTGCTTCGTATCGACGCCGAGTGGGGCTTTCGCGATGTAACGGTCAGGCTTACGGCCTCTAGGCTGGCATTGAAGAGGTCGTCGAGATGGCGCGACGTATGGCACGCCGCATCGGTAGCCAGCTTGTCCTTGGCAGAGAGGCCGAAGAGCATTTGAGGGCGGCATCGGCTGCGCCATCGCTTGACTTGCCACAGCAGAACAGACCCAATCGGCGGAGCAGCCTTCGCGCCTCAGTGGCGCGCTTGGCGCGCGCGGGGGACAGGATATAGAGCCAAAGGCGACGCACTCTGCGAAGCAGATGGCGGTTTGAGAGAGGCTGAGCGCATGGCCGGCTTGGGCGAGCTTCAAAAATGCGGCGCTGGAACTTCACCTTCGTCGACAACTGAAAGAAACCCGGAAGATAGGCCCAGGTCAGAAGCGAGCCGGGCACACCTGATGCAGGGGATGCCCGACATCGCAAATGCGCCGGATCCTCGCGATTGGCTCGCGGCCATCATCGACGGTTCCGAAGACGCTATCGTCAGCAAGAATCTCAACGGGATCATCCAGAGCTGGAATCCGGGCGCAACACGGCTCTTCGGCTATGCGGCCGAGGAGGTCATCGGCAAGTCGATCACGATTCTGATCCCGCAGGATCGCCTGGATGAGGAGCCGTTGATCCTTGCCCAAATCCAGAGCGGCAAGCGCGTGGAGCATTTCGAAACCAAGCGCCGCCGGAAGGATGGCTCGCTGGTGGACATTTCGCTGACCATCTCGCCCATTCGCAACGAGAACGGCGTCATCGTCGGCGCATCCAAAATTGCGCGCGACATCACCGAGAAGCGCGCGGCACAGGAGCAGCAGCAGCTTCTGATGGGTGAGATGCGCCATCGGGTGAAGAACCTGTTCGCACTGGCCAAGGCCATCGTTGCGATCAGCGCGAAGACGTCGGCGAACCAGGGCGACATCATCGCGGACGTGCAAGCCAGGTTGTCCTCGTTAGCGCGCGCGCATGATCTGATCATGTCGGACCGATTGCTCGGTCCGGAAAACGAGCAGCATGTGGGGCTGCTGACACTCGTCCGGACGATCCTCGAACCCTATGCCACGGACGACCGCATCAGCGTTCGCGGCGACGATTGCGATGTCGACGGAAAGTCAGTCACCAATCTGGCGTTGCTGCTGCACGAGTTGGCGACGAACGCTGCCAAGCACGGATCGCTTTCAACCGAGACGGGCCGGCTTGAGGTTGAGGTCTCCGCCGACGATGATCGGACACGCATCCTTTGGCGAGAAACAGGTGGTCCCCCGCCCGCGCCTGGCAGGGCCGGGTTCGGCAGTCGCCTCGAAGGAGGACTTGCCAGCGCGCTGAACGCGACGGTGGAGCGTGATTGGCAACCGACAGGGCTGGTAGCGTCAATTGCCATCTCTCGGGCTGCGATGAGCGCCTGACCCGGAAAGTCGGTGTTTGCCATCCAATGGCACCCGCATGATTATTCTCGGGTGACGCGCCAGGCTTGCTGTTCGCTTATGGCGCAACGCACCCAGACCGGCCTCCGGCGCTTGCCACCCCGGTCGTCATTTTGAGTGTCCGCTTGAGGAAGCTATGCAGTAGCAGCGACGCATCGGTGCGCGGGGCGAACCCAACTTGAACAGCCGTCAAATCGAAGTGTTCGCCGCTGTCATGAAAGCTGGAACGGTTTCTCGGGCGGCAGAAATCCTTGGGGTGACGCAGCCTGGCGTCAGCCGCCTGATCGCGGAGCTCGACTGTCGTGACCAAGGACAAGTTCGGTCGGCATGTCGGCGGATCGTTACCAGTATACGCCCGCGATTGGCCCATTGCCGACTCTCATACCGTCCGCATTCTGGGAGGCTGATCGAAAGCGGCATGATGGCTGGCCGCGGGGCTTCGTTGAGCTGCGGTATCCAATAGCTGTTCCACAACGCAAGGGCTGTCGATCGCGGATCACAGCGACCGGGGCCGAACATCGCCTCCGTTACCGATCAGCGCCTTGGCCAGCGCGATCGGCGTGCGTTGCTCGGACCGGTAACGGAACTCGATGAGACGGCGCGATATCCCGATCGGCAGGAAGGCGATCAGGATATGGAACAGCGAAAGGGCGAGCTTCCGCTTCGCGGAAAAATAGTCCTCGCTGATGACCCTGATCAGCATGGGAAGTTGCCGAAAGCGATCCATGCGCCGGTCGATCGACGCAAGGACCGACTTCTTCTCGAGGTAGAAGAAGGTCTGTTCGGCATCGAGCTGCGGCCTCGCGCTCCCCGCCGGCATGACCCGATTGAGATGGCCTATGAGGTTTCGGAAGCGCTGCATGTGCTGCTCGATCCTGGCACCGTCGATGGCCCGACCGACGCCGGAGATGTTGCGATCGTGAACGCGATAGAGCCCGAGCTCCTGTGGCAGGGAGACGACCTCGCCAAAGAAGGGGGCCGCGAGGACGATGATCCCGTCGACCGCGTCGTCATAATCGGCGTCGCGCAGCAATTCGCAGAGGTCGCGCCTGAACACGTTCCCGGAGGTCGGCGGGCTGACATAGACGCCGGTCCGGCGGACACGCTCGCTCAGATCGCTCGTCATCCGAATCTGGTCGGGCTCGGGAACGGCCGAGCCCAGCCTGTTGCCGTCGCGGTCGATGCGGCTGAGGCAGAATTGCAGCTTGGCGACCGACGGATCGAGCCGCGGGATGATCACATCGAGTGCGCCGGGGGCGAGTTCGTCATCGGCATCGAGGAACAGCACGAAGGGCGCCGTGGTCCGGTCGAGGCCGAAGATGCAGGCGCGGCGCTGGCCGCCGTTCTCGGTCCGGTGGGCCGTTACTCCCGTCCTGCCGATGACGTCCCAGGAGGCGTCGGTCGAGCCGTCGTCGACGACAATCAATTCACAGTCGTCGCGGCCCTGTGCGAGCACGCTGCGGATCGCGCGCGCGACATATTCCGCATAATTGAAGCAGTTGATGATTACCGCGAGCCTGGGAGTCGAACCGGTCATGCGCCGCTCCGCTGAAATCTAAAGCCTGCGGCGCATCCACCATGGCGCAGGGCCCGCGCCAGCGGCGACGAAGCGCCCCATTTGGCGCGGACATTGCAAGAGCCGTACCGGGCCGATCGGCGGCTCCGGAGCGATGGTCGAGCGCGCGATGCCGGACGGGAAGACCAGGGTCCTCTACATCGTGCCGCCGACGCGGTCGTTTGCCGGCATCGAGCGCGTCACCGATTCGATCTGCTCGGCGCTGGCGAGCGAGTACAGAGGCGATCTCGAGATCTCCGTCCTCTACACGTCGCCCTTCGAGCAGATCGTCGGCCAGCCGCGGCCATACGACGTCCTTCTCAGCTTCTCGAACGGGCAGCTGGACCTGCTGCGGCGGGTTCGGAAGACGATTGCCGGAGGCCGGTTCGACCTCGTCGTGGTGCCGCAGGTCGAGCCGACGGCGGTGTTCTGGCTCGCCTGCCTCGGCATCAGGCGCCGCTTCATCCTCTACCTTCACGGCAATCCCAGGCTCGAGCGGCGCTCATTCAAGGCAACCGTCCTGTTCGAGGCCATGCGGTTTCTGGTCCTGCCGCGGCTGGCGCGCGTCTTCGGGACGTCGCCGCGCCAGCTCGACGCCTTCCGATACGATTATCCCAGCAAGGTCGAACATGTCTGGGTGCCAAATCCCGTGCGCTCCTTCGATACGCCCGTGCCTATGCCGGCGCCCGCGATCGACCGTCCGATCCGCTTCGTCACGGTGGGTCGCTTCGCCTATCAGAAGGGCTACGACGTCCTTCTGCGCGCCTTTGCCGCCTTCTGCGAGACGCGCAGGGGTGCCGAGCTTGCGCTCGTCGGCTATGGGGAGGAGGAGGCGGCGATCCGCGCCCTGATCGATGAACTCGGCCTCGCCGACCGGGTCAGGATCGAGCACTATCCTGACAGCCCGGCCATTCCGCTGTCGAACAGCGACGTCTACCTGTCGGGCGCACGCTGGGAAGGCTGGTCTCTGGCCATCTGCGAGGCGCTGCGCTTCGGCCTGCCGGTGATCGCCTTCGATTGCGAATTCGGACCCAGCGACATCCTTGTCGACAACCGGCTCGGCCGGCTCGTGCCGCTGGGCGACATGGCCGGTTTCGTCGAGGCGATGGTGCATTATCACGACCATGTCGTGTCGCAGCGCCGCGATGCGCAATACCGCATCGACTACATCGATCGTTTCAGCCTCGACAAGGTCGTGCATGCCCATGCACAGGCCCTGCTCGCCGCCGATGGGCGCGCCCAGCCACGGTCAGCCGTCGCCGGAGGCAGCCTGACAGCCGCGCCAGCCGGCGCATCCTGAGCCCATGGCGGCCGCGCTCATGCCCGGCGATCAACGTTTTCGTAGCGGGCGGTGTCATCCTCGCCCGGATGGGAGCCGTATCGTCGAAGCCCGCGTCACCGGGTCGATCTTCACCAGCTCCTCGCCGCTGGTTTGAGCCGCTCCATGCCCCACACCAGCGCAAAGCCCAGCCCAAGGCCGGCGGCCTTGATCCAGACGTCGTGGATCGTGCCGTGCCGCGTCGGCGACCAGCTCTGGGCGAGTTCGAGCGAGATCACCGCGGCAAGGCCAGCGGCAAAGATGAGAAAGCGCTGCCGAGGATAGCCGATCGCGAAGGCGGCGGCCGCGGCGAGGAAAGCGAGGCCTCGCTCGAAATCCGGCATCAGCCAGGCGACGGACGGCCGCTGCTCGATGCCGGACAATGTCGCATGGACGATCACGAGCATCAGCGCCCAGCCGAAGAAGCGGGCGAGGCGGCGGATGGCGGCCATCCGCGCCCGCACCCAGCGCAGGAGGCGGGCGGCCCAACGGTTCGATCTGGGCCCGCTGCGCAGCATGCGCCCGAGATCGGTATCGTCGATCTCCGTGCGCCAGGCGGCGATCATCGATTGCTGCTCCCGCAACTGTTCGAGCCGACGGAAGGCCGCCATCATCTGCGCCTCCGCCTCGACCAGCCTGGCCTCGTCGGTCGGCTCGCGCTCGAAATAGATGCCGTCCTCATTGCCGAGCAGCGCTGCCGCGCGGGTGCGAGCCTCGTCGAGCCGGCGCGACAGCCCGGAACTTTCGCGCTCGATCGCGGCGAGCGCCTGCTCGAGCTGCCCGTAGAGCGGTCCCAGCCTGTCGAGATCCGTGTCGCGGTCTCGATCCGAACTCCGAAACCGGACAGGCAACGTCATCGCCCCCTCTCCCATCGCAATGGCAGGCCGCGACAAGAGGCGCGATCGCGCAAGCCGCTGTCGCGGGGAGCATCAGCAATTCATGTGCCAGAAGAGCAATTCATGTGCCAGAAGGCCCGCGGCGCAAGCGCTCAGCGGGGCTGGCGCGGCCCGAGGAGATCGAGGACGCCACGCGGACGCGGCTCATCGCCGGTCGCGCTGCGCGACCTGAGGACGGCGACGAGCACGGCGCAAACGGCGACGATCGCACTGGCGACCACGGCGGTGGCGATGGACGCGACCAGCAGGCCATGCGGCCACATCAGCCAGAGGGTCAGCGCACCGCTGGCGATGGCAGCCAGGAAGAAGACGATCAGCATCGCTCGTGCTTTCGCGGCTCGCTATCGGCCAGTGACTATAGCTTTGCTCGCCGTCCCGAGAAAGGCTTCGGGCGCGCGTGGGATTTCCACCAGCCTGGACCCTCATGGTTAAGGGCACGCTAACGGCCCTCGAGGGACTGGCAACGGATTTGCTTGGGGGTTTGCCAGAGTGGTCTGCCGTGGAGTGTTTTGTGAGATACCTCACTCTCTCTGCCTGCCTTGTCCCGCAATGCGCCTGGGCCGCGGCCCGCATGCTTGCGCTGCTTGTCGCGGCGCTGACAACGGTCCTTGCCGACGGCACGCGAGCGGGCGCAAACGAGTTCGAATACCGTGTCGCCGCGCAGGATCGGCTGAAGATCAAGGTATCGGAATGGCGGCCGAACTCGCGCGAGCTCTTCGAATGGTCGGCTCTCAGCGGCGAGTTCGCCGTCAGCTCCACCGGCATGCTCTCGCTGCCGGTGGTCGGCACCTTCTCGGTTGACGGCAAAGCGCCGGCCGAGATCGCGGCGCTGATTTCGGAGCGGCTGAAGGAGACCGCCGGGCTGGTCAATGCGCCGGCTGCGGCCGTCGAGATCGCGCAATATCGGCCGATCTACGTGGTCGGCGCCGTCGAAAAACCCGGCGAATATGCCTTCCGGCCGACGATGACCACCTTGCAGGCGGTCGCGATCGCAGGCGGGCTCCAGCGCATGGAGCTGGCGCTGGGCCGTTTCGAGCGCGAGACGATCGTCGCCGAGGGTGAGATTCGTGTTCAGCAGACGCAGTTGCTGGCCCTGCAGATGCGTCGCGACAGGTTGCTGGCCGAAACGCGACAGGCAGAAACGATCACGTTCTCCGAGGATGTGCGCGGGAACCTCGATGAGGGAGCCGCCCAGGCGATGCGCGAGGAGAGCGCATTGTTCGCCTCGCGTCGCAATGCCGTCCGCTCGCAACTCGACCTCCTGCAGCAATCGCGCGGCCTGATCGAGGAGGAGCTGCGTACGCTCGGCGCCAAGGCGGTGACCCAGCAGCGCCAGCAGGATCTGATCCGGCGCGAACTCGACAACATCAACAGCTTGATGAGCAAAGGGCTGGCCGTGAGTCCGCGCCAGCTCGCGGTCGAGCAAAACCTGGCGCAATCCGAGAGCCAGGGCCTCGATCTGATGCTTGCGACGGCGCGTGCGAAACAGGAGATCAGCCGCATCGACCGCATGCGCGCCGATGTGCAGAACCAGCGCGAGATCGATATCGGGCGCGAGTTGCGCGAGACCCAGCTCTCGCTCAAACAGTCGGAAGACCGGATCGCGTCGCTGCGCGCGCTCATCCATGAATCGACCGCGCTCGCGCCAAGGCTGCAGAGCCAGCAGGACAAGCAGCTCGCCCGCATGCGCTTCAGCGTCCAGAGGCGCCAGGGCGACACGGTCAACGAGATCGCGGTCGAGGAGACCTCGCCAATCCTGCCCGGGGATATCGTCAGGGTCGAGCGAGCCTCGTTGCAATCGATCATCTCGGCGCTGCCCCCTGCCGGACCGGCCGGGGCGCAGAACTAGCTATCGCTGGCACATCCGAGCCGATTTGCGATCGGCTCAACCAGGCTCCCGTCCATGCGGAGGCAAGCCTATGCTGTCATCCGAGCGCCCCGCTCGCATTTTCCTCGCAGACGAACACCCGATCTTCCTGGCGGGACTGCGGTTCTGCCTGGCCGAGCAACCGAACATCGCTTTTGTCGGCGAGGCCCATTCCTCCGCCGACCTCGCGAAAGTCATCGAGAGGGCAGCTCCCGACGTCGCGGTCGTCGGCGATGATTTCAACGGGATTTCAGTCGTCGAAAGCCTGCTGAACGATCTGCCATCGCAGCGGATCCTCGTCGTGGCCGAGGAACTCGACAATGCCCGCGCCCACCGCCTGCTCGCTTTCGGCGTGCGCGGCTACGTCCTCAAGCAGTCGCCCGTTTCAGTCGTGTGCAAGGCGATCGCCACGGTCCTCCGCGGCGGCTCCTTCCTCGATTCCCCCCACTCCCTTCTGACGGTCGGGGGAACGCGGCGCGGCTCGGTCCTGACCGAGAGGGAGAAAGAAATCCTCCGCCTGATCGCTCTCGGATTCAGTATTCGCGAGGCGGCCGCGCGGATCGGGATCACCAAGAAATCGGCGGAAACCTACAAGGCGCGCGCCAGCAGCAAGCTGAGCATCGAGAGCCGCCAGCAGATCGTTCAATACGCGATTACCCAGGGATGGTTTCAGTCCCACGACTAAAGAATTTAGACTGCCATCGAGCGAACCCGACATCGATGGCGCTGCCTTCCAGCTGCGTCACCGCCGCCCGGCGAAGGCTCGCATGCCATGACGGCCGGCTCGCCGTTGGCGCAGAAAGCGGCGGAATTGCATCAAATCTGTCAGGCATTTTACTGACAACGTTCAGTTTGTAGCCAGCCCGCAATCGGCCTGAGCAAATATGCTGCAACGCACAAAATCCTATTGCGATGTATTCGATGCTCGTTAATAATCTGTTAATATGCAGATTATGAGTAGGGTGCTGCAATGAGCCGCTTTCCGGACTCGCAAAATTTGCCGGCGTCCTTAGCTTTGCACATGCGTGCATCGCGAAGCGAATACAGCTCGATGCGGAGCATAGTAAAAAGAGCCATCGACATTGCGGCAGGTGTTGCTCTCGTTCTCCTGCTTGCGCCGCTGATGCTGCTCATCGCCGCCTTGATCCGGGCGGGCGACGGCGGCCCGGCCCTCTTCAAGCAGCCGAGGATCGGCCGCAGCGGTAAGGGTTTCCGCTGCTTGAAGTTCCGCACCATGGCCATCAATGCCGATGAGGCGCTGCAGCATCTGCTGGCCTCCGATGCGGTCGCCGCGCAGGAATGGGCCGAAAGCCAGAAACTCACATACGATCCACGGATTACACCGGTCGGCGCCTTCCTCCGTCGCTCGAGCCTGGACGAGCTGCCGCAGCTCTTCAACATCATAGCCGGCGAGATGAGCTTCGTCGGGCCGCGCCCGATCGTGGCAGCCGAGCGCGAACGCTATGGCGAGGCCTTCAGCCACTGTTTCTCGGTTCCGCCCGGGCTGACAGGCCTCTGGCAGATCAGCGGCCGCAGCGATTGCTCCTATGCCACCCGCGTCTCGCTCGACAGCCAGTACGCCTCGGAATGGCACCTCCTGCTCGACGCCAAGATCCTGGTGAAGACGGTGCCGGCGGTGCTGATGCAGCGCGGCAGCCGCTAAGGCAGCCGCAGGACGACGGTGCCGGACGTGCCACGCCCGGACCACGAGAGTTCCATGGAGTTCCTCGGCCCATGAAAATAGCGATCGTCCACTACTGGCTTGTCGGCATGCGCGGCGGCGAGAAGGTCATCGAGGCGCTGTGCCGGATGTATCCCGACGCGGATGTCTTCACCCATGTCTATGTGCCCGACGCGGTCTCCGACGAGATCCGCCGCCACAAGGTCACGACGAGTTTCGTCGGCAGGCTGCCGCGCGCTGCGAAGTTCTACCAGCGCTATCTCCCGCTGATGCCGCTGGCGCTCGAACAGCTCGACTTGCGCGGCTATGACCTTGTCATCTCCAGCGAGTCCGGGCCGGCCAAGGGAATCGTGCCGCCGCCCGGCGCGATGCACATCTGCTATTGCCATTCGCCGATGCGCTATATCTGGAACATGTTCCACGAATACAGGGAACGTGCCGGGCCGATCACGCGCCTGATGATGCCGGCCTTGGCCCATTACATCCGCAACTGGGACAGCGTCACGGCCAATCGCGTCGATCACTTCGTCGCCAACTCCGAGACGGTCGCCACGCGGCTGCACCGCTATTATCGCCGCGCCTCGACGGTGATCCATCCGCCGGTCGATGTCGACGCTTTCGAGGTGCTGCCGAACGATCTCGTCGAGGATTACTGCCTGATGGTCGGCGAGCTCGTCGGCTACAAACGGCCCGAGCTCGCCGTCGAAGCCTTCAATCGCACCGGCCGACGCCTGGTCGTGATCGGCGGGGGCGAAATGCTCGCCGAGCTGCGCCGGATCGCCAAGCCGAACGTCCAGGTGCTCGGGCCGCAGCCCTTCAGCGCCCTGCGCCATCATTACTCGCGCTGCCGCGCCCTGATCTTCCCGGGTGAGGAGGATTTCGGGATCGTGCCCGTCGAGGCCATGGCGAGCGGGCGGCCGGTGATCGCGTTCCGCCGCGGCGGTGCGACCGAGACCGTGATCGACGGCATGAGCGGCGTCTTCTTCGACGAGCAGAGCGTCGATGCGCTCATCGCCGCCGAGGAGCGGGCCAGGGCGATCACCTGGCAGCCGCGCGAGATCGCGGCCTATGCCCGCAATTTCTCGACCGCCGTCTTCGAGAAGCAGATGGCCCTTCACATCAACCAGCTGCTCAAGCCGCTCGCCGGGACATTCTCGATGGCCATGCCGCCGGCTCAGCCTCGCCCGGCCTTGGTCCAGAGCCTGGCCTGAACGAGGCCGGCCGTTCGCGATATCGAGGAAGAACCTGATGCAGACGATCTACCAGAGCGAAGTCTATGCCGATTTGAACCCGACCTGGCATGAGGAGGATTCGCCCTGGAAGGCGCGGCAGGTCGAGGCCATCCTGCGCAAGAACGCGATCGTCTTCGACAAGGCCTGCGAGGTCGGCTGCGGCACCGGCGAGATCCTGTTCAACCTGGCAAAGGCGTTCCCGGCGGCGCGCTTCCATGGCTACGAGATTTCGCCGCACGCCTATCAGCGCGCCAAATACAAGGAGACCGACACGGTCACGTTCTCGCTTGGCGATTTCACGACCGAGGGCCCGTCGGACTATGACCTGCTCGTCATCGCCGACGTGATCGAGCATGTCGAGGACTACATCGCCTTCATCAAGGCGCTGCGCGGCAAGGGCCGCTACAAGGTCTTCCACATCCCGCTCGATCTTTCCGTCCAGTCGCTGCTGCGCGGCTGGCCGATCACCAAGCTGCGCGAGAACGTCGGCCACCTGCATTATTTCTTCAAGGAGACGGCGCTCGCGACCCTGGCGGATTGCGGCTACCGGGTCATCGATCACGCCTACACCGCGAGTCGGCTGGAGCTGCCCAACCAGGCGCTGAGCAGCCGGCTGATGCGCCTGCCGCGCCGGCTCTGCTTCTCGCTCAATCCGGACCTGGCGGTCCGGGTGCTGGGCGGCTACTCGCTGATGGTGCTGGCCGAATGACCATGGCGTGCGGGCACGATCAGGCTGGAGGCGCGCCGTCGCCATCGCGGAAGGCTCGGCTGCGATGAGCATCGAGCCGATCGGCGTGCTGACGATCCTGATCGGCCTGGTCTGCCTGATGCTCGGCACGGGCGCGCTCGTCCATGGGCTCGCGATCATGGCGGTCCTCGGTGCGGCCGCGGCCATGCTGATCGGCGCCGCCAACATCCAGCCCGGACATGTGATGCTGGTTTTCCTGGTCTGCGGCGTGCTGAGCCGCCGCCGCGAGGCCGCGGCCGCCATTCGGACCCTGCATCCGGACGAGCCCGCATTCTGGTTCACCTGCCTCGTCGTCTATGGCGTCGCCAGCGCCTTCCTGATGCCGCGCGTGTTCGCGGGCCTCACCGAGATCATCCCGCTCGGGACCACGGCCTTCGATGATACCGGCTCGACGGTGCCGCTGGCGCCGGTCTCGAGCAATGTCACGCAGAGCCTCTATCTTTCGACCACCCTGCTCTGCCTGATCACGCTGACCGCCATTGCCGCGACGCGCGAGGGCTTCTCGGCCGTCTTCAACGGGCTGCTCGCCTGCTGCATCGCCAACACCGTCTTCGCCATCCTCGACATCGCGACCTACTCCACCGGCACGCAAGAGCTGCTCGGCTTCATCCGCAATGCCCGCTACACGCTGCACACCGATTCCGAGATCGCCGGGATGAAGCGGATCGTCGGCTCGTATACGGAGGCTTCGGTCTTCGCGCGCTCGACGCTCGGCGTCCTCGGCTTCACCGGCACCTTGTGGCTCTGCGGCGTGCGCCCGCGGCTCACCGGCATCCTCGCCGGGCTCTCGCTCGTCCTGATCGTGCTGTCGACGTCCTCGACCGGATTGGTCGGCGCGCCGGTGATGCTCCTCCTGCTCTATGCCTTCGCCATCGCCCGGCTCGTGCTGGGCAATGGGGTGCGGCTGACAGCCATCTTCGCACTCGGTGCGCCGGTCGTCGGGCTGGCGGTCGTCCTGCTTCTCCTGCTCGATCCCGACGCGGTGGCGAAAATCTACGGCTATGTCGACCTCGTCGTGCTCAACAAGGCGAGTTCCGATTCCGGGGTCGAACGCAGCTCCTGGAACGTCATCTCATTCCAGAACTTCCTCGACAGCTGGGGGCTCGGGGTTGGGGTGGGAACCGCGCGCGCCTCGAGCTTTGCCGTCGCGCTGCTCGCGAGCGTCGGGGTTCCCGGCGCCCTCTTCTATGCGGTCTTCGTCTTCGAATGCTTCCTGCGCCCGCGCGGCCGGCCGGGCAGCCTGGAGGCGGACATCGCCGTCGCCACGCGCAATGGCTATGTCGGCCTGCTGGTCGGCGACCTGCTCGTCGGCCCGGTCATCGATCAGGGCTTCTTCTTCTGCATGCTGGCTGCGCTCGCGGCCGCGATCAGGCCGCGAACCTCCCGCGTTCCAGGACCTGTCCCCTTCGCCACCGGAGCGAGGATATGACCGAGACCTTCGCGGTGAACGGCCGCTTCCTGTCGCAGGCCATGACCGGCGTGCAGCGCTATGCGCGCAACGTCGTCTCGGCCCTCGACGAGGGCCTGGCAGCGGCAAGCCGGAAAGCCATCCTGGTCGCGCCGCGCGGCGCCGACGCCATGGCGCTGCAGGCGATCGACACACTCCAGGGCGGGCGACTGGCAGGGCATGGCTGGGAGCAGCTGGAACTGCCGCGGCTCTGGGGCGGGCGGCTCCTCAATCTCTGCAACACGGCACCGGCGCTCAAGGGCGACCAGATCGTCTGCATCCACGACGCCAATGTCTTCGCCGCGCCCGAGAGCTACAGCCGCGGCTTTCGCACCGCATACAGGACGCTGCAGCCATTGCTGGCACGCCGCAGCGCCCGGATCGCCACCGTCTCGCAGGCCTCGGCCCGGCAGCTGGCACGGCACCTGCCGCTGCGTGCCGCCGATATCGCCGTGCTTCCGAACGGCCATGAACATGCGCTGGCCTGGGATCCGGCCAGGGCGGAGCGGGCTCCGACGCTGCTGGCGGCTCGGCCCGATGTCGAGCGCCCGTTCGTCCTGGCGCTCGGCTCGCAGGCGCGCCACAAGAATCTCTCTCTTCTCGTCGAGATCGCGCCGAGCCTGGCGGAGCTCGGCATCGACGTCGTCATCGCCGGGGGCGGCAACGGCATCTTCGCGCCGGATCAGCTGGCGCAAGCCGCCAATGTCAGCCTGCTCGGGCGGGTCAGTGACGACGACCTCGCCTTTCTGCTCGAGCGGGCGCTCTGTCTGGCTTTTCCGTCATGGACCGAAGGGTTCGGCCTGCCGATCATCGAGGCGATGGCACGGGGCTGCCCGGTCGTCTCCTCGAACTGCGCCAGCATGCCGGAGGTCTGCGGCGATGCCGCGCTGCTCGCATCGCCGGCGGACCCGGCGCTTTGGGTCGAACACATCAGAGCCTTGGCGGGTTCGGCGACGCTGCGGCAGGAGCTGAGCGGGCGCGGCCGCGGGCGCCTGCCGCTGTTTTCCTGGCGCAGCACCGCCGCGGGCTATCTCGAGCTGGCGCAGTCGCCGAAAGCACGGCGCGCTGCGCAGATCGCGCCCCTCCTCAAGCCGCCGCGCATCGCCGTCGTCGTCGCCACCCGTGGCCGGCCGGAGGTGGTGTCGCAGACCGTCCTGCACCTTCTCGCCCAGCAGAGCCTGAAACCCGACAGCGTCATCGTCTCCTGCATCGATCCGGCCGATGCCGGCGATCTGCAAGGGCGCAACGATGTCGTGGTGCTGACCGGGCCGCCCGGGCTTGCGGCCCAGCGCAACACGGCGCTCGCGCATCTTCCGCCCGGGACCGAGATCGTCGCCTTCTTCGACGACGATTTCGTCGCCCATGAGGATTGGCTGGCCACCGCTGCCCGAACCTTCCGCGACGAGGCGAGTATCGTCGCCTTCACCGGCCGGGTCCTGGCCGACGGCGTGGGCGGTCCCGGCATCGCGCTTGCAGAGGCGATGAGGCTGGTCGCGGCGCCGCCGGCGAGCGACTGGTCCTGGATCGAGCCCTACAGCCCTTACGGGTGCAACATGGCCTTTCGCCTCGCCAGCATCGGCGACCTGCGCTTCGACGAGCGGCTCGTGCTCTATGGCTGGCTCGAGGATCGCGACTTCGCGGCTGGGCTGGCGCGCCGCGGCGGGCGCCTGGTCAAATCCGCCGATGCGATCGGCGTCCATATGGGCGTCAAGGGCGGCCGCATGGCCGGCGAGCGCTTCGGCTACTCGCAGATCGTCAATCCGCTCTACATGCTGCGCAAGGGCACGATGACGCTTGGCCAGGCCGCCGATCATCTCTTCCGCAACATGTCCGCCAATCTCGGTCGCTCGCTCCGGCCCGAGCCGTTCATCGATCGACGCGGCCGCCTCTGGGGCAATCTGCTCGGGATCGCCGATGTACTGCGCGGGCGCATGCAGCCCGAGCGCGCCGCCGCCTTACAGCCGAGGGGGAAGTTCCGATGATGCTGGGAAAGCCGGACGCATCCGGCGCGCCATTCCGTATCCTGCCGCTGCCCGAGCCGGCCATGGCGCCGGCGAGCGACGGCCCGGTCGCCCTGCTGCGGACGATCGGCGCCGCCGGGCTGCGGCACAGGGGCAAGCTGGCCATCTGGGTCGCGATCTGCCTGGCGGCAGCCTTGGCCTATGTCCGAACCACGCCGCCGACCTACAGCGCGGTTGCGACCGTACTGCTGGAGCCGCGGCGGCAGGCCCCGAGCTCGGCGCGCGAGATCGCGGCGCCGAACTCGCTCGATCTGAATGCCGCCGACAGCGAATTGCAGGTGATCCGTTCCGAGCGGCTGCTCAGCACCATTTTCGATTCCCTGGCCTTGGGCAGCCATCCTGAACTCGGGCCTCAGCCGCCGGGCCTGCTGCAGGCGCTGAGCGGACGTGTCACCGCCGCGCTACACGGCGCCTTCGCTGCAGTTGGAGCTTCCTATTCGTCGAGCCAGGGCAGCGAGGCTTCGCTTCACGCCGATCCGCGCCGCAGCGCGTTCGAGAATTTCGCGCGGCGTTTCTCGGCGCGCCGGGTCGGCCAGTCCTATGTCCTGGAGGTCGCCTATTCCTCGACCGATCCGGCCCTGCCGGCGCGGGTCGCGAATGCAGCAGCCTCCGCCTATCTGCTGCAATCCGTCGCCTTCAAGGCCGATGCCGCCCGTAGCGGCGCGGAGTTCCTGCAAGGCAGGGTGGACGCGCTCGCGGCCCAGGTTCGAACCGCGGAGGCGGCTGTCCGCAGCGGCGCGCTGCCCGCACAACCGATCCCGGACGCGGATGCGAGGATCATCGGTGCGGCCCAGACCCCGCTCGGCCCTTCGGCGCCGCGCAGCAGCCTGATCATGGCCTTCGCCGGCGTCTTCAGCCTGCTCAGCGGCCTGTTCGTCGCCGCGCTCGCCTCGGCTTTCGATCGCCGTGTTCGCCTCCCGCAGGACCTCGTGCGTGAAACCGGCCTGCCCTGCCTCGCCGTCGTCCCCCAGGTCGGTGGCCGGCGGCAGGCGCCTGCCTCGGACCCGGACAAGTCGATGCTGGTGACGCGCGCGGATGCCGGGTCCTTCGCGGCGGCAATCCGCGACCTGCAGACGGCGATCGAGATCGCCTGGGCCGCAAGCCGCTTCCAGGGCAGCCCGGTCGTCGCGATCGGATCCTGGCGGGCCGGCGCGGGCGCGACGCTGCTGACGATGAATCTCGCGCAACTGATCAACCATCGCGGCCGCCAGGTCAGTGTCATCAGCCAAGATGGCGTGCACGCCGAGCAGGGCAAGGAGGGAGCATCGCTGACAGATGTGATCGCCTCGGGCGACACGGCGCAGGCGGAGTATGTCGATGTCGAGGGGGTTCACCTGCTGCCGATCCGCTCGGCGACGCCGCAACTCAACCGGTTCGTCGACTTCAGGGATCCCAGCGCGGCCCTGGTCTTCGCCGAGGCGAGGCAGCGCGGCGAGGTGCTGATCGACCTGCCGCCACTCGGTGAATCCTCCGATGCCGTCGCGCTCGCGACCCATGCCGACATCGTCGTCCTCGTCGCGGCCGAAGGCGTGACCACCCATGACGAGCTCAACGAGGCCCTCGGCGCTCTCCGGCGGGCCGGTGCCACCGTCGTCGGCGCCGTGATCAACCGCAGCAGATCCTGACCGGCTCAGCCGGCGGCGCCGCGCATGTCGCGGCGCCCGATCCGGATCGCCCGCAGACGCCGGCGCAAGCGCCCGAGCAGGCCGAGGAACGGCCGCTCGAGCCAGCGTTCCGCGGCATAGGCGATGGCGACCATCAGCAGCAGGCTCCCGGCGACGAGACAGACAAGCGCCAGCGCATGCTGGTTCGCGCGCAGATACGCTTCCGCCACGACCGTATCGATCAATGGAACATGGATCAGGTAGAGCGGGAACGAGACCGCACCGAGAAAGCGCCCGGCCCGGCCGGAGAGCCAGGTGACGAGCAGGCCGGACCGCAGGCAGCCATAGACGACGAGCATCGCCCCGAGCGGATAGAGCAACCCACCCTTTTTCTCCGGATTCAAGGCCTCGGGCAGCCAGTCGAGACCGAGCTGGCGCGCCGCATCGCCGCTCTGCGAGCCGATCAGGAGGCCGAGGAGCAGCGCGGAGATCGGCAGGGCCGACGGCAGCCGCCTTGCCGCCCAGGCCTCGCGCAGGACGATGCCGAGCGGGAAGCAGACATAGTCATAGCGCCGCAGAGCGATGAAGATCACGGCGCCGCCGAGCGCCACTGCCAGCCTGGAGCGGGGCCTTGTGAAAGCGCAGACGGCGAAGCAGAGGATCGAGCCGAGCAGCTCGGGCCGCATCGTCCACAGGACGTTGTTGAAGAACGAGCCGCCGGTGAGGAAGATCCCGGCCATGCCGTTGTAGATCGCGGCCGCCGGATTGGGGATCGGTCCCTGATAGGTCCAGCCGAGCCAGGGGCTGCCGGTGAGCGCAGCGAGGTCCGTGGCAGAGGTCGGAAACAGGCTCAGCAGCGACCAGGCCGCGAGCGTGCTGGCGGTTGCCGGGATCGCCAGCCGCAAATAGCGGATGACGACGTCGATCCAGATCGGATCGGATTTGCGCAGCGTCGCGTTGGTCACGACGAAGCCGCTCAGCACGAAGAAGACCGAGACCGCGAAGGTCCCGTTCCAGAGCACGGCGAAGGGCGTATAGGCGACCCAATGCGCGCCTGGCTGCTGTTCCGGTACGAGCCATGGCGTCAGGGCCGACATCAGGTGGAAGATCACGACCGCGACCGCCGCGACGCCGCGAAGCCCGTCGAGATGGTCGAGTCTCTCGCTCACCAGCCTTCCCCGGTCCTGGAAGCGCCGATCCGCGGCCGCCACCAGCGATCGGAGAGATCGAGGCGCCCGGCGCCGATGGCGAGCCGCATCCCGCAGGCGAGAAGGCCGAACCCGTAAAGCAGAGCGCCAAGCGCCGCGATCGCGATCAGCTCCGCCAGGGCCGGCAGGTGCCATGCGGCGATAGCGCCGCGCAAGCCGAGCACCCCGGCCGTCATGACCGCGCCGGCGACGGCGATCTTCCAGAGATTGGCCAGTTGCTCGGCGATGCCGACCATCAGCAGGTTGCGGAGCCAACGCAGGAAGAAGACCGCCATGATCCCTGCCGCGATCACGCGGCCAGCCGCCATGCCGACGGCGCCCCATTGCAGGAAGCCGACGAGGACGGCAGGGGCACGAACGGCAAGGTCGTAGAGATTGAGCCGGAAGATGACCTCGGGGCGGCCGAGCGCCAGGCTCAGCGAATACAGCGTCTGGAAATAGGGCGTCGCCATCACCGAAAGCGAGAGCAGGCTGAGCAGCCAGTCGGCGCCATGCCATTTCGGGCCGAGCAGGACCTCGACGATCAAGTCCGAGGTCAGGGCGATCCCCAGGCTGCACGGCACCGAAACCAGCATGCTGAAGCGCGCCGCCTTGAGGAAAGCGAGCCGCAGCCGCTGATCTTCTTCCTTTATCCGGGCGAAGGCGGCCATGATCGGCTGCAGCGCCGGCCCGATCAGGCTCTGGGTCGGCATCACCGAAAGATCGGCCGCGACCGCATAGCGCCCGAGCACCTCCTTGCTGCCGCCGAGCCCGAGCAGGATGCGATCGAACTGCCAGTTCACCGCCGAGACCAGCTGCGCGCAGGTGAACCAGCCGACGAAGCCGGCGAAATCCGGCAGGCGGGCCAGCGACAGAGCCGGACGGTAGGGGGCGAGGCGATAGGAGATGGCGCAGCCGAAGATCGGAGCGGCGACGAAATTGACGACGAGTGCCCAGTAGCCGCCGCCGAGCAGCAGCGTCGCGATGGCCAGGCAGAAGGCCGCGAGCTTGCCGCCGGTCTCCAGCAGGAAATTGCGCAGGAAGCCGAGCTCGCGGATGAACAGGACGAGGCCGGGGCTGGCGAGGCCGCGCGCGATCGGCGCGAAGGCGAGCGCGAGGATCACCGGCACGAGCTGCGGATCGCCGTTGAGCCAGGAGAACGGCCAGGCGACGGCGAGCAGCAACAGCCCGATTGCGAGACCGCGCAGGGCGCCGAGAGTGAAGCCGGTATCGAGATGGGTCTTGTCGACCTGCGGCAGGCGGACCAGCGCCTGCGTCACCGGGATCTCGAGCACCATGTCGACGATCGCGACGCAGGACATGGCGAGCGCCGTCAGGCCGAAATCGGCCGGCGTCAGCATCCGCGCCATGATCAGCAGCGTGAAGAAATCGATGAACCGGCCGAGGAAGCGCGAGGCGACCAGCCAGCCGGCGCCCTGGAGGGCTTTCATCGCCAGCATGGCAATCCGTCCCTGCGATCCGTCGGCGCGTGCGGGCGCGAGGCTCGCGCGGTCGCAGCCCTCATCGCCTGGGCCACATCGCCGCGCATCAGCGACGGAAACCGGCTGAGAGCCCACGCAGGGCGTAGGCGGCCTCGAGCGCCGTGAGCAGCGGCAGGCGCGCGTGCGGGAAGGCGCGCGCGATCGCGCCTTCCCGCCAGAGCTGGCTGCGGATCGACGCGAGGCGGGACAGCGCGCTGCCGGACAATGCCTCGGCGTCCCCGACGATGTCGGGCCGACCGAAATCGATGGAGCGCCGGCCGATCGCCAGCGCTGACAGATCGGCCTCGACCGGGCGGGTGACGGCCTGCCTCAGCCGTGGCCAGGCACGGGCCACATCGGCCATGATCGCCGCTCCGCTGGCGACGTCGTCGATGTAAGCGAGCGCACCCGCCAGCAGCGGGTTGCCGATGCTCGGGTCGACGGCGCCGAAGGCGATGTCGCCGGCATTGCAGGAGACCTTGCCGTTCTCGTCTTCCTTGAAGGAGCGCACCGAGGGGATCGCCGGCTCGAACAGGCTTTCGATCAGCTGCCAATAGCGCAGCACCGTCGAGCGGATCGCGAGGGGGCTGTAGCGGTTGCGTTCGACGGCGAGGCCGACGACGCGCGGGAAGTGGTCCTCGCTGAAGCCCTTGTAGTTGCAGCGCGCCAGCTGGATGGTCTCGAAGCTCAGATCGGGCAGGCCGGCGGCGAGCAGGCGCTGCGTGCTGCCGTAGAGCCCCGTATCGCACAGGACGACCCGCCTCGCGCCGGCGCTGGCAGCGGAAAGATGGCGCCGGAAGAGCGTGTTCTGCCGCTCGATGTCGGCAAGGATGTCTTCGCCCGCCGGCCGCTGGAGCATGGCGAAGAAGCGATCGGGCGCGAACGGCTCGTTCCATGGCTGGGGCAGGTCGTAGCGCCTGCCGCCCAGGGTGGCTGCGACGTCGGAGAAGCTGCTGCCGGGGAATTCGCGGCCGAGCTCGTCGAGTGCCGCTCCGCTGCGGGCCATGATGGCGGTCCTGGCCGCGACCAGCCGCGACACCATCAGGTTCTCGCGCGGCACCGCAAGCGGCAGGTTCAGGCGTTCGGCGAGACGCTCGAACGCCGCCCGGATGCCCAGGCCTCCGCGCGCGCAGAACAGCAGGGCCGTGTCGCCGCGCTTGCCCGCTTCGTCGGCGTAAAGCCAGATCGCCAGGCAGAACTCGGCCACGATCGGCCCGAGCACCTCGCGCCCGAAGCCTTGGGGATCTTTGGCCTGCTCCGCCGGCATGCGTCCATGCGCCCGGCTTCGGCTGAGGAGGCGGCCAAGCTCGCTCGCGGCGCCGTGCAGGCGGGACAGGCGGCGGCGCAGCCTGGGGCGCGGGAGATGGAGCGTGCGCAGGCCGAGTTCCGACGGGACGATGTGGTCGGCGAGCCGGTCGTCGCCGACATGCAAGGCTTGACGGGCATCGATCCCTTCCGCGGCGAGGACCGCATGAAAGAGATCGCCGCGCCGCTTGGTCAGGCCGAGATCGGCACTGGAATAGATCCTGTCGAGCAGGCCGGGGCCGTGGAGATGCGTGACCAGCGCATCGAGCGTCGTGGTCGGCAGTCCTATGTCGCTGATCGCGACGACGCGCCGGCCTTCGCCGCGGCAGCGGCGCAGCAGCGCCGCTAGCGCATGGTTCGGCCGCAGCGACTCCTTTTCGACCGCGAACTCGATCGCGAGACGCGTCTCGCAGAGTGTCTCCACCCGGGGGCCTGGCAGTCCGAGCATGACGAGCTGGCGTCGGATGACGTCTCGCAGCGCGACCTCGCCGTCCTGCATGGCCATGTCGAGCGCCCGATAGGCGAGGCGCTGCGCCTCCAGGCGCGCCTCGACCAGTGCGCCCTCCGCAAGCTGCAGGCCCTGTTCGGCCAGCTTGCGGGCGAAGCGGCGCTCGCCGGCGATGATGCGGGCCCGCTCGGAGCGGAGGGTGCGCAGCAGCAAGGTGTCGAACAGGTCGGTCGAGACCAGCTCGACCCCGTCCAGCAGCGCCGCCTCGTTCGGATGTGGCCAGCCCGGCATCATACGCTCCGTGCTCAGACGCAAAGATCGGGATCGCCGTTACAACGACGGCGGCATGCGCAAACGCATGCCTTACGCAGATGAAAGCAGGGACCGTGCCAGTCCTGGCCGGGCGCTCCGTCGAATCTTCGGCCGGTTTGCTCATTCGAATCGCAATCGCCGCGCGAATGAGCAGGAAAAGAATGGCTGTGATGACGAGTCTTGCTTTCAGCTGATCTTGCCGGGGACTAGCCTCGTTTCATGTCCGGTCGATGAGGTTCGGGATGGAAGAGACGGTCCAGCGGATCGACGATGCCGTCAGCATGGCCGCCCAGCATTGCGATGCGATCGTCCTCGGCGCGGGCGTATCCGGTCTCGTCTCGGCCTCGGTGCTGGCCGAGCAGGGCTGCAGGCGGATCGTCGTCATCGACGAATACGCGCATCTCGGGGGGAACCATATCGACTGGTCGTCCGGCGACTACACCTTCGACATCGGCAGCCTGATCTTCCAGGACGACTCGCCGCTTCTGCAGCATTTCCCGGAGCTGCTGCCGCTCTACGTGCCGATCCAGCCGCGCTGGGCGAGGCTGAACCCGCAAGGGCTGATCACCGCCTACCCGATCTCGGTGAAGGACGACATCCTGCGCGCCGGGCCGGTGGAGACCGCCCGGATCCTGGCATCGGCGGCCTATGCCCGCCTGTTCAAGCGGCGCATGCGCAACGCCCGCGAATTTGCCCGCCACTGGATCGGGGCCAGGCTGCTGCAGCGCTCGGGCCTCGATGCCTACATGACCCGGTTCTACGGCATCGCTTCCGACCGGATCAGCATCGAACTGGCCCGCAAGCGGATGCAATGGATCAGCGAGCACGCCTCGCTGCGCACCGTCCTCGGCCGCCTGCGCCGGACGAAGCCGGCAGCCCCGACCAACCGCCAATTGGCGCGGCCGCGCGAAGGCTTCGCCACGCTCTATGCCGCCGCAGCCGCATCGCTCAGCGCGCGAGCCGCCAGCTTCCTCCTGGGCGCGAAGATCGACCGGATCGAGAAACTCGGCAATCGCTTCGTCCTCTTTCGCGAGGGACAGGCGATCGTCGCCGACCGCATCGTTTCGACCATCCCGATCCCGCGCTTGCAGGCGCTCTGCAACCTGCCGGTCTCGCAGGAGCTGGAGACGATCACGCTGCTGGCGCTCTATTTCAGCTTCCACGGCAAACGCGGCTTCGACGAGGAGATCATCTACAATTTCTCCTATGACGGGGCCTGGAAGCGCCTGACGATGTATTCCGATTTCTATGGTCGCGCGCAAGGACGCGAATATTTCGGCGTCGAGGTGATCGCCAACCATGTCGGCAAGTCGATCGCCCGGGGCGAGGCGGATTTTCGGGCCCATGTCGCGGCGAATGGGCTCTTCCGCGGCGACCTCAGGCTCGAAGGCAGCCAGTTCCTCGACAACGCCTATCCAATCTATCGCAACGGCGCCGAAGAGAGCGCCGCCGAAGCGGTCAAGGCACTGAAGGCCTTCGGCATCGAATCCTTCGGGCGCCAGGGCGGTTTCAACTACCAGCCGACGGCGCGGGTCTCGACGATCGAGGCCGAAGCGGCCCTGCGTGACGCCGCCTCGATTCCGGCACGGTAAATGCAAGACAGGTTGCGCCCAGCGGCGTAGAGGCGCGAGCGCAGGCGAGTTGGCGGTCCGAGCATCATGATGGGCCCATGCGTATTCTGCACCTGCTGAATCACACGACGCAGTCGAACGGCCATGTCCACGCCGCCGTCGATCTGGCCTGCGAGCAGAGCCGGCTCGGCCATGTCGTCGCCGTCGCCAGCGGAGGCGGCGATTTCGATCGGTTGCTCGTCGGGAACGGCGTCAAACTCTTCAGGATCGACCATCGCCGAAAGGCCACGACGCTCCTGGGGTCAGCCTGGGCGCTGCGCCAGGTGGTCGGCAGCTTCGGCGCCGACGTCCTCCACGCCCATATGATGACGAGCGCGGTGCTGGCTTGGCCGGTGTGCAAACTCGCCGGCATCCCGCTGGTCACGACGGTTCACAACGAGTTCGAGAAGAGCGCCATTCTGATGGGCCTCGGCACGCGGGTCATCGCGGTCAGCACCGCGGTCGGCGCCTCGATGCGCCGGCGCGGCGTCCCGGCCCGCAAGCTCCGCGTCATCCTCAACGGCACCATCGGTTCGGCCCGCTTCGCGAACCGTGAGACCACGCCGGTGGCGCTGGCGTCACCGAGCCTTCTGTTCGTCGGCGGCCTGCATCCCCGCAAGGGCTTGGTCGATCTCTTCACCGCCTTTGATCTGGTTCACCGCCAGCACCCGCAGGCGCGCCTGCACATCGTCGGCGACGGGCCTTTCGCCCAGACGTATCGCGAGATGGTCGCCGGCCTGTCATGCCGTGAGGCCGTGCGCTTCGAAGGCAGCAAGGCCGACCCCTTTCCCTGGATGCGCGGCGCCGACATCTTCGTGCTGCCCTCCCATGCCGACCCTGCGCCGCTCGTCCTGCCAGAGGCGCGGGAGGCGGGCTGCGCCGTCGTCGCGACCCGTGTCGACGGCATTCCCGAACTGCTCGAAGGCGGCGAGGCCGGCGTGCTCGTCCCGCCCCGCGACCCCGATGCGCTTGCCGCCGCTTTGTCCGGATTGCTCGCGGAGCCCGATGCGATCAGCCATTGGCGGCGGCGGAGCCAGTACCGGGTCGACCATCTCAGGATCGCGCGCGTCGCCCGCGAGACGCTCGATCTCTACGACGAGGCGGCCCTGCAGCTGGGCCGCAAGGTCGGATCGGTTCTGCCCCATACGGGGTGAACAGGTCGCAGTCCCTGACACCAGATGGAGATGAGCGATGCCGATCACGCCATCCCGCCGGGCGCTGCTGCGCGCGGCAGCGGCCTTCGCGACAGCGGCGAGCGCGCGCCCGACATCGGCGAGGGCACAGCAGGATGCGGGAGACCCGACGCTCGGCCGCAGCCTCGTCTTCGACGAATCCTTCGCGACGATCGATCCGGCGATCTGGCAGGCCGGTCCGAAGGCGACGACCCATGAGCCCGGCTTCTACGGCCGCGCGGCCTTCAGCCGCCGCGGCGGCGAGGAGGGCTTCGACCCCTACGCCATCGTCGCTGACCCGCTGGCCTCGGGCGGTCACGCCCTCGAGATATCGGCCCGCTATCTCGGCCGGCAGATGAACGTGCCCGCCTATTACGGCAATGCCCTCCCGGAGTTTCAGTGGATCTCCGGCAATCTCCAGACTGCGCGCCGGGACGGCACGATCCTGAGAGGCTGGCGCAACGGCTATTTCGAGGCGCGGATGCGGTTCCCGGCCCATCCGCTCAGCTTCCCTGCCTTCTGGCTGATGAATGGCCGCAGCATCCTGTTTCCCAAGACCAGCGTCGAGATCGACATCGTCGAGCACAAGGGCTGGGAGCATCGTCTCTACGGCGCATATCTGCATGAATGGGGGCAACCGGGCGAGCGTCACGAAGGTATCGGCGTTCCCACGGAGGTCGACCTGACCAGCGGCTATTTCCGTTATGGCGGGCTGATCGAGGGCGATCGCTGCGTGCTCTATTTCGAGCGCAGGCCGATCCGCGATCCGAAGACCGGCCGCGCGATCGACTGGCGCATCGGCCGCGCCGGCGAACTCGATGCGCAGAACGACGTCTTCTGGCCCCTGATCACGCTCGCCTTGCGGTCCGACGTGCCCTTTCCGCAACCGCTCAGACCGGAGGACCGTGAGGCGCGGCTAAGGGTCGATTATGTCCGGGTCTACGGCAGCTAGCCGGAAACCCGGATTGTCGGTTGGCGTCGGCTGGCTATGGCTATGCCCCGGAGCAAAAATTACTCTCACGCCGTCCTCGGAAAGGGCGTCCACATCCAAAAGACTGAGTATTTGAAGGCCTTTTCCATCCTGCCCGCGATAATTTGGCGCCAATCCTGATATTCGACAGATAGGGCGCTCCTTTCATGGGTATTTCCGGCCTGCTGCGTTGGCCCGCTTTGGCTATTGCGGCTGCATTGAGCTTCTCCAGCCTTCAGGCATCCTCTGCTGAAACGCTGACCATCGCGCAGGGCAACGATATCCTGTCGCTCGACCCGGCAAACCATGGAAACAACAGCACCGAATCGGCGCTGGTGAACATCTACGACTATCTGGTCGACAAGGATTTCAGCCAGGGTCAGCTGCGCTTCACGCCGCGCCTTGCGGTGTCCTGGAGCACCGAAGACAATATCCACTGGACGTTCAAGCTGCGCGACGACGTCTACTGGCACAACGGCGACAAGTTCACGGCGCAGGACGTGAAGTTCACGATCGAGCGGTCCCAGCAGGACAGGAAGCTGATCAGCTCGGCCAAGTTCCGCCGCATCAAGACGGTCGAGGCACCGGACGAGACCACGCTCAGGATCGAAACCGATGGGCCGGACACGCTGCTGCTCCATGCCTTCGTCGGCAACGGAGCCGGCATCCTGCCCAAGGCGGCGTTCGAGAAAGCCGGCGGGCGCGAAGAGTTCTTCAAGCAACCGGTCGGCACTGGCCCCTATGTCTTCAAGCGCTGGGTCAAGTCTGATCGTCTCGTCCTGGCGAAGAATCCGCGCTGGTGGGGCGGCACGCCGAAATGGGACGACGTCGTCATCCGCTCGATCCCCGAGACGACGACGCGCGTCGCCGAGCTCCTGACCGGCGGCGTCGACATCGCCGTCAACATCCCGCCGGAGGACATCGCGCGCCTGAACGACAACAAGGGTACGCGCGCCATCACCTTCGACATCGCGCGCAACCTTGCCCTGCATGTCCGCACCGGCAAGGACCGCGTCACCGGCGATCCGCGGATTCGCGAGGCGATCGACCTCGCGATCGACCGCGACGCGATCGTCAAGCAGGTTCTGGAAGGGCATGGCGCGCCGACGCGCGGCTTCTTCCCGCCGGCGATCCCCGGCTTCGCGCCAGAGCTCAGTCGCGCGATCCGCTTCGACCCCGAGCGGGCAAAGGCCCTGCTGCGCGAGGCCGGCTTCAGCGACAGCAAGCGGCCCGCGCTCAAGATCAGCACGCCGAGCGGCCGCTATGTGAAGGATCGCGAGATCGTCGAGGCCGTGGCCGGCTACCTGGAGGATGTCGGCTTCCGCGCGCAGGTCGAGGTGCTCGACTGGACCGTCTACAACAACAAGTTGGTCGGGGACGGTTTCGGCGAGATCTATCTCTGGGGCATGGGCTCCTACACGGACGCCTCGACCCTGTTCGTCGACAATTTCAAGCGTCACTACGAGTGGTCGGACCCGGCCTTCGACGCGCTTGCTGCTTCCGTCCGCCAGGCGAAGAGCGAGGCCGAGCGCATCGCGATCTCGCAGAAGGGCCAGGAGATCGTCGCCGAGCAGCGCGTGCGCATCGGCCTGCTCTTCCCGCAATCGATCTACGGCGTCAGCGACCGCGTCGTTTATAACGGGCGCTTCGACGAGATGATCGCGGCCGAGGACGTCTCACGTCCATGAACGGTCGCTCTCCCCTGCGCGCGCTGCTGCAGTTCCTGCCGGTTCTCTACATCGTCTCGGTGATCGTCTTCGTCCTGGTCTACCTGACGGGGGACCCGTCCGCCCTGCTGATCCCGGAGGATGCCAGCGAGGAGGATAGGCTCGCGCTCGTCGCGGCATGGGGGCTCGATCAGCCCTGGTACGTCCAGTACCTGCGCTATATGGGCAATATCCTGACCGGGGATTTCGGCGTGTCCTATCGCTACGGGACGGATGCGCTGCCGGTCGTGCTCGAACGGATTCCGGCGACGCTCCAGCTCACGGCCGGCGGCCTCGTCGTCGCGATCCTGATCGCGCTGCCGACCGGAATTTTCGCCGCGCTCAGGCGCAACAGCCTGCCTGATTTCGCGATTTCGGCGGTGACCGTGCTGGGCAAGGCCATGCCGAATTTCTGGGTCGGGATCATGCTGATCCTGGTCTTCGGCGTGTGGCTGCGGCTGGTTCCCGTCTCGGGCAGCGGCGGCTTCTCCCATCTCATCCTGCCGGCGATCACGCTGGGTACCGGCTTCGCCGCGGAACTGACCAAGCTCATCCGCTCCAGCCTGCTCGAAGTCATGGGGCAGGACTATGTCCGCACCGCCCGCGCCAAGGGCCTATCCGAGACGCGCGTGGTGCTGCGCCACGGCCTGAGAAACGCCCTGATCCCGGCGGTGACGATGACCTCCCTGCATGCCATCGCGCTGCTCGGCGGCGCGCTCGTCACCGAGACCGTGTTCTCCTGGCCGGGCCTCGGCCAGCTCGTGGTGCAGGCGATCTATACGAAGGACATGGCGGTCATCCAGATCGCGGTCTTCGTCATCACCATCATGGCCCTGACGATCAACCTCGCGACCGATGCCCTCTACCGGCTGATCGATCCGCGCCTTGCTCGATAGGCCCAGCAGCATCGCATGTCCGAAATCTCGCTCATCAGCAGCCCTCCGCCGCAGCGCCGCCGCTTGCTGCCTTCGCTCCTGCGCAACAAGGCAGGCCTCGCCGGCATCGTCATCGTCGCCCTGATCGTCTTCACGGCGCTGGCTGCCGACCAGCTCGCACCGCTCGATCCGCTCCGGCGCAACCTGTCGCTGAAGTTGCTGCCTCCCGCCTGGCTGGAAGGCGGAAACCCGCGCTACTTGCTGGGCACCGACAGCCAGGGGCGCGATCTGCTGAGCCGCATCATCTTCGGGGCGCGGACATCGCTCTCGGTCGGCCTTGCGGCCGTCGCCCTGTCCAGCCTGATCGGGCTGGCGCTCGGCCTGCTCGCCGGCATGGCGGGAGGCCGGGTCGACCTGCTGATCATGCGCGTGATCGACGCCATGCTGGCGATCCCGACCATGCTGTTCATGCTGGTCGTCGCCCTTGTCGCCGGCTCCGGCCTGCTGCCGCTCGTCGTCGTCATCGCTGCGACCAACTGGGTCGGCTGCGCCCGGATCGTGCGGGCCGACGTGCTCGGCATCAAGGAGATGGACTATGTCGCGGCTGCGCGAGCCAGCGGCGCAGGCCCGCTCGCTCTCATCCTGCGGCATATCCTGCCGAACATCCTGTCCTCCTTCGTCGTGGTGTCCACCCTGAATGTCGGCACCGTCATCCTCGCCGAATCCTCGCTGAGCTTCCTCGGCTTCGGTATCCAGCCGCCGGAGATTTCATGGGGCCAGATGCTCAGCGAAGGCCGGCAATACCTCGCCACAAGCTGGTGGGTTGCGACCTTCCCCGGCATCGCGATCACGCTGACCGTACTCGGCGTCATCCTGCTCGGTGACTGGCTGCGCGACCACCTCGATCCGCGACTGGCGTAAACCCTTTACGCCGCGCCCCACTCCCTTCAGGACAGACCCGATGTCGGCCGTTTCACAGACGCAGAAGTCCCGGACAATCCATCTGGGGCTGTTCCACCAACCACTCGGCCGCCATCCCGCCGCCTGGCGGCAGGAGGCCGCGCAAGGTCATCCGGAAGATATCGACTGGGTCATCCGCATCGCGCGGAAGGCCGAGGAAGGACTGTTCGACATGTTCTTCATGGCCGACAACCTCGCCGGCCCAGAGCCCGGCGCGCAGGGCAAGGCCGGCGGGCTGGAGCCGGTGACGCTGCTCTCGGCGCTGGCGGTCGCGACCTCGAAGATCGGGCTCGTCGGCACGATCTCGACCAGCTTCTCCGAGCCGTACAATGTCGCGCGTGCCCTGGCCTCGCTCGACCATATCAGCCGTGGCCGGGCGGGCTGGAACGTGGTCACCACGCAATCCGACCGCGCTGCGGAAAATTTCAGCCTGAGCGCCCTGCCCGATCATGCCGCTCGCTATGCCCGCGCCGACGAGTTCGTCCGGGTCGTGCGCGGCTTGTGGGATAGCTGGGCCGACGACGCACTCGTCATGGACAAGCGATCCGGCAGATTCCTCGATACGGACCGTGTTCGCCTGCTCGACCACAAGGGCGAGCATTTCTCCGTCCGGGGGCCGCTCAACGTCTCCCGGCCGCCGCAGGGCCATCCCGTGATCGTGCAGGCAGGCTCCTCGCGCGACGGCATCGGGCTTGCCGCGACGCAGGCCGATCTCGCCTTCACCGCACAGGACACGATCGAGGATTCGCTCGCCTATCGCGCCGCGCTCAAGGAGGCGGCCGAGGCCGGCGGCCGCTCCGGCTATCTCAAGGTGCTGCCCGGCATCATGCCGATCGTGGGTCGGACCGACGTCGAGGCGCGCGAGAAATTCGCGGCGCTGCAGGAGCATACCGATATCGCAGCCGGCATCCGGCAGCTCTCGGGCCGCTGGGGCTACGATCTCTCGACCCATCCGCTCGACGGGCCGGTGCCGGAGCCTGGCGAGCGCATCCATGGCGAAAGCCGGGTGCGGCTGCTGCTCAACAAGGCGCGCGCCGAGAACTACACGCTGGGCGAGCTTGCCGCACTCGCCATCGCCTCCCATGGCCACCGCATCATCATCGGCTCTCCGGAGACGATCGCCGACGACCTGCAATTCTGGTTCGAACAGGGCGCGGCCGACGGCTTCAACCTGATCCCCGCCTCGATGCCGGACGGGCTCGACGATTTCGTCGACCGCGTGATCCCCGTCCTCCAGGATCGTGGCCTGTTCCGCCGGAGCTATGCCGAGACCACCCTGCGCGAGCGCTTTGGCCTCGGCATTCCGCGGCTCGGGGCTTTCGCGAGCTGAGCACCAGGCGGCGCCGGCACTGAATTGGAAGCCGCCTATACGGCCTTGGCGACCGGCTGCCAGGCCTCGGGAAGAGCGAGGTTTCCACGCAGGGTGGGCGCGGCATAGTCCTGCCGGAAGACCTTGCGCTCCTGCAGGATCGGGATGACCTTCTCGACGAACTCGTCGAAGCCGCCGGGCGTGAGATGCGGCGCGAAGACGAAACCGTCCGCCGCATCCGACTGGATATAGCGATCGATCTCCTCGGCGACCTGTGCGGGCGTCCCGACGAACTGCTTGCGTCCGGTCACCTTGATGATGAGCTCGCGGATGCTGAGCTTTTCGCGCTCGGCCAGTTCGCGCCAGGCGCGCGCGGTTTCCAGGCGGTTGTCGTAGCGGGCGGCGCGCCCCTGGGCGAGCTGCTCGACGGCGACATCGGGATCGACCTCCGGCAGCGGGCCGTCCGGGTCGTAGGCCGTGAGATCGCGGTTCCAGACGTGCTCGAGAAAGACGATGGCGTTCTTCGGGCTGACCTGCTGCAGGCGGATGGCCCTCTGCTTTTCCAGCGCGTCTTCAAGCGTCTCGCCCAGGACGAAATTGGCTCCCGGGAGGATTTTCAGGGCATCGCGGCTGCGTCCGTATTTGGCAAGACGCTGCTTCACATCGGCATAGAAGGCCTGTCCCTCCTCAAGGGTCCCATGCCGCGAATAGATCAGGTCGGCATGGCTGGCGGCGAGTTCCCTGCCCTCCTCGGAATCGCCGGCCTGCGCGATGACGGGGGTCCCTTGCGGCAGTGGGCCGGCACCGGTGCGGCCTGCGATGTCGAAATAGGGAGAGCGGACATGGAAATCGCCGCCCTGCCAGATCGAGCGCGCGGTTTCGAGGAAGTCCCGCGCGCGCTCGTAGCGTTCGCGGAACGGCAGATGATCGCCGCGGCGGAAATTGGCTCCGGTGAAGGCACCGGGCGACGTCACCACGTTCCAGCCGGCCCTCCCGCCGGACAGGATATCGAGCGTCGCGAGCTGGCGTGCCAGCGGGTAAGGCTCGTTGAACGTCGTCGTCAGCGTCCCGATCAAACCAACATGGTTGGTGATCGAAGCCAATGCCGTGAGGATAGCCAGGGTGTTCGGGCGGCCGACGACATCCAGCTCGTGGAAGCGCCCCTTCTGCTCCCGGACTCTCAGGCCTTCGGCCAGGAAGATGAAGTCGAACTTGCCGCGCTCGACGGTCTCGGCGAAGTGCCGGAAGGACGAGAATGCGATCTGGCTGCCGGCGGCCGGATCGCTCCAGACCGTGAAATTGTTCACGCCCGGAAACTGCGCCCCGAGGATGATCTGCTTCTTGGACATGATATTCCTCCGAGCTCAGGCGGCCGCGGCGTAGCGATTGCGGGCGGCGGGCAGACCGAAGCGACTGCGCAGATCTCCCCCCGAGGGCTGTGCGACGAGCCCCGCGGTGCGAAGAGCAGGCACAAGCGTGTCGACAACAGGCGCGATCTGCCGGTGCGGGTCGGTCAAGATCAGGCGGACGCCGTGGGCTCCCTGAGTCTCGGAGGTCTTGGCGGCAGCGATCAGGTCGGCGACATCAGCCACATCGGGCTTCACATGCAGATCGGCGATGACCTTCGGCCCCGTGCCGGGGCCATCGACCCTCAGCTTCGCCGCCGTTCCGGGAAGGTCGCCCTCCGCCGGCACGAAAACCACGTCGGCAGCGCGGGCAAGCGCCAGATCCGCTTCCGCCGTCCAGCTGGTCGCGACCAAAGGCTGGCCCTGAGGAGGTCTTGGCGTGATGGAGGGCCCCAGCACGCGGAAATCGGCGCCCTGGAAGTCGATATAGTGAAGCTTCTCGCCATCGACATAGCGCTGGCTCACGACGTCGCGGATGACCGCATCATCCTCCCAACTGTCCCAGAGCCGCCTCACCACCTCGGCCGCAGCGAGCGCATCGCGGTCGAGAGACGGCGGATCGACCGCCGGAAAGCCCTTCAGCGCGCCGATGGCACGGCCGGCGTCAAGGCTCCGCTGCTGGTCGAGGCGCTGGGCCAGGAGGCCAGCCCTGCCCCCGCTGACATAGTCCAGGGTGGCGATGGCGGTCGAGACATGGAAGGGCTCGAGGACGTTGAGGGGCGCGCCGGCGATGATGCCGATGTCGCGGCTGCGCGGCGCGAGCCAATTGGCCAGAAGGATCGCATCGAGCCCGTCCCGGCCGGGATCGGCGAAGCGATCTTCCAGGGTCAGGAATTCGGCCGCGCCGTCGAGCCGGCCGATCAGGCCACCCCAGAAGCCGCGCCAGTCGGGATCGTCTCCATGGGAACCGGCATGCAGCCCAAAGCCTACTAGGAAAGTCGATTTCTGCGTCATCGTTCGATCCGATCGGGTCAGTGCTCAGGCGGCCGAGGCCAGATAGCTCGCCAGCCGGGCGGAGACCTTCGCCTCCTGCTCGGCCTTGATCGCAGCGACGCGCTTGGTGGCGTCCTCCAGTGACGCAGCCGGCGCGAAGACCGGATAGGTGCCGACCTGCCCCGCCTTTGCCCCGATATGTTTCTCGAACGGCAAGGAGCGGTAGAGGGTGGGATCGACGCTCGTGTCGAAGAGCGGCCGATAGCCCAGGGCGAGGTACAAGGCCGACGCTTCGGGCTGGCGGAAACCGGTGGTCAGATAAGCCCGGGTATAGCCCAGCTCGGCCGCCGCCTCTTCGAGTGCAAGCACGATTTGCCGGGCAAGCCCCTGTCGGCGCAGATCCGGGCGCGTCCAGATGCGCTTGAACTCCGCCGTCTCATCGTCGTGGCTCATGAATGCCCCGCCCGCGATCGTCTCCCTGTCGCGCTGCAAGAGCAGGAAGATGCCGAGCGGCGGCGTAAACGCTTCAGCCGGATAGCGCATGATCTCGGAGCGGGCCCCGCCGGGGCGGCTCGCCGCGCCGTAGCGCCCGTCATATTCCGAGATCAGCCCCTCAAGCAGCGGCTCCGCCGCCGGGTCGAGAGGCGAAGACCGCACAAAGACGTCAGCCATAACATTCTCCGAAATCGCAGCGGCTTGGCTTGCCCGCGACCGCTTGATCAAGCATTCTATTAATTCTATAGACTATTCGAACAATATTCTCTGTCAATGCCTGGCGAGGCCGAATGCCCTATCGACTGAGCTTCCTCGACAAGAGCCCCCTGCAGGCGAACGAGGCCGCCGCCGACGCGCTCGCACGGACGCTCTCGCTGGCAAAAGCGGCGGAAGAGCTCGGTTTCGCGCGGTTCTGGGTCGCCGAGCACCACAACGCGGCGAAGCTGGCGAGCTCGTCGCCCGAGGTGCTGATCAGCTTCCTGCTGGCGCACACCAGCCGCATCAGAATCGGCTCCGGCGGCGTGATGCTCCAGCACTACAGCGCCTATAAAGTCGCCGAGAACTTCAACCTGTTGGCGGCACTCGCGCCGGGGCGCGTGGATATCGGCATCGGCAAGGCGCCGGGCGGGATGCCGCTGTCGACCCATGCCCTGCAGGGAGCCTATGATCCCGCCCGCAAGCCGAGCTTCGACACGCAGCTCGTGGAGCTCGACGGCTTCCTGCGCGAGCACCATGACGGCAGCGACGCCGGCAATCGGCTCGCGGCCTTCCCGGCGCCGGCGCAGCCCCCGGACCGCTTCCTGCTCGGCGCCAGCATCGAGAGCGCGCGGCTCGCCGCCGGTCTCGGCTGGGGTTTCGTCTATCCCGGCCATATCCATGGCGACGAGGCCGCCATGGGTGAAGCCCTGTCGGCCTATCGTGCCGCCGGCGGCACCTCGGCGCTGCTCGCCTTGGGCGTCGTCACCGCCGAGACCGATGATCTGGCCCGCAGCCTCGCGCCCGATACGCGCCGCTTCCGCGTGGATATCGAGAACGGCCAGGGCGTCAACGTCACCAGCCGCGAGCAGGCCCTCGAATACATCCGGCAGACCGGTTCGCGCGAATACCGCATCGAGGAGCGCAGCTCGCTGCTCCTGCGCGGCACGCCGGCACGGATCCATGCCGAGCTCAAGCGGCTGCACCGGGCATTCGGAATCGACGAATTCATCGTCGACTGCCCCGTGAATGAAGGCGCGTGGCGCCTGAGAACGATCGAGCTTCTCGCGGCCGAGGCTCGCGCCTCGCTGGCCGCCTGAGCCGGCCAAAGGGGTTCGACATCATGATCACGCGAAGAACGCTTCTGGGCGGAGCTCCAGGCAGCCTCCGGCACGGCCCTGCCGTTCATCTCCCGCGATCTCGGCGTCATCCATCACCTGACCGACCGCGTGCTCGTGATGAAGGACGGACGCGTCGTGGAGACCGGCGCGGTCGAGACGGTCTTCGCCGCCCCCACGCATAGCTACACCCGCGCTCTGCTCGATGCCGTGCCCGCCCTGCCCTGAGCAGCGCTGGCTACCGCGTCGGATCGCCACCCTCCGTCGATCAACGATCAGGATAAGGACGCTGAGATGTCGCCACCCACCCGCCGCCGCCTCAAGACCCTGATGGGCGCCTCCAACGTCATCGCGGCATCGAACGATGCCGATCCGGCCACCGGGGCGAAGCGCGCCACCGCATTCGCCCGCAGAGCCGAAGCCGAGAAGATCACCGGCCTCTTCACCGCCGACCTGCTGCAGATCGATCCGGCCGGCCTCGCCGGCACCGCCGGGGTGCAGGATCCGTTGATCGCGCTCGCCGCACTGAGCCAGGTCACCTCGCATATCGGCCTCGTGGCGACGGTCTCGACGACGTTCCACCATCCCTACAATCTGGCGCGCCTGATCGGTACGCTCGACCATGCCAGCGGCGGCCGCGCCGCCTGGAATGCGGTCACCTCCTCGGTCGGCGAGGAGAATTTCGGCTTGGACCTGCTCAGCCCCGAGGAGCGCTATGCCCGTGCCGCGGAATTCATCGAGGTCGTGAACGCTCTGTATGATGCGAACGAGAGCGATGCGGTGACGCGCAAGGCTTCCGGCGGGCTTGCTCTCGACCCAGCCAAGTTCCATCGCGTCGATTATCGCGGCCGGCACTTCACCGTTCAGGGGCCGCTCAACGTGCCGCCGCTGCCGCAGGGCCGTCCCGTGCAATTTCAGGCCGGCCAGTCTGAAGCCGGCATCAATGTGGGCGCCCGCTATGCCGAGGTTGTCTACACGTCGCAGCCGAAGCTGGAGGGCGCGCTCGCCTTCGTGACCGAGCTGCGGCGGCGCGCCAAAGGCTTCGGGCGCGGCGACAACCTGCCCTTCGTGATGAACTCGTTCCATTCGGTGATCGGGGAATCCGATGCGGATGTCGCCCGGCGCCTGAAGGAGAAGCACGAGCGCATCGATTACGAGCTTGGGCGCCTCAAGCTCGCCGACATGCTGGGCGGCGACATCGATCTCTCGGGCCTGCCGCTCGACAAGCCCCTGCCCGACAGCCTGCTGCCCGAGGTCACCAGCACCAACCGGCGCCGCGGGCGCGTCGAGATCTTCAGTCGCTACGCGAAGCAGGGCCTGACGCTCCGTGAACTGATCATCGAGGCGCAGGAGACCGGGCACTGGTCCGTCGCGGGCACGCCGGAGCAATTGGTCGATGCGATCGAGGAGCGCTTCCGCGCCGGGGTGCTGGACGTCCTGACGCTCCACGGGCTCGGCAATCCCGACCAGGAGGACCTGCTCCTGAACGGCCTGCTGCCGGAGCTGCGCCGGCGCGGGCTCATCGACACCGACTATGTCGGAGACGATTTCCGCTCGAACCTGGAGCTGCCCGCCCTGACGCCGGCTGTCTCATTGGCCCGCAGCGCCTGAGTTCTTCGACGGAGCGGCTCCCCAGCCGCTCCGTCACCCCGGTGCCGAGATTGCTTTTCTCTGCACGCGGCCCCGAAGAGAACGTTCATATTGAAATTATGATAAAACTTGATAGGAAAACTATACATTCAACGCATGGGTGAATCCGGTGCTGACCAACAAGGGGAAATACGGCCTCAAGGCGATCGTGCATCTTGCCCGGCTCGAAGCTGGCGAGACCGCGCAGGTCGCCGACGTGGCGCAGCGGAACAACATTCCGAAGAAATTCCTCGACGCCATCCTGCTCGATCTGCGCAATGCCGGCATGCTGCGCAGCAAGAAGGGGCCGGGCGGCGGCTATGCCCTGGCCAAACCGGCGCGATCTATCAAAGTGGGTGCCGTGATCCGGGCCCTGGAAGGCCCGATCGCACCGATCGCTTGCGCCAGCCGCTCCGCCTTTCGAGCCTGCGAGGATTGCGGCGATATCGACACCTGTCCGGTGCGCTCGGTGATGAGCGACGTGCGCGATGCCATCGCGGGGATCGTCGACAATACGACGGTGGCAGATCTGGTCCAGCGCTCGATCGCGCACGCGTCGCTTCATGCGGATTACGCAATCTAATTATCTACTAATTATATAGACAATAAAACTGCCGCCGCCTAAAACGCGCCGGCGGCATCCGGAGCCGCACGAGGATGCGGTCACGAATGAATCAACAGTCTTCCCTTGCCGTGCGCGACATTCACGCTGACGCGTTCAAGGCGGTGATGAGAAACGTCGCGGGTGCCGTGAGCGTCATCACCGCGACCCATGCACAGCGCCGAGCGGGACTGACTGCGACCTCGCTGACGGCGCTTTCCGCGGATCCGCCGACCGTCATCGTCTGCGTCAACCGCAATGCCTCGGCCTGGCCGACGATCGAGGCTGCGGGCCACTTTGCGATCAACGTCCTCGCCGCCCGGCACCAGAGCATCGCGGATCGCTTCGCCGGGCGCGGCGGCTTCAAGGGCGAAGCACGCTTTGATGAAGGCGACTGGGCACATCTGGCGACCGGTGCACCGACGCTCGACGGCGCCCTTGCCGTGCTCGATTGCGAGACCGAGGAGGCGATCGAACGTCATTCGCACACGATCCTGATCGGCCGCATCAAGGCGATCCGGCACGCGCAGGACGAAGGCGCCCTGCTCTACTGGCGCGGCGTCTACGGCAAGCTGGACGAGAGCCTGCAATACGGTGCCGGCATCTAGATCGGCCGCTTCTGCAAGCGCGCGACATTCGAACCGGCGAGATAACCGTCCTTGAACCAGGGAGATGGCAGGCAACCGTCCTCTAAACCGGTCCAAATTTGCCAATCCGTTTCATTGACCGAACGCATCGGCCGGGTCGATGATCGACGCAGCACGAGGGAGCTGCGCCATGTCCGTCCTCATCGTCCCCGGCCTCCACGATTCCGAGCCCGCACATTGGCAGAGCCGATGGGCCGCCGAGATCGACCAAGCCGAACGCGTCCAGCAGAAGAACTGGCACCAGCCGGACCTCGAATCCTGGCTCGACGCACTCCATCGGCACGTGCTGCGACGCCCCGGTACGGTTCTGGTCGGGCATAGCCTCGGCGCCACGCTCATCGCGCATCTGGCAGCCCGCTTTCCCGAACTGCCGATCGGCGGCGCCCTGCTGGTGGCGCCGGCCGATCCCGAGCTGAGAATTTCGAAAGTTCACGGCATCGCCTCGTTCGGTCCGTTGCCGGACGTGCCCTTCCAGTTCCCTGCGATCGTGGTCGCCAGCCGCACCGACCCGTACATGGCAATCGAGCGCGCGCGGATCATCGCCAACATGTGGGACGCCGCCTTCGTCGACCTCGGCGATGCCGGGCACATCAATGTCGCCAGCGGCCATGGCAGCTGGGCCGAAGGGCTGCGTCTGCTCGACCAGCTCCTCTGGCGGCGGAGCGCCGGGCGAGAGCATCAGGCCGTCCGGCCAAGCGCCCTATCCCGGCTGCATTGAAGTCGCTTGTTCACGTCCGTGCCGGACCGGGCTCCGCCGCGGGCAGCGGCCTTCTCCCGGAAGCCGGTTTCGAAGACGGTCCTTCTTCCAACGGCACCCGGTCGATGCGGAATATCGTTTTCTGGGCGCCGGGCATGGCACGCGGCCCTGCCCTTCCCTAGCTGAGCAAGACCCTCCCCAGACTTGCCAGCAGGTCCTCCCATGCCATCGCCCCGACAGCTCCATCTCGGCGCCTTCATGCGCCCGGTCAGCATCCATACCGGCGCCTGGCGCTATCCCGGCGCCTATCCGGACGCCAATTTCAACTTCGCCCATCTCAAGCGCTTCGCGCGGAAGCTGGAAGCCGGGAAATTCGACGCCTTCTTCATGGCCGACCACCTGGCCGTACTGAACATGCCGGTCGAGGCCCTGAAGCGCAGCCATACCGTCACGTCGTTCGAGCCGTTCACGCTTCTGTCGGCCCTGGCCGGCGCGACCGAGCGAATCGGCCTCGTCGCCACCGCCTCGACCACCTTCGACGCGCCCTATCATGTCGCCCGGCGCTTCGCCTCGCTCGACCATATCAGCGGCGGGCGCGCCGGCTGGAACATCGTCACCACCTCGAACCCCGACGCCGCCCTCAATTTCGGCCTGACCGAGCACAAGGAGCATGGCGAGCGTTACGACCGGGCACGCGAATTCTACGATGTCGTCACCGGCCTGTGGGATTCCTTCGCCGACGACGCCTTCACCCGCGATCGCGAAAGCGGGCTCTATTTCGACCCCGACAAGATGCATGTGCTCGATCACAAGGGCGAGCATCTCTCGGTGCGCGGTCCGCTCAACATCGCCCGGCCCGTGCAGGGCTGGCCGGTCATCGTTCAGGCGGGAGCATCGGAGGCCGGTCGCCAGCTCGCAGCCGAGACGGCGGAGGCCGTCTTCGCCGCCCACCGCACGCTTGCCGAGGGCCAGGCCTTCTATGCCGACATCAAGGGGCGGATGGCCGGGTTCGGCCGCGACCCCGATCACCTCAAGATCCTTCCCGGCGTGCTCGTCGTCGTCGGTGACAGCGTCGAGGAAGCCCGCGAAAAGCGCGCCCTGCTCGATTCTTTCGTCCATTACGACAGCGCCATCGCCTCGCTGTCGATCGCGCTGGGCCATGATGCCTCGGGCTTCGACCCGGACGGGCCGCTGCCCGACATCCCCGACACCAATGCCAGCAAGAGCGGGCGCGAGCGCACCATCGCGCTGGCGCGCGACGAGAACCTGACCGTGCGCCAGCTCGCCCAGCGGCTCGGCGGCTATGGCGGGCTCGCCTTCGTCGGTACGCCCGCGACCATCGCAGACGCCATGGAGCAGTGGCTCGTCGAACGCGGCAGCGACGGCTTCAACGTGATGTTCCCGTACCTGCCGGAAGGGCTCGACGATTTCGTCGACAAGGTCGTGCCGGAACTGCAGCGGCGCGGGCTGTTCCGGACGGACTATGCCGGTACCACGCTGCGCGACCATCTCGGCCTGCCGCGCCCGGCCAATCGCTTCTTCCCTGGGTCTTAAGAGTTCGAAGCTGGCACCATCCTGGGGCGACGCGGCCGGGCCCCAGCGCCGTTCCCAGCACACTGCCAGACCGTGAAGGGCGAATTATCCCTTCAGGCTGGCAGCGAAAGCGAATCCTTGCTCCCAGGCGCATGTATTTGAAAATACATTCGATTGACTGAGGGCATGTAGAAAACAATGATTACTCACATCGTCATGGTTGAAATCAGGGCGATCGCGGGATTTGTTGGAGCAGCTTGCACCGCGTCACCAATGCTAAAAGCACCACGCGCATTGCCGTGGGCTCCTTTGCTTGAGGAAGGCCCATGATTATCCCGTTCAACATCGTCATTCACGCCCTGCTACGCCTGTCGGCATTCCTGCACTGGACACGCACCGGCGAGACCCGCCGCCGCAGCAACAAGTAGCCGGTCGTCGCGCAGCGCGACCGAACACCGATTTTCCGACGCCCAAGGAGCTTCAGGTTGCGGCCATCGCTGGCCCGCGCCGCCGCTCTCATTGATCCGAAGGCATGACCATGAGCCCGTCCGATTTCCACACACCTCACCGTGGATGGCTGCCGCACCATCGCGGCTCTGCCCCGGCTCGCGGACGTCATCTGCGTGCGGCCGTGACAGCCATCGCCCTTCTGGCTGCCGGCTATTCCGCCTCCGCCGCCGACAACCAGGCGGCAGGCAAGCCCGTAGCCGGAGGCACGCTGACCTTCGGCCTCGCGAGCGACACCGCCATCATCGACCCGTCGGTCACCGGCAATTCGATCACGGCGCTGATCACCCGCAACCTCGTCGATTCCCTCGTCGGCCAGGCGGAGGACAACAGGTTCACGCCATGGCTCGCCGAACGCTGGGAGGTGAATGCCGACAACACGGTCTACACCTTCCACCTGCGCCGCGGCGTGACCTTCAGCGATGGCACGCCGCTCGACGCCGCCGCGGTCAAGTTCAACTTCGACCGGATTCTCGATCCCAAGACGACATCGAGCTATTCCAAGTCCCTGCTCGGTCCGGTCGCCGGCATCGCCGCGCCCGACGCCACGACGGTGGTGATCTCCTACAAGCAATCCTTCGCGCCGCTGCTGCAGGGCCTGAGCCTGCCCTATCTCGGCATCCAGTCGCCGACCTATCTGCGCGATGCGAAGAGCACGACCAACACGGTCGTTGGCTCCGGCCCCTTCGTGCTCGAAAGCTTCACCAAGGGCAGCGGCAGCCGGCTGACCAAGCGCGCCGATTACAACTGGGGACCGGGCTATGCCGCGCATCAAGGCCCCGCCCATCTCGACGCGATCGTGTTCCGCTATCTGCCGGAATCCTCGGTTCGCCTCGGCGCGCTGAGCAGCGGACAGGTGCAGGCAATCGACGAGGTGCCGCCGGCCAATTTCCGTTCCGTCCAGGCCGATAATCGCCTCCAGGTGGTGACGCGCGAAAACCCCGGCGTGAACCGCTCGCTGTTCCTGAACACGAGCAAGGGCCCCTTCGCCGACGCCCGCGTTCGTCAGGCTTTCCAGAGCGCCGTCGACGCGCCCGGCGCCGTCAAGGCCGCCTTCTTCGGCAGCCTCAAGGCGGCCGACAACATCCTCGGCCCCTCGACGCTGTATTACGACCCGACAATCGCGAAGACTTGGGGCTTCGATCCGCAGAAAGCCGCGAAACTGCTCGATGACGCCGGCTGGACCACGAAGGACGGCGACGGCATCCGCTCGAAAGGCGGCGAACGCCTGAGTGTCCGCTTCGTCTACGACGCTGCGGCATGGGGCGCCTCGGACCTGACCGTGGCCCAGGCCGTGCAGTTCTCCGTCAAGAAAGCAGGCTTCGATCTGCAGCTCGACCCCGTCGATGCCGGGGGCTACACCGCCCGCACGGCCGCGAACGACTACGACCTCGTCTCGCTCTACTATGTCCGCGCCGAACCCGACATCCTGCGGACCGTCTTCCATTCGGCCTATATCCCGCCGAACGGCGCCAATAATGCGCGGGTGAAGAGCCTCGACGAGATCCTGACCAAGGCGATCGGCGCCTCCGGTGACGAGCGGCAGCGCCTCTACGGCCAGGCCCAGGCCGAGATCATCGGCCAAGCCTATGCCGTGCCGCTCTATGTCGCCGCCTATCAACTCGGCGCCTCGAAGAAGCTGCAAGGCATCAGCTGGGCGACGAATGCGAAGCCGAATCTCTACGATGCCTGGCTGGCTCGGTAGCGCCCTCCCCGCGGCGCTCCGGCGCCTCGGCGTGATCGTGGCCGTGCTCTGGGGCGCGGCCACGATCACCTTCGTTGCGGTCAAGGCGATTCCGGGCGATCCCGTCGCGGTTCTCACCGGGGGCGAGAACATCGTCGACGCCGCCGAGCGCGAGGCTCTCGTCCGGCAGTTCGGCCTCGACCAGCCTTTGCCCGTGCAATATCTGCGCTATATCGGCCAGGCCCTGCTCGGCGATTTCGGCGACAGCTATCAATACCGGCAACCGGTCATCGAGGTCATCGGCGAGGCGGCCGGGCCTACGCTCCAGCTCGCCGGCACGGCGATGGCGCTGGCTCTCAGCCTCGCCTTCGTCAACGCGCTGGCCACGGCCGGGCGGCGCAAGGGCTTGCGGACCGTCCTCGCCGGGCTGGAGCTCGCCGTGCTGAGCACCCCGGTCTACTGGGTCGGGCTCCTGCTGCTGACGGTCTTCAGCTTCTATCTCGGCTGGTTCCCGATCATCGGTGGCGAGGGCCTCCCCGCGCTCGTGCTGCCCGCCACTGCTTTGAGCCTCCCGCTCGCGGCCTTGCTGGGGCAGGTCCTGCGTGACGGGCTCGAAGAGGCGCTGCTTCAGCCCTTCGCCCTGACCGTACGGACGCGCGGCGTCAGCGAGACGCAGCTGCGCCTGCGCCACGCCCTGCGCCATGCCGCGCTCGCGGTCTCGACATTGACCGGCACGCTCTTCGCCGGCGTCCTGGCCGGATCGATCCTCACGGAAACCGTGTTCGGAAGAGCCGGCATCGGCCAGATCACCCTGCAGGCGATCAAGACCCGCGACATGCCCTTGCTGCTGGGTCTCGTGATGCTGTCGGCGCTGGTCTCGGTGCTGATCAACCTGGCCGTCGATGCGCTCTACCTGCTGATCGATCCGCGGCTGCGGAGGACGGCGCGATGAGCCAGGCCCTCGACGTCATCGCGCGTGTCCGCAACGGCAACCGGGCCGGGAATCCATGGCGCGCGCCTGGGCTCATCATCCCGCTCGCCTTCGTCCTGCTCCTCCTGGCCGCGGCCGCGATGCCGCAATGGTTCACGGCGCTGGCACCCGACGCGGTCGATACCGATGCGATCTTGCTGCCGCCCGGCCCAGGCCATTGGTTCGGAGCCGACCAGCTCGGCCGCGACGTCTTCACACGCGTCATCTACGGAACCTCGCAATCCCTGGGCATCGGCATCGGCGCGACGCTGATCGGCTGCGCCGGCGGCGTGCTGCTCGGCACAGCCGCCGGACTGGCTCCGCCGGTCCTGCAGCGCCTGCTCGTGCGACTGATCGACATCCTGCTGGCGTTCCCCGAAATCCTGCTCGCCCTGTTGATCATCGCCGTGCTCGGCCGGGGGCCGACGAACACGCTGCTTGCCGTCGGGCTTTCCAGCATCGCGGGCTATGCCCGGCTGGTACGCTCGCAGGTGCTCCGCGTCTGGCAATCCGGCTATGTCGAGCATGCCGTGTCGCTCGGCGAGTCCACGCCAGCAATCATCGCCCGCCATGTCGTGCCCAATGCCGTCCGGCCGCTCGTCGTCCTGGCCACGATCGGCGTCGGCAATGCCGTGCTGTCGGCCTCTGCCCTGAGCTTCATCGGACTTGGCGTCGTGCCTCCCGCCGCGGAATGGGGAGCCCTTCTGGCCGATGGGCGCAACTTCCTGGATACCGCGCCCTGGATCAGCTTCCTGCCGGCGACCGTCGTTGCGATCTCGGTCATCGCCATCACCATCCTCGGGCGGCGTCTGCAGCTTCTGCTCTCACAGGGAGGCGAGCCATGAACGTCCAGCTCGTGGGGCGGCATGACGTGGTCTCGGCTGCGCCGGCCGCCCGCCCCGCCATCCTCGAGGTCGAGGATCTGCACATCGCCTTCCCGAGCCGGCTCGGACCACGGGAGGTCGTGCGCGGCATCTCCTTCACCATCGGCGCCGGCGAAATCCTCGCCATCGTCGGCGAATCCGGCTCTGGAAAGTCGGTGACCGCCCGCGCGCTCGTCGGGCTGGCGGGGTCTGGCGCAGAGCTGCGCGCGCGGTCGTTGCGCCTGTCGGGCCACGATGGCGAGGCCCGCTCGCTGACCGAGCTCTCGGAGCGGCAATGGTCGAAGATCCGGGGGCGAGAGATCGGCTTCGTGCTGCAGGACGCTCTCGTCTCGCTCGATCCCCTGCGCAGGATCGGCCGGGAAGTCGGCGAGCCGCTCCTGACCCACGGACTGGTTCCGCGCGCGGAGATCGGCAAGGAGGTCGAAACTCTGCTCGCCCGCGTCGGCATTCCCGATCCGGTGGTCCGGGCCGCACAATACCCCCACGAACTGTCGGGCGGGCTGCGGCAACGGGCGCTCATCGCCTCGGCGCTGGCCGCACGCCCTCGCCTGCTCATCGCCGACGAGCCGACCACGGCGCTCGATGTCACCGTCCAGCAGCAGATCCTCAGCGTCTTCCAGGCGCTCGCCAAGGCTGGGCACGGCATCCTGCTGATCACGCATGACCTGGCCGTCGCAGCCCAGCTCGCTGACCGGATCGCCGTCATGCAGAACGGCGAGCTGGTCGAAACAGGCCCGGCGCGGGAGGTCCTGCGGAAACCGCGCCATGCTTATACGCAGCGCCTGCTGTCGGCCGTGCCGAGCGCGGCGACGCGGGGACGCTGGCTGTCCACATCCGGCGCGCGGCCGGTCAAGGCGCAGCCCGAGCGCAGCCAGCCGATCCTCGCGCTGCGCGACATCGCGGTACGCTTCACCAGACCGGATCGCAGCGTGACCCATGCCGCGAACGGCGTCTCGCTCCACGTCTATCCCGGCGAGACCCTCGGCATCGTCGGGGAATCCGGCTCCGGCAAGACCACGATCGGCAAGGTCGCGCTTGCGCTGCGCCCCCCCGACGCAGGCGAGGTCCTCTTCCGTGGCCAGGCTTGGAGCCAGCTCTCCGAACGCCAGCGCCGGCCACTGCGCCGGCATGTCCAGACGATCGTTCAGGACCCGCTGAATTCCTTCGATCCGCGCTATGCCGTGGAGCGGATCATCGAGCAGCCGCTGCTCCTGCACACCGATCTCGGCAAAGCCGCACGGTCAGCGCGCGTGCGGGAGCTGATCCAGCTCGTCAATCTGCCTTCGGATGTGCTCGACCGGCGGCCGACCGCCCTGTCGGGAGGCCAGCGGCAGCGCGTCTCGATCGCCCAGGCGCTCGCCAGCGAGCCCGATCTCCTGATCTGCGACGAGCCCGTCTCCGCGCTCGATGTCACCACACAGGCGCAGGTGCTCGATCTGCTGATCGCGCTCCAGAACCGGCTTGGGTTGGCGATGCTCTTCATCTCCCACGACCTCGGCGTGATCCGCCACATGAGCGATCGCATCGCCGTGATGAAGGATGGCGTGATCGTCGAAACAGGCGCGGCCGAGGAGGTGTTCGACGCTCCGAAACACGACTATACGCGCCGCCTGCTCGAAGCCGTGCCGAGGCTTTAGCGGCCTGGCCTGCTGCCCCCGGAGCCGCGCGCCGCTACCACCGCAGACAGATGCAATTCCAATCTCAAAGATTTATGATCCGGCCTGAACTATAAAACCAGAATATCTATCCCCATACTTCGCATTATTCGAAATATCGTTTGATTGACCTCAATATACCGACACCACAGACTCACGCACTCGATGTAACCCCTATCCCGAAGGTGTCGCGATGACGAATTCTCCAGTCCGATGGACACGCAGGCAAGCAGCGGCTGCGCTTGGCGGGCTTGCGATCTCGATGGTGACCCTGGGGAACGCGCATGCGGCCGAAGGCCAATTGCGCATCGCCAAGCAGTTCGGCGTCGTCTATCTGCTGCTCGACGTCGCCGCCGAGCAGAAGCTGATCGAGAAGCACGGCAAGGCGGCCGGCATCGATATCAAGGTCGACTTCGTCCAGCTCTCCGGCGGTGCCGCGGTGAACGATGCCCTGCTGTCGGGCAGCATCGAGATCGCCGGGGCCGGCGTCGGCCCGTTGTTCACGCTCTGGGATCGCACCAAGGGCAAGCAGAACGTCAAAGGCGTCGCGTCGCTCGGCAACTTTCCCTATTATCTCGTCACGAACAATCCGAACGTGAAGACGATCGCGGATTTCACGGAGAAGGACCGCATCGCTCTGCCGGCAGTCGGTGTGTCCGTGCAGTCGCGCATCCTGCAATGGGCCTCGGCCAAGCTCTGGGGCGACACCGAATTCGCGAAGCTGGACAAGATCAGCGTCGCGCTGCCGCATCCGGAAGCCGCCGCCGCGATCATCAAGGGCGGCACCGAGATCACCGGGCATTTCGGCAACCCGCCCTTCCAGGAGCAGGAACTGGCCGAGAACCCGAAGGCCCGCATCGTGCTCAATTCCTACGACGTGCAGGGCGGGCCGGCCTCGTCGACGGTGCTCTACGCCACCGAGAAGTTCTACGCGGAGGCGCCGAAGACCTACCGCGCCTTCCTCGACGCGTTGGACGAGGCCGCGAAATTCGTCGCCGCCCATCCCGAGCAGGCGGCCGACATCTATCTCAAGGCCAATGGCGGCAAGGGCGACCGAAAGCTGGTGCTCGACATCATCAAGAGCCCGCAGGTGACCTTCAAGGTCGAACCTCAGAATACGCTCGGGCTCGGCCAGTTCCTGCAGCGCGTCGGCGCGATCAAGAACCAGCCGAAGGCGCTCTCCGATTATTTCTTCGCCGATCCACGGATCGCGGCGGGCAGCTGACGTTCGATGATTGTCGCTGCGCAGAATGAGCGGCAGCGCGCTGTGTCGCAGCGCTCGGCCGTCGACGCCGTGTCGCCGGCCTCATCCACGCTCGCCGCGCCGCTGCCGCCTCCCCTGCTCCGCGTCGCGGATGTCAGCCTCGAATACCGCAGCGACGACAGGATCGTTCGTGCGACCCATCAGGTCGGCTTCGATGTCTACGAGGCCGATCGCTTCGTGCTGCTCGGGCCCTCCGGCTGCGGCAAGTCCACCTTGCTCAAGGCGATCGCCGGCTTCATCGCACCCGTCGAGGGCGATATTTCCCTCGCCGGCGCGCCGATCCGCGGCCCGGGTCCGGACCGCATCGTCGTCTTTCAGGAGTTCGATCAACTCCCTCCCTGGAAGACGGTGTTGCAGAACGTCGCCTTTCCGCTGATCGCCTCGCGCAGCCTGTCGCGCCGGGAAGCGACGGAGCGGGCGCGTCACTATGTCGAGAAGGTCGGCCTCGCGAAGTTCGCGAGCAGCTATCCGCACGAATTGTCGGGCGGCATGAAGCAGCGGGCCGCCATCGCGCGGGCCCTCGCAATGCAGCCGCGGATCCTGCTGATGGACGAACCCTTCGCCGCACTCGACGCCCTGACGCGGCGCAAGATGCAGGAGGAGCTGCTCGGGCTCTGGGAGGAGGCGCGCTTCACCCTGCTCTTCGTCACGCATTCGATCGAGGAAGCGCTGATCCTCGGCAATCGCATCGCCGTACTCTCGCCCCATCCCGGCCGGCTGCGGGCCGAGTTCAACAGCCATGAATTCGATCTCGGCAGCATCGGCAGCGCGTCTTTCCAGCAAGCGGTCCGGCGGCTCCATGCCCGGCTCTTCGAAGGCGAGCCTGAACCGGACGCCGGCGCCCGCGACACCTCTCAGTCATGAAGCTCGCCGCCCCACCGATCCGGCCGGAATTCGACCGGCCGCTGCCGCCCTTCGTCGCCGTCGCGGTCGAGCGTCCACGCCCGCTGCTCGAGCGGCTCGTACGGCAAGGCTGGCTACGAAAGCTCCTGATCCTGCTCGTGCTGGCGGGGCTCTGGGAGGCGGCAGCGCGCTGGCAGGATAACGATCTGCTGCTGCCGAGCTTCACCGCCACGCTGCGAGCCCTTTTGGAGGGGCTGGCCAGTGGCGAACTCGTCGAGCGGGCGAGGCTGTCGCTGATCGTGCTGGCCCAGGGCTATGCGGCTGGCGTCGTGCTCGCCTTCGTCCTGACGACGCTCGCGGTCTCGACCCAGCTCGGCCGCGACCTGCTCTCGACCCTGACGGCGATGTTCAACCCGCTGCCGGCGATCGCGCTGCTGCCGCTCGCGCTCCTCTGGTTCGGGCTGGGTGCGGGCAGCCTGGTCTTCGTGCTGATCCATTCGGTGCTGTGGCCGCTCGCGCTCAACACCTTCGCCGGCTTCCAGGGCGTATCGGAGGCGCTGCGCATGGCCGGGCGCAACTACGGCCTGACCGGGCTGCGCTACGTCTTCGGCATCCTCGTCCCCGCCGCGCTGCCGGCGATCCTGTCGGGCCTCAAGATCGGTTGGGCCTTCGCCTGGCGCACCCTGATCGCCGCGGAGCTCGTCTTCGGTGCCTCCTCCGGCCGCGGCGGTCTGGGCTGGTACATCTTCCAGAACCGCAATGAGCTCTACACCGACAAGGTCTTCGCCGGCCTGCTGCTGGTCATCCTGATCGGGCTCGTCGTCGAGAACCTGATCTTCGCTGCGATCGAGCGCGTCACCATCAGGCGCTGGGGCATGGCGCGCTGATGGTTTTCTCGTTCCGGATGGCCCGTGTCCTTTTCGACGCGGCCGACACCGTTCCGCACGCGCTCAAGCCATCCCCGAGGGGCCTGCCTCGTGCGCCGGCTCAGTCGCGCGTCTGTGGCTCACCCAGGGTCAGCATCAGCCGGTTCGCCCAGTTGAAGAAGGAAGCGGCGTGGATCAGGTCGGCGATGGCAAGATCGTCGAGGCCGAGGCTGCGTAGCTTGCGGACATGCTCGGGACCGAAAGCGACCGGCGTCGCGGTCAGCGCGACCGAGGCCTCGACAATGGCGTTCCAGAGCGGATCGAGATCGGCCTGGACACCGTCGTCCAGCAGGCGCTGAACGTCCTCGCGGCGCTTCGAGAAGGTGCTCGCGAAGCGGGCGTGGACCGAAGCGCAATAGATGCAGCCATTGCTGCGCGAGACGGCGGCGGCGGCAAGCTCGCGCTCGGCCCGCGGCAGGCCAGCCTTGGTGTTGTAGAAGATGTCCTTGTCGGCCAGCGTCCGCGCCTTAAGGATGTCCGGGTCATGCGCCAGCAGCCGAAAATACGGGCTCTTGGCGCGGGCGATGTCGACCAGGCCCTGCTTCTGGCGCTCGGTCAGCGCCTCTTCCGGGACCGGATCGACCCAGGCCGTCCAGTCCAGTTCAGCCTGCGTGAAGCGGGTGGGCGCGCCCGTCGCCGGGTGATCGAGAACGGCGGTGCTCATCGGGATGCTCCTCGGTTCAGGCGGCAGCGCCCAGAACGCGCAGGCCGTGGGCCGCGCGGATCTGGAAGGCGAGATAGGCGATGATCTGCGAAAGGGTGACGATCGCGGCCGTGCTCCAGCCGGCCTGCTGCAGCGCGGCCAAATGCTGCGCCTGGGCATCGCGCGAATGGAAAACGAGCCGGTGCGCATGGACGAATGCGGCCGCGAGACGGCCGCCCAGCGCGTCCCGCTCGGCGGGTTCGAGCGCAAGCTCCGGTCCTGCAAGATCTTCGTTCGAAAGAGGTCCGGGCGGATAGGCGCCATAGGGGCCGGTGGTGCGCGCCCGCTCGGCGATCGCCTGCGTCGCATTCGCCAGAGCCTCCCCGGCCGGCTGCGCCCGCAGCAGCCCGAGGTAATGGACGGATGACGGCCCATCCTCGTGCAGAAGCGCGACGAAGGCGGCCACCGCCAGTCGCTCGTCGAGGGTGACGCTCGCCGTGTCGCCGGCCTCGAACAAGGCCGCGTAGCTCGCCTGCACATTGTCGCGCGTCTGCGATCGCTCGCGGCGAAGCGCGTCGAGATGCGTGCCGCCGGAGACCTTGGCGAGCGTATCGAGGATGTCCGCAGCAGCGGTAGCGTGATCGGTCATGGTCAAAGCCTCATGCGGTCGCAGTGAGCGGGCGCAGCCGGACGGGCTGCTGCGAGGGGGCTTCTTTCCAGCCCAGCGCGGGAGCGACCGCTTCGGCCGTGAGCTCGATGGAGCGCAGCACGAGCGGATGCGGCGGATCGACGGAATGGACCTGGAAGACCACGTCGGTGGCGCGGGGCAGCACCGTATCGGCCTGCAGCGACGCGATCACGTCATCCGGCGCTCCGACATGGGTGTCGAGCGAGCGAATGAGGCCGGCGAGGCTGCGATCGGCGAGTCGGTGGCCGCTGGCAACGAAGCGCTCGAATACGGCGTTCAGGCCGCGTTCCGCCTGTTTCAGCGCCTCGGTGCGGCTGTCGGCGACGAAAAGCGAGCGCGAGGCCATGATCCGAGGTGCGATGCCTGCCGGGAGATTGGCGAGATAGGCGTCGACGATCGGATTCTGGATCTCGGGCAGCGTTGCGTCGGGCCGCTCCGGGCTGCGCGGCTGCGTGCGCGAGAGCATCAGCCCCGCGCCGGCCTTGCCGATCCGCTCGGCGCCGGCAACCGAGAAGGTGGCGTGCCAGGTGCGCTCCTGCAGGTTGTCGGCGGCCGGATAGAGCCGGTTCTGCGGATGGCCGAGTTCCGCCCCGCTCCAGGCACGATGCAGCATGTCGAGCTTGCGCGCGAAGACGTCGGCGCGCTCGCCCTTTTCGATGCCGAAGGCGAGGAAGGTCTCGGGTGTCGTGCCGGTGCCGAGACCCACCTCGAGGCGCCCGCCCGACAGAAGGTCGACCGTGACGGTGTCCTCCGCGATGCGCACGGGGTCCTCCATCGGCAGGATGATGATGCCGGTGCCGAGGCGGATGCGGCTGGTGCGGGCCGCGACGAAGGCCAGGAAGGGCAGCGGCGACGGCAGGCCGCCCTCGTCCCGATGGAAGTGATGCTGAGCGACCCAGGCGCTGTCGAAGCCATGGCGCTCGGCATGGACGATCTGCTCGGCCGCAAGGCGATAGCGTTCGCCGGCAGGCGCGTCGTCGAGCAGACGAGTGAAGAAGCCGATGCGTTTGCCGGCCATGGCGAGACCTTTCAAGAGATACCGGCCGAAGCCTTGCTGTAGGAAATGGCTGGATCGGTGCCGGCGAAGGAGAGGCCGAACAGACCTTCGCCCCGCCGCGCGAGATGGCTCGCCACGATGCCGCTGCCGGCACGCTCCGGCGCCAGCAGGATCAGCCGGGTCCCGCCGAGCTCGAGGCTCGTGGCCACCGCCTCCAAGCCCGGTTGCGGACCGATGGGCTGGGCCGGCTGGCCGATCAGGGCCGACCAGCGCCGCGAAGACCGATCGAGATCGTTCACGGCCAGGCTGATCGTGGCAAGGCCGGTCGCGCCATTGGCGTGACGCGGCGCTGCCGGCACTCTCAGCGCGCGCGGCGTGACGTCCGAGCAGAAGAACGGCAGGTCGGTCCCGGCCGGCCGCGCCGTGCGCCAGACCAGCGTTTCGCCGTCGGGGCGCTTGCGGCCGCCATCCTGCGGCGCCCCGTAGCCGAGCTCAACCTCGGCGGCCCGATCCAGCACGGCTTCGAGATCCTCCGGCAGCAGGGCCAGGTCGATCGGCCCCTCCCCGTCCTTCTGCAGCACGCGCCACCAGAAGAAGTCCTCCTGCGGGAGCGGGAAGGCGATGATCTCGATATAGGCGCCGTCGGCGAAGGAGATCAGCGCGTTGACGCTGCCGCGCGGATGGGTGCCGCCCGGCTCGACGGTGAAGCCGCGCTCCCGCCACGCGGCGATGGACCGGTCGAGATCGTCGGTGACGATCACCGCATGGTCGACCCTCAGGGTCTGCCGGGTCGTGTCGTTCAAGCTCATGCCGCCTCCGCGCCGCCGAGATAGGCATCCCTGATCCGGGTATCGGTCAGAAGATCGGCGGCCTTGCCTTCGAGAACGATGCGGCCGGTCTGCAGCACATAGCCGCGATGGGCGATCTGCAGCGCCAAGCTGGCATTCTGCTCGACCATGAAGACGGCAACGCCTTGCCTGTTGATGTCGCGGATCAGCTCCAGCACGCGTTCGACCCAGAGCGGCGAGAGCCCCATGGTCGGCTCGTCCATGATGATCACGCGCGGCCTGCTCATCAGCGCACGCGCCATCGCCACCATCTGCTGCTCGCCACCCGACAGGGTTCCGGCCTGCTGGTCGAGCCGCTGGGCGACGCGCGGGAACAGCCCAAGCACGCGGTCGAGATCGGCGGCGATGCCGGCCTTGTCGTCGCGCACGAAGGCGCCCATGAGCAGGTTCTCGCGCACGCTCATCGCCCCGAAGAGGCGGCGCGCCTCCGGCACGGTGCCGACGCCGAGGCGCACGATCTCCGGAGTCTTGAGCTTCAGCGTCGAGACGCCGTCGACGAGCACGTCGCCGGCGGTAGGCTTCACCAGCCCGAGGATGATCTTCATCGTCGTCGACTTGCCGCTGGCATTGCCGCCGAGCAGGCAGACCGCCTCGCCCTTCGCGACATGCAGCGAGAGGCCGAAATGGGCTTGCACCGGACCGTAATAGGTGTCGATGGCCTTGAGTTCGAGGATCGGCGTGTCATTGCTCATCGCAGCACCTCAGGCCGGGGCGGTGGCGCGTTCGGCCGCCGCCGCCGGCGAACCGGCCGGTGAGGCCGCCCCGACGCCGCCATGGCCGAGATAGGCCTCGATCACCGCCGGATCGTTCCGCACCGCCTGCGGCAGGCCTTCGGCGATGGTCTTGCCGTCGTCCAGCACCAGGACGCGGTCGGACAGCCGCATCACCATGTCGAGCTTGTGCTCGATCAGCAGGATCGTCTGGCCGCGCGCCTTCAGCCCGGCCAGGATCTCCAGCATCTCGGCCGTCTCGGTCTGATTCATCCCCGCCGTCGGCTCGTCGAGCAGCAGGAGCTTCGGGCGCGCAGCCAAGGCCCGCGCGATCTCGACGCGGCGACGGTTGGCGTAGGACAAGCTGTAGGCCGGCTGGTCGATGCGCGGCAAAAGCCTGTCACCGAAGATCGCCAGGATCTCGCGGACCTCCTCGCGCAGCGCCTCTTCCTCGCGCCTGACCGAGGCGGGCCGGACCAGCGCCAGCGCCAGTTCGGCCACCGGGCCGACGACCGGCCAGTCCGGACGCACGGCCTTCAGCCGCCGGTGGGCTCCGACGAGAACGTTGTCGGCGACGCTGAGATTGGCGAAGACCCGGCCGTGCTGGAAGGTGCGCAGCAGCCCGGCCCGTGCGATGGCTTCGGGCGGCCGGCCGGCAACGTCCGCACCGTCGAACCGGACCGTTCCCTCGTCCGGCTTGTCGAGGCCGCTGATCAGGTTGAACGCGGTCGTCTTGCCCGCGCCGTTCGGCCCGATGACGCTGACGAACTCGCCTTCCGCCACTTTAAGGTCGAGCCCGGCGACGGCGGTGAGGCCGCCGAAGCGGCGCGTCAGCCCGCTTACCTCCAGAAGAGGTTTTGCGGCGGGCAGGCTCGAAACAGGAAAATGAGCGGTCACCGGCATTTCCTCAGACGGTTCCGAGCAGGCCCTGCGGCCGGAAGCGCACCAGCAGCAGCAGCGCGATGCCGTAGAACAGGATGCGGTACTCGGCCGCGACACGGAAGATCTCGGGCAGCCCGATCAGGGCGAGCGAGCCGAGGATCGCGCCACCGACATTGCCCATGCCGCCGAGGATCGCGATGGTCAGTGCCAGAACGGAGATCTGCGTGTTGAAGGTCTCGTGGTTGATGTAGGAATACATATGCGCGGTGAAGGCGCCGCTGATCCCGGCGAAGAAGCCGCCGAAGGCGAAAGCGAGGCCCTTGTAGCGTTCGAGCCCGATGCCGAAGGAGCGCGCCGCGACATCGTCGTCGCGCACGGCCCTGAGCGTTCGGCCGAGATGCGAGCGGAGCAGGCGCAGCTGCAGCAGCGCAAGCCCCGCCATCAGGGCGAAGGCGAACCAGTAGATCGCGTTGGTGTCATAGAGGTCGCGGCCGAAGAGCGAGAGCGGCGGGATGCCGGCAACGCCGATGGGTCCGCGCGTGACGCTCTCCCAGTTCAGGATGACCAGCGCCACGATCTCGCCGATGCCGAGCGTGGCAATCGAGACGTAGTGCCCGCGCAGGCGGAAGGCCGGCGAGACGAGGAGCGTGCCGATGCCGGCGGCAGCGAAACCGCCGATCAGCAGCGTCAGCCAGACCGGCCAGCCGAGATTGGAGGCGAGCAGCGCCGAGGTGTAGCCGCCGATCGCAAGCAAGGCGGCATGGCCGAGCGAGACCTGCCCGCTTGTGCCGGCCACCAGCGTGATGCTCAGGCCCAGCAGCGCATAGAGCCAGGCATTGGTCAGCGTCTGGATGAGATAGCCGTTGTCGACGATCAGCGGCAGCGCGATCGCCAGCGCGGCCAGCGCCGCGATCAGCAGCGGCGGCAGCCTGACCGGCTTGCTCGGCGCGACGAAGGTGCCGGTCATCGGCTCGGGCGGGAGCTGGCGCCGGCTGGCGAAGAGGCCGTTCGGCCGGATGACGAGGATCGCGATCAACAGGACGAAGGCGAAGAGATTGCGATAGCTGGTGCCGAGCAGCGCCACGCCATAGCTCTCCACCAGCCCGAGCAGCAGCGAGCCGACGATCGCGCCCGGCACGTTGCCGACACCGCCCACGACCTCGGCGACGATGCCCTTCAGCGTCGCCTCGAAGCCCATCGTCGGGGTGATGACGTTATAATACATGCCGACCAGCACGCCGCCGACGCCGCCCAGAGCCGAGGCGATGGCAAAGACGATGCTGTTGACCCGGTCGACATCGACGCCCATCGCCCGAGCGGCATCCCGGTCCAGCGCCGTCGCCCGCACGGCCCAGCCCCATTTCGACAGCTTCAGGAAGCCGAACAGGGCCGCTGCGGCGCTGATGCCGATGCCGGCGATCAACAGGTCGAGCACGCCGATCGAGCCGCCGCCGATCGCGATGCGCCAGTTCGGCACCTGCATCGGGACCGCACGCGGATCGGGGCTGAACAGGATCTGGACCGTCTGGTCGAGCACGAAGCTGAGCCCGATCGTCGCCAGCAGCGGCGCGATCCGCGGCGCACCCGCCAGCGGGCGGATGCCGAAGCGCTCGATCACCACGCCGAGCGCGGCGGTGACGATCACCACGATCGCCAGCGTCAACGGAAAGGGCGTCTGCAGCACCGAGACCGCGACCCAGCCGACATAGGCGCCGACGACATAGACCGAGCCATGCGCGAAGTTGATCAGCCGGCTGACGCCGAAGATCAGAGCAAGACCCACGGCCAGCAGCCCGTAGATATTGCCGATGATCAGGCCGTTGATCGTGTGGTCGAACCAGGAGGTCATGGCGATGCTTCAGCGCGGCGGCGAACAGTGAACGGCATCGGCCACGCAGCGCCGCCGCGGCGACGCTGTGCCCCCCGAAGCCGTGCGGTCTCTCAGTTGGTGACTTTCTGGCCGTCCCACAGCGTGAAGCGGCCATTCTTCACCACGAGCTCGGCGCTCTTGGCTCCGGCGACGCGCCGTGTCGCCGGGTCGAAGCTGGCCTTGCCGTAGATCACGCTCGGCACGTCCTTCACCTTGGCCAGCGTGTCGCGGATGGTCTTGCGCTCCAGATCCGGCGCCTCGCGCAGCACCTGTCCGAACAGGATGACGGTGTCATAGGCGTAGGAATTGAACGCGTCCGGCTCCTTGTCGTATTTCGCCTTGAAGGCCTGGACGAAGGTCTGCACCTCGGGCCGCGGATCCTCCGGGAAGAAGCGCGACGAGGTGAACACGCCCTCCGCCGCATCGCCGCCGAGCTCGACGAATTTCGGCGAGTAGATCGAACTCGCCGCCGCCACCGGAACCGTGAGCCCGGTCTGCCTCGCCTGCCGCACGAGCAGCGCGGCATCCGCATAATAGGACACCAGGAACAGGCTGTCGGGCTTTGCGTCTCGGACGCGCACCAGGGTCGAGCGGAAATCCTTCTCCTCCGGCAGATAGCCTTCCGTGGCGACGACCTCGGCGCCCAGCGCCTTGGCGGCGGTGACGAGATGGTCCTTGCTGGTGCGGCCCCAGTCCGTGTTGAGGTGCAGCACCGCGATGCGCTTGAAGCCGAGCCGCTTCACCGCGAAGGCGGCGTTGAGCGGCTGCTCCTCGGCCTGGCTGACTGAATTGCTCCAGATGAAATCGCCCGTCTTGGTGAAGTCGGGATGGGAATTGGTGAAACCGAACTGCAGGAGGCCCGCCCGCTGATAGATCGGCGAGGCCGCCATCGAAGCCGGGCTGGAGAAATCGCCAAGCTCGGCGACGATGCGCTTGTCGGCAATGAACTTCTGCGCGACCGCGACCGTCTGCTTGGGGTCGCTCTGCGTGTCCTCGAAGAGGTAGCGCAGGGGCCGCCCCTTGATGCCACCAGAGCCGTTGATCTGGTCGAGCGCGAGGTCGAAACCCTGCTTCCACTGCGCGCCGTACTGAGCATTGGGACCGGTCAGCGGACCGCTCACGCCAAGATAGATCGGCTCGCCCGCGGCCTCCGCCGCCCCGGCGCTTCCAGCACCAACGGCCACTGCCAAAGCCGAGCCGCCAGCCAGAAAAAGACGACGATTGATCACAACGCGCTCCACAGCATTCAGAAAATCGAACTGCCCGAAAAGCTGCGCCCGATCGGAGCGGCGGTCAAGAAAACGTTCTTTTAAAGGAACAACCTCACGGAGAATAATGATCCAACGCCGGACGAAGCGACGCTATTTGTTAGCTAATTTCTCTCGAATGGCTTCCAAGATCAAATGCCGGCCAACAGAAAAGTTCGTTAAAACGAACCATCATCACCGTGATCGCCGCGACGAACCATTCCGACCGTATCGACCCCGCTGTGAAGCGCGCGGGGCGGCTCGACCGTGATCGCCCATCTCACCGTGCAGCGGTGTTCTCGCTGAGACGGCGCAAACGAAACCGCCTCCGGCAGGAGTGGCCGGAGGCGGGCTTCTCGTCGGCTTACTCGGCAGCCTGCAAGACAGGCGCCTCGATATCGTGCCGGGCGAGCGGGCGGTTGCCCGCCAGCTTCCTCATCAGCACGTAGAAGACCGGCGTCAGGAAGATGCCGAAGGCGGTGACACCGATCATGCCGGCGAAGACCGCGACGCCCATGGCCTGCCGCATCTCGGCACCGGCCCCGGTCGAGATCACCAGCGGCACCACGCCCATGACGAAGGCGAGCGAGGTCATCAGGATCGGACGCAGGCGCAGGCGGCTGGCCTCGATCGCGGCCTCGATTGGTGTCTTACCTTCGAATTCGAGCTCTCGCGCGAATTCGACGATCAGGATGGCGTTCTTGGCGGATAGTCCGACGAGAACCACGAGGCCGATCTGGGTGAAGACGTTGTTGTCTCCGCCCGAGAGCCAGACGCCGGTCAGAGCCGCGAGCAGGCCCATCGGGATGATCAGCAGGATCGCGATCGGCAGAGTCATGCTCTCGTACTGGGCCGCCAGCACCAGGAAGACGAGCAGGATCGCCACCGGGAAGACGATCACCGCCGAATTGCCGGCCAGGATCTCCTGATAGGTCAGCTCGGTCCATTCGAAGGCGAAACCCTTGGGCAGGGTTTCGTCGGCGATGCGCTGGACCGCGGCCTGCGCCTGTCCTGAGGAGAAGCCCGGCGCCGCGCCGGCATTGATGTCGGCCGAGAGGAAGCCGTTATAGCGCATCGCGCGCTCCGGCCCGGAATCGGCACGCACATTCAGCACGGCGCTGAGCGGGATCATGTCGCCGTTGTTCGAGCGCACCTTGAGCTGGCCAACATGCTCCGGCAGGGCGCGGAAGGGCGCATCGGCCTGGACGCGCACGGTGTAGGTCCGGCCGAAGCGGTTGAAGTCGTTGACATAGGTCGAGCCGAGATAGGTCTGCAGCGTGTCGAACACCTCCGTCACGGGCACGCCGAGCTGGCGGGCCTTGGTGCGGTCGATATCGGCATAGAGCTGCGGAACGTTGACCTGGAAGCTCGAGAACATGCCGGCGATCTCCGGTGCCTGCGCGGCTTTGCCCATGAAGGCCTTGGTCGCCTCGTCCAGCGCGGCATAGCCCAGGCCGGCGCGATCCTCGATCTGCAGCTTGAAGCCGCCGATCGTGCCGAGGCCCTGCACGGGCGGCGGCGGAAACATCGCGATGAAGGCTTCCTTGATCCCAGAGAATTCCTTGTTGAGCTGCATTGCGATCGCGTTGCCGCTCAGGGACGGGTCCTTGCGGTCGTGGAAGGGCTTCAGGCCGACGAAGACGATGCCGGAGTTGGACGAGTTGGTGAAGCCGTTGATCGAGAGGCCCGGGAAGGAGATCGCGTTCTCGACGCCCGGATGCTTCAGCGCGATCTCGTCCATGCGGCGGATGACATCCTCCGTCCGGTCGAGGGTCGCGGCATCAGGCAACTGGGCGAAGCCGACGAGATACTGCTTGTCCTGGCCCGGCACGAAGCCCGACGGCACCGCCTTGAACAGCACGCCGGTCGCGCCGAGCATGACGACATAGACCGCGAGCATCACCGCGCGATGCGAGATCACCCGGCGCACGCCGCCGCCATAGGCCTCCGACGAGCGGTTGAAGAAGCGGTTGAAGGCGCGGAAGAACCAGCCGAACAGCTTGTCCATGACCCGCGTCAGCGCGTCCTTCGGGGCATGGTGGCCCTTGAGTAGGAGCGCGGCCAGCGCCGGCGACAGGGTCAGCGAGTTGATCGCGGAGATCACCGTCGAGATCGCGATGGTCAGCGCGAACTGGCGGTAGAACTGGCCGGTGAGGCCCGAGATGAAGGCGAGCGGCACGAAGACCGCGACCAGCACCAGCGCGATCGCGATGATCGGGCCGGAGACCTCGCGCATCGCCTTGTAGGTGGCTTCGCGCGGCGAGAGCCCGTTCTCGATATTGCGCTCGACATTCTCGACCACGACGATCGCGTCGTCGACGACGATGCCGATGGCGAGAACCAGCCCGAACAGGCTGAGCGCATTGATCGAGAAGCCGAGGAGGTACATCACCGCGAAGGTGCCGACGACCGAGATCGGCACCGCGACGAGCGGGATGATCGAGGCGCGCCAGGTCTGCAGGAAGACGATGACGACGAGCACGACGAGCGCGACCGCCTCCAGCAGCGTCGAGATCACCGCCTTGATCGAGGCGCGGACGAACTGGGTGGTGTCGTAGACGATCGAATAGTCCACGCCCTCGGGCATGTTCTGCTTGATCTCGCGCATCGTCTCCTGGACGCGATCGGCGATCGCGATGGCGTTCGAGCCCGGCGCCTGGAAGACCGGCACGGCGACGGCCGACTTGCCGTTCAGCAGCGAGCGCAGGGCATAATCCGCTGCGCCGAGCTCGATGCGGGAGATGTCCTTCAGCCGGACGACCGCGCCGTCGGCTGCGGTCTTGACGATGATCTCGCCGAACTGCTCCTCGGTCTGGAGGCGGCCTTGGGCGTTCACCGAAAGCTGGAGGTCGAGGCCCGGCGCATTGGGCGAGGCGCCGATGACGCCGGCCGCGGCCTGGACGTTCTGGGCGCGGATCTCGCGCACGATGTCGCCGGGCGAAAGCCCGTGCTCGGCGACCTTCTGCGGATCGAGCCAGACGCGCATCGAATAGTCGCCCGAGCCGAAGAGCTGGACCTGGCCGACGCCGTCGATGCGGGCGAGCCGGTCCTTGACGTTCAGCACCGCGTAATTGCGCAGATAGGTCATGTCGTAGCGGCCGTTCGGCGAGGTGATGTGCACCACCATCGTCAGGTCGGGCGAGCTCTTGACCGTGGTGACGCCGAGCCGGCGCACCTCCTCGGGCAGGCGCGGCTCGGCCTGGCTGACGCGGTTCTGGACGAGCTGCTGGGCCTTGTCCGGGTCGGTGCCGAGGCGGAAGGTGACGTTCAGCGTCATGACGCCGTCCGTCGTCGCCTGGCTCGACATGTAAAGCATGCCCTCGACGCCGTTGATCTGCTCCTCGATCGGCGTCGCCACCGTCTCGGCGATCACGCGCGGGCTGGCGCCGGGATATTGCGCCCGCACGACGACCGTCGGCGGGACGACCTCGGGATATTCCGAGATCGGCAGGGCCCTGATCGAGAGCAGCCCTGCCAGAAAGATCAGGACGGAGAGGACCGCCGCGAAGATCGGCCGGTCGATGAAGAATTTCGAGAGGTTCATGGATAGCGCCCCCTTTCGAGCGGCTTATGCTTGCGGCTGCGGGCCCGTCTCGCGGCACCCGCAGCCGATCGTTGATGTCAGCGTTGCGCGAGTTCGGTCGCGGGCTTCCTGAGCTCGGTCTTCTCGGCCATCGAGACGAGCTCGGGGGCGACCGTCGCGCCGGGGCGGACGCGCTGGAGCCCGTTGACGACGATGCGCTCGCCGGGCTTCAGGCCGGCGGTGACGACGCGCAGGCCGTCATGGGCGGCGCCGAGCGAGACCTCGCGCCAGGTAGCCTTGGCGTCGTCGCCGACCACGAAGACGAACTTCTTGTTCTGGTCGGTGCCGACGGCGCGCTCGTTGATGACGAGCTGCTGCTCGGCCTTGGCCTGGCCGAGCTGGACCCGGACGAACTGGCCGGGCATCAGCTTGCCGTCGGGGTTGTCGAGCCTGGCGCGCACCCTGACCGTGCCGCTGGCGCCGTCGATGCCGTTATCGACGAAGTGCAGCTTGCCGCTGAACTGCGCGGGCTGCGCCGTCGCGGTGGAGAGCCTGACCGGGATCTGCTCCAGCGCGCGCGAACCATCCGGCAGCGAGGCCAGCGCATCGAGCACGCTGCGCTCGTCGGCATTGAAGGCGGCGTAGATGGGGTCGACCGAGAGCAGCGAGGTCAGCACCTGCCCACCCGCCGCGATCAGGTTGCCGACGGTGACGTCGAGTCGACCGATGCGGCCGCTGATCGGGGCGCGGATCTGGGTGTAATCGAGATTGAGCTGCGCCGTGCGGCGGGCGGCCTCGGCGACCTGGAGATTGGCCTGAGCCTCCCGCAGATTGTTCACGCGGGTATCGATGTCGCGCTGGGAGAGGTTGCGGGTCGCCAGCAATTGCTGGCCACGCTCGTTCTCGCTCTCGGCCAGCGCGACCCTGGCCTTCGCACCCTGCACCTGCGCCTCGGCCCGCTGCAGATCGGCCAGATAGGGAGCCTGGTCGATGCTGACGAGCAGGTCGCCCTGCTTGACGAGATTGCCCTCGCGGAAATGCACGGCTTCGACGACGCCGGCGACGCGCGAGCGCAGTTCGACGCGCTCGATCGCCTCCAGCCGGCCGGAGAATTCGGCCCAGGGCACGATCTCGCGCGCTTCGACGGTCGCGACGGAGACGGGGATGGCGGGCGGCGCTGCGGGCGCGGTATCGCCTTGCGCGCGGGTGCCGGAGAGGGTGAAGACCGCAACGGCTGTCAGGGCGACGGAGGCGGTGAAGCCGGCCAAAAGGCCACGACGGTTCGTTCCCGGAATCATGGGTTCGGTCCTTCCTTGAAAATGCTGTGGGGGTTCGAAAAAGGAGAGCGCTAGGAGGGCGCGGTCCGTTCATAGAAGGCGGCGATCTCGCCGCAGCTCTTGCAGAGGCAGGAACCTTCCTCGGCCGCATCCGCATAGGCCTGCGGCCAGCGGGTCGGCGCGTTGAACTCGACATGGCGGACGGCGATGCCGGCCTGGCCGAGACGATCGGCGTATTGCGCGGCTTCGTCGCGCATCGGATCGTCCTGGCCGCTGATCAACAGAGCCGGCGGCAGGCCGGCGAGGCGCGTCGCCTGGAGCGGGGCGGCATAGGGATGGGCGGCGCGCTCGGGCGTGCCGAGATAATCGGCCCAGCCATCGGCCCAGCGGCAGCCGACAGGGCCGGCCTGCGCGCCGCGCAGCGAAGCGGTTCCGAGGCAGGCGTCGAGCATCGGCGAGAACAGGATCTGGCCGGCGAGCGCCGGGCCGCCGCGATCGCGCGCCATCATGGCCAGCGCCGCGGCGAGATTGCCACCGGCTTCCTCGCCGGCGATGTAGAGCGGTGCGCCGCGCGTCGCCCAGCGATTGCGCCCCCTGGCGAGAGCCTCGAGCGCTGCATAGATGCGCTCCAGCGTTTCGGGGAAGCGCTGTACGGGCGCGAGCGGATAGGAGAGCGAGAACACGACAGCGCCGGCTTCCGTCAGCGCCGTGGCGACGGCCTGCCCCTCGGCCGGCGAGCCGCTGTTGAAGTGGCCGCCATGCAGATGGAGCACGAGCCCGGCATTCTCCGGCACCTCGGCAGGCACGTAGAGCCGGCCGGTGAAGCTCTCTCCACGGGCGCTCAGGGTTTCCTCCCGCCAGAAGACGGAAAGGACCGGTTGCAGTTTCTGCGCGGCGATCGCGGGCATGGCGCACCCTCGCTGTTGCGTTGCAGCACGAAATAGTGAATCGGCATTTCCGAATAAATACGCTATTTGCTTATTCATTGTTCACGTACGGAAATAATCCGAGGGCGTATGGACCAGCTTGCCGCGATGCGGGCCTTCGTGCGGGTCGTCGAGACCGGGACCTTCACGCGTGCCGCCGATCTTCTGGACATGCCGAAGCCGACCGTCACCAAGCTGATCCAGCAGTTGGAGGGGCATCTGCGCGCCAAGCTGCTCAACCGGACGACGCGGCGCGTGACCGTGACCATGGATGGCGCGGCCTATTACGAACGGGCGCTGCGGCTGCTCGACGAACTCTCGGAGCTCGACGCGAGTCTGACGCTGGCGCAGGCGCGACCGAGCGGGCGATTGCGAGTCGATTGCAGCTCGTCGCTGGCAGTCTCGGTCATCATCCCCGCGCTGCATGAGTTTCATGCGCGCTATCCCGACATCCAGCTCGATCTCGGCCTGAGCGACCGGCCGGCCGACCTGATCGGCGAGAACCTGGACTGCGCCGTGCGGGCCGGCGAGATCGTCGACCAGAGCCTGATCGCGCGGCGGATCGGCGAGATGCAACTGATCACCTGCGCCACGCCGGACTATCTGGCGCGGTTCGGCACGCCGGTCCATCCGCGCGATATCGAGGATGGCCACCAGATCGTCGCCTATCGGCCGGCGCTCGGCGGCCGGGTGCTGCCGCTGATCTACCAGAACCAGAACGAGACGATCGAGCTCAGCGGGCGCTACACGATCGCGCTCAATGACGGCATGGGCTATCTCGCCGCCGGGCTCGCCAGCCACGGCATCATGCAGTTGCCGACCTTCATGGCCCGCGTGCCGATCGCCGATGGGCGGCTCGTGCCGCTGCTGCTGGACTGGTGCGCAGCGCCGAAGCCGCTGCACATCGTCTATCCGCCGAACCGCCATCTCAGCAACAAGGTGCGCGTCTTCGTCGATTGGCTGGCGGAGCTGTTCGCGCGCGAGGAACTGGTCCTGTCGCGCAACGCCGACTCCCTGCCCGGCTGCCTGCCGGAGATTCTTCCAGCAATACCTACGCCGATGCCGCCGAAGGCCCGTCAGCTCTCTTCGAACAGCAGCGCGTAGCTTTCCTCGCCGCCAGCGACCTTGCGGATACAGTCGCGGAGCGGACCGGCGCCAATCTGACGGCCGATCTCACGGCCAGTCTGCGCGGCCGTCGACACGCCTACGCCATCGCGATCCCAACAATCCTTTGCAGATCCTCGGTCTCCCCGCTGGCGTTCGTCCTTTCAGGACACAGTTTCGCGCCCGGTGAGACTACCGAGACGCCGGATGGAACGGCAGAAATGCGCCGTGAGCCCGGCGCTACAGGGCTTCGCACGCACTCACACCACCGATGATCTCAGTAGAAGGATTGGAAATGACCTTCCGCAACGGCCTGAACTCGCTCCTTCGTCCCGAAGACTCGGTTCTCGTTCTGATCGACCATCAACCCTATCAGCTTGCCAACCTGAACAGCCACGACCCTCATATGGTCGTGAACAATACAACGGCTCTTGCGAAGCTCGCGAAAGCCTTCGATGTTCCGACCATTCTCACCAGCGTGATCGCGGCGCGCGGTGGCCTTCTCTTCAAACAGATCACCGACGTATTTCCGGGTCAGGACGTCATCGATCGCACCTGGGTGAACACCTGGGAGGACGAGAATGTCGTGAGCGTCGTCAAGGCGACCGGCCGCAAGCAGCTGATCATCGCCGGCCTGTGGACCGAAGTCTGCGTCGCAATGCCTGTCATCCAGGCCGCCGGCGAAGGCTGGGACGTGACCGTGATCACCGACGCGTCGGGCGGCATTTCGAAGGAATCTCACGAAGTGGCCATTCAGCGAATGATCGCGGCCGGCGCGAACCCGATGACGGTGATGGCGCTCGCCGGCGAATGGCAGCGCGACTGGGCACGCACGGAGCATGTCGAAGAGCTGACACAGATTCTGATCGATCACTTCGGCGGCAGCGGCATCGCCTATCTGTGGGAGCAGCAGCTGCTCAACACGCCGGCGCCGAAGGCCGCCGGCTGATCGAAGCGGGATGACGAGATCCCGCGCGATGCATTCCGCTTCAGTTGAATGCTTGTCGGGATCCGTCATCCCATCTCAACGCTCGGCCGGACGTGGGCACGCCGAGCATCGATCGCGTCGCTCCAGCGGGAGCGGCTGGCGACTGCCGGTGACGTCGATCCGGGGCTTCGTCGTCGCGATGATCGTCGGTGCGACACAGGTCGAGGCACAGGTCGGGACCGATATCGGCCGCGCCCCGACCTTGACGATCGAGCGTTACCCCGAAAGCTGGTCTTATCTGGCAGACCCCGCCCGGCGGACGGGGCGGTGGACGGAGCCGTTCAAATACATCCCCCTGAGCACGGATGGATCGGCCTATCTCACGACAGGCCTCGAAATCCGATCGCGCTACGAAGGCTATGCCAATCCCCGTTGGGGTGAAGCGCCGCACGACGGCTATGTCTGGCATCGCTTCATGCCCTATGCCGATTTCCATGTCGGGAAGCTGCGCCTGTTCGCCCAGCCCATCATCTCCGGGATTTCGGGCGTGCGCCGCGCCAAGCGACCCGTCGATACGACCGGTGCGGATATGCTGCAGGCCTTCGTCGAGGTGGAGGCGGATGTCGCGGAGGCGACCTCGCTGCGGATGTCGGCAGGTCGCAAGCTGATCTCGCTGGGCGCGGGGCGCTTCGTCGACACGCGCTACGGTCCCAATATCCCTCAGGCCTTCGACGGCTTCGACATGTCTCTGACGGCCCCGACCCGGCAGGTCACGGCCCTCGCCGTTCGTCCGGTCGACAACCGGCTCGACAGTTTCGACGATCGGACGTCGACCCAGAAATCCCTCTGGGGCGTCTATGCGACGCAATGGCTGGGAGATGGTCGAGCGAAAGGCTTCGACGTCTACTACCTGGGGCTGCGAGACCGGAACGCGGTCTACGATCAGGGAACCGGGAAAGAGCTGGTCCACACCTTCGGCACCCGCATATTCGGAGACACCGGCTCCTCATACTGGAACCTCGAGGCCGCCGTTCAGAACGGAACGTTCGCAGGCCACCGCAGGGCGGCATGGGGCATCGGCGGCGAGATCGGCTATCGCTTTGCCCAGGCTCCGCTGCAGCCCGACCTCAGGCTCGCCGCCGACGTGATTTCGGGCGACGACGATCCGGACGATCCGAAACTGGGAACGCTCAATCCCCTCTTTCCAAGGGGCAAGTACTTCGTGTCCCAGTCGCCGATCGGGCCGCGCAACCTGATCCAGCTTCGGCCTTCCATCACGATCCATCCGCGCAAGGACGTCGAGCTGTCGCTGTCGGGGTCGGCCTATTGGCGACAGAGCACCGGGGACGGCATCTACGCGATCTCGGGGGCGCTCGTACGAAGCGGCAGGGGCAGCGATGCGCGCTTCATCGGAACGCAGGCCGAGATCGCCGTCGCCTGGCAGGCCACGCCGGAGCTCAATCTGGCAGCCTCGGTCGGCGTCTTCGATCCGGGAACGTTCATTCGGGAGACCGGCCCGGCTCAGCTCATCAAGCTCGTCGGCGTCATGGCGAACTATCGATTCTGACCATGCCGTCCTTCGCTTCTCTCGAACGCATCTCCCCAAGCCGCGCCGGTGGATGAGCCCGAGGATCGACGCCCGGCTGGTCCAAAGGGTCGCGGGTCCGATGCCCGCCGAGCCTTAGCGCCCCGGCTCAGCGAGGCGAGAGTTCCGCCCGGAGATTTCGATCGGCGGTTCGGTTGACATTGCCGCCTCTTCTGCCGGGCGATGTTTCACCGATCGCGACCCCAGATTTCCGGATTCTGCGCGAAGTACTCGAGCAGCATCTCGGTCAGCACCCTGACTTTTCGCGATGGGTGCTGACCCGGCGGGCGGACCACATAGGCGGCCCCCGGAGGGACCGGATAGCGTGTCATGATCGGCACCAGCGCACCGGAGGCCACATGTCCATATGTGATGCAATCGGGGAGCCAGGCGATGCCGAGACCCGCCACCGCGGCTGCCGCGAGCGCTGTGGCGCTGTCGGCCTTGAACCGGCCCTGCGGCTGAATCGTGACGATCTTGTCGCCATCCATGAACTGCCAGGTTTCCGTTCCTTGCATCAGGGCCGGATGGGTCACGAGTTCGTCCAGAGATTCGGGCGACCCGTGCACCGCGATATAATTCGGGCTCGCGACGAGCTTCCCATGGATCGGTCCGACGCGCTTCGCGATCAGATTGGAGTCCTGAAGGTAGCCGCCCCGGATCGCGCAATCGAAACCTTCGGCGATCAGATCGACGAAGCGATCGCTGTAGGATGTATGGAGGTGGAGCTGCGGGTGCTGGCGTGCCATTTCCGCGAGCACGGGAGCGAAATGGGTCGGGCCGAAAGTCAGCGGCATGGCAACCCGGAGGCGGCCCCGCAGTTCACCGGTGGGGTGGATCGCTTCCCTGGCCGTATTGATCTCGGCGCTGGCTCTGGCCGCATGATCCCTGAACGTCGCTCCCGCTTCCGTAAGCGCGGCGCCCCGCGTCGTCCTCGCAAGAAGCTGAACGCCGATTTCTGCCTCGATGCGGAGGAGCCGACGGCTAACGATCGATTTTGCGATGCCGAGCCGTCGCGCGGCCGCCGATACCCCGCCGGCATCGGCCACTGCGACGAATGTCTGCAGATCTTCGATATCCAATTCAACGTTCCCCATTTCGCGACACAGTGTGCCTGATTATGGCACTACCTCGTCACTGAAAGGAACGGCAGATTACCTCGGACAGCGGCGGGCTCGATCTGCCTGCGATGACAGACCGTTCATGTGCGGCGACGGCGTAAGCGCCGCCTTTTTGATGAACTCGCGGAGAACCTTCGATGCCTCCCAACTCCGCTCCGCGCGTGCCGCTCAGCCGCCGCGAAGCCGTGATCTCGGCTTCGGCGCTCGCCGCGAGCTTCACCTTTTCGCCAGGCGCTGCGCATGCCGCGGGGCCGATCACCCACGATGTTCACGCAGGAAAACACCCCATGGGCTTTGTCACGACCGACGACGGCGTTCAGATTTTCTACAAGGACTGGGGTCCCAAGGACGCCCAGCCGATCGTTTTCCATCACGGCTGGCCGCTCAGCTCCGATGACTGGGACGCGCAGATGCTGTTCTTCCTGTCGAAGGGATATCGCGTCGTGGCGCATGACCGGCGCGGCCACGGACGCTCGGAGCAGGTCCCCGGCGGTCACGACATCGATCACTACGCGGCAGACGCGTTCGCGGTCGCCGAGGCGCTGAACTTGAAGAACGCGGTTCACATCGGCCATTCCACCGGTGGTGGCGAAGTGGCACGGTACGTGGCGCGGCATGGTGGACCGGCAGGTCGGGTGGCCAAGGCCGTTCTCGTCGCCGCCATTCCACCGCTCATGCTGAAAACCGGCGACAACCCCGAAGGCACGCCGATGTCGGTTTTCGATGGCTTTCGGGCGGCACTGGCCAGCAACCGCGCGCAATTCTTCCGCGACGTCCCGTCAGGCCCGTTCTACGGCTTCAACCGCAAGGGCGCGACGGTCCATGAAGGCGTGATCCAGAACTGGTGGCGGCAGGGCATGATGGGGAGCGCCAAGGCGCATTATGACGGCATCAAGGCCTTCTCGGAAACCGACCAGACCGAGGACCTCAAGGCGATCACCGTACCGACGCTGGTGCTGCACGGCGAAGACGACCAGGTCGTTCCGATCGCAGCCTCGGCTTTGAAGGCGGTCAAGCTGCTGCCGAAAGGCTCGTTGAAGACCTATCCCGGTTTCTCGCACGGGATGCTGACGGTGAACGCCGACGTGCTGAACGCCGACCTTCTGAAGTTCGTCGCGGGCTGACCTGGCTGCGGGGCGCGGCTCTACAGGAGGATGACCAAATGAGCAGGCTTAACGGCAAGACGGCGGTCGTAACGGGCGGCGCGACCGGGATCGGCTTCGCATCGGCCAAGCGGTTCATCGAGGAAGGCGCCTTCGTGTTCCTTTTCGGCCGCACCCAGTCGGCACTTGATAAAGCAGTGGCGAAACTCGGACCGAATGCGCGGGCCGTCGCCGGCTCGATCAACGAGACCGCGGATCTCGACCGACTATTCGCAGCCGTCAGAAAGGAGCGCGGCAAGGTCGATATCCTGCTCGCAAACGCCGCCATCTCGGAACCGACGCCGCTTGGGCAGATCGCCAGCGACCAGTTCGATCGAGTCTTCGGCGCGAACGTGAAAGGGTTGCTGCTCACCGTCCAGGGCGCCTTGCCGCTTATGGGCGAAGGCGGATCCATCATTCTGACCGGGTCGAGCGCGTCGGTGAAGGCGTTTCCGAATTTCAGCCTGTATGCCGCAACAAAGGCCGCGGTCCGCAGCTTCGCGCGCAGTTGGACACCGGAACTCGCCGACAGGGGAATCCGCGTGAACGTGCTCTCACCCGGCGGCACACGGACTGAAAAGGCGCTGGAGCTCATGGGCGACGAAGGTGCCGCGGCGCTTGCGAAGGCGACGCCTGTCGGGCGCATCGCTGATCCGGATGAGATCGGCGCGGTCGCGGCATTCCTCGCTTCGAGCGACAGCAGCTTCATCGCCGGGAGCGAGGTCTTCGCCGATGGTGGCATCGCCCAGGTGTAGGCCTCGCTGGCTGTTCGGGACTTCGAGACTTGTGCGGCGGCCTTGCCGATAGGTCTAACCGTTCCTCAGGCGAACGCTCGCGCAGCGGAAGAACCATGAAAGCAGCCATCTATGATCACCCCGGCCCGCCGGATGTCCTTCGTTATGTGGATGTCCCCGATCCGGTCTGTCCAAGCGATGGTGTCCTGATCCGCGTCGAGGCGGCCGCCATCGAGGGCGGCGACCTGATCAATCGCGCGTCCACGCCGCCGCCCCATCCTGCCTTTGTCCTCGGCTATGCGGCCGCCGGCGAAATCGTCGCGGTCGGAGAGAAGGTAAGGGATCGCCATATGGGCCAGAAGGTGACGAGCTTCGATCTCGCCGGGTCGCACGCGGAGCTGCGCGCCGTCGCCGCCAGCCGGACCTGGCCTGTGCCGGAGGGTCTCGACATAGCCGCCGCCGCTGCGCTGCCGATCGCGTTCGGAACCGCCCATCATTGTCTCTTCGCTCGGGGCGGCTTGAAACGCGGCGAGACTGTCCTCATCCAGGCAGGCGCCGGAGGTGTCGGGCTTGCCGCCATCCAGCTCGCGCACCAGGCGGGCGCGACTGTGCTGGCAACGGTCTCCGGGGACAGGCGGGCCGGCCGCCTCGTCGCGCTTGGCCTCGATCATGCGATCGATCATCGCTCGGCCGACGTCGTCGATACCGTCATGCGTCTGACGGAAGGGCGCGGCGTGGACCTCGTGGTGGACCCGGTCGGAACCACCCTGCAAGCTTCACTCGCCGCGCTGCGCCCCGAGGGGCGTCTGGTCTTCGTCGGCAACGCCGGCGGGTCTCAGCTCACCATTGATCTTTGGCCAGCGCTGCAGGCGAACCGGTCGCTCTTCGGCGTGTTCATGGGGACGCAGTTCGAAAAGCCGGATGTCTACAGCACTGTTTCCCGGATGCTGGAGCAGGCGGCGCTCGGGCATCTCAAGGCGATCGTGGACAGGACGTTTCCGCTCGCGGCCGCGGCCGAGGCTCACGCCTATGCCGAAGGCAACTCCATCCTCGGGCGCGTCGTCCTCGTCCCGAACTGACAATGAGTCTCATAGGTCGGATGATGATCGTGCCGACCAAACCAGCGAACTGGCCTGCCCCGATTGAATGGTCCGGCTTCGATCTCATGCATGCTCGGCTTTGCTGCCATGTTTGACGACGGCACGATAGCTGTCGGCCGATGGCTTGTCGCCGAGCGAGGAGTGCGGGCGCCTGATGTTGTAGTGCTGGCGCCAACTCTCGATGACGGTCTTCGCTTCGGCCAGGCTGTAGAAGATCTCGCCGTCCAGAAGCTCGTCGCGGAGCTTCGCGTTGAAGCTCTCACAATAGCCGTTCTCCCACGGCGAGCCCGGCTCGATGAAGGCCAACTTCGCTCCGACGACCACGATCCAGTCCGCACCGCTTTGGTGACGAACTCCGGGCCGTTGTCTGAATGCACATGTCCTGGCACGTCGCGCAGGTGGTCCGAGAGGACGTTGATGACATCGGTCGACCTGAGCCTGCGATCGATCCGCCATCGACCCGCGCGCCGGAATCGGCGCACCGTACTGCAGCAACCTCGCAGAACGTCTGAACTGCCGAGCTCCCTCCCCTTTTCAGAAGGTTCTGCTGCCTGGCCGATGCATTTCGGCGCATCCCGATACCGGCGCTTTTGCAAACTCGGAGGCGAGATCGGGCAGTCTCGGCTGGAATGCGGCGCTTCCCTTCACGGGCATTCGGGACGCGCCGGTCGTCAACATCCTTCGTGACTGTCTGCCCGCGATCATTCCGGCTCCTTTCTCGGAACGAGAAGGAGCCGGAATGATCGCATTGGCTCGAAGACGATGGATGATAGGACAAGCCATGCCAATTGAAGTCCAGCGCGTCCAGGACAGTGCCGGGTTCCCAACCAAGGTGGACGTCGTCGTCGTTGGCGCCGGCATCGTCGGATCGTCCACGGCTTACGAGTTGGCGCGCAAAGGCCGGTCCGTCGCCCTTTTCGAGAAAGGCATGGTGGCGGGGGAGCAGTCGGGCCGCAATTGGGGCTGGGTCCGCCAACAAAATCGCGATCTCCATGAACTGCCCCTGGCCGGTTACAGCCTGAAGCGCTGGGGTGAGCTCAACGCCGAGATCGGCACCGATCTCGGCTTCCGTCGCGCCGGCTGCTTCTATCCTTCGCGGGACCCGGCCGAACTGGCGCGTTGGGAGACGTGGAGCCAGAAGGCCCGGGAATACGGCTTCACCAACGAGACGCTGTCCGCGAGCCAGACGCGCGAACGCATGAAGGGCAGCACCAGCCCATGGGTCGGGGCGATCTGGTCTCCGACTGACGGCAAGGCCGAGCCCAGCCTGGCGGCTCCCGCCATCGCCACAGGCGCCAAGGCGCTGGGCGCCCATCTGCACCAGAACTGCGCCGTGCGTGGTCTCGACATCGCAAACGGGCAAGTCAAGGGCGTGTGGACGGAGCGCGGACTCGTCCAGGCCGACGCCGTCGTCCTGGCCGGCGGAGCCTGGAGCTCGCGCTTCCTGCGTCGTCACGGCATCGACCTTCCCGTGGCCAATATCGAGGGAACGGCCCTGCGCACGACCGCAGCGCCCGAGATCGTCGAAGCCGGCTGCGTATCGGGGGCGGGATACGCCCTCAGGCGCCGTCTCGACGGCGGCTATACCGTCGCCGTGCCCGGCCACGGGATCGTGAATCTCGCGCCGCAAGGCATCCGCTACGCGACGAAATTCCGCGAGATGATGCGGGCCAAGATCGCCAAAAAGCTCAAATACCGAGTCAGCAGCCGTTTCTGGAACGGCCCCGACGCCTGGGGCGGCTGGGACTTCGACAAGATGTCACCGTTCGAGCGGATCCGGGTCATGGACCCCACCCCCGATCAGAGCCTTGTCGACGAAGCCATCCGCAATCTCGTCGCCGACTTCCCGGCCCTGAAAGGCATCGGCGTCGCTGCGGCCTGGGCGGGCCTGATCGATACATCGCCCGATCTCGTGCCGGTGATCGATACGACGGACGTGATCCGGGGGCTCACGATCGCCACTGGGTTCAGCGGTCACGGTTTTGCCCTCGGCCCGGGAGCGGGCCGTCTGGCGAGCGAACTTGCGATGAACGAAAAGCCGTTCGTCGACCTCCATGCGTTCCGGATCACGCGCTTCTCCGACGGCTCCGCGATCAGGCGTCCCGAAATGATGTAGATTGATCCGGAGCAGAACGAGGCAAGCGACGGGCGCGGCGTTGTGCCGGCCATCGGGGGAGGTTATCCCGGCCAGCAGACGCAGCGCCGTCTCATCGACGGTTCCAACCAACGGCTTATCCAAGAAAGCCGAAAGAAGAATGTTACGCGGTCTGGCCTAGGGAGGGGCTGCGAGATGCAACAATCGGTAAGATTGAAATCCTTCGAGCTCTTCGCTCAGGACATCGACGGGATAGACGTGAACCTGCTGCACGCCTTGTCGACCAGTGTCGGCTGGCCGCACCGGCCCAAGGACTGGGAGATGCTGCGCCGCGCCGGCAAGGGCATCGTCGCGGTGGACGGCATCGGTCGCGTCTTCGGCAGCGCGATGTGGTTTCCGCATGGGGACGACTTCGCCACGATCGGCCTCGTGATCACATCGCCGCGCACGCAGGCGCAGGGGAACGGGCGCTGGCTCATGGAGCGGGTTTTCGCCGAATGCGGCGGCCGGCACCTCAGCCTCAACGCCACGCGCGCCGCCTATGCCCTCTATCGTTCGCTCGCCTTCGTCGACGAAGGAATCGTCCACCTCCACCAGGGCAGAGTCTCCGCGGCGCTCCCTTCGCTGCCTCGCTTGAACGGGCATTTCGAGGATCTCGCACCGGGACGATTGGCGGAGATCGCGGCTCTCGACCTCGCTGCGTTCGGAGTGGACCGACTGCCTCTGCTCGAACTCCTCGCCGAACAGGCCTCGATCCGCGTGCTGCGGCGCGACGGGGTCGCAGTCGGCTACTCCATGTGCCGCGCGTTCGGCCAGGGACATGTCATCGGCCCGCTTGTCGCGTCGAACGATGATGACGCGATCCATCTTGCAGCGGTTCATCTCGAGGCGTTCGCAGGCAGCTTCATGCGCGTGGACACGCGATCCACCGGCGCGTTCGCCGCGTTTCTCCGGCGCAACGGACTTTCCGTCACCGATACCGTCACGACCATGTCGAAGGGGCGCCGCTTCCTGAACGAGAAGCCGCGCGAGCCGATGGTCTTCGGCTTGGCCGGCCACGCCCTGGGGTAAGCTCGAGCCGTTGCGCCGCCCGCCGGCCTGGCTCGGCGGACACAACACGCTCCCGCGTCGCGCCGGAAAGGCTTCGGCCGGATCGGCCGGCAGACGCACACATAGATCTCGCGGATCGCTTCGCGCGCACGCCAGATGCCGCGGAAGGTCCGTGCCTCCCCCGCCCCTCTCCTCGATCTCGACGTGACCCGGCAGGGCCTGACCCGTGCCCCCTTGGCCGCCTCCATCGGAGCCGGGCCAAAAGGGTTGAGGGGACGTTCGGCATTCGTGCCGCAAAGCCGGAAGCTTCAGATGAAGATGCCGGAAAGGCTCCACTTTGCAGCGGGAACTGCGGCGCGCTGCGGACCATCTTCTGCCAGGTGGGAGCGCGGCATCGAAGGGAATGGCTCGCCTGGGAAAGCGAGCGCGCCGGCGATCCCCAACTGGCTGGAAACGTCTTCGAGAAGCTTGCACCCATCATGCCATCGACCATCCCCCAGGGGCTGCGGAACAGAGCCGACGACGCGATCCTGACGGCTTTCTCGTCGGAACATCTCGAAGGAGCGCTCAAGCTCTCGCAGGAAATGTCCTGGCCCTACCGCCTCGAAGACTGGGCCTTTGCCATGACGCTCGGCCAGGGCTTCGCCATGGTGCGCGGCGGCGAGGTGATCGGAACGGCCGCCTGGTTTCCCGATGGCGAGGCCTTCGCGACGATCGGCATGATCATCGTCTCCGGCAAGGCTCAGGGACACGGCTTCGGCGCCCGACTGATGGACGCGCTCCTGGCTGCGGCGGGAACGCGGACCCTTCTTCTGAATTCCACGACGCAGGGGCGGCCGCTCTACGAGCGGCGCAGCTTCCGGCCCGTCGGCATCATCCACCAGCACCAGGGCGTCCCGAAAGGTCGCCACAAGGCGCCGCCGGTCGATCTTGTCCGCCCGTTGCAGCCATCCGACTTCGACGCCGTCGCCCGCCTCGATCGCCAGGCGACCGGTTCCGAGAGGCGGACACTTCTGCGGCTGCTCGTCGAGGCCGGCGAGGCGCAGGTCCTTCTCCGCGACGGCGAGGTGGCCGGCTATGTGATCAGCCGCCGCTTCGGCCGCGGACACGTCGTCGGCCCCGTGGTCGCGCAGACGCCCCCCGAGGCGCGCCTTCTGATCGAAGCGGCGCTGGCCCGTCTCGAAGGGTGTTTCGTTCGCATCGATACCGCCGCAACCGACGAGCTGTCGCCCTGGCTCGAAGAGATCGGCCTCTCGCTGGTCAGCGATGCGCTCACCATGGTCCGCGGCACCCTGCCGCCGACCGGGCCGGCGCGTGTCTTCGCCTTGTCCAACCAGTCGTTCAATTAGGAGCATCGGAATGCCGCCATCCGACGCCGCCACGCTCGACACTCTGGAAACACCAGCGCTCGTTCTCGACGCATCCCGGCTCGACCGCAATCTCGCCCGCCTCGCGGCGCGCATGGCCGAACAGGGCGTCGCGCTGCGTCCGCACATGAAGACGGCCAAGTCCATCGACGTCGCAAGCCGGGCGTTTCCGAACGGACCCGGCCCGATCACCGTCTCCACCCTGGCTGAAGCGGAATATTTCGCGGGACATGGCTACCGCGACATCACCTATGCCGTCGGCGTCTCGCCCCATACGGCCGCACGAGCCATGCGGCTGCGCAAGGCTGGCATCGACATCAAGCTGCTGCTCGACACGCGGGAGCAGGCGGCGATCCTGGGCGAGGCCGGCCGCGCGGCGGGCGTGACGCCATCGGCCTTCATCGAGATCGACTGCGACGGCCATCGTGGCGGGCTTCTGGTCACCGACCCCAACCTCCTCGGCGTCGCCGCGGCTCTCGATGCGGCAGGCGTCACGCTCGCGGGCGTCCTGACCCATGCCGGCGAATCCTATGCGCTGCATACACCCGAAGCGCTCGAGGCAGCGGCCGAGAACGAGCGGGCCGTCGCCGTCGAGGCCGCGCAGCGGCTGCGGGCCGCCGGGTACGAATGCCCTGTCGTCAGCGTCGGCTCGACGCCCACTGCCCATTTTGCCAAGGCGCTCGACGGCGTCACGGAAATGCGAGCCGGCGTCTACATGTTCTTCGATCTCGTGATGCATGGCGTCGGGGTCTGCACCACCGACGATCTTGCGCTTTCCGTCCTCGCCACCGTGATCGGGAAGCGGCCGGAAAAGGGCTGGATCATGGTCGATGCCGGCTGGATGGCTCTGTCGCGAGACCGCGGCACGGCGGCCCAGCGCGTCGACCAGGGCTATGGGATCGTCTGCGATCTCGACGGCAGACCCTACCCCGATCTGATCGTGGCCCATGCCAGTCAGGAACATGGCACGCTGGCGCTCCGCTCCGGCTCCTCGCAGGCGCTGCCCGACCTGCCCGTCGGCGCCAAGGTCCGGATCATGCCCAACCATGCCTGCGCCACCGGTGCACAGCACGAGCGCTATCACGTCGTCTTCGGACCCGCGAGAGCGATCGCTGCCGAGTGGCCGCGCATGCGCGGCTGGTAGGCGCTGCAGCCCGCAACCCGTCTTCCACTTCGAGAAACCAGGGTCCGATGAAGCTCACATCCTACTGGTTGGATACGTCGATCCCCTTCTCGGGCGGCACCGAGGGGCCGGTTCAAGGCCGCTATGACGTCGCCGTGATCGGCGGCGGGCTGACCGGCTCTTCCGCCGCCCTGGCGCTCGCGAAGAAGGGCGCGCGGGTGATCCTGCTGGAAGCCGAGACGATCGGCCATGCCGCCTCGGGGCGCAATGGCGGCATGTGCAACAACGGCTTCGCGCAGGATTACGGCATCATGTCGCAAAGGCTCGGCCATGAAACGGCCGACCGCCTCTACCGTGCCTTCGATGCAGGGGTGGACACTGTCGAGCGCCTCGTTGCCGAGGAGGTCATCGATTGCAGCTTCGCCCGCGTCGGCAAGATCAAGCTCGCGGCCAAGCCGGAGCACTACGACAAGCTGGCGCGAGCCCAGGAACTTCTCGCCGCCCATGTCGATCCCGATACCGAGATGGTGAGCCGCGCGAACCTCGCCTCCGAGGTCGGCTCCGGGCGCTACTATGGCGGCCTGATCTATCGCAAGAGCGCCAGCATCCATATCGGCCGCTTCGTGCGCGGCCTCGCAGAAGCCGCGGCCCGGCGTAGCGTCACGATCCATGAGCGCACGCCGATGATCGGGCTGAAGCCGGCTCCTGGCGGTGGCCACGTCGTCGCGACGTCGAAGGGAGACGTCACCGCCCGGCAGGTGCTGCTGGCCAGCGGCATCTCGCAGGCCGGCCCGCTGGGCTGGGTGCGCCGCCGGATCGTGCCGGTCGGGGCGTTCCTGATCGTGACGGAGCCGTTGCCTGTCGACCTTCTCGACAAGCTGACGCCGCGCCGCCGCAACGCTGTCGATACCAGGAACCTCGTCAACTATTTCCGGACAACCCCCGACAACCGCCTGCTGTTCGGCGGCCGGGCGCGCTTCGCCGTATCCAACCCGGCGTCCGACGAGAAGAGCGGCGCGATCCTGCGCGCCGCGCTGAACGACGTCTTTCCCGCGCTGCGTGACGCGCGCATCGACTATTGCTGGGGCGGCATGGTCGACATGACGCGCGACCGCCTCCCGCGCGCCGGCGAGCGTGACGGTGTCTACTACTCGATGGGCTACAGCGGCCACGGCACGCAGATGTCGACGCTCATGGGCACCGTCATGGCCGAGGTCATGGACGGGCGTGCCGAGCTGAACCCGTGGAAGGACTTCGCCTGGCCGGCCATTCCCGGCCATTTCGGCAAGCCCTGGTTCCTGCCGCTCATCGGTGCCTATTACCGGATCAAGGACCGTTTCCAATGAGCCATGCCGTGCAGCACCTCAGGGAGAGCGGGCATCTCGGCCGCTTCTACATCGACGGCGGCTGGCGCGAGCCCGATGGTCAGGATCGAGCCTGCGTCATCAACCCCGCAACCGAGACGGCGATCGCGGAGATTCCGCTCGGCAGTTCAGGGGACGTCGAGGCCGCGGTCTCCGCGGCCCGCCGCGCTTTTTCCGGCTGGTCCCGGACAGAGCCTGCGACACGCGCCGCGCTTCTCAGCCGCGTCCATGCGCTCGTGCTGGAACGAGCGGAGCTGATCGCGCAGGCGCTCACCGCCGAAATGGGTGCGGCCATCACCTATGCGCGCCGGGCACAGGTTCCCCTCGCCGCCGAGCATCTGCGCGTGGCGCGAGACAATCTGGCGGACTTCGCCTTCGTCTCGCAGCGCGGCAGCACCGCGATCCTGCGCGAGGCGATCGGCGTCTGTTCCCTGATCACGCCGTGGAACTGGCCGCTCTATCAGATCACCGCCAAGGTCGGCCCGGCGCTGGCCGCAGGCTGCACGGTCGTCCTCAAACCCAGCGAGCTGTCGCCCCTGAGCGCGCTCCTCTTCGCCGAACTCATGGACGAGGCCGGCTGCCCGCCCGGTGTGTTCAACCTCGTCAACGGAACGGGACCGGTGGTCGGCGAGGGTCTCGCCTCGCATCCCGAGGTCGACATGGTCTCGATCACCGGCTCGACGCGGGCGGGCGTCCTCGTGGCGCAGGCGGCCGCTCCGACGGTCAAGAGGGTCGCGCAGGAACTCGGCGGCAAGTCGCCCAATATCGTGCTGCCCGATGCCGATCTCGCCCGGTGCGTACCGCTGGGCGTCGCAGCGGCCATGCGCAATCTCGGCCAGTCCTGCAGCGCGCCGACACGGATGCTGGTCCCGCGTGACCGCCTCGGCGATGTCGAGGCGCTGGCTGCGGCGGCAGCCGCCGAATTCGTCGTGGGCGATCCCCTGCTGGAGGTGACGACGCACGGCCCCATCGCGAACCGCGCCCAGTTCGAGCGCGTCCAGATGATGATCGAAGCGGGCATCGGCGAAGGCGCGAAACTCGTGACGGGCGGCCCCGGCCGCCCGGCGGGCATCGCCTCGGGCTTCTACGCTCGCCCGACGATCTTCTCCGAAGTCCGCAGCGACATGGCGATCGCACAGGAGGAGATCTTCGGACCCATCCTGGCGATCCTACCCTATGACACGGTCGAGGAGGCCGTAGAGATCGCGAACGATACGGTCTACGGCCTCGGCGCGCATGTGCAGGGAACCGAGATGGACGCGGTGCGCGAAGTCGCCTCCCGGATTCGCGCCGGACAGGTTCATCTCAACGCGCCGGACTGGGATCCGAACGCTCCTTTCGGCGGCTACAAGCGTTCGGGCAATGGCCGGGAATACGGGCGCGAGGGCATGGAGGAATATCTGGAAACGAAGGCCGTCCTCGGCTTCTACAGCTAGGATCCGGCGCGGAGACGTTCTCCGTGATGACCTTCGTTTCATAATAGCGGGCAGAACCTGAGTCCCTCTCAGCACCTGCATCCGTCGCCCGGCGCGGACCCCGGAAGGTCCGCCCGCTTGCGGATCGGCGTCGCCGTCAGCCGTGCTCGCCCTTCACGTCGAGCGCGTCACGCAGGCCATCGCCGATGAAGTTGAAGCTCGTCACTGCGATCGTGATGGCGGCGCCTGGGATGATCGCCATCCAGGGCGCGCTGGACAGGTATTGCTGGGCCCCGTTCAGCATGTTGCCCCAGCTCGGCAGTGGGGGCTGGATCCCGTAACCCAGGAAACTGATATAGGCCTCCAGCAAGATCGCCCGTGCGACGGTGAGCGACGCCGCGACGGTAATGGGCCCCATCGCGTTCGGAAGGATTTCCCGGAACATGATGTGCACGGAGCTGAGCCCGAGCATGCGGCCAGCCAGCACGAATTCGCGTTCGCGCAGCGACCGGACTTCCGCCTCCACGATACGGGCCACCTCCATCCATTTGGTGACCGCGATGATGACGACGATCATCAGCGGACTGGGCTGAAGGGCGGCCGAGAGCGCAAGCACGAGGAAGATGGACGGAAAGGCGAGGAAGCCGTCCACGGTTCGCATCAGCGCGGCACCGAGCCAGCCGCCGCGATACCCGGCGATGACGCCGACGACCGTGCCGACGACGACCGACAGAAGCATCGCCGAGAAGCCGACGAGGAGCGAGACCCGGCCGGCGACGAAGAGCCGGGCAGCCAGGTCACGCCCGAGCGGGTCCGTGCCGAGAATGTGCGAGCCCGTCAGGGGCGGCGCGAAGCGCGCCCGCAGGTCGATCTGAAGGATGTCGTAGGGCAGGAGCCACGGCCCCACGACACAGGCCACGGTGAGGGCCGTGATCATCACGAGACCGAGCAACGCCAGGGGATGCTGCGCGAAACGCCGCGCGACGCGGCTTTGCCACCAGCGGCTCGGGCGATCGCGCAGAGCGAGGGTGTTCATTGTCGTTGTTCCTCGACCAGTTGCGCCGCTCAGGCCAGTCGGATCCGCGGATCGACGAAGGCGATCACGATGTCGGCGATCAGATTTCCGAGAATGACGATGATGGCCGAGAAGATCAGGAGGCCCATCACCACCGGATAGTCGCTGTAGCTCAGGCTATCCAGGAACAGCCGCCCCATGCCCGGCCATGTGAAGACGGTCTCGGTCACGAGCGCGCCGGTCAGGATGCTGGGCAGCTGCACGCCCGCCAATGCGATCATCGGCAGCAGGGCGTTTCCGACGACATGCTTCATCAGCACGCGCCGCTCGCTCGCGCCCTTCGCACGCGCCGTCTTCACGAAATCCTGGCTGATCGCATCGAGCGTCGCGGTTCGCATGTAGCGGCTCCAGATCGCGACATGCACGAGCGACAGCACCACGCTCGGCATGATCAGATGATGCGCGTAGTCCAGCACCGACCCGTCGCCGATCGTGTACATGTTGCCCGCCGGCAGCCAGCCGAGCTTCAGCGTGAAGAAATAGATCCCGATCAGGCCGAACCAGAAGGTCGGAATCGACAGCGCGATCATGGCACCGATCGTCGCGAGATAGTCGAAGACCGAATGGCGGTGCGTGGCACCCCGGATTCCGATCCAGCTCCCGAGCGCGATCGCGATCACCGTCGACGTTCCCATCAACAGGAACGTCGCGAAGATGTGGCGCCCGATGACGGACAGCACCGCGGAACCGTCGCGGAAGGATTTTCCCCAATCGCCCTGCAGAAGCCGCCAGGCCCAGTCGAAATACTGGACCCAGAGCGGCCGGTCGAGCCCCAGCTGCTGCTTCAGGCGAGCGAGATCGTCCTGGGTCATCCCGGGATCCAGGCCGTACTGCGCCATCGGCCCACCCGGCATCAGGCTGAGGGTGGCGAAGCCGATCAGCGAGACGATCACGAGCAGCACGGCGCTCTGGAACAGGCGATGAAGCAGGAAACCACGCATCGCGCCCTCCTCAATGTCGTTGGCCGTCAGGGGCATCGCTCGCCGATGTCAGCGAGCGACGCGGGGGGCAGTTCAGCTCATCCAGTACCAATGCGCCGCATCCCAGGATTCGGTGCGCGTGTTGGGATTGGCCTGAAAGCCCTGGATCTTCTTCTTGCGACCGTAGCCGGCCTCGGTCTGGTAGATCGGCATGAAGGGCAGATCCCGCCGCACGAGTTCCTGGATCTTGTTGTAGATCGGGCGGCGCGCCTCCGGATCGAAGGTGCGGGTGCCCTGCTCGAGGAGCGCGTCCACCTCGGGGTTGACGTATTGGGCATTGTTCGAGCCGCGCCCGCCCTTGGCCGGGATGGCCTTGGAGCTGAAGCGGTTGGTGACGTCGGGATCCGCGCCGATCAGGAAGGTGATGCCGACGATCGCCGTGTCGAATTGCGACTGCTGCCAGAAATCGCCCCAGATCACCGCCGCGGGAAGGTTCGAGATCTTCATCTCGACGCCGATCTCGGCGAGGCTCTGCTTGACGAACTGCTGGAGCTGCTCGCGCAGCTGATCGCCGGCCGTCGTCGAATTCGCGAAGGACAGCTTGACGCCGTCCTTGGCGCGAATTCCGTCCGGCCCCTTCTTCCAGCCGGCATCTTCCAGCATCTTGGCCGCCTTCTTGAGGTCGAATTCCTGGACCGGCAGGTTCGGATTGTAATAGGCGGACTGCTTGGGCATGAAGGTCTCGGTCGGAGCCGGCATGCCGTAATAGAGGGCATCGATGATCGACTTGCGATCGATGGCCGTATAGATCGCCTGCCTGACGACGAGTTCCTTGAACTGCGGCCGGTCGAGATTGAAGTAGATCGACTCGATATTCGACCGGAGCACCTTCTCCACGGCGAGGTTGGGAAGTTTCTTGGCCTCCTCGAAATAGTTCGCCGGAATGTACTGCTGGCCGATCATGTCGATATCGCCGCTTTTCAGCTGCGTGTAGAGCACCGTCGAGTCGGGGATGTATTTGAAGATCAGCCGCTCGAGATAGGGCCCCTCGCCGAAATAATCGGGGTTGGCCACCAGCTCGACATGATCGCCGGCGACGCGCTTGCCGAATTTAAAGGCGCCGGTTCCGATCGGAGCACGGTTGAAGGCCGCATTGTTGACATCCGCCTCTCCGTCGAAGGCGTGCTTCGGGACGATGAAGGTCTCCGTCAGGAAGGACAGATAGGGCGCGAAGGGCTGCTCCATACGCCACTGGATCTCGGTCGGAGACACGATCGTGATGTCGCGGACCAGCGCGTGTCCAAGCGTACGCCAGCTGCGGAACTTCGGATTGACGATCAGTTCGAGCGTGAACTTGACGTCCTCGGCGGTGAACGGCTTGCCGTCATGCCAGCGCACATTGTCCCGCAGCTTCACGCGCCATTGCAGGCCGTCCTGCGAAATCCCGCCATTCTGCTGGCTGGGCACCTCGCGCGCGAGATTGGGCTGGATCACGCCTTTCGGATCGACCCGGAACAGGGCGTCGAACAGCGAGAAGTGCACGCCGTCGTCAACCTCGATCTTGACCATCAGCGGGTTGAGGACGGTCGGCTCCTGCGACATGCCCACGACGACACGGCCGGCGGGCTTCTGCGGCGGGGTCTGGCCGAAGGCCGGGCGACCCAGAAGATTCGGAGCCGCGAGGCCGAGGCCGCCGATGGCGGCCAGGCGCATGGCATCGCGACGCGACCATCCGGCCTTGGTATCAATCGGTTTCGTCATCTGTCGTTTCCCTCTTTTGGTTGCTTGGTTGTCAGCCCGCCAAGGCGATCCGGCCGCCCCCGTCTGGCCTTTCGCCGGGGATGGCGGCGACCAGTTCGCGGGTGTAGGCGGAAGTCGGGTCCAGGAAGATCTGCGAGGGCTGCCCCCGCTCGACGATCTTGCCCTTGTGCATGACCACGATCTCGTCGCAGATCTGGCTCGCGACACGCAGGTCATGCGTGATGAAGACCATCGAGACGCCGGTTTCGCGCTGGATGTCATCGAGAAGCTTCAGGATCTGGGCCTGAATCGAGACGTCGAGTGCCGAGACGGCCTCGTCGGCCACGAGCAGCTTCGGCCTGAACATCAAGGCCCGGGCGATGCCGATACGTTGCCGCTGCCCGCCGGAGAATTCGTGCGGATAGCGATCGAACGCTCCACCATCGAGACCGACGCGCTTCAAGAGCGCGCGGGCCTCGTCCCTGGCCTCGGCATAGGGCGTGCCATGCGCGACGGGACCGACCGTCAGAATCCGGCCGATCGTGGAACGCGGGTTCAGCGAAGCCGAAGGGTCCTGGAACACCATCTGGATCCGGGGCCGCAGTCGCCGGAACTCCGGTTCCGGCATCCTCGCGATGTCGGTCCCCTCGAAGACGATCCGCCCCCCGTCGCTGTCCATCAGCTTGAGCAGCAGCCGGCCGAGCGACGACTTGCCCGAGCCGCTTTCGCCGACGATGCCCAGCGTCTGCCCGGCCGCCAGATCGAAGGACACCTCGTTGACCGCCGCGACCTCGCGCAGGGTCCCCATGAACGCACTGCCGCTGCGGTAGGTTTTGAGCAGGCCCTCGACCTTCAGGACCGGCTCGCTCGCGGCGACATCGAGCGCCGGGCGGTTCTGGCCCGTCAGATGCGGGACCGCGGCGATCAGACGCTGCGTATAGGGATGGCTCGGCGTCTTGAGCACCTTGTCCGCGCTGCCCTGCTCGACGATCTGCCCCTTCTCCATCACGACGACGCTGTCGGCGATCTCCGACACGACGCCGAAATCATGGGTGATGAACATCACGCTCATGTTCTTGCGGCGCTGGATGTCCCGGATCAGCTTGAGGATCTGGGCCTGGGTCGTCACGTCCAAGGCGGTCGTCGGCTCGTCCGCGATCAGGATGGAGGGCTCCAGGGCGAGCGCCATCGCGATCATGACCCGCTGGCGCTGCCCGCCCGACAATCTGAACGGATATTGCTGATAGGTGAGCTCCGGGCTCGGCAGGCCGACTTCGGTCAGGAGTTCGAGCGTGCGTTCGCGCCGCGTCTGCGGCGTTCCGACCCCGTGCACCGCCAGAACCTCGTCAACCTGTTGGCCCACCGTCATCAGCGGATTCAAGGCGGACAACGGATCTTGGAAGATCATCGAGACGACCCTGCCCCGGATCTCGCGGAGCCTGTCGGGCGGCAGGCCGACGATATTCTGTCCTTCGAGCAGGATCTCGCCGGCCGTCACACGGATAGACCGAGGAAGAAGCCCCATGACGGCATTGGCGGAAACCGATTTGCCGGAACCGGATTCCCCGATGATGCAGAGGATTTGACCGCGTCTCAGATCGAACGAAACGTCGCTGACGGCGTGCGCCCGCTCCATATTGCGCGGCAGACTGAGCGTCAGGCCGCGAATCGCAAGCGCGACATCTTGGGCAGCCCCAGTCGTTTTGCCAGCGCTCATGGGGCTGCGGCTCCTTTCAGGACGTTGCGATCGAGACAGCTCGTAATTGCCGATCCCCCATGGTCACCCAACCGCTCCGGCAGAATTTGTCGAAAGGGCCAACCTCAACAGCAGAAAGCATCGCCAGAACGACGACCGGCAGAGTTATGCGACGCGCCCTTATCCGCCGAAGCACGCGCTGGCGGCGGTGCAGGCTCTGCTGTCGCGATTTCTCGGGAATCAGTGCGGGCAACGGGCCATCATCGCGCGTTGCAGAGGCGCACCCATCTTCGGGCCTGCCCGGTCTCGAGGCGACCACCAAGGCCGGACGCGGCACCAGGCACGGCGGCCCTGCCCCGGACCATGCTGCCGGCTTTATCCGCCGGTCAGCGCCAGCTGCATCTTTCGCGCCTCGAAGGGCTGCCTCAGGACGATCCGGTTCGAGAACTTGATGATGCCGATGTCGAGCTCAAGGAGATTGTCGAGGATCGCACTGAAATCGGCGATGCTCGGGGCGACGATTTTGAGGATGTAGTCGCATCCGCCGGTCACGTTGTAGCACTCGATAATCTCCGGGCAGCGCTCGGCCGCCGCCTCGAACAGCCGGAAACTGTCGCGCCGATGCTCGCTGATCGTGATTTCGGTGAAGGCCGTGATGAAATGCCCCAGCCGCGCAAGGTCGATCACGGCATCGAAGCCGCGGATCACGCCGGATTCCTGCAGGCGTTTCATTCGGGCGAGGCAAGGGCTCGGCGTCAGCCCGACCGCCGCGGCCAGCTCGACATTCGAGCAATGGCCATTGCGCTGAAGGTGATCGAGGATCTTAAGGTCGAACCGGTCGAGTGAAACGAGAGATCCCATGGCTCGATGATAGTCCTGGAGCGAGCGGCGTACCAGAAACAGTCCGGCGACGATGGGGCTGGTTCGGAAGACGGCCCCGGTTCAAGCGGGGCAGGAGGCGACCGCAGCCTGGAGCGAAACGAGAAAACGGTCCACGTGCTCCGCCTGGCAGACCAGCGGGGGTCGGACCTTGAGCGTGTCCTCGTTTGCCCCGGTGGTGCTGATCAGCACGCCGTCATCGCGCATCGCGTTGACGACATCGAGTGCCATGGCGCGCCGCTGCGATGCAGACATGCCGTCATGGCCGATGTCGATGCCGAAGAACAGACCGGCATGGCGAACCGCCAGAATGCCGCTCGACGCGCCCGCGATCCGCTGCAGACCCTGGCTCAGCCGCTCGCCCATGGCGACGACGCTGTCGAGGATGCGATCGCGCTGCAGGATCGTGAGAACCGCGTCGGCTGTCGCGATGCCGACGGTGTTTCCGGCGAATGTATTGGAATAGCGGGCGGTGGCGCCGAAGCGATCCATGGCCGCATGCCGGCCGACGACCCCGCCGATCGGAAAGCCGTTGCCCATCGGCTTGCCGAGGGTGACCAGATCCGGCACCACGGCGTGCCGCTCGAAGCCCCACATATGATCGCCCGTTCGCCCGAAGCCGGGCTGAACCTCGTCGGCGATGAAGAGCCCGCCCGCCTCTCGCACCGCCGCGATGGCGCCCGCAATGAACCCCGGCGGATCGATCCAGACGCCGTCGCTCGAGAAGATGCTGTCGATCAGAATGGCCGCGACGCCGATTCCGCGCCGGTCGAGATCCTTGATCGCGGCTCTCACCTGCGCCTCGAAGAATGCGGGCGCCTCCGCTTCCGCGACGCCGGCAGGCCCGGGCAGCGCGATCATGCGCACCGAGGGGCTGAGCTTGACCGCCTCGCCGAGATTCGGCGAAACCATCGCGGCGGCGGCGCTCGTGCCATGATAGGCATAGGACGAGACGATGACGCCATCCTTGCCGCTGACCAGCCGCGCGATCCTCAAGGCGAGATCGTTGGATTCGCTGCCCGTGCAGGTGAAGACGACGCGGTCGAGCTCCGTCGGGAATGTCGCGACCAGCCGCTCGGCATAATCGACCAGCCTCGGCTCGAGATAGCGGGTATTGGCGCTGATGCGCCCGGCCTGCTCGGCCATCGCCGCATTGACCTCGGGATTGCAGTGCCCGAGCGAGGGGACGTTGTTGTAGAAATCGAGATAGGCGCGGCCGTCGGGGTCGTACAGCCACATTCCCTCGCCCCGGACGAAGTGAACGGGGCGCCGATATTGAAGGCGATAGGACGAGCCGAGCACCTTGTCGCGGCGAGCGATCAGACCCGCCTCGCGCTCTGCGAGATCGGCTTCGCCGGGCATGTAGCGGTTCGGCATGAGATCGACGGACATCCGTTTGGCCTATCACATGGCAAGAGGGTTGGGAGCGGGAAGCAGCGAAACGACTGCGACGACGGCTGACGGCGCGGCCTCCCCGGGTGTCATGAGGAAGCCGCTTCGGCAACGATCGTCCGCGCGGCCTCCCTATCGAGGCGGGACAGGATCGACAGCCCATTCTCGGCTCGAGCGACGTTCTTATTGATATAGGCCGCATGCTCCGGAAAGAGGTGCGACCGCCAGGCATTGATCAGGATCAGCGCGCTCTGGCGCGCCTTCATCAACCCGACGAGTAGATCAGTCTCGAGCGGCGAGAGCGGGCAGACCGAGGCGTATCCGGCGATCAGGCTCTCCGCGCCGCCGAGCGGCAGCGCAGGGTCGCTCACCATGTGGCTGGCTGCGATGGCGAGATCCTGGATTCGCGGTCCCCGGCAGCCATCGCCGAAATCGATGAAGGCAACACCGTCCTCGGCGAGCAGCATGTTGAACGGGCTCGGATCGTTGTGCGTGACCTGCCAGTCGAGGGCGCCGATCCTGGGCTCGACCGTGGCGAGGTAGTCCCAAAGCGCTGCCTGGACCGCATCCGCCGTCCGGCCCGGCGCCAGATAACGCTGGAACGCGGCAAGCCGGGGCCAGCAGCCGATCTGCCACAGCACGGGCCTGTCGACGGCCGGCAGGCCGTGTGCGTCGCGCAGGGCAATGTCGAGATGAGCCAGCGCCTCTCCCGCATGTCGAGCCGCTTCGGGAGACATCGGCGTCTGGCGGAGGGGCTGGCCCGCGAGCCGGGTCTGAAGGTAGCCGGACAACCCATCCTGCCGGAACGTCAAGTCTCCGCGAACTGTCCGGATCACCTGCGGCGAGAGGAAACCATGGGACTTCTCGACCGCGCTGATCGCGGCGGACTGGAAGCGAAAGCTGTCGATCGCCTCGATCCGGGGCGATGCCTTCAGGATCAGCCGAAGGGAATCGGGAAGGAGGACCTCGGCGGTGCTCTCGACCTCCGACGACAGCAGCTCGATGCGCCCGCTCAGCCCGTAATGGCGCATCAGAACCTCGGCCAGAAGACCGTCGTCGAGCGCGACGGGAGCCGTGGCGAGAACGGCCGCGGCCGCGTCGAAATAGGCGTCCCGCCCGCCTGCCGGCGCCGAGCTGCGCTCAACGGCCGTCTGCCGGTCGGCCTCATCGGAAGCCGGCGAGCCGGGCGCCGTCCTCATGACGGCCTCGCAATCGTGGGCAATGCTCGACCTCGCCTGAAGGATGGTTCGCACATCCATTTTGATAAGGTCGTAACGCTCGCAAGAACTGCCGAAATCGCGGCCTCGCGAGCGCAAAATTCCGCTCCGACCCAGGCTTCGGCAGAATGTTCGGCCCGGCGACGCGCGGCCGGAGGCAACCAAGACACCGACCAGTGGAGTGCGGGACATCGGCCGCCAGCAGCACCCAATGACAGAGCTGCGGCCTAGTAGCTGATTCGGCCGTCGATGATCCGGGTTTGCATTCCAAACGGTTGTTCTCCCAGCATATTTAGGCCGGGCCGGCTGACGGCAGCCATGGGAAGCTTCGTGGCCATTCTGGTCGCGGAGCCGGCGAGATTGACCGATCCGGCGGCGATGGCCTGTACGCGGCTGGCCAGATCGGCGGGATCGGACTGCAACGACTGCCCGGATAGGCGCCGCCCCAGCAGGGCGATGATTTCGGGACTGTCGGCGAACGCATTATGGCCGAGCGCGTCGTTCGAGTTTGAGGCGCTGGTATCGATTACGGTGATGCCGAGCTGCTTGATCGCATCCGCATAGGGGGCGGGATCGGCGCCTCCAACGCGGTTGACGCCGCCCGAGAGCCAGCGCGAGACTTCGAGAGCCTTGTCACTGGTCGATGTGAAGATGGTGAAGTGCGGGCGCTTCGCCCCCATCTCGATCATCTGGCGCCGGAACACGTCGACGTCGATGTCCGGCGATGCGAGAACGACGTTATCGACCTTGGTGGGAATGCTCCCCTTGCGCATAGCGACGCCTCGCAGCGCTTCCATCGCGAGCCAGGTTCCCATGGAATGCGCGAGGATCGTGATCTCGCCGACATCCGGGCTTTTCGACGCCTCGATGATCAGGTCTTCCAGGGCGCTCCGCGAATAGGTGGTGCTCTCCTTGTCGTAGAGATAGTCGAAGACATTGGCGCGCGAGGGCCAGGTGAACAGGATCGGAGCCGCCGTGATCCCGGCATCATGCTTGAGCTGGGCGAGGCGAAAGACGGCGTCAGCATAGGTGTTGTTGAAGCCGTGGACGAAGATGAGCGCCTGCCGCTTGGCGTTGCGATTCCTGCGAAACCAGTCGAGCATCTGCCGCTCGGACTGCGCCTTGCGGACGCCGAGCACCGCGAACTCCCGCTCCGGATTCGCCTCGGCCTGCGCTGGCCACTGGATCTCCCCGGCCCTGCGGTTGCGATCGGGCGGGATCGAAACCTCGATGCTGTCGAAAGAGATCGCGTCGCCGCGCTCGCCGGAATAGAGCAGGCCCGGATCCTGCGCCGCCTGACGCGTCGTCACGGCGAGGATGTCGACCCGGCTGGTGTCTGCCGCAGCCGCCGACACCGGGCGGAGGACGCTTTCCTGCCGCGTCGCGCAGGCTGTGAGCAGCGCGAGGGCGGCGAAGAGCGAGACGGCCCGCACCAGGCGCAACCGGGCGGAAGCCGGGCGGCGCGGAGGGCGCGGATCGGCGGCGATGCGATGCTCGATCATCTCGAACCCGGCTCCATGAGGTCGCGGCGCGCGTCGGCTCAGTGCGCCGGCGCAGGCGCGGCAGTCTCCTGCCCGGAGGTCTCGGGCTCGCCCTGTCCCTTCGGCTCCTCGAAGCGGAACCAGGCGACATAGAGCGCCGGCAGGAACAGCAGCGTCAGCACCGTTCCGACGATGATCCCGCCCATCATGGCGTAGGCCATCGGGCCCCAGAACACCTCGCGCGCGATCGGGATCAGCGCCAGGCTCGCGGCCGCCGCCGTCAGCATGATCGGGCGCATGCGGTGCTCCGTCGCCTCGACCACGGCCGACCAGCCATCCCTGCCCTCCTCGCGCAGATGCTCGATCTGGATGACGAGGATGACGGAGTTGCGGATCAGGATGCCGATCAGCGCCAGCACGCCGAGGATGGCGACAAAGCCGAGCGGCGCGCCGCTGGGCACGAGCGCGGCAACCACGCCGATCAATCCCAGAGGCGCGACGATGACGACGAGGAACAGCCGCTGGAAGCTCTGGAGCTGGATCATCAGGATCGTCGCCATCGCAAACAGCATCAGCGGGACGATCGCGACGATCGGGCCCTGGCCCTTGGCGCTCTCCTCGACCGCGCCGCCGGTGACGATCTTGTAGCCGGCGGGCAAGGTCTCGCTGATCCGGGTCAGGGCCGGGGCGAGCTGCTGGACGACGGTCGCCGGCTGCAACGCCGTCGTGACGCTCGCCTTCACCGTGACGGTCGGCAGGCGGCCGCGCCGCCAGACGACCGGCTGCTCGGATTCGTAGCGGAAATTGGCAACCGCAGCGAGCGGCACGGTTTTTCCGGCGCTGGTCTGGATCTGCAGGTTCTGCAGCGTGTCGATCGAGGAGCGCTCGTTGTCGAGCGCCCGGCCGACGACATTGATCAGATAGATGCTGTCGCGCACCTGCGTCACCGTCGCGCCGCCGACGATGCTGTTCAGCGCCGTCGCGATCGTCTCGGAGGTGATGCCGAGCTGGGCCGCCTTGTCCTGCAGCACATCGACCTTCACGACGCGGCCGGGCTCGTTCCAGTCATAGACGATGTCGCCGAGATTGGGGTTCTGCCCGAGCGTGCTCGCGACGTTCTGCGCCAGCGTCCTGACCGTCTGGATGTCGGGTCCGCTGACGCGATACTGCACCGGACGGCCCACGGGCGGGCCGATGTCGAGCAGATGCACGAAGGCGTCGGTGCCGACGAATTCGCGCGCGATGATGTCGTCGAGCTTGGTGCGCAGCCGCTCCCGCGCCGCCAGATCATGGGTCACGATGACGATCTGGCCGAAATTCGGGCTGGCAGGCTGCACATCATAGGACAGCACGAAGCGCATTGCGCCCTGGCCGACATAGGACGACCAGCGCTCGATATCCGGCTCGCCGACGAGCGCGATCTTCTCGAAGCGGTCCATCTGGGCGCGGGTCTCGGTGATCGAGGCATTCTGCGCCACCGTCCAGTCGACGATCAGCTCGCGCCGGTCCGATGAGGGGAAGAACTGCTGCTGGACGAACCGCATGGCACCGACCGAGAGGGCGAACATCAGCACGGTCGCGGCGATGGTCAGCCATTTCCGGCGCACGCAGAGGCGCAGCAGCGCGTTGAAGGCGCGGGTGAAGCGGCCGGGCCCATCATGATGCTGCTTCATCGTCTTGGGCAGCAGGGTGACGCCGAGCAGTGGCGCGAAGAGCACCGCGACCACCCAGGAGACCAGCAGCGAGACCGCGATCACGACGAAGAGCGTGAAGGTGAATTCGCCGGCCGCGCTGCCGTTGAGGCCGACGGGGATGAAGCTCGCCACCGTCACCAGCGTGCCCGTCAGCATCGGGAAGGCGGTCGAGGTATAGACGTAGGTCGCAGCCTTGGTGAGCGTGTCGCCGACCTCGAGCCGCGCCACCATCATCTCGACCGCGATCATCGCGTCGTCGACCAGCAGGCCGAGCGCGATGATCAGCGCGCCGAGCGAGATGCGCTGCAGCGAGATGCCGAAGATCTCCATGAAGACGAAGGTGATGGCGAGCACGAGCGGGATCGTCAGCGCCACGACGAGCCCGGCCCGCATGCCCAGGCTGACGAAGCTGACGATCAGCACGATCGCAACCGCCTCGAACAGCGCCTTGGTGAAGCCGCCGACGGCTTCCTCGACGATGGCAGGCTGGTCGGAGACCAGATGCACGCCGATGCCGATCGGCAATTCGTTCTCGATCTTCGTCATCTCGGCCTTCAGCGCCTCGCCGAAATGCAGGAGATTGGCGTTCGGCTTCATGCCGATGGCCAGCCCGATCGCCGGCTTGCCGTCGACGCGGAAGAGCGAAGTCGGCGGGTCGACATAGCCGCGGCTGATGGTGGCGACGTCGCCCAGGCGAAAGAAACGGTCGTTGATCCGCAGGTTGATCGCCCGCAGGCTGTCCTCGGAGGTGAATTGCCCGCCGACGCGCACACTGATGCGCTCGCCCTTTGCCTCGATCGTGCCCGACGGCGCGATCGCGTTCTGCGCCCGGATGGTGTCGACCACGAGCTGCTGGGTCAGGCCCAGCGCCGCGATCTGGCGCGTCGAGAATTCGAGATAGATCACCTCGTCCTGCGCGCCGACAAGATCGACCTTGCCGACATTGGGCACGGTCAGAACCTTGGCGCGGACATCCTCGACATAGTCGCGCAATTGCCGCTGGCTGAAGCCGTCTGCGGTGAAGGCGTAGATGTTGCCGTAGACGTCGCCGAAATTGTCGTTGAAGCTCGGACCGACGACCCCATCGGGGAACTGGCTCTTGATGTCCCCGATCATGTTGCGGATCTTGACCCAGATCGCGGGGATGTCCTTGGCCTTGGTCGTGTCCTTGAGGTTGACGAAGATCGTCGTCTGCCCGGGCATGTTGAGGCTCTTGGCGTAGTCGAAGGAGTCGAGCTCCTCGAGCTTCTTCTCGATGCGGTCGGTGACCTGGCCGATCACGTCCTCCACGGTCGCGCCGGGCCAGCGCGCCTGGATGATCATCGTCTTGATGGTGAAATCGGGATCTTCCGCCCGGCCGAGGTTGAAATAGGAGAACAGCCCGGCGAGCGAGGCCACGATCATGAAATACCAGACGAGCGAGCGGTGCTGCAGCGCCCAATCGGAGAGGTTGAAGCGCTTCACCGGGCGGCTCCTTCATCGAACTTGACGCTCTGTCCTTCGGACAGGCTGTTGACGCCGGCGACGACGATGCGCGCGCCAGCCGCCAACTGCCCGACGATCCGGGCCTTGCCATTGATCCGTTCCGCCACCTCGACGGCGAAGGAGCGGACCGTTCCGGTACCCGGGTCGAGCAGCCAGACGAACGTCTTGCCGTCCCGCTCGAGAAGCGCGGCGGCCGGGATGTCGAACACCGCCTGCGCCGCTGCGGGCATCGTCGGCAGCACGGTGACGGTGGCGCCCAGCCGGAAGGCATCGACGCTCTGGTCGAGCGTGATCTTGACCCGGCGCGTGCGCGTCGCGGCATCGGCCTGCGGGCCGATCTCGCGCAGCTTGCCGGTCGCGGTGACGGACGGATCCGCCTGCAGACGGATCGCGAAGGGCTCGCCCTGGCGCAGGGAGCGCGCCGTGGCATCGGGAATATCGACGACGGCCTCCCGGATGTCGGTACGCGCGATCGTCATGACCTTCTGGCCGGCCGTGACCATCTGGCCGACCTCGGCGTTGACGCTGGTGACCACGCCGGCCTCGTCCGCCGTCAGGGCCGCATAGCCGCGCTGCTCGCGCGCCTTGTCGAGGCTGGCCTGAGCCTGCTTCACGCCGGCGCTTGCAGCCTCCAGGGACTGTTTGGCCGTATCGAGATCGGCCTGGTTCGCGATCTGCTTGGCAAACAGGGTGCTGATCCTGGCCTCGGCGGCAGAGGCGTTCGCGAGCTGCGCCTGCGCCTTGGCGAGATCAGCCTCGCTGCCGCGCACGGTAAGATCCAGCAACTGGGGATCGATCTGCGCCAGCGCCTGCCCCGGGGCGACGACGTCGCCGATATCGACCTGGCGCGAGATCAGGCGGCCGAGCACGCGAAAGCCGCGATCGGTCTGGAAACGCGGCTGGATCGTGCCCGCAAAGCCGACATCCTGGTCTTCCTGCGGCTTGACCACGACGGAGAGAACGGGGCGCGGCACCGTCTTCGTCTTGGTGGCGTCGCCCTCGGCATTGCAGCCGGCCAGCGCGCAGACGACGGCCGCGGTGGAGAGGAGAACGAGCGCGCGCCTCATTTCTTGGTCTCCTCGCGGGGCTGCGCATCCGGCAGCAGCGGCTTCACGATCTGGCCCGGCCTGAGCAATTGCGTGCCGGCCGTCACGACAATGTCGCCGGCCTCCAGCCCATCGCGGACCAGCAGCTCGCCCGTCCGGTAGCTGTCGACCGTGATCGGCCTGATCGCGGCGGCATGGCTGCGCGGGTCGACCGTCCAGACGGCGGGCTTGCCGTTCTCGGTGAAGAAGGCGCTCGCCGGCAGCGCGAAGACATTGTCGGGCTTGAACCGGCCGATTCCGGTGACGGCCGCGCCCAGGGTCATGGCGGGAGGTGGCGCGTCGATCGAAATCTTGACGCGAACGGTTCCCGTCGCGGGATCGATGGCGGGGGCGACCTCACGGACCTTGCCGGTCGCGCGCACGGCCGGGTTGGAGACGAGCGCGAGCTCGATGGTGTCGTCGGCCGGGCGCTGGGCCAGGAGCCCCTCATAGACATCGAAGACCGCATCGCGCTCGCCATCGCGGGCGATGGTGAAAACCGCCTGCGCCGCCTCGACCACCTGCCCGGCCTCGGCGTTGCGCGCGACCACGACGCCCGAGGCGTCCGCGGTCAAGGACGTATAGACGAGCTGCTCCCTGGCCGTTCCCAGATTGGAGCGGGCCGCGTCGAGCGTCGCGCGGGCGGCCTGCATCGCCTGCTGGGCATTGTCGTAATTGGTCTGCGTGGTGAAACCGTTGGCGAGCAGGGATTTCTGACGCTCGAAGGCGGCCGTCGTCTGGCGCAGGGTCGCCTCGGCCGACTGGACGCCGGCCGTCATGGAGGCGAGGTCAGCCGTCTGCTCCTGCGATTCCAGCCGCGCAAGAACCTGCCCCGCCTCGACATGATCGCCGATCTCGACGAAGCGTTCGGCGATGCGGCCGGTGAAGCGGAAGGCGAGATCGCTCTGGACGCGCGCCTTCACCTCGCCCGTCAGTGCGACCGACAGGGCGTGCTGCGACGCGGATACGCGCTCGGCCTTGACGGACATCGGCGCCCGCGCAGAGGGGTTTTTCTCCTCGCCGCAGGCAGCGAGGACCATGGCAAGACCAACCAGAAGGCCGGCGGTGGATCGTCCAGGGAAGCGAAGCGGCCATCGCATCGGCATCGGTCACCCATGTCAAAATTGAACTGAACCGTTCAGTTTTGACATTTGCTTGAGTGGGCGGCATATGTCAATCATGAACTGAACGGTTCAGTTTAGAGAAAAATCAATGACCACACGCGCCCCGCCGCGAGGCGGTGGAACTCGAGATCCTCGGAGCGCCGGCCTCGCGCCGACCCAGCGCGATCGCAAGGTCGGCTCGATCCTGGCGGCCGCCCGCGCGCTCTTTCTCGACCACGGCTTTGACACGGTCAGCATGGACATGGTCGCTCGGCAGGCGCCGGTGTCGAAAGCGACACTCTATGCGCATTTCGCCAGCAAGGAAGAGCTGTTCACCGCCGTGGTCGTCGACGAGGCCGAGCGGATGACGGATGAGATCGGGCGGATCGTAACCGGCAGAAGCGATATTGCCGCTGTGCTCAAGCGCGTCGCCGAGAAGTTCGTCGACATCTTCCTATCGGAGCAGGCCATGTTCCTGCAGCGTGCCGTCATCGGCGTGGTGCCGCGATTTCCGTCGATCGGCGCCGCCATCTTCGAGAGCGGCCCCAAAGCGCTGACGGAGCACCTGGCGGCCTTCCTCGGCGAGGCCCATCGGGCAAGCAAGCTGCATGTTCCGAACCCGACGCTGGCGGCGAAGCAGTTCCTGAGCCTCGTCAGAGGCGATCTCGACATCACGCGCCTGCTGCTGCCTGCGGCGGTGCCGAGCCGGGCCGAGCTCGAGACGCAGATCAAGGCCGGGATCGACCTGTTCCTTCACTTTTACGCACCGTTCGAGACGTAGCAGCTGCCCGGCGCGCAGGCGCCTCAACCCGGAACGACGGCCGTCGGAGGAAGCGCTTCGCAGCGGCTTGAAAACAGGCGTTCTCCGATAAAATCGACGAAGACGCGGACCTTCGGCGAGAGATTGCGGCTGGAGGGCCAGATCAGGCTGAAATGGCCGGGAGCGTCGATGTGTTCGTCGAGCAGGGTGTGCAGCTCGCCCTTCGCCAGCGGATCACGCGCCAGGAAATCCGGTATGCAGCCGATACCGAGGCCAGCGATGGTTGAGCCGCGCAGCGCCTCCATGTTGTTGCAGGTCAAGACCGTGCGTGTGCGCAGCTCCGGTTCTCCAGCCGGCAGTGTGAGTGGCCATGCTTGAATCTTGCCGCTGTTGGGAAAACGGAAGCGGACACCGAGATGCCCGTCGAGGTCGCGCGGGCACTCTGGCTTACCGTGGCGCTCCAGATAGGATGGTGCGGCACAGAGCAGCAGCTGGAATGGGCGCAGCCGCCGCGCCATCAGGCGCGAATCCGGGAGATCTCCGCTGCGAATCGCGACATCGACGCCCTCGTCGATCAGATCGACGAGGCGGTCGTTGAAATCGAGATCGACCTCGATCTCGGGATAGCGCGCCATGAACTCCGGCAGAACCGGCAAGAGCAGATGATAGCTCACGATCGGCGTGCTGATCCGCAGGCGTCCACGCGGCACATCCATCGTGTGAGCGAGCATCGCGCGGGCATCGTCGAGATCGTCGAGAATGCGCCGGCAGCGCTCGTGAAAAGCGCGCCCCTCCTCGGTCAGGCGCAGGCTGCGCGTAGAACGCTGGAACAGGCGGATGCCGAGCTGCTGTTCGAGTTTGGTCACGGCCTTGCCGACCGCGGAGGCGGAAAGCCCGAGCACGCGCCCGGCCACGACAAAACTGCCGAAATCGGCGGTCCGGACGAAGGCCGTCAGGCCGGTCAGCGAATCCATCCTTACCCCCTCGATACGTGGTTATTCGAGCGAATTCTTCCGATATGATCGGAATATGAAGCCACTTGGCTCCAATTAGATCGATAATATCCTGTTTCGACCGCAAGGCGAGCGCCAGCTGGGGTCGCTGCGCCGTTGTCGAACAAGGCATCCAATCCATGACGCAAACCATCACGCGGCCGAGCACGGCCCGACAGGCGCTCGTGCTCCTTTCCGTCTGCCTTGCCGCCGCCGCGATGCCACTCACCTTCACGGGGCCGGCTGTGGCGCTTCCTGCCATCGGCAAAACGCTGGGCGGCAGCCCGATCGCACTCAACTGGGTCACCAACGCCTTCATGCTGACCTTCGGATCGAGCCTGATGGCAGCGGGCGGGCTCGCGGATGCCTATGGCCGCAAGCGCCTCTTCCTCATCGGCGTCGGCGCATTCGGGATGATCTCCGCGGCACTCGCCGTTGCACCCGACATCCTCTGGTTCGATCTGGGGCGGGCGGCCCAGGGCATCGCCGCGGCGGCCGCCTTTTCCGGCGGCATGGCGGCACTCGCGCAGGAATTCGAGGGGCGCGCGCGCATCCGTGCCTTCAGCATCGTCGGCACGAGCTTTGGTGTCGGCCTTGCCTTCGGACCGATCGCGTCGGGATTAATGATCGATGCCTTCGGCTGGCGCAGCATCTTTGGGCTCGTGGTCGTTCTGGCCGCGCTCGCCCTGGCGCTCGGGGCACGCTTCCTGCGCGAAACGCGCGACCCGGACGCCACCGGACTCGACTGGCCGGGCGCCCTCTCCTTCACCCTGGCCCTGGCGCTCTTTACCTATGGCGTCCTGCTGGCGCCGGAGCGCGGCTGGGCCGAGCCGACCGTGATGACCCTGTTGGCGGGCTCCGCCGCGCTCTTCATCGCCTTCGGCGTGATCGAACGGCGCGTCGCTCGGCCGATGCTCGACCTCACCTTGTTCCGCTACCCCCGCTTCGTCGGGGTGCAACTGCTCGCGGCGGCGCCGGCCTATGCCTTCGTCGTGCTGCTGATCCTGCTGCCGGTGCGTTTTATCGGCATCGAGGGCCTGAGCGAGATCGCTGCCGGCCGGCTGATGATCGCACTCTCCGCACCTTTGCTGGCTCTCCCTTTCGCGGCTGGCCTGCTGACGCGCTGGTTCGCACCGGCGGCGATCTGCGGCGTCGGCTTGTTGATCTGCGCTGTCGGCTTGTTCTGGCTGAGCCGCATGCCGCTCGGAAGCGAGACAATGGGTGTCGCCATGCCAATGGCCCTGATCGGCATCGGCATCAGCCTCCCCTGGGGGCTGATGGACGGGCTTGCCGTCAGCGTCGTGCCCAAGGAGCGCGCCGGCATGGCAACCGGCATTTTCAGCACCACCCGTGTGGCCGGCGAAGGTGTGGCGCTCGCCGTGGTCAGCGCCGTGTTATCCGCCTTGACAGCGGGGCATCTGGCGGCTGGTGCGGCGGCGGCCCATGCCGGCCCGGCGGCCCAGCTGCTCGTCACCGGCGATATCGTGGCCGCGGCCGCCCTGCCGCTGATGAGCCGCGCGGCGCTCATGCAAAGCTATGGCGACGCCTTCGCGACATTGCTCCTGATGCTCTGCGCCATCACGATCCTCACCGCGATCGTCGTCTTCGCTTTCCTCGGCCGGAGGGCGGAAACGGGAACCGAGCCAGTGGTGGAGAGGGAAGAGCGCCTCTGCACATCGCAAGCCTGACCCGGCTCGCCACCCGCGGCACGCCCAGGACGACAAGGGCGCCGCAAGCCGCGAGTGGCTTGCGGCGCCCTGATCAGCAAGTTCTCGCTCTTGATTCAGCGGTCGCTAGAAATATTGAACAATCGTCGACCTCTCCATAGGTCGATATACTTATTTTGCTGAAGGTATTGATTGCCAGCCTGAATTGAACCCGAATGCTGGCCAGCACGATTGATCCGGCCGCCGGGGCTGAGGGCGACGCGGACCAGACCCATCTGCCCTTCGAAGATCGGGCGCGGTCGCACTGTTCCAGCCTGTCCTGAGAGCGCATCATGACATCGAGAAACGAGAATTTCGCGGCCCTGGTCGGCAATACGCCGCTCCTCGAACTGGGCCGCTTCGCAGAAGAGCTGAAGCTCGGCGCCCGTATCCTGGCCAAGATCGAGTATCTGAACCCCGCCGGCAGCATCAAGGACCGGACGGCCTGGGGCCTCATCCGCGAGGCCGAGGAGAGCGGCCGGTTGAAGCCCGGCCAGCAGATCGTCGACCTGACCAGCGGCAATACCGGGATCGGGCTCGCGGCGCTGGCCGCGGCACGCGGCTATCCTTCGAAATTCTACCTGCGCAACACGATCAGCGAGGACAAGCTCAAGCTGCTCGCTCATTACGGCGCCGAGATCGTCCTGATCGACAACAGCGTCTTCCTCGAACCCGGCGCCATCCACGCGATCATCGATCGGGTGCGCCGCGAGAATCCGGACGCCTATTACACCAATCAGCGCGCCAATCCGGCCAATCCGCGCGTCCATTTCGAGACGACGGGCCCCGAGATCTGGCGGGATACAGCCGGGGAAGTCGATATCTTCGTGGCGGCCGTCGGCACCGGCGGCACGATCTCCGGCACGGGGCGCTTCCTGAAGCAACAGAACCCGGAGGTGCAGGTCGTCGTCGTCGAGCCCGGCCCCGCCTCGGTGCCCTCGCTGGACGCTCCCTATCCGGACAGCATCGAGGGCGTCCACAAGGTGACGGAGGTCGAGCCCGGCTACCTGCCAGAGAATTTCGACGCTTCCGTCGTCGACGAGGTGATCGTCACCGAGACGGCGCAGGCGCGGGACTTCGCGCGGATCCTGGCGCAGCGCGAAGGCATCCTGGCCGGGACGTCGTCGGGCGCGGTGCTGTTCGCCGCCACGACGCTCGCAAGGCGGCCCGAAAATGCCGGCAAGACGATCGTCGCCATCGTCGCCGATAGCGGCGAGCGCTATCTCAGCCCGCCGAAGCTCGGGCCCGCCCTTTCGAGCGAGGTGGGGGCGCCCGCTCTGGAAGCCGCCACGGCCTGACACCCGCTCGATGCGGCGACGATGTCGATCGCCTCGCCGCTTCGCCGGATACAAAACAAATCATCGCTTCCTGTCACGCAAAACGCATATTCTGTTTCATTGCCAATAATAATAACCCGAGCAATAATCTTGAACGCGACGGCGCTTTCAGCGTCTTCGCCGCGGGATTTGCTGGAGCAGCTTGCGCCGCGTCAACAACGCTAAAAGCACCACGATGTCTCGTGGGCTCCTTTTGTTTTGGAGACGCGAATGTCCATGACGTTCAGCACTGCAGAATCGGCGGCAAGCCTGCTCTTCCACCGGCGGCTCTGACCTTCGGTACCCGAAGCCGGGCCGCCTTTGCGCGCCCGCCTCGATCCCATTCACAACCCGGGCAACGCGATCTCGTGCCAGCCGCCATGGCGGCTGCACGACCGGAAAAGCGCGCCTGCCCCGATTCCCTCATCAAGCCAGATCGGGACGCCGCCATGTCCACTCTCACGGAATATCTCGCCCAGAAGCGCGACGCCCTGCTGCGCCGCAAGGCCCATGCCCGCTCGGGGGACGCCCGCCCCCTGCGACTTCAGGCGCAAGCCCATGCCGAGGGGCGCAGCGGCGTCCGGCGCATCCGCATCCGCGATTTCCAGGTGATCAGCGACAGTCCGCCGGATTTCGCCGGTTACGATCTCGGGCCGAGCTCGCCCGAACTGCTGCTCGGCGCGCTGTCGAGCTGCCTGACTCATACCTACCTGATCCAGGCCGCCGACCAGCAGATCGCTCTGGAGGATGTCTGGGTCGAGGTTCACGGCCAGCTCGACCCGCGCGCCGGAACGCCCGGCCACGAGACCACACCGATCTATCCGCACGAGCTGTCCTACACCGTCAGGCTCACGACGGACGTGACCGAACTCGACGCCCTGAATGCGGCCGTCGAGCGCTTCTGCCCGATCCTGAACCTGCTCCGGCAGGGCGTGACGGTGCGCGGCACCGTCGAGCGCGTCCCGGCCAGCCGCGCGGCAGCCTGACCCCTCCCCGAACGACCATGCAGCCGCGTGCAGAGCGGCAAGGAGCGACCATGACCCAGCAGACGACCTTCCTCTCCCGCCGCACCTTGTTGCGCGGAGCCGCGGCGCTCGCCGCCGCGCCGCTGGCCGGCCTTGCCGGGCACCATGCCTTCGCCCAGGCCACGCCGCTGAAGCAGCGCCAGACGATCAAGCTCGCCTGGGGGCAGACGGCGGTGTGCCAGTCGCCGATCTCGGTCGCGCTGAAGCAGGGCCTGTTCGAGAAGTACAATCTCGCGGTGGAGCCGGTGAATTTCAGCGGCCCGACCGACGCCCTGCTGCAGGCAATCGCGACCGGCCATGCCGATGGCGGCATCGGCATGGCGCTGCGCTGGCTGAAGCCGCTGGAGCAGGGCTTCGATGTCGGCCTCACCGTCGGCACCCATGGCGGCTGCATGCGGCTGCTGGTGCCTGAGGCCGCCAATATCCGCAGCCTGAAGGACCTCAAGGGCAAGTCGGTCGCGGTCACCGATCCGGCGAGCCCGGTGCGGAATTTCTTCGCCATCCGTCTCGCGGAGGTCGGGCTCGACCCCGAAAAGGATGTGAGCTGGGTGCAGTATCCGCAGGACCTGTTCGGCGAAGCTCTGAAGAAGGGCGAGGTCCAGGCGCTCGCGGGCGACGATCCGCATCTCTACCTGATCCGCGAGCGCGACAAGCTCGTCGAGCTCGCCACCAATCTCGAAGGCCAGTACGCGAAATCGACCTGCTGCGTGCTCGGCCTGCGCGGCGCCCTGATCCGCGACCAGCCCGAGGTGGCCGGCGCGATCTCGCGCGCCATCGTCGAAGCGCAGGCCTGGACGGCGGCCAATCCCGACAAGACGGCCGAGATCTTCGCGCCCTTCGTTCCGGCCAAGGTCACGCCCGAGACCGTGGCCGCGATCCTGCGCAGCCACACCCATGACCATCATTCCACCGGCGCGGCGCTGCGCGAGGATGTCGCGCTGTTCACCGAGCAGCTCAAGCTCGTCAACGTGATCCGCAAGAACACCGACGCCAAGGCCTTCGCGCAAAAGATCGTGCCCCATGTCCCCGTTTGAACAGACCGGCTCCGCATCGGCCTTCGACCAGCCGCGCCTGCAGGTCGACGGCTCGGTCCTGGCACGCGGCGCATTCGCCACGGCGGCCTGGACCGCAGTGGCGGCCTCCGTCACGCTGCTCGCCAACAAGAAGGTCGGCTTTGCCGACCCGCTCTATGTCGGCGAGACCAATGCCGGTTTCATCGGCTGGGCCGTGCTGCTGGCGCTGGCGACCGCCGTTGGGGCGCTCTGGCCGCCGCTCGGCCGGCGCCTCGGCCGCGCCGCGCCTTGGCTCGTCGTGCTCGCGCTCTTCGTCGGTGTCTGGGACCTACTGACGGCCAAGCTCGGCCTGCTGCCGGTGCCCTTCTTCGCCCCGCCCTCCGCGCTGGTCGAGGTCTATGCGGAGGACTGGCCTCGGCTCGGCGAGAGCGTGCTGCATTCGCTGCGCCTGCTGGCGCTGGGCTTCCTGTTCGGCACGATCTCCGGCTTCGTCACCGGCGTCGCGATCGGCTGGTCGCGCGGGCTCGGCTACTGGGTGCATCCGGTGCTGCGCTTCCTCGGGCCGATCCCTTCGACCGCGCTCCTGCCGATGGCGTTCTTCTTCTTCCCGTCGAGCTTCTCGGCGGCGATCTTCCTGATCGCGCTCGCCACCTGGTTCCCTGTTACGGTGCTGACCTGGTCCGGCGTCGCCAGCGTCGACAAGGCCTATTACGACGTCGCCCGGACTCTCGGCGCCGGCCGCGCCTTCCTGATCTTCAAGGTCGCGATTCCCGCCGCCCTGCCGCATGTCTTCGTCGGCCTGTTCATGGGGCTCGGCGCCTCGTTCTCGGTGCTCGTCGCGGCCGAGATGATGGGGGTCAAATCCGGCCTCGGCTACTATCTGCAATGGGCGCAGGGCTGGGCGGCCTATTCCAACATGTACGGCGCGCTGATCGTGATGGCGCTGATCTTCTCAGGGCTGATCACGCTGCTCTTCTCGGCACGCGACCGGTTGCTCGGCTGGCAGAAGGATGTGGTGAAATGGTAGCCGCACAGCTCGCTGTCTCGCCCTCGACCGGCATTCCCGCGTCCAACGGCGCCGAACTCTCGATCGCCGGCGTCTCGCATGAATTCGATCTCGAAGGCCGCCCACTGCCGGTGCTCGACGATATCGATCTCGAGATCCGGGCCGGCGAATTCGTCGCCCTGCTCGGGCCGAGCGGCTGCGGCAAGTCGACCTTGCTGAGGCTGGTCGCCGGGCTCGAACAGCCCTCGCGGGGCCGGATCGCGGCGGCAGGGGAGGAGATCACCACGCCCGATCCCTCCCGCGTCGTCGTCTTCCAGGACCCGACGCTCTATCACTGGCGCACGGTCTGGAAGAACGTCGCGCTCGGGCTGGAGGCGCGCGGCCTGCTCGCCAGCCAGAAGGGCCGCGTCGACGACGCCCTGAAGACGGTCGGCCTCGCCGGTTTCGAACGCGCCTTCCCGCGCCAGCTGTCCGGCGGCATGGCCCAGCGCGCCGCGCTGGCCCGTGCCCTCGTCAACGATCCCAGCGTGCTCATCCTCGACGAGCCGCTCGGCAAGCTCGACTCGCTGACGCGGATTGCCATGCAGACCGAGATCGCCGAGCTCTGGCGCCAGCGCGGTTTCACCACCCTGCTCGTCACCCATGATGTCGAGGAGGCGCTGTTCCTGGCCCAGCGCGTCATCGTGCTGAGCGAGCGCCCGGCCCGGATCAAGGCCGAGATCGTCAACGACCTGCCCTATCCGCGCCATCGCGGCGATCCACGCCTGGCGGAATTGCGTGGGCAGGCGCTCGCCCATCTCGGGCTCGACGCGAGCTGGTAAGCCCGCATCTCCCCTTCCCCATCGCAGGATCCTATCGATGTTTCGACGTCTCGGGCTGACGCTCGCCTTTGCCCTGGCCACATCGCAGGCCTTTGCCCATGCCCATCTCAAGACCGCATCGCCCGCCGAGGGCGCAACCGTCGCCGCGCCGAAGGAGATCACTCTCGGCTTCACCGAGGAGCTTGAGGTCAAGCTGAGCAGCATCACCGTCAAGGATGCGCGTGGCGGGGTCGTCAGCGCGGCACCGGCGGAGGCCGTGCCGGGCGACCGCAAGGCGCTGAAGGTCCGGCTCAAGCCGGTCTCGCCCGGAGCCTACAGCGTCGAATGGGCTGCGACCTCGGTCGACACCCACCGCGTCACCGGGCAGTATCGGTTCACCGTCAGGCCTTGATGTGGACGCTCTGATCGGGGCGGCACTGCCGGCGGCCCGCTGGCTCCACCTCGCCGCCCTGCTGTCCGGCCTCGGCATCGAGGCCTTTCGCCTGCTGTCGCAAGGCCCGCTCGCCACCACGCCGGGCGGCCGGCAACTGCTGCATCGACTGTCCTCCTGCAGCCGGCTCTCGCTCATCCTGGCGCTCGCGGGCGGGGCGGTCTGGTTCTGGCTGCAAGGCAGCGCCATGCTGGGCCGCCCCCTCGACAACCTCGCGAGCGTTGCCGCCATCGCGGAGACACGCTTCGGCGAAGTGCTGCTGGCGCGCGCCGGCCTGCTCGTCCTTGCAGGCTTGCTCCTGCGTGGCGAAGGCGTTGCCCGAACGGGTGCGCTGCTTCTCATGACCATCGCGGCCCTGCTGCAGGGCCTGCTCGGGCATGGTGCCGCCACCGGCTTCTGGACAACAGCGGCTCTGGGGCTTCACGTCCTGGCAGCCGGCCTGTGGCTCGGCGCATTGCCTCCCCTTCTGGCGGTATGCTGGCTCCTGCCGGCCCAGGCGCCCCTGCTCGCCCGCCGTTTCACGCCGCTCGGCCTGGCCTGCGTCGCCGTTCTCGCAGCCACATCCGTCCTTCAGCTGCAGGAGCTGGTCGGCACCTTGCCGGGGCTCATGGGCACCGCATACGGCCAGCTTGCGATCGTCAAGATCGCCCTGTTCGGCGGCCTCCTGCTGCTGGCTGCTGCCAACCGCTTTCGCTTCGTACCCGCGGCGGCAACCTCAGGCTCGACGCGTGCCCTCACCCTGTCGATCGCCACCGAAACCGGATTCGGGCTGGCCATCGTGGCCGTTGCGGCGGCACTGGCCAACGAGCCACCTGCGATCCACGAACAGCCGACCTGGCCTTTCGCCCTCAGGCCGGTGCCCGCCTTCTGGGACGATGCCTATCTGCGCGATGGGCTTTTCCGCCTGCTGACTCCTGTGGCGATTGCCCTTGCGCTTTTCTCCACCGCCCTATCGCTTCGCGAACTGCGCTGGCCAGCCCTTCTCGCCGGGGCCATCGCGTTGGCCTTCGTCCAGATTCCGCCATGGCGCCCCTATGTCGTCGCCGCGGTTCCAACGAGCTTCCAACTGTCTCCGACCGGCTATGCAGCGCGCTCCATCGCGACGGGCCGGGACCTGTTCCAGCGCGATTGCGCGAGCTGCCATGGCGCGGATACGCGCGGGCGCGGCCCCGTCGCGGTCACGCAATCCGTCTGGCCGCCAGACCTCTCCGCGCCGCTGATCGCCGGGCGCCCCGGCGGCGAGCTGTTCTGGTCGATCCGTCATGGCAGCGGCCCGATGCCGCCGAGCGCGCAACTGGGCGATGCCGCGATCTGGTCGCTGATCGACTTCATCCGCCTGCGCGCCGGAGCCCGCATCTTCTCGCCCCCGGAGATGCGCTGGTCCGGAGCGGTGCGCATGCCGGGCTTCGTCGCCCGCTGCGCTGACGGCACCCTCGTCACGCCCGGCAGCGGAGCGCCATTGCGTGTATGGATCGAACGCGACGCGCGTGGGGCCGGCGCGCGGGTGCAGGTCGACGCCGCGGCCGAGTCCTGCCCCGTCGAGGATCCCGAGCCATTGGCGGCAGCCCTTGCCGAAGTCACCGCCAGCACGACGGCGCCGGCGCTGGTTCTCGTCGATGCGAATGGTTGGCTACGGCGCGCGTTCAAGGCGGACGACAGCGCCGCGTTGGATATGGTCGCGTCCGAGTTCGCCGAGATTCGTCGACGCCCGCTGGATGGAGCCAGTCTCCATCACTGATGGCCGCTCCTGGCGCCGAGTGCCAAGGCCATCTCCGGGGACAATCGACACAGATCGTTCTCTTGCCGATCCGCGCAACGGGCTCGCCGCAAAATCGGATCACCCGGCGACACAAAAACAATCTTGACTGTTTGTAAATTGTGTCTCAGCCTCGGATTTCCTTCCGATGGCTTGGATCGATGCCAGAGAGTTCGACGTGAGCGGCAACAGGCGATCACAGAAAGAACGCAGCGCCGAGACTTCAACGCGGTTGCTGACGGCGACGATCGACCTTCTTCACGATCGTGGCCTTGCCCGCACCTCGACACCGGAAATCGCACGTCGAGCGGGGGTTTCGCGCGGCGCGTTGACACATCACTTCCCCAGCCGCGAGGCGATCATCAGCGCCTCCGTCGCCGATCTGCTCAGCAGGACCGCGCGTGACCTGCATCGCTTCGCCGAAGAGTTCATCGCGCGCGGCGGCTCGAGCGACGAGATCGTCGACTACATCTGGCGGATGATGGACGACCGCCTTTTCTACGTCACGATGGAATTCCTGCCGGAGGCGCGCCACAACGACGATTTCCGGGCGCAGCTCATCCCGACCGTTCGCGAATTCCATGCCGGTCTGGACGCGATCTGGACGGCGCTCGCCGTCCGCGCCGGAACCGACCCCGACCATACGCGCACGGTGATGAACGCCACGATGTGCCTCGTGCGCGGCATGATCAGCCAGACGGTGCTGCGGCCGAACGATCCGACCTACTATGACGGCATGCTTCAGTTCTGGAAGGGCCAGGTACGCCAGCAATTTCCGATCAAGCCCGTCATGGCCGGGAAACACAGGGCGGCGTCTTGAACGCAGCGCTGACGATCGCGGGGCTGAAGCTCTCCTTCTACGGCGTACACGTGCTGCGCGGCGTTGATTTCGCCGTTCCCGAAGGGTCGTTCACCGGGCTCATCGGCCCGAACGGGGCAAGTGCCTGCCTTCCTCGCTGCTCGCGCCGCCGCCGGCGCGGCCTGATCCCGCTCCGTCGTCTCCAGCCTCTTCGCCCGAAGGAACCGCCCCGTGGCCGCAACCCTCTTCACCAATGCCCGCATCGTCGATGGCACGGCGCCCGAGCCGGCTGAGCCGGTCAGCGTCCTCGTCGAGGGCGGAACGATCCGCGAGGTCGGCAAGGCGGTGACATCCGCCAAGGCGAGGACCGTCGATCTCAAGGGCCGCACCCTGATGCCGGGGCTGATCGACGCCCATGTCCATGTCGTCGCCGGCGTCGCCGATCTCGGCGCCAATGCGCGCCTGCCGGACTCGCTCGTGACCGCGCGCTCTTTCGTGATCATGCGCGAGATGCTGCTGCGCGGCTTCACCACGGTGCGCGATGTCGGCGGCGCCGATTTCGGCCTGAAGCAGGCGACGGAAGAAGGACACTTCCCGACGCCGCGCCTCGTCATCTCCGGCAAGGCGCTGAGCCAGACCGGCGGCCATGCCGATTTCCGTGGCCGCTACGACGACCGCCCGAGCGTGATCGAGCGCCATCGCCTGGGCGCGCTCGGGCGCATCTGCGACGGCGTCCCCGATGTTCGCCGTGCGGCGCGCGAGGAGCTGAAGGGCGGCGCCGACTTCATCAAGATCATGGCCAATGGCGGCTGCGCCTCGCCCACCGACCCGATCCATTTCCTCGGCTATTCGGTCAGTGAGCTCGAAGCCATCGTCGAAGAAGCCCGGATGGCAGGAACCTATGTTTCCGCCCATGTCTATACCGACGAGGCGATCCGCCGCTGCGTCGAGGCCGGCGTGCATTCGCTGGAGCATTGCAACCTGATCCAGCCCGAGACGGCCAAGCTCGCGGCCACGAAGGGAGCCGTCGCGGTGCCGACGCTGGTGACCTATGACAAGCTGGTCTCGGACGGGCCGAAGCTCGGCTTCCCGCCGGATTCGGTCGCGAAGGTCGACGTCGTGCGCTCGGCCGGCATGGACTCGCTGCGCATCATGCAGAAGGCGGGGCTGCCCATGGCCTATGGCAGCGACCTGCTCGGCGAGATGCATCGCTACCAGTCGGAGGAGTTCGTCATTCGCGGCCGGGCCTTGCCGGCGCAGGAGGTGATCGCCTCCGCGACCTTCATCGCGGCCAGGCTTCTGAAGCTCGAAGGCAAGATCGGGACGGTGGCGCCCGGCGCCCATGCCGACCTCGTCGTCGTCGATGGCGATCCGCTGCAGGATCTGTCGCTCCTCACGCGGCAGGGGCGACACATGCCGCTGATCATGAAGGGCGGCGATTTCATCAAGCGGACGAGCCTGAACTGAGCGGGGTCGTGGCCGGCTTCTCCCGGGAGACCGGCCGTCGACACGCGCTTGAGGGCATGCGCACTATTTCAGAATACCGGCCGCATCGCTCGGCCGGCCGGCGTGACGGGAGGCGGATATGACGGCGCTGCATTTCAAGAACTTCGCCCTGCTCGAACCGGAATTCGGCGAGCTGCGGCGCGGCTACGAGCTCCTCGTCGAGGGCGACACGATCCGCGAACTGTCGGAAAAGCCGCTGAAGGCTGCGAAGGCCGACGTGATCGATTGCGGCGGGCGCACATTGATGCCCGGCCTCATCGACAGCCACGTCCATGTCTTTCTCTCCGAGATCTATATCCGCAGCATGGAAAGCATGCCGCTGACGCTGATGACGGCGCGTGCCGTCCGGCTGATGAAGGGCATGCTCGACCGCGGCTTTACCACCGTGCGCGACACCGGCGGCGCCGATTGGGGCATCAAGGAAGCGGTCGAGAAAGGCGATGTCGCCGGTCCGCGGCTCTTCATCGCCGGCGCGGCGATCGGCCCGACCGGCGGCCACAGCGACCCGCGCCGGCGCACCGATTTCGGCGGGCGCTGCCATTGCTGCAACGCCATGGCCTATACGATGAACGTGTCGGACGGCGTGTCGTCCGTGCGCAAATCGGCCCGCGAGCAGATGCGGCTCGGTGCCGACCACATCAAGATCATGATGTCGGGTGGTGTCGCCAGCCCCTATGACCCGCTGGATTCGATGCAGTTCAGCGTCGATGAGGTGAAGGCCGCGGTCGAGGAGGCGAAGGCCTTCGGCCGCTATGTCTGTGCCCATGCCTATACGCCGGAGGCGATCACCCGGGCGGCGGAATGCGGCGTGCGCGCGATCGAGCACGGCAATCTGATCGACGACGCTTCGGCCAAGCTGATGGCGCAGAACGGCATGTTCCTGACCGCCAACCTCGTCGCCTATTACGCGATGAAGGAGCGCGCCGCCGAATTCGGCATGACCGGCGACATGCTGGCCAAGAACGACCTCGTCATCGACGGAGGCCTGCGCTCGCTGGAGATCTGCAAGCGCGCCGGCGTGCCGGTCGCCTTCGGCTCGGACCTGCTCGGTCAGCTCCAGGTCGAACAGTCCCGCGAGTTCCTGCTGCGGCGGGAAGTGCTCTCGCCGATCGAGATCATCCGCTCGGCGACGACGGTCGGTGCCCAAATCCTGCGCATGGAGGGCAAGCTCGGCACGTTGAAGGCCGGCGCCTATGCCGATCTCATCCTTGTCGACGGCGATCCGCTCAAGGATCTCGGCCTGTTTCAGGAGCAGGGGAAGCATCTGGCCGCGATCATCAAGGGCGGAGTCTTCCACAAGAACACGCTGCACTGAACGACGCCTGCTTGCCTCCCTCTTGGTCACGACATGGATAAGAAACCGGCTTGACTGTTTGTAACTTGTTGCCCAGCTTCGCGGCCTTAGAGATGGATCAGGGGTACTGTCAGTGGTGAAGGCGATCGGGCGGCGCGACGGCGGCCGGCACTGCGGAACCGCCCGATGACGGGGAGCGGCTCGCTGAAATGGGGCCGCTATGCGCTCAACGGCGCGGCCGCGCTCGCGCTCGGCTTCATCCTGCTGCCGCTGATCTTCGTCACCTGGCTCGCCTTCTTCAGGCAGGAGATCCCCTCCTTTCCGCCGGAGGGCTATTCGCTGCAGTGGTTCACGGCAGCGGCGAACAACAAACCCTTCATCGACGGCTTCATCCTCAGCCTCCAGGTCGCGGTCGCTTCGACGCTGATCGGGCTCGCGCTCGGCGTGCCGGCGAGCCTCGCCCTCGTTCGCCATCGCATTCCGTTCGGGCCGGGCGTCTCGACCTTGTTGCTGCTGCCGCTGGTGATGCCGGGCATCGTGCTGGGCACCGCGACCTATGTCTTCCAGATCGAGGTCGAGATCGCGACTGAGATTCCGGTCATGGGCTCGCTCGGCGGCCTGATCGCGGCGCATACGCTCGTCGTCGTCCCCTGGGTGGTCCGGCTGGTGACGGCGAGCCTCGCAGGCTTCGATCGCTCGATCGAGGAGGCGGCGCAGAATCTGGGCGCGGGACCGTTCACGACCTTCTGGCGCGTGACGCTGCCGAGCATCCGGCCAGGCCTCGTCGCCGCCGCGCTGTTCGGCTTCGTCACCTCCTTCGGCAACCTCGAGATGAGCCTGTTCCTGGTCGGGCCGGGCCGCACGACGCTGCCGATCGCGATCCTGCAATATCTCGAATGGAAGATCGATCCGACCGTGGCGGCCGCCTCGCTGATCCAGATCGTCCTGATCGGCACGGCGATGCTCGTGACCGACCGCTATGTCAAACTGAGCCGGGTGGTGTGAACGGATGGCAGATCTTCTGTAATGGCACGCCTCTCGATCTCGCATCTCAAGAAGCGCTATGGCGAGCTGACGGTCGTCGACAATGTCGACATCGCGGTCGCCGACGGCGAATTCCTCGTCCTGCTCGGACCGTCCGGCTGCGGCAAGACCACGACCTTGCGCATGGTCGCGGGCTTCATCCCGCCGAGCGCCGGGCAGATCACCATCGGCGAGCGCGACGTCACGAATCTTCCGCCCTGGAAGCGGCATTGCGGCCTCGTCTTCCAGAGCTACGCGCTCTTTCCGCATATGAGCGTGGCGCAGAACGTCGCCTTCGGGCTGGAGATGCACAAGGTACCGGCTGCCGAACGCGGCCCGCGCGTCGCGGAGGCGTTGCGGCTGGTTCAGCTCGGCGGCTTCGACGAGCGCTATCCGCGCCAGCTGTCCGGCGGCCAGCAGCAGCGCGTGGCGCTGGCGCGCGCGCTCGCCATGGAGCCGCAGGTGCTGCTGCTCGACGAGCCGCTCTCCAATCTCGATGCGAAGCTGCGGCTGGAAGTGCGCGTCGAGATCCGCGAATTGCAGCGCAAGCTCGGCCTCACCACGATCATGGTGACGCATGACCAGGAGGAGGCGCTGACCATGGCCGATCGCCTCGTGGTGATGGACCGCGGCAAAGTCCGCCAGATCGGCACGCAGCGCGAGCTCTACGAGAAGCCGGCCGACCGCTTCGTCGCAGGCTTCATCGGCCGCAGCGCCTTTCTCGACGGCGAGGTGACGGCGCCTGGCCGCTTCCGCACGGCAGGCGGGCGCGAGATCGCCTGCGCCGCCGCGGGGGCAAGCGGCCCGGCCACGCTGGCGCTGCGGCCCGAGCGCATTGCGATCGGCAGCGGGGCGGACGGGTTGCCCAACCGCTTCGCGACGCAGATCGTGCATGCCTCCTATCTCGGCGCGCAGCTCGACGTGCAGGTCGCGCTCGACGGGCAGGAGCGCATGCTGCTGCAGATTCCGAACCGACCGGGCCTGTCCGAGCCGCGACCGGGCGACACGATCACGATAGGCTGGGCCGAAGATGCCGGGCTCGTTTATCCGCGCGAGGCATGAGCTTCGTTCGGGGTTCAAAAAGAAGGGGATAGGACCATGACCGCATTCGACAGGCGCGAACTTCTGAAGGGCGCGGGCGTTGTCGCGCTCGCCGCCGCGGCCGGCACGCCCGCTCTGGCGCAATCGGGCGGACGCGTCGTCGTCGGCACCTGGGGCGGCGACTATGCCCGGCTGCTGACCAAGAACATCGAGGACCCGATCCTCAAGGCCAAGGGCATCGAGGTGATCCAGGACCAGGCCGGCGACGCGCCGCGCCGGGCCAAGATGGTCGCGGAGAAGCGCCTGCCGCGCGGCACGGTCGACATCCAGGGCTTCTCGGCCGCGAACATGTTCGAGATGAGCGAGGCCGGGGTCACCGAGGCACTCGACTATTCCAAGCTGCCGAACGCGAAGAACCTGCTGCCCTCGATGAAATATCCCTACGGCATCGGGCAGATCTATTCCGGCAACGTCGTCATCTACAATCCCAAGCTGATTTCTCCGGCCCCGACCGGCTTCAAGGACTGGCTCGACCCGAAATGGGGTTCGAAGATCGGCTTCATCGACATCCAGTACCAGTCGATCTTCATCGCGGCCTCGCTGGCCGCGACCGGCGGCAAGGATATGAACGACCTCGACAAGGCCAAGGAGGTCCTGATGGCCGTGAAGAAGGCCGGCGGGCGCGTCTATCCGACCAACGAGGCCTTCGCCCAGGCGATGAAGAACGAGGAGGTCGGCATCAGCGCGATCTGGAAGGCGCGCGTGGTGCAGTGGCAGAATGCCGGCATCCCCTGCGAGGCGGTTTCGCCGGTCGAGGGTATCCCGATCTATGTCTCCGGCTTCGTCATCGCCAAGAACGCGCCGAACAAGGAGAACGCCTACGCTTATATGGATGCCATGCTCGCCAAGCCGCCGCAGGAGGCCTTTGCCGTCGACATGGGCTATAACGGCACGGTCTCCGGGCTTGCCGTCGATCCGGCCCTGCAGAAGCGCATCGGCTTTACGCCCGAGGAGGAGAAGCGCCTGCGGGACCTCGACTACGCCTTCCTCGCCAAGAACGATTCCGCGATGAAGGAGTGGTGGGACAAGGTCTTCAAGGCCTGACATGGCTTGTCCGCTCGATCATTGCGGCTGCCTGACTCGGGGGCGAAGCCGATGACTTCCGCCCCCGAAGCCGTCGCCGGTGCCCGCAGGAACCTCGCAGGCCTGCTCGTCCTGCCGGCGACGCTTTTCGTGGCCGTCGCGCTGATCGGCCCGCTCACGATCCTGTTCCGCTATTCGCTCAACAAATTCGTGCCCGGCCAGTTCATGGTCGATGCGCTGGTGATCGAGAACTACGTCAAGTTCTTCACCGACGCCTATTACCTCAATGTGCTGGCCCGCACCGTGCGCGTCGCGGTGATCTGCACGCTCGCCTGCCTGGTGATGGGATTTCCGCTGGCCTATGTGCTGGCCCGCACCCAAAGCCGCTTCAAGAACCTGATGGTCATCGCGGTGGTGCTGCCGCTCTTCGTCGGCAATGCGGTGCGTGCCGCCGGCTGGATGACCGCTTTCGGCAGCCGCGGCGCGCTCAACGCCTCGCTGATGGGAATGGGCCTGATCGACCAGCCGCTCGAGATCATGTTCACCGAGACGGCGGTGCTGATCGGCATCGTGGCGGTCAACCTGCCCTTCATGGTGCTGTCACTGCAGAGCGTGATCGAGGGCATTCCGCGCAATGTCGAGGAAGCGGCGTTCAGCCTCGGCGCAGGTCCCGGCGCGATGTTTCGCCGGGTGCTCTGGCCCCTGGCGTTGCCGGGCGTGCTGGCCGGCACGATCCTGACCTTCATCCTGGCGATGAATGCCTATGCCACGCCGGTCCTGCTCGGCGGCCCGAAATTCCAGATGATGGGCCCGCTGGTCTACGGGCAGTTTGCCCAGCAGAACAATTGGCCGTTCGGCGGCGCGATCTCCTTCATCCTGATGACGGCGACGATCCTGCTGACCGCGCTGGCGCATCTGATCGTCCAGGGCCGTTATCGCGCGAACCGGCCCGCGGAATGAGCCTCCATCCCTGCCGCTATGCAGGATTTGCCACCGGCAAGAAGGCCCCCGCTCTCCGAGATGGCAACGACAGCGGGGCAAGCCATTGCGCCGAATGAGCCGGAGCGGTCGCGGCTCAACCGGCAGGCGCAGCAAGCCAGATCCGCACCGGCCTCCGGTCCGGATCCGAATTCCGGTCGAATCCGGAGGGATAAACGCCCTGCCCTGCTATCGCGGCGGAGGTGCTTCGGCCTTGCGCAGAACCGCTCGATCAGATGGCTCTCTCGGGAGAGCTTCCTCCTGAAGCAGGGCTTCCAGCTTCGATTCCTCTCGGGCGGGATCGGGCGAGCCCTTGTCTTTCAACCATTCGGCAAAGAGCCATTATTTGTAATAATTATAAACTAGACGATAATAATTGACAGTTTTGGCGCATGAGAATCTAACGCCGGCCTCACCTCTTGATCTGCATCGGCAGGAGAAGGCCGCATGACGTCATACTCGTTTCTTGCTCTTCGGGTCGGCGTGCTCGCCATCTCGCTCGCCGCGGCGGCCACGGTGCGCGCCGAGGACGGCATCACGGTTTACAACGCGCAACATGCCAGCCTGACCCAGGCCTGGGCCGACGACTTCACCAAGGAGACCGGCATCAAGGTGACGATCCGCAAGGGGTCGGACACCGAGCTCGCCAACCAGATCGTCCAGGAAGGCGCGTCTTCCCCGGCCGACGTCTTCGTCACCGAGAATTCTCCGGCCATGGTGCTGGTCGAGAAGGCCGGGCTGTTCGAGACCCTGCCCAAGGACGTTCTCGATCAGGTTCCGGCCCAGTTCCGTCCCGCGAGCGGGCGCTGGATGGGTGTCGCGGCGCGCAGCACCGTCTTCGCCTATGACAAGCGCAAGCTGAAGGAGGCCGATCTGCCGAAGTCGATGCTGGACCTCGCCGACCCCAAGTGGAAGGGGCGCTGGGCCGCCTCGCCGTCGGGCGCCGACTTCCAGGCGATCGTCGGCGCGCTCCTCGTCCTCAAGGGGGAGAAGGTCACGGCCGACTGGCTCAAGGCGATGAAGGATAACTCCAGCGCCTATCGCGGCAACAGCGTCGCCATGAAAGCGGTCAATGCCGGCGAGGTCGAAGGCGCGGTGATCTATCACTACTACTACTTCGGCGACCAGGCGAAGACGGCCGAGAACAGCAACAACGTCGCGCTGCACTATTTCCGCGGGCAGGATCCCGGCGCCTTCCTGAGCACCTCGGGCGCAGGCGTGCTCGAATCCAGCAAGCACAAGAAGGAGGCGGAAACCTTCGTGAAGTGGATGAGCGGCAAGCATGGCCAGGCCGTCCTGCGCGAGGGCGACTCGTTCGAATACGCCATCGGCAACGGTGAGGCTTCGAACCCGAAGCTGGAGCCGATCGCCAAGCTCGACGCACCGAAGGTCGAGCCCTCGCAACTCGACAGCAAGAAGGTCACCGAGCTGATGACCGCCGCCGGCCTGCTCTGACCCGGTTGCGTCGGCTCATGGCGCGTGCGAGAGGCCCCGCACGCGCATTTTGCCCATGACCGTTTCACTTTCCATCGCTATGCCGGCCCTGCCGGATTTGCCGCTCAGGCGGCAACGCAATCTCGCGAGCCGGGCCATGCTCCTGCTCGCCGGGGGCGTCTCCCTCTGCGCCCTGCTGCCGCTGGGATTCATCGCCTGGATCGCGATCGAGACGGGTTGGCAGACCGCGTTCTCGCTGATCTGGCGGCCGCGCGTCGGCGAATTGCTCGTCAACACGCTGCTGCTCGAATTGTGCACGCTGCCGCCTGCGATCCTGCTGGCGGTCGCGCTGGCCTGGCTGACCGAGCGCAGCGACATGCCCGGCGCGAAATTCCTCTCCTGGCTTGCGGTCGCGCCGCTCGCCGTGCCCGCTTTCGTCCAGTCCTATGCCTGGGTCAGCCTCTTGCCGCGCTTCCACGGGCTGCCGGCCGCGGTGCTGGTTTCGGTCCTCGCCTATCTGCCTTTCCTCTATCTGCCCGTCGCCGCGCAGATCCGCCGGCTCGACCCCGAGCTCGAACATGTCGCCGCTTCGCTCGGGCAGACTCCTCCGCGCGTGTTCCTGCGGGTGGTCCTGCCGCAGCTGCGGCTTGCGATCTGCGGCGGCAGCCTGCTGGTCGGGCTGCACCTGCTCGCCGAATACGGCCTCTACGCGATGATCCGCTTCGACACCTTCACCACCGCGATCATCGATCAGTTCCAGTCGAGCTATAACGGCCCGGCGGCGAACATGCTCGCCGGCGTGCTGGTGCTGAGCTGCTTCGGGCTCATCGCACTCGAATGGCTGCTGCGGGGCAGCGCACGCTATGCCCGGCTCGGCTCGGGCGCCCCGCGCCCTGCCCCGCGCCAGCGCCTGGGAAACTGGCGGCTGCCGGCGCTTGCACTGCCGCTCGCCTTCGCAGTTCTCAGCCTCGGCGTGCCCGCGCTGACGCTCACGCATTGGCTCCTGGCCTCGGGAGACGATGTCTGGCGGCAGGGTGCGCTGGCCGCGTCCCTGGCGGAAACGCTGGGCTATGCGACTGCCGGCGCCCTGGCCACTGCGGCGGTAGCGTTGCCGATGGCGTGGCTGTCGGTGCGCGCGCCCGGCCGGGCAACCCGTTTCCTGGAAAGCTGCCACAGCTATCTGGGCGCGCTCCCGGGCGTCGTGATCGCGCTCGCTCTCGTCACCGTGACGGTGCGCGTCGCCTTGCCGCTCTACCAGACGGTGGCGACCGTGATCTTCGCCTATGTGCTGATGTTTCTGCCGCGCGCGCTCGTCGGGCTGCGGGCCGGCATCGCGCAGGTCCCGGTCGAGCTGGAACGTGCCGCGGCGGCGCTCGGCCGCAGCCCCGCCCGTGCGCTTCTTGCCGTCACGCTGCCGCTCGCGGCGCCCGGCGTCGCCGCCGCGATGGCGCTTGTCGCGATGGGCGTGGCGACAGAGCTGACCGCGACATTGCTGCTCGCCCCCAACGGCACGCGGACGCTGGCCACCGAGTTCTGGGCGCTCACCAGCGAACTCGACTATGCGAAGGCCGCGCCCTATGCCGTGCTGATGATCCTTCTCTCCTTGCCGATGACCGCGCTGCTGCACGCTCAGGCCCGCAGATCCCTCGGCTCATGACTCAGCTCGTCATCTCGGACGTCGCGAAGCGCTATGGCGCGACAGCGGCGCTGGATCGCGTATCCCTTGCCGTGGAGGCGGGCAGCCGCGTTGCCATCGTCGGGCCGTCCGGCTCGGGCAAGACGACGCTGCTGCGCGTCATCGCCGGCTTCGAAGCTCCCGACTCGGGAACGGTGACGCTCGACGGGCAGGTGTTGGCCGACGGGTTGGCGATCGCCCCCGCGCATCGACGCCGGATCGGCTATGTCGCCCAGGACGGGGCGCTGTTCCCGCATCTCGACGTCGCCGGCAATCTCGGTTTCGGCATCCCGCGAAACGAGCCGGACCGCGCGGCCCGCCTGCGCGAGCTGATGGAGCTCGTCGAGCTCGATGCCACGATGCTGACCCGCAGGCCGCACGAGCTCTCCGGAGGGCAGCAGCAGCGCGTCGCGCTGGCCCGCGCGCTCGCCCGCAAGCCGGCCCTGATGCTGCTCGACGAGCCATTCTCGGCGCTCGATACCGGACTGCGCGAGAGTGTCCGGCAAGCTGTCGCGCGCGTGCTGGCCAAGGCCGGCATCACCACCATTCTGGTCACCCACGATCAGGGCGAGGCGCTGTCCTTCGCCGATCAACTCGCGGTGATGCGGGAGGGGCGACTGGTGCAAACGGGCCGGCCAGCCGAGCTTTACTGGCGCCCTGCCGATGTCGAAACGGCTCTGTTCCTTGGCAATGCCGCCTTGTTCAAGGCCGACATCGCGGAGGGGATCGTCTCCTGCGGGCTGGGCGCGTTCGAGGCCGAGACCGGCCGCCGCCGCGGACATGGCACCATCATGCTCAGGCCGGAGCAGTTCCAACTGTCATCGGTGGGGCCTGGCCTGGAGGCGATCGTCGAGGACGTCGCCTTCCGGGGCGGGCAATATGCGGTGACGCTGCGGACAAAGCATGATGGCGCCGAAGCACGCTTCACGGCCCATGTTTCGAGCACCGAGCAGCCACTGCTCGGCAGCACCGTCTTCGTATCGGTCAAAGGCGGCCCGTTCCTGCTGCCCGACATCGTCGCGTGAAGGTCAGCGTCCGGACAGGAAGCAAACGGCGACGGCAAGCGCCGGGCACTGTCCGCCATTCGCTGCTCCGGAAACTCTGCTAGGGCCCCGCCGGACAAAGCATTTCGGCCAAATCGGCCAGGAGGTCGTCGGGATGCTCCAGCCCGACCGAGAGCCGCACCAGACCGGGAGGACAATCGGACTGCTCCCCTTCGGTGCTGCGCCTGTGTTCGATCAGGCTCTCGGGCGATCCAAGCGAGGTCGAGCGGCGGAAGATCCGCGCCCGGGCACAGAGATCGATCGCCTCTGCCGCGTCGCCGAGTTCGAAGGAGAGCATGCCGCCGAAGCCGTCCCGGAATTGTCGGCAGGCCAGTTCGTGCTGCGGATGCTGCGGCAACCCCGGATAATGCACCTTGCCGACGCGCGGATGCTGGGCAAGCCAGCCGGCGAGCGTCTGCGCGGTTGCCGACACGCGCTCCATCCTCAGCGCCAGGGAGCGCATGCCTCGCAGCAGGAGCCAGGCCTCGAAGGGCGGCAGGATGCTGCCATGCATCTCGCGCGCGGTCAGCATTTCCCGCCACCACGCATCTTCTTCCGCCGCAACAAGCACGCCGGCGACCACATCGCCATGGCCGTTGAGATATTTCGTCGCCGAGTGCAGCACGAGATCGGCGCCCAGCGTCAGCGGCCGGCAGTGGACCGGCGTGGCCGCCGTCGCATCGACCAGCAGACGCGCACCGTGCCGATGAGCGAGCGCCGCCAAGGCGGCGAGATCCGGCACGCGCCAGAGCGGGTTGCTCGGGCATTCGGCCCAAACGAGTCGCGTGACCGCGACACCCATGCTGCGGGCGACGCCCTCCAGATCGCATAGATCGACCCGCACCATGTCCAGGCCGAAGCGTTCGGCGAAGGCCCAGATCATCCGTCCGAACTCGTAGTAGAGGCCTGTGTCGACCAACACCCGGTCGCCGGGCTGCAAGCTCGCCAGCACGGCCTGCGCCGCAGCCGCTCCGGCGCCGAAGGCCGCCGCCGCCGCACCCTTCTCCAACTGGCACAGAATGCTCTCGACGAGCGCGGCACCGCTGTTGCCCGAGCGGGCGTAACCCGCCGCGATCGCGCTGCCCGGCCGGGCATGGGTCACGCCCGGATGGATCGACGGCACCAGCCCGCCAGTTGAGGGATCGGTGACATGATCGAGCTGGGCCAGGATGGTCGCGGCGTGCATGAGAACAACATTCTGAAACGGGCCCGCATTTTAGTAAGCTATTGTCGATTGTCGATCCTCGGTCCGATTGCGACGGCTAAGGATCTGTGCGAGGTTCCGGCGCCGCTTACCGTCCGTCAGAGCTTCTTATGTCTCCCGACCGTCCGAACGACCCCACTCTCGACATCGAGCGCCATGTCGCGGCGATCGAACCGCAATTGATCGCCATCCGCCGCGACATCCATGCCCATCCGGAAATCGGGTTCGAGACCGTCAGGACCGCGGAAATCGTCGCGCAGGAGCTGGAGCGGATCGGGCTCTCGCCGCGACGCGGCGTCGGGCGCACCGGCGTCGTGGCCGAGATCGCAGGCGGCGCTCCGGGCCCCTGCCTGCTGATCCGCGCCGACATGGATGCGCTGCCGATGGAGGAGCTGACGGGGCTGCCCTTCGCCAGCACCATCCCCGGGAAGATGCATGCCTGCGGCCATGACATTCACACCGCCACGCTGCTCGGTGTCGGCTCTGTCCTGCAGGCCATGGCGCCCAAGCTGCGCGGCAGCGTCAGGCTGGTGTTCCAGCCGGCCGAGGAAACGGTGGAGAGCGGCGCCGCCGCGATGGTCGCGGACGGCGCTGCCGATGGTGCCGCCATCGCGCTGGCCTTCCACAACCGGCCCGAGATGCCGGTGGGGCGCTTCGGCTATGTCCGGGGAGCCTCCACGGCATCGAGCGACGAATTCGACGTGATCGTGCGCGGAAAATCGGGCCATGCGGCGCGCCCGCATTCCGCGCTCGATCCGATCGTCGCCGCTTCCGCGATGATCATGCAGCTGCAGACGGCGATTTCGCGCGTCATGGACCCGTCGCGATCTGCGGTGCTCACCGTCGGCCACATCCAGGGCGGCTCGACGCACAACATCATCCCCGACAGCTGTCTGTTCCAGGGCACGGTCCGCTGCCGCTCGCCCGAGAGCCGCGACACGATGGAAGCCAGCTTCCGGCGGATCTGCGACGGCGTCGCCGCGGCGATGGGCGTCACCTGCGAGATCAACTACAAGCGCGGGGCGCCCGCCCTGATCAACGATGACGGCGTCGTCGATGCGGTGATCCGGTCGGTGTCCGAGCAATTCGGCGCCGACAAGGTCGAGCAGCTCGAAGGGCGCTTCGGCGCCGAGGATTTCTCCTATTTCTCGGAGCGCATTCCGTCCTGCCAATTGCTGGTCGGCTCGTCGCAGCCCGGCCGCGACGACCGGGTCCACAATTCCGACTACCAGCCGGACGAGCGCAGCATCGGCCTGGGCGTCGCCGCGCTCGCCCGCACCGCTCTCGACATCCTGTCCTGATCCCGCCCGCATTCGCTACGGCACCGGAGATTCGCCATGACGATCACCCGCTCTGACTTCCTGAAGCTCGGCCTCGGCGCCGCAGCCGGCCTCGCTCTGGGCGCAGCGCCCCGTTCCGCCACGGCCAAGGAATGGAAGCTCATCCGCGTCGCCACCGAAGGCGCGTTTCCTCCCTACAACATGCACGCTCCCGACGGCCGCCTGATCGGCTTCGAGCCCGACCTCCTGCAGGAGCTGTCGACCCGCATGGGCGTCAAGTGCGAGATGATCGCGCAGGCCTGGGACGGCATGATCGCCGGGCTCACCGACGGCAAATACGACGCCATCATGGACGCCGTTTCGATCACGCCGAAGCGCGAGGAGGTCATCGCCTTCTCCCGCCCCTACGCCTCGGCCGGCTCGGGCTTCGCGATCATGAAGGAGGGCAGCATCAAGTCGCTGCCCGGAACGGGCGCGCCACGTGTCCCCTTCACGGATGAGGCCGCCGCCAAGACGGCGATCGACGAACTGGCGAAAGCGCTGACCGGCAAGACCGTCGCGGTACAGGTCGCCACGATCCAGAACGACGTCCTCAACCGCTATTTCAAGGACGTGGTGACCGTCCGCACCTATCCGTCCGGGCCGGATACCTTCCTGGACCTGAAGAGCGGCCGCGTCGATGCGGTGATGGCCTCCCAGATCAACATCCAGGCGAGCGCGAAGAAGTCGAATGGCGAGATGATCCAGTCCGGCTATCTTTTCACGGGCGGCCTTCTGGGCGTCGGATCCGCGGTCGGCCTGCGCAAGGGCGATCCGGAGCTGAAGGAGATGTTCGACAAGGCGCTGAAGTCGACCATCGACGACGGCACGCTCAAGAAGCTGGCGCTGAAGTGGTTCGAGATGGACATCACGCCCGCGAGCTGACGCGGGCGAGCCGAACGGGATGGACGACAGCCTGACATTGCTGGGCTTCGGCCCGGAGGGCTGGGGGCACGCGCTGCTGAACGGCGGGCTGATGACGCTCGCCGTATCGGCCTGCGCCTTCGCGCTCGGGCTCGGCCTGGGCACGCTCTGCGCCTGGGCGCGGATCGCCGGCTCCGCGCCGATCCGGCGCCTCGCGCAGGGCTATGGCGTGGTGATGCGCGGCATTCCCGACCTGCTCGTCATCTACCTGTTCTATTTCGGCGGCCGGCAGATCGCCTCGGTGGTCGCCAAGCAATTCGGGCATGTCGGCCCCGTCGAGATCAGCGGCTTCGCGGCGGGCTGCCTGGCGATCGGCCTGCTCTCCGGCGCCACGCAGGCGGAAGTCCTGCGCGGCGCCTTCCATGCCATCGCGCCCGGAACGCTCGAGGCGGCGCGCGTCACCGGCATGGGCCGCTGGACGATGTTCCGGCGCATCATCGCGCCGCTGGCCCTGCGTACCGCGCTGCCCGGCCTCGGCAACCAATGGCAGTCGGTCATCAAGGAATCCGCGCTGGTCTCGGTCACCGGGCTGGTCGAGACGTTGCGCGCCGTCACGGTGGCGGCGAACTCGACCGAATTGCCCTTCCTGTTCTTCCTCGCCGGCGGCGCGATCTATCTCGCCATCACGACGATCTCCGGGTTCCTCTTCCGCATCGCCGAATGGCGCTCCATGCGGGGGCAGGCCGCGGCGAGAACCGGGAGCTAGCGATGGATCTCGCCTTCATCGCCCAGATCTTTCCCAAGCTGCTCGCCGGCCTGCCGCTGACATTGCTGCTGGCGGTCCTGTCGTTGCTCGGCGGCGGCCTGATCGCGCTCGGGCTGTCGGGCCTGCGCGCCACCTCCTGGCTCGGGGCGCGGGTCGCCGATTTCTACGTCTACATCTTCCGCGGCACGCCGCTGCTGATCCAGATCTTCCTGATCTATTACGGGCTCGCCCAGTTCTCGGCGGTGCGCCACTCGCTGCTCTGGCCGCTGCTGCGCGAGCCTTATGTCTGCGCCGTCCTCGCCCTGATGCTGAACGATGCGGCCTACACTTCGGAAATCCTGCGCGGCGGTCTTCGCGCGGTGCCTTCCGGGGCGATCGAGGCGGCTCGCGTTTCCGGCATGACGCGGCTGACCATGCTGCGCCGGATCGTGCTGCCCCTCGCCTTCCGGCAGGCGCTGCCCGCCTATGGCGCGGAGATCACGAGCATGGTCAAGGCGACCTCGCTCGCCAGCGTCGTGACGCTGATGGAGATCACCGGCATCGCGCGTGCGGAGGTCTCCGAAACCTACCGCGCCATCGAGATCTTCCTGTGCGCGGCAGCGATCTATCTCGTCCTGGTGACGGTGATCGCGCGGGCGGTGGATCTGCTCGAGCAGCATCTCTCCCCCTATCGCCGACCGACCGACGCACGGAGCGTGGCATGACGCCGATCACGGTCAAGCTGACCGACATCCGAAAGAGCTTTGGCGGCCAGGAGGTGCTGCGCGGGATCGATCTCGCCGCCCGGGACGGCGACGTGATCGCCATCATCGGTGCCAGCGGCTCGGGCAAGAGCACGCTGCTGCGCTGCATCCCCCTGCTGGAGATCCCGGACCAGGGCGAGGTCAGCGTCGGCGATGCGCAGATCCGCATCAGGGATGCGGGGCATCGCTTCTCCCGTGCGGAGCGGCAGACCGTCCGCAGGCTGCGCGGCCAGCTCGGCTTCGTCTTCCAGAGCTTCAATCTCTGGCCCCATATGACGGCGCTGCAGAACGTCATGGAGGTGCCGCTCCACGTCCAGGGGCGGCTGCGCGCGGAATGCCGCGAGGAGGCTGAGGCGATGCTCGCCAAGGTCGGGCTCGCCGACAAGTTCGACGCCTGGCCCGCCCATCTCTCCGGCGGCCAGCAGCAGCGCGTCGCGATTGCGCGCGCGCTTGCGATGCGGCCGCGCGCGCTGCTCTTCGACGAGCCGACCTCGGCTCTCGACCCGGAACTGGTCGGCGAGGTGCTGCGCGTCATCCGCGCGCTGGCCGAGGAAGGCCGCACGATGCTGATCGTGACCCATGAGATGACCTTCGCGCGCGAGGTCTCGAACCACGCCATCTATCTCCAGGATGGTCGCGTCGAGGAACAGGGCCCACCCGAGCAGGTTTTTCTCGACCCGCAATCCGAGCGCTGCCGCCGCTTCGTCGGCATGCAACGCGGCGGACAATGAGGACCGCACCGTGCCCCTGACGGACGACCAGCAACCGATCGAACGGCTCAGCCTCGCCGACATGGCGATGCGGCGCCTGCGCGACGAGATCGTCCGCGGCCGCCTGGCCCCCGACGAGGTGCTGACGGAAATCGCGCTGGCAGGGCGGCTCGGCGTCGGGCGCGGGACGGTGCGCACCGCGCTGTTCGCTCTCGAGGCCGACGAGCTGGTGGTCCGGGCGCCCTATTCGAACTGGCGCGTCCCCAGCCTCAACGCCCAGGTGATCTGGGAGATCTATACCTTGCGCGAGGCGATGGAAGGTCTGGCGGCCCGCATTCTCGCCGAGCGCGGCGAGGCGCAGCCCAAAAGCCTGATTGCCGCCGCCTTCGCGCGGCTGGCGCCGGCGGAAACCGGGTCGGTCGATGATCGCGTCGCGGCCGATCTCGGCTTCCACAGGGCGATTGTCGATGCGACGGGCCATCGCCACCTGATCAAGCGCTACAACGCCCTGTCGACGAAGATGGAGTGGCTCTACCGCTGGTCCGAGACGCATTGGCCCGCGCGCTTTCCGCTGGAAGCCGATCATCGCGGGCTGTTCGAGGGCGTGATGCACGGTAGCCCGGATGAGGCCGAGCGTGCCGTGCGTGCGCATATCGCGCCCAGCCTCGCCGCCGATCTGGAGGGGCAGCATGCCCTGGTCGCGGCGAGCGGCGCAGGGGCCGAAGACGAATTCAAGAAGAGCGATCAGGCATGACGGACAAGGTGGTCGTCCTCGACGGCGGCATGGGGCGCGAGCTGAAGCGGATGGGTGCGCCCTTCCGGCAGCCGGAATGGTCGGCGCTGGCGCTGATGGAGGCGCCGGAGACCGTGCTGGCAGCGCACCGCGCCTTCATCGAGGCGGGTGCCGAAGTCATCACCACCAACAGCTATGCGGTGGTGCCGTTCCATATCGGCGAGGAGCGCTTCGCGCAGGACGGCGCGAGGCTTGCCGCCCTGTCGGGCGAATTGGCGCGCCGCGCCGCGGACGAGGAGGCGCAGCGCAGCGGCCGCAAGATCACCGTGGCAGGATCGCTACCGCCGCTGTTCGGCTCCTACCGCCCCGATCTGTTCGATCCCGCGCGGGCCCCGGCCATGCTGGCGGTGCTGGTGGATGCCCTGCTGCCATCCGTCGACCATTTCCTCGCCGAAACACAAAGCTGCATCGCCGAGGCGCTCGCGGCTTGCGCGGCCGTGCGCCCAACCGGCAAGCCGATCTGGGTTTCCTTCACACTGCAGGACGATGGCACTGCCGGAGAGGCCCCCGCCCTCCGTTCGGGCGAAGGCGTCGCCGAGGCCGTCGCGGCGGTCCGCGCTGCCGGCGCCGCCGCCGTGCTGTTCAATTGCAGCCAGCCGGAGGTGATGGGACCGGCCGTCGCGCTCGCACATGACGTTCTTGGAGAGGGTGGAATCCCGATCGGCGTCTACGCCAACGCCTTCCCCGAGAAGACCGGGGAAGCTGCAGCAAATGAGGGGCTGAGCGACCTGCGCGAGGATATCGTGCCGCTTCGCTATCGCGACTTCGGGCGGGACTGGCACCGCCGCGGCGCCCGGATCATCGGCGGGTGCTGCGGCATCGGACCGGATTCCATTTGCGAGCTCCACCGCGCGTTCCGCGCCGATTGAGCTTCCATGCGGTGAGCGGTGTTCCACAGCACGCGCGACGGGAGAAATTCCCCACTGCTGCGCGAATGATGGCTTTCCGACCGAATTCGCGGACAGGGGCTACGGGATCGGCTGCGTGGCGCCCGCGCCGAGCGAGCGCTGCATCATGACGCTGTCGGCCCAGCGACCATAGCGATAGGCGACGCCCGGCAACAGGCCGACCCGGGTGAAGCCGAAGCGCTCGTGCAATGCCAGCGACGTGCTGTTCTCCGCGTCGATATAGCCGATCATCTGGCGGAAGCCGGCGGCGGCGCAGGCGTCGATCAGCGCCTGCATCAGCAGCCGCCCGATGCCGTGCCCGAGATGCTCGTGGTGGACGTAGATCGAGTGCTTCACCGTGAAGCGGTAGGCCGGCCGCTTGCGGAACAGCACGACATAGGCATAGCCCACGACCTCGCCGCCGCGGGTCGCCACCAGATGCGGCAGCTTGCGGTTGCGCAGGTTCTTGCGCCGGTCGCGCAGATCGTCCGGCTGCGGCGTGCCGGTATCCTCGACGCCGGCCTCGATGCCGTGGCGGATATGCCGGCGATAAATCGCCAGCATGGGCTCGACATCGTCGTCGCGCGAGGGGCGGATGATGACGGGGCGGTCGGTTTCCATGCGTCGTCGCGATCCTCAGCCCTGCGCCTGCTCGCTGACGACATAGGTATGGAGCCGCACCTGCCCGGCGGCATCGACCTCGCGGTAGATGCCCTGGATCTCGACCTCGAAGCCGGGGAAGGCATTGAAGCAGGCTTCGAACATCTTGAGATAATCGATCATCGGCTTGGCCCGCTCGGTCAGCCGCTCGCCCGGCACGATGGTAGCGATGCCGGGCGGGTAGACGACGAAGGGCGTCGTCGCGATCCGCCCGGCGATGGCGTCGATGGGGAGATAGTCGACATCGTTGCGCGTCAGGCAGCGCGCCGCGTCATGCGGTGACATCGCCATCTCCGGCAGGTGCTCGGGCGAGAACTGTCGGCTCTGCAGCCCGCTGACGTCATGGTCGCGGAAGAAGCGATGCATATCGCCGCAGAGATCGCGCAGCCGCACGTTGCCATAGCGGCCGGGCCGGCGCCGGTAGAATTCCGGAATCGCGTCTTCCAGCAGGGCGTTGTCGTCATGCAGCTTCTTGAAGGCGACGAGCCCGCTGATCAGCGTGCCGGCCTTGCTGGCCTCGACGCCGGGCGTGAGTAAGAAAAGCAGCGAGTTCAGATCGTTCTTCTCGGCGACGATCCGATTCTCGCGCAGGAACTGCGCGACGATCGGCGCGGGGATGCCATGCTCGGCATAGGCGCCGGTCTCGCGGTCGAAGCCGGGGGTCAGCAAGGTCAGCTTGTTGGGGTCCGTCATGGCGAAGCCCGGCTCCATCCGCGTGAAGCCGTGCCAGCTCGCATCCGCCGCGAGCTGCCAATAGGCAGGATTGCTGGCGAGCTGGTCGGTAGAGACCATCTCCCAGGCGACGTCGTGGACAGCACCCTCGCGCGCAGCATCGGCGATGCTGACCCGATCCGGCACGAAGGGCTCGAAGAACCAGCGCCGCTCGGGCCGGACCTCTTTCTCCTCGAATTCGCGTCGCACGGCCCGGATCTTCTTGCGCAGCTCGATGCCGAGCCGGATCGTATCGTCCCAAAGCACCTCGCCGGAGCGGCCCTTCATCATCTGCGCACCGACATCGAGCGAGGCGAACAGTGGATAGAAGGGCGAGGTCGAGGCGTATTGCATGAAGCTCTCATTGAAGCGTCGATGCTCGACCCGACGCTTCTGGCCCTTGATGTGCCTGTCCTTGATATGGATCTGCGAGGCCTGGCTGAAGCTCGCGAGCTGCTTGTGGGTCGATTGCGTCGCGATGATGCCGGGCGACTCCGGCCCCAGCCCCGTCAGCCCCATGGCGAAGCGACCGGCATAGAGCGGGTGGAACTTCATGAAGCCGGCCCAGGCCTCGTCGAAGAGGATGTACTCGCAGAGATGCCCGATCTTATCGAGGATCATCTGCGCGCTGTGGATCGTGCCGTCATAGGTGCATTGCTCGACCACGGCGACGCGGAACGGGCGCGGCTTCTTCCAGGCATCCGGATCCTTGACCAGCGGATTGGTGCGGATGCGCTCGCGCAGCGCCTCCTCGTCGAAGCTCTCCCAGCGCATCGGGCCGATCAGCCCCCAGGCATTGCGCACTGTGGGGATGTAGACCGGAATGCCGCCGGCGATCAGCAGCGCGCCGTGATGGGCGGCCTTGTGGTTGTTGCGGTCGAACAGGACGAGGTCGCCATCGGTGACCAGCGCGGCGAGCGCGACCTTGTTCGAGGTCGAGGTACCGTTGAGGACAAAATAGGTCTTCTCCGCCCCGAAGATCTGGGCCGCTTCCTTCTGCGCCTTGAGCGCCGGGCCTTCATGGGTCAGGAGGTCGCCGAGATCGAGCACGGAATTGTCGAGATCGTCGCGGAAGACCGCCTCGCCGAGATGCTCCATGAACACCCGGCCGATCGGGCTGCGGCTGTAGAACACGCCGCCATTATGGCCCGGGCAGGTCCAGAGATGGTTCCCCTCCTCGGCATAATCGACGAGAGCGCCGAAAAACGGCGTCTTCAGCGTGTCGGCATATTGCTTCAGCCGGCTGATCAGGCTCTTGGCGATGAAGGGCGGGGTTTCCTCCGAAAGAAAGATATAGCCGTCGATGAAGTCGAGCACCTCGACCGGCACGTCCTCGAAGCGCTTGCGGCGGATCAGCAGGATGATGGGGAAGTCGAGGCCGCGCCGGCGCATCAGGTTGATCAGCGCGGCCGTCTTGCCCTCCAGCCCCTTCTTGCCCCAGTCGACCACCATGCAGCCGATGGCGGCATCGGTCTGGACCGCGATCTCGGCATCTTCGAGCTTTCGCGCCTTGACGACCTCGAAGCCCGATCGCTCGATCTCCTCGACGATCTGATGGAAGCGGATCCCTTCGAGATCCTCGGCATCGAAGTTCGGCGTTGCGAACAGGAAGGTGAAGCGCCTGAAATAGTCCATACCGGCTCCGCTGAGCATGAACCCGCAGCATTGGGTGAGTTTTACGACAATTCGGCGACTGCCGCTCCGGCCAAAGCCGCAGCGGGCGGGCGCCCCGCGGGCCGGAGAACGAGTTTCCAGGATGGGCGTCTCGATGCCGCCAGAACAGTTTGCCGCGGGACCGATCCGGACGACTAGAACCGCTTGGTCGAGAGCACGTCGAAGGTCTTGCCGATCGTCGCGACGGCCTTGTCATAATCGGCCAGCGACAGGCAGGCGATCAGGGCGTCGATGATGGCGAGCTGGGCGATGCGGCTCGTCATCGCCTCGGTGCGGAACTGGGTCTCGCGCGCCATGGTGTTGAGGACGATGTCGGCATAGGCGAGCAGCGGCGACTTGCCGAAATTGGTGATGCAGATCGTCATCGCCCCGGCTTCTCGCGCGAGCCTGGTCGCGGTGACGGTCTCGTGCGTCGAGCCCGAATGCGAGATCGTGATCGTCGCGACATCGGGGCCGGTCAGCGAGGCACTGATCGCCTGCACATGCGAATCGACCACGACCTTGGATTCGACGCCGACGCGCAGGAGCCGGTAATTGGCGTCCTCCGCGATCGGGGCGGCGCTGCCGATGCCGTAGAGCTCGACGCGGCGCGCCTTGCGGATCGCCGCGACCGCGCGCTCCATCGCCCCCTGTCGAGCACCTTCATGGTGTCGTGCAGCGCCTGCAGATCGCTGCGGAAGACCTTCTCGATCACCGTCCCGGTATCGTCGGTGCGGGCGAGATCCTCGTGGATGAACTGCACCGGCTGCACCAGGTCGCGCGCCAATGCGATCTTAACCTGCTGGAAGCCGCGCGCGCCGAGCTGGCGGCAGAGCGAGATCACGCTGCCCTCGCTCGCCTCCGCCCGTTCGGCCACTTCCGTGACTGACATGGCGGTCAGGTCATTGCCGCAAGGCCCATTCATAGGGCGAACCCATGCGATGGGCCGCGCGCATCATGGTGGCGTCCGCCCGCAGGCCCAGCATCAGGCTGAACGAGGCATTCCTTCCTGGAAGGCATCACGGCGTTGGAAGGTTCTTCGTCTTTGCGTTGTATCTTAAAAAGAACATTCGTTTGACTTAACAAACGATCCTTTTGCAAGATTTGGGGAGTCCGGCGCTGGTCGCCGACGACCGTGAATTTGCAGAAGGTGACGACCATGGCCGGCACGACGGGGCACTCCAAGCACTTCGAAGCGAGCCGCCGCGCGCTGCTGAAGCTGTCGCTGCTGCTGCCGTTCATTCCCTCTGCCGCTCGCGACGCAGCGGCTCAGGGGGCGCTTCCCCAGCAGATCCCCGCCGGGACGAAGCTGGTGGCGGCCGATCAGAACGAGGCGCTGCAGACGCTGATCCGCGCCTCGGGCGTGCAGGCGAAGCTCTCGAGCAACGTAACCTATGCCAATTTCCTCGGCGGTCCGGCGATCCTCGAAGCCTTCCGGGCCGGCGCGCTCGACCTCGCCACCGTCGGCAACACGCCGCCGATCCAGGCGCATGCCGCCGGCGAGAAGATCCCGATCATCGCCGCGCGCGTCTCCTCCGAGACCGATTACTTCCTCGCCGTCCGTCCCGGCCTGAAGATCGACAGCCTGGAAGAGCTGAAGGGCAAGAGCATCGCCTATGGCGAGGGCACCGGACGCCAGCCCTTCGTGCTGAATGCGCTCAAGCTCGCCGGGCTGACACGCAAGGACGTCAAGCTCGTGCCGCTTCGGGCCGCCGACTTCCCCGATGCGATCAGGACTGGCCAGGTCGACGTCGCGGCGCTCAACGAGCCGCATTTCTCGCGCTATCTCGCCGACTTCGCCGATCGCGGCGCAAGCGCGCTGCCGAAGGCTCAGAACGACCGGCTGCCCAAGAGCCTGACCTATCTCTACGCCAGCCAGAAGGCCCTCGACGACCCGGCGAAGGCGGCGGCGATCCGTGAATTCGTGGCGGGCTGGATCGATGCCAGCCGCTGGTCGCACCAGAACGTCGATGCCTGGGTCGAGGCCTACTACGTCAAGCGCCAGAACCTGAAACCGGCCGATGCCCGCAAGATCGTCGAGTCCGAAGGCGAGTTCCAGTTTCCGCTGCTGGCCAGCCTGATCGCGAAACAGCAATCGTTGATCGACGTGATCCACGAGGCCGGCGACCTGCCGAAGCGACTCGATGCGCGCGAGGAATTCGATCTGCGCTTCGACGAGATCATCGCCGCCAAGACCAACTGACACCCTGGCCGAGACGGATGGACGCCATGAGTCTCATCACCTATGCCACCGGCTTCCAGCCCAGCGCGGAAACCGAAAGGCATCCTGTCGGAACGCAAGCAGCGCGGCCGCCGCAACTGGCGCCGTCGCGCCTGCCGCGGGGCGGCATCCTGTTCGGGCCGGTCGCATTGGTCGCGATCTGGGAACTCGCCTCGAGGATCGGCTGGCTCTCGCCAAAATTCCTGGCGGCGCCGTCGACGGCCGTCCTGACCGGCATCGAGCTCCTGAGCAACGGCACGCTGGCCGACCATTTCCTCGCCTCGGCCCAGCGGGCCTATCTCGGCCTCGGCATCGGCGTCGCGCTCGGCCTTGGGATGGCGCTCGCCGCCGGTCTCAGCCGCATCGGCGAAGCCTCGCTCGACGGGCTCGTCCAGATCAAGCGGGCCGTGCCGACGCTGGCGCTGATCCCGCTCGCCATTCTCTGGCTCGGCATCGGCGAGGCGATGAAGGTCGCGCTGATCGCCTCCAGCGTGCTCGTCCCGATCTACATCAACACCCATGCTGCGCTCACGGGCATCGATATCCGCCATGTCGAGCTTGCCCGCAGCGTCGGGTTGTCCCGCGGCGCCTTCCTGCGCGAGGTCGCGCTGCCCGGCGCCCTGCCCGGCTTCTTCACCGGCCTGAGGCTCGCCGTCACCACCTGCTGGACGGCGCTCGTCGTGCTCGAGCAGATCAACACCACCGAGGGCATCGGCTATCTGATGAACCGCGCCCGCGACTATGGCCAGACCGATGTCATCGTCGTCGGCCTTGCGATCTATGCCATCCTCGGCCTCGGCTCGGATTTCGCGGTCAGGTTCTGGGAGCGCAAGGCGCTGTCCTATCGCAAGGCGCTGGCATCATGAACGCCTCGGCCCATCCGCTCCACCTGCCGCGAGGCCATGCGCCTGCCGCCGTCAGCCTGCGCGGCGTCACGCGCCGCTTTTCAAGCCGAACCGTGCTGAGCGAGGTTTCGCTCGACTTCGCGCCGGGTGAGTTCGTCGCGCTGATCGGCAAGAGTGGCTCGGGCAAGAGCACATTGCTGCGCGCCCTGGCGGGCCTCGACGATGGCGTCGACGGCGAAGGCCGGATCAGCGTGCCGGAAGATCGCTCGGTCCTGTTTCAGGACTCCCGGCTGCTGCCCTGGAAGAACGCGCTGCAGAACGTCGTCTTCGGCCTGCGCGGGGCTGACGCGGATGAGCGCGGCCGCGCCGCGCTTGCCGATGTCGGACTCGGCGGGCGCGAGGACGCCTGGCCGAATGCGCTCTCCGGCGGCGAACAGCAGCGGGTGGCGCTGGCGCGCTCGCTGGTGCGCCAGCCGCGCCTGCTGCTGGCCGACGAGCCCTTCGGCGCACTCGACGCCCTGACGCGGATCAGGATGCATGAATTGCTCTTCCGCCTGATCCGCCAGCACCGGCCGACGGTCCTGCTGGTCACGCATGACGTCGACGAGGCGATCAAGCTCGCCGACCGCGTCCTGGTCATGGAGGCCGGCCGCATCGTCGTCGACCGCCCGGTTGCCCTGGCGCATCCGCGCCTCAAAGCCCCTCATTTCGAAGCCTTGCGCGGCGATCTGCTCGCGGCGCTCGGCGTCTCCGATGCCGTCTAGTGACCCACATCCGACAGGATCGATCCGCCATGGCACGCGAACTTCACCTCAACCTCTTCATCAACGGCCGCGGCCACCACGAAACGGCCTGGCGCCACCCCGCCTCGACGGCGAAGGCGTTGAGCGATCTCTCCTATTACCGCGATCTTGCTCTTGCGGCAGAGGCGGCGAAGCTCGACTCGATCTTCTTCGCCGACCAGCTCGCGCTCGGCGACGAGCTCGCCCATGCGGCGCGCGGGGAGCTGGAGCCGGTCACGCTGCTCGGGGCTCTTGCGGCGTTGACAAGCCAGATCGGGCTGATCGCCACGGCATCGACCACCTATAACGAGCCCTACAACCTCGCCCGCCAGTTCGCCTCGCTGGACCATCTCAGCGGTGGCCGGATCGGCTGGAACATCGTGACCTCCTGGGCGCCGGGCGCCGCCGTCAATTTCGGCCAAGAGGCTCAGGTCGGCATCGACCAGCGCTATGCACGCGCGCACGACTTCGTCGAGGCCGTCTCCAAGCTCTGGGACAGCTGGGCGAGGGACGCCATCGTCGACGACCGCGACAGCGGCACCTATGCCCGCCCCGATCGCGTCCGGCGCGCCGCGCATCGCGGCAGCCATTTCAGCGTGGCAGGGGCGCTCAACATCCCGCGTTCGCCGCAAGGCCGCCCGGTCTTCGTTCAGGCCGGCGCGTCGAAGGACGGCCGCGCCTTCGCCGCGCGCTATGCCGAAGCGATCTTCACCGCGCATCTCAACAAGGACAGCGCGATCGAATTCTATGCCGACATCAAGACCCAGGCGCGGGCATTGGGGCGGGGCCCGGATCAGATCGTCATCCTGCCCGGCCTCAGCGCCGCGATCGGCTCGACCGAGGCGGAGGCGAAACGGGTTTGGGAGGAGCTGAATGAACTCTCCCATCCGAGCGTCGGGCTCGCCAGGCTGTCGAGCCGCTTCGGCGGCCATGACTTCTCGCATCTCAAGCTCGACGACGTTCTGTCGGTGGAGGATTTTCCCGATCCGTCGCAGGTCCAGGCTTCGCGCAGCCGGGCGCAGTCGATCACCGCACTCGTCGCGCGCGAGCGGCCGACATTGCGCGGCCTGCTGCACAGCCTCGCCGGCGCGCGCGGCCACTTCACCGCGACCGGGACGCCGGAGCAGATCGCGGATATCATCGAGGACTGGTTCGTGTCCGGCGCGGCCGACGGCTTCAACGTCATGCCGCCGATCCTGCCGACGCAATTCGACATCTTTGCGAGCGAGGTCGTGCCGCTGCTGCGCAGGCGCGGGCTGTTCCGAAGCGAATATGGCGACGGGACGCTGCGCGACCGGCTGGGCCTCGACCCGGTTCAGAGCCAGTTCGACCCGGCCGAGCCGGTGAAGCGCTCCGCCTGAGCGGAGCCCCCGGGCGGGAAGCCCGTTTCCGTATCGCACGCTCACGCGCTGGTTTCGTTCTCCCGCAGCCTCGCGATTTGGAAGCAATCACCTCCCATCCGGTGACATAACGCCGATGCGCGCTCTTATGTGAGGTCGCGCGGAGGCGGAGCCCGAGATGATCGATCGTAGAACCCTGCTTGCGCTGGCGGCCGGCTCCGTCGCCGGGATCGGGCCGGGCTTCGCCGAGAGCACGGCGCTGCGCATCGGCTACGTGCCGGTCATCGGGGCGAGCGCCCTGTTCGTCCTTGCCGGCGACGGATCGGCACGCGATGCCGGCCTCGAGCTCAAGCTCACCAAGTTCGATTCCGGCCCGAATGCCATCCAGGCCTTTGCGTCCGGCACGATCGATATCCTGGTCATCGGCGTCGCGCCGGTTGCGGTCGCCCGCTCCCGCGGCCTGGACGCATCCGTGATCGCAGCCGCGGCGGTCGGCGGTACGGCCTTCGTGGCCGGCCCGGCCCTCGCCAAGGCTTTTGCCGAGAACGCCGACGATCCCGCGAAAGCCTTCGCCGCGTTCCGCGCCGCAACGGGCCGCAAGGCCAAGCTCGGCACGCTTCCGCCGGGCGGCGTGCCGACGGTCGCGCTTCACCACTGGCTCTGGACAATCGGCAAGGTCGAGCGGTCCGATGTCGAGATCGTCAATATGGGCATCGAGGTCGTTCAGCAGGCGATGCTGACCGGCGCCATCGACGGCGGCACGCTGCTCGAACCCTCGGCGACGCTGGTTTCCGAACGCGATCCGCGCATCAAGCGCATCGTCAACTCGCCGGACATGTTCCCGAACATTCCCGGCGTCGTCGTTGCCGCCTCGGGCGCCCTCGTCAAAAATCGCCCTGAGGTGGCGGAACGCTTCGTCGGGCTTTTCCATCAAGCGACCGAACGGATTCGCAAGGAGCCGGCCAAGGTCGCCCCGTTCGTGCTGGCCGTGCTCGGCGGCGACCTGGTCGCGGAATCGACGATCGCGAAGGCGCTCGTCTCGCCGGCCGTGAGCTTCGTCAACGACCCCGCCCAGATCCGCAAGGCGACCGAGGCGCTGCTCGCCTATCAGGTCGAGCTCGGCGATTTCCCCCAAGCACCGGCCCTGGACGGCTTGTTCAATCAGGCTCTCTACGAGCGCGGGGTGCGATCCTCACCAAGCCGCTGAACGATCCGAGACCCTGATCCTGCTCAAGCATGGCTCGCCGGGGAGGTTTCGTCCCGCTCCCGGATGAAATCCATGTTGAGCTTGAGGCCCAGGCCCGGCAGGTCCGGCACATGCATATGGCCGTCGATCGGCAGCGGCGCGCCGTCGAAGACCTGTGCCGTGATGTCCTCGAACATCAGCAGGCGCTCGAGAAAGAGCGCGTTCGGCACGGCCGCGACGAGATGCAGATGGAGATTTTCCATGGCATGGGGGGCGAATTTGACGTTCCAGGCCTGGGTCAGGGCGGCGCATTTCAGCATCTCGGTATAGCCGCCGGCCCGCGCGCCATCGACCTGCACGATGTCCGCAGCGTCGTGCATGAGCAGGTCCCTGACGCCGAACTTGGTGTATTCGTGCTCGCCCGTCGCCAGCGGGATATCGGTGCCGCGCTTGAAGCGGGCGAGCCCGGGAATGTCGTCGGCGAAGACCGGCTCCTCGAACAGGAAGATGTCGTATTCGCGAATGCGGTTGGCGAGCTGCACGGCCGTTGCCGCATCGAAGGAATTATTCGCATCGACCATCAGGTTGATGTCGGGGCCGACCGCCTCGCGGACCTTGCGGACGCGCTCGACGTCGCGCCTGGGATTGCGGCCGCCGTCGAAGCCGACCTTGAACTTCACGGTCGTGAAGCCGCGCGCGACCATGCCCTTGATCTCGTCGACGAGCTGGTCGTCGGAATAGGAGGTCCAGCCGCCGCTGGCATAGACCGGCACCTTGATCCGGTCCCCGCCGAGCAGCTTGTAGACGGGGAGATCGACGATCTTGCCCTTGAGATCCCAGAGCGCGATGTCGACGGCGCTGAGGGCGCAATACATCAGCCCCTTGCGGCCGACCCCGCGCAGATAGTGGAAGAATTCCTGCCAGATCGCCTCGGTTTCGAGCGGATCGCGGCCGATCAGCCTGGGCGCCATGTTGCGGTTGATCAACTCGCAGGTCGCCTCGCCGCCGACCTCGTGATAGGTGACGCCGATCCCCTCCAGTCCCTGATCCGTCGTGATGCGGACGATCACGAAGCCGATCGTCTCGACCTTGCGCGTCGCGTCCGCGAAGCCGCCGAGGACCGGGGCGGAGACGAGGTGGACGTCGATCTTCCGAATCCTGTGACCCATCAGCTTTCCTGCGGCAGTCTGCGTTGACATCATTATCGATAATGATATCGATATTCATATCGACAGACCTTGTCCAGCGAGGCACGCGCCTTGATTCCGAAGCTCAGCCGCCCGTCCGATCTGGTCTATGGCATCGTCAAACGGCGGATCATCCTGAACGAGCTGACCCCGGAGACGGTCCTGACCGAGCTCGGCCTCGCCCATGAGATCGGCTGCAGTCAGGGCCCGATCCGCGAGGCGCTGCTGCGCCTGCAGGAGGATGGGCTCGTCGTCCGCTCGGGGCGGCGGACGATCGTGACCCGGCTGACGGAAGAGGAAGCCGACGAGATGCTGGCGCTGCGCCGCCGCATCGAGACGCGCGGCGCGCTGAAGGCGGCGCTGCATGCCGATGGACGGGCGCTCGACGACCTGCGCGGCATCCTGGCAGCGATGATGGAAGCCGCCGCGGAGGGCGACGAGTACCGCGTCATCGAGGCGGACAAGGATTTCCACCTCGCTTTGTTTCGGCTCTCCGGCCTCGATGCCCTCGGGCAGATCCTGGCACGCTGCATCATGCACTCGAACCGCTACAAGCTCTGGGCGCCGGAGCATCGCCGCCCGCTGATCGAGACGGCGCGACGCCACGACATTCTCTACGAGCGCCTCGCTGCCGGCGATGGAAGCGGACTCGCCGCAGCGCTCGGCTCCCATATCGATACGATCGTCATTCAAGGCGGCGACGAGGTGGCCGCGTGAGCGCCTTCGTCGATCCGCAGATGGCTCGCATCCTCGCCGGTTTCGCGGCGGCGCCGGGCGTCGATTTCAAGACCCTGCCGATCGCGGAGGCCCGCGCCTCCGCCGATGCCGGCTCCATCGCCTGGAACGAAGGCGCGCCCGACCTACCGGCGCGCGATATCGCGGTGCGGATCGACGGCACTTCGCTGCGGGGGCGGCTCTATCACCCCAAGCCCGGAACCGCCCTGCCCGTCATCGTCTACGTTCATGGCGGCGGCTGGACCTTCGGCTCGGTCGACACCCATGACGGCACGATGCGGACCCTCGCGGCGGCGTCGGGCTGCGCCGTCTTCGGCTTCGACTATCGCCTCGCGCCGGAGCATCCCTACCCGATCCCGCTGGAGGATACGCTCGGCGCCATCGCCTTCGGGCTCAGCGGCGAACTCGGCTCCGATGTCGATGCGCGGCGCTGGGCGCTTGCCGGAGACTCCGCCGGTGCGACGCTTGCGCTCGCGGCCATGATCCATCGCCGCGATGCCGGGCTTGCCCTCCCCGCCACAGCCGCTCTGTTCTATGGCTGCTACGCCCCCGACTTCGAAACCGGCAGCCATGCGCGCTTCGGCGAGGGATACATCCTGACCACTGCGAATATGCGCTGGTACTGGCGCAACTATCTCGGCGCGGCCTTCGACGCCCCTCCGGGGCTCGCCGCGCCGCTGCATGCCGACCTCCGCGGATTGCCGCCGCTTTACCTGACAGTCGGCGGGCTCGACCCGCTGGTCGACGACACCATCCGTCTGGCGGATCGCCTCGCGGCAGCGGGCGTCGCCTTCCGCCACGACCATGTACCCGGCGTCATCCATGGCTGCCTGCGCATGAGCCGCAAGCTCGCTCCGGCGCAGGCCATGATCGACGCCGGAGCCGCCTACATCACCGAACGACTATAAAAAAATTCAGGGAGTGAACGTCATGGAACGCAGGACTTTCATGAAACTCGCGGGAGCGGCCGCGCTCTCCTTCGAGGCCGCCAGACCGGCCATCGCCCAAGGCAAGGCGACGGTGCGCTGGTGGTATCACTACGACAATCCGCAGAACACGCCGGCCAGCCTCGTCGCGAAATTCGAGGCGGAAAACCCGGACATCAAGATCCAGGCCGAGCCGATCCCCTGGGGCGGCGGCACCGACTACATCAACCGCATCTTCTCGGCCCTGGTCGCCGGCAACCAGCCCGACTGCGCCATGGTGCGCCTGTCCTATCTCTCGCGCTTCGGGCAGATGAAAGCGCTGGAGCCGCTCGACGGCTTCCTCGCCAATTGGAAAGGCCGCAGCGACATTTCCGACGACGTCTGGACAATCAACCGCTCGCCCGACGGCAAGCAGTACTACATGCCGCTGCACTATGTGGTGATCTATCTCTATTACCGGCAGGATCTGCTTCAGCAGGCCGGGCTCCAGCCGCCCAAGAGCTTCGACGACTTCCTCACCGCCGCCAAGGCGCTGACCAAGGACGGCATCTATGGCTACGGCATGCGCGGCGGCGCCGGCTGTCACGACAATTGGGGGCCGTTCGTGCTGGGCGGCGGCGCCAGCTTCGACAAGGGCGGGATGGTTACGGAGAAGGCGCTCGCGGCCAATCGCTGGTTCGTCGACCTCGCTGTGAAGCACAAGGTCGCGCCGCCCTCGGCGCCGACCGACGCCTTCCGCCAGATCGTCGATGCCTTCAAGGCCGGTCGGACCGGGATGGCGATCCACCATATCGGCTCGGTCGCGGAGATCGTCGGGGCGCTCGGCGACAAGGTCTCTGCCGTGCCGGTGCCGCGCGGGCCGGATGGCCGCGGCTGGACCTATTTCGGCGACGAGTCCAACGCCATCTTCGCAGGCAGCAAGAACAAGGAGGCGGCCTTCCGCTGGATCAGCTTCCTGTCGAGCGCCGAGAACAATGCCGAGCAGGCCAAGCTCAGCGGCCAGCTGCCGATCACCATCTCGGATGCGAAGAGCTGGACCGTGCATCCCAAGCGCTTCGTCGAGGCGAGCGACGCCTCCCTGCCGATCGCAAAGCCCCTCCCCGACCATGTGAAGACGCCGGATTTCGTCGGCCGCGTCCTGCCCACCAACCTGCAGAGGGCGCTGACCGGCGGGATGAATCCCGACGATCTCATGAAGGCGGTCGAGCAGACCTTCCACGGCTGAGGCCGGATCGCATCGCGCGGCGCCAGGCCAAACCCGGCGCCAGCCATCGATCTACAGGGACGAGGCCATGAACAAGACGACGGCGAGCAGCGCGATGCTTCGCGCGGCGACACCCTATGGTTTCCTGCTGCCGGCACTGTTGGTGACGGCGCTGGTCATCCTGTTTCCGGTCCTGCAGACGGCCTGGTACAGCCTGCACGACTACATTCTCTACGACCCCGACAATTTCCGCTTCGTCGGCTTGCGGAATTTCGCGACCGCACTCTCGGACGAGGTCTTCTGGATCGCGCTACTGAACTCTGCGATCTGGGTCGCGGGCATCGTGTCGCTCCAGCTCCTGCTGGGTCTCGTGGCAGCGCTGCTGCTCAACCAGAGCTTCTGGTGGCGCGGCATGGCGCGCGCGCTCGTCATCATCCCCTGGGCGCTGCCGAGCGTGATCATCGGCCTGATGTGGACCTGGATCTACGACTTCAATCTCGGCGTCTTCAACGACATCCTGCTGCGCCTCGGCCTGATCTCGGCCCCGCATCCCTGGCTCGCCCAGCCCTCCACGGCGCTGGCCTGCATCATGCTGGCGCTGGTCTGGCAGGGCTTTCCGTTCTTCACCGTCACCATCCTCGCGGGTTTGCAGACCGTGCCGGGAGAACTCTACGAGGCGGCCGAGATCGACGGCGCCAGCCCCTGGCGCCAGTTCGTCCACGTCACCCTGCCCTCGATCGCCGGCATCGTCACCACGGCCGTACTGCTGCGCATCATCTGGGTCGCCAATTCGCTCGACGTCATCCTGGTGATGACTGGCGGCGGGCCGGGATATGCCACGCATACGCTGCCGCTCTACGCCTTCCTGCGCGCCTATACCGGCATGGAATTCGGCTATGCCGCCTCGCTCTCGCTGATGCTGACGGCGATCCTGCTCGGCATCGTCTGGCTCTATGTCCGCCGCCAGGCCGGGGAGATGGAGCGATGATCCGGCGCCGTTCCTTCGCCCGCAATCTGATCCAGGTCGAAATCCCCGTCCTGCTGGTGCTCGCCTTCGCGCTGGCACCGTTCGTCTGGATGCTGCTGACCTCGATCAAGCCGAATGCGGACCTCTCGCAGTTCCCGGTGCGCTACCTGCCGAGCAGCACGACCTTCGAGCACTATCAAACGCTGATCCAGCGCACGAGCTTCCCGGTCAACCTGCTGAACAGCCTCGTCATCGCCTGCGGCGCCGTCGTGCTGGGGCTGGCAGCCAGCGTGCCGGCCGCCTATTCGTTCTCGCGCTTCCGCTTCGCCGGGCGACGGATGTTGATGACGAGCTTCCTCGTCATCAACATGTTCCCGATCGTGCTGCTGATCATCCCGCTCTTCGTGCTGATGCGGACGCTCGGGCTGATCGACACCTTCCTCGGCGTCATCATCGGCCATTCGACCTTCTCGATCCCGTTCTCGATCTGGATGCTGGTCAGCTACTTCAACGCGATCCCCAAAGACCTCGACGAGGCGGCGACGATCGATGGCGCGTCCCGCTTGCAGACGATCCGGCTGGTGGTGCTGCCGCTGGTGATGCCCGGCATCGTCACGACGGCGATCTACGTCTTCATCACCTCGTGGAACGAATATCTGTTCGCGATGATGCTGTCGGGCGAGACGGTCAGGCCGGTGACCGTCGCGCTGCAATTGTTCATCGGCGAATTCACGGTGCAGTGGGGCGTCCTCACCGCGGGCGGCACGATCATCGCTTTGCCCGTCACCATCCTTTTCCTTTTTGTGCAGAAGCGGCTCGTCGGCGGGCTGACGGCAGGAGCAGTCAAATCATGACCAATGCGATCGGGGTGATCTCGATGTTCTACGCGCGCCCCTTCGGGCGCGAGCATTTCCCCACCTTCCGGCGCATGAAGCAGGCCGGGGCCGATGTGGTCGAACTGCTGGTGCCGGAGCCGGGCGAGCTCGACCTTGCCGAGACGAAGGCCGCCGCCACCGATGCCGGCCTCTCGATCGTACTGGCGGCGCGGGTGAACCTGACCCGCGATCTCGCCAGCGCCGACCCGGCCGCGCATGCAGCCGGCATCGCCTATCTCGAGCAATGCGTCGACATCGCTGCCGCGTTGGGGGCGGGAATCGTCGGCGGGCCGCTCTATGGCGCGCCGCTCGTCTTCGCCGGCCGGGCGCCGCAGCCGGTCGAGCCGGCCGAGCGCCGCCGGCGGGTCGATGCCGTCGTACGCGGACTGACGCAGGCCGCGAAACGCGCCGCCGACAAGGGCGTCGTCCTCGGCGTCGAGCCCCTGAACCGGTTCGAGACCGACATGTGCAACACCTGCCGCCATGCGCTGGATTATGTCGAGGCCGTCGCCTCACCTGCCGTCGGCGTGATGCTCGACACCTTCCACATGAACATGGAGGAATACGATCTCGCCGCCTCGATCCGGCTGGCGGGATCGCGGCTGGTGCATTTCCAGGCGAACGAGAACAATCGCGGCTTCGTCGGCTCGGGCCATATCGACTGGCCGTCGATCGCACGGGCGCTTGCGGCCTCCGGCTATCAGGGCCCGATCGTGCTGGAGCCGTTCCGGCGCGACGACGAGGCGGCAGGCGTGACGCTGGCGCAATGGCGCGCGCCCACCCGGAACGAGGATGCGGAGCTCAAGGCCAGCATCGACTATCTCAAGGCGACGCTCGCCTTCGCCGACCGGCTCGCGACGACGAAGGGAATTGCGTGATGACATCCCCCTTGCGCCTCGGCTGGATCGGCTGCGGCACCCATGCCAATGAGATGCTGCTGCCGCAGGTCACACGGCACGACGTCGTCCTGCAGGCGATCTGCGACATCTCGCCCGACAACCTCGCCTCCACTGGCCGGCGCTACGGTGTCGCGCCCGAGAACCAACTGAGCGACTGGCGCGCTTTGCTCGCCCGCACGGATATCGACGCCGTCGGCCTCGCCATGGGTCCGCGACAGCATCATGAAGTCGGCCTCGCCGCGATCGCGCGGGGATTGCCGCTGTTCATCGAGAAGCCGCCGGCCGCGACCTCGCGGCAAGCGCAGGAGCTGGCGGATGCCGCCAAGGCCCGAGGCGTTCCGGTCGTCGTCGGTTTCATGAAGCGGTATTCCACCGCCAATCGCATCGCGGCCAATGTCATCCACACCCCGGAATTCGGGGAAACCGCGAGCTTCCTCGGCCAGTACATGACGGCGCCGACCTACTTCGCGGGGGATGTCGACTATACCGGCTTCTATCTGCATCACTGCGTGCATTATTTCGACCTGATCCCCCATCTGATGGGCGAGGTCGCGACGGTCGGCGCACGCCGGCACGAGCTGGAACCCGGCAAGCTGCTGCTCCATGTCGATTTCCGCTTCCGCAACGGCGGCATCGGCACGCTCGTCATGGGGACGCATCAGTCGCGCGGTACGCCGATGGAATGGTGGCAGGTGATGGGCGACCATCGCCGCGTCGAGGTGCGCAACCTGCATGAGGTTCGCTACTTCCGCAGCCCTCCCTTCAAGGTGTCGCGCCCCGACGCCAGCCTTGTCGACGGCGAAGATACGCTGGTCTGGGAGCCCAATTTCACGGTCGCCGCCAACGAGGACCACAAGGGCTATCACGCGATCCTCGGCGATTTCGTGCGGGCGGCGCGCGGCGAGACACTGGACTTTCCCGATGCGGCGGCGGGCGCACGGGCGCTCGCCCTCCTCGAACAGGCCATCGCTTCCGCCGAAGCCGATGCGCATCGGTGATCGATGCCCGGACATGAAGGGGCAATGTCCGGGGCCGACAGCTCTCCATCGCTAGGCTCAGGGCCGAATCATTTGGCCTGAGATGCGATTCACGGTGTCTGGAAAGAGCCGTGATAGGTCATTCGTTTCTGCCTGCCAGGGGTCGATGACCGGCGCGTGGTGAGCGGTATCCCTGTCACCGGCTCACTCCCAGTTCAGCGCGCCGCCGTTCTGGTATTCGATGACGCGGGTCTCGAAGAAGTTCTTCTCCTTCTTCAGGTCCATCGCCTCGCTCATCCAGGGGAACGGGTTCTCGGTCTCGCCGAAGACCGGCGGCAGGCCCAGCTGGGCGCAGCGGCGGTTGGCGATGAAGTGCATGTATTGCTCGCAGAGCGCCGCGTTCAGGCCGAGGAAGCCGCGCGGCATCGTATCGCGGCCATAGGCAGCCTCAAGCTCTGCGGCTTCCCGCAGCATGCCGCGGATCTCGTCCTGGAAGGCCTTGGTCCAGAGATGCGGGTTCTCGATCTTGATCTGGTTGATCACGTCGATGCCGAAGTTCAGATGGATCGACTCGTCGCGCAGGATGTACTGGTACTGCTCGGCGATCCCCACCATCTTGTTGCGCCGGCCGAGTGACAGGATCTGCGCGAAGCCGGTGTAGAACCACATCCCCTCGAAGATCACGTAGAAGGTGATCAGGTCACGCAGCAGCGCCTGGTCACTCTCCGGCGTTCCCGTCTTGAAGTCCGGATTCTCGATGCTCTGGGTGTGCTTCAGCGCCCAGGCCGCCTTGTCGGTGATCGAGGGCACTTCGCGGTACATGTTGAACAACTCGCCCTCGTCAAGGCCGAGGCTCTCGACGATGTACTGGAATGTATGGGTGTGGATCGCCTCCTCGAAGGCCTGCCGCAGCAGATACTGCCGGCATTCCGGGTTGGTCAGGTGTCGGTAGATCGCCAGCACGATGTTGTTGGCGACGAGAGATTCGGACGCCGCGAAGAAGCCGAGATTGCGCTTGAGCATGCGCCGCTCGTCCTCGCTGAGGCCGTCCTTCGACTTCCACAGGGCGATGTCGGCCTGCATCGAGACCTCGGTCGGCATCCAGTGGTTGTTGCAGCCGGAGAGGTACTTTTCCCAGGCCCATTTGTATTTGAGCGGCAGAAGCTGGTTCACGTCGGCGCGCGCATTGATCATGCGCTTCTCGTCGACGGTGACGCGCCCGCCATTGCGGTCGATCGCGCCGAGGCCGGTGGCGTCGGCGGCGGGAGGAGGATTGGTCAGGATGGCGGGGTTGGCCGGGGGCGCCGGCTTGGTGTCGGACCAGTCGAGCATGGGGATATTCCGTTCTTGATCTGAGGGCGCGGGCGCCGGGGGCCACCCGGGGCGCTGTCATCGCGAAGAGTTCGAGCCGAAGCAGCCGTTACTGGCAGGCTTCGCAGGTGGGATCGTCGAGCGAGCAAGCGTTGGGCACGGCCATGCCATTCTCCAGCGGGATATCGACGATGATCGGCGCGGCGGCCTTGGCCGCGACCGGCACGGTGGCCGAGACCGCATTGAGCTTGCCGTCCGTGCCCTTCAGCGTCGATTTCTCGACATGGGTCGCCGAAAGCGCGCGCAGGTAATAGGTCGTCTTCAGGCCGAGCCTCCACGCCAGGCGATAGGCCTCGTCGAGCTTTCGGCCGGACGGCTGCGCCATGTAGAGGTTCAGCGACTGGCCCTGATCGATCCATTTCTGCCGGCGCGCCGCCGCCCTGATCAGCCATTCCGTCGGAATCTCGAAGGAGGTGGCATAGAGCGCCTTGAGATCGGCCGGGACGCGATCGATCCCACTGACCTTGCCGTCGTAGTATTTGAGATCCGAGACCATCACCTCGTCCCAGAGCCCCCTCGCCTTCAGGTCATGAACGAGCCCGGCATTCACCACGGTGAAGTCGCCCGACATGTTCGCCTTAACGTAGAGCTGGCTGTAGCTCGGCTCGATCGACTGCGAGACGCCGACGATGTTGGAGATCGTCGCGGTCGGCGCGATCGCCATGGTGTTGGAGTTGCGCATGCCGGTCGTGACGACCCGCTCGCGCAGGCCCTCCCAGTCCAGCGTCGAGGAGCGGTCGAGTTCGACATCGCCGTCGCGGGCGTCCGAGAGGATGTCGAGCGAGTCGATCGGCAGGATGCCCTTCGACCAGAGCGAACCCTCGAAGCTCGGATAGCGCCCGCGCTCGGCGGCGAGATCGACCGAGGCCTGGATCGCATGGAAGCTGATCACTTCCATCGACGTATCGGCGAAGGCGACGGCGCCTTCCGAGGCCGCCGGCAGACGCAGTGTCTGGAGCGCGTCCTGGAAACCCATCAGCCCCAAGCCCACCGGGCGATGGCGCAGGTTCGAGCGGCGTGCCTCGGGGATCGTGTAGAAATTGATGTCGACGACGTTGTCGAGCATGCGCATCGCGGTGGTCACGGTGCGGGCCAGGCGAGCCTGATCGAGCCCATCGGGCGTCACATGCGCGGCGAGGTTCACCGAGCCGAGATTGCAGACCGCGACCTCGTCGGCCGAGGTGTTGAGCGTGATCTCGGTGCAGAGGTTCGAGGAATGCACCACGCCGGCATGCTGCTGCGGCGAGCGCAGATTGCAGGCATCCTTGAAGGTCATCCAGGGATGGCCGGTCTCGAACAGCATGGTCAGCATGCGCCGCCAGAGGTCGAGCGCCTTCACCCGTTTGAAGACCTTGATCTGGCCAGCGGCTGCCTTCGCCTCATAAGCCTCGTAGGCCGTCTTGAATGGCTTGCCATAGAGGTCGTGCAGGTCCGGCACCTCATCGGGCGAGAACAGCGTCCAGTCGGCGCCGGCCTCGACGCGCTGCATGAACAGGTCGGGAATCCAGTTCGCCGTGTTCATGTCATGGGTGCGGCGGCGGTCGTCGCCGGTGTTCTTCCGGAGATCGAGGAACTCCTCGATATCGACATGCCAGGTCTCGAGATAGGCGCAGACCGCGCCCTTGCGCTTGCCGCCCTGATTGACGGCGATGGCCGTATCGTTCGCGACCTTCAGGAACGGCACCACGCCCTGGCTCTCGCCATTGGTGCCCTTGATATGGGCGCCGAGACCGCGCACCGGCGTCCAGTCATTGCCGAGGCCGCCCGAGTACTTGGCGAGCAGCGCATTGTCCTTCACCGCCTTGAAGATACCGTCGAGATCGTCAGCGACGGTGGTCAGGAAGCAGGAGGAGAGCTGCGGGCGCAGCGTCCCGGAATTGAACAGCGTGGGGGTCGAGGCCATGAAATCGAAGGATGAGAGCAGATCGTAGAATTCGATCGCCCTGCCCTCGCGATCGATCTCGCGGATGGCGAGACCCATGGCGACACGCATGAAGAAGGCCTGCGGCAGCTCGAAGCGGTTGCCCCGGACATGCAGGAAATAGCGGTCGTAAAGCGTCTGGAAGCCGAGATAGTCGAATTGCAGATCGCGCTCGGGCTTGAGTGCAGCGGCGATGCGGGCGATGTCGAAGCGGCCGAGCTCGGGGTCGATCAGCTCGTTCGCGATGCCGGTCTTGAGATAGGCATGGAAGTAGTCGGCATAAAGCACTGACATCTCTTCCTGCGTCGCCTGCTCGGCGCGGCCATGGACGAAGCTCAGTGCCTCGCGACGGAGCTTGTCCAGCAGCAGGCGCGCGGAGACCTTCGCATAGTTCGGCTCGCTCTCGATCAGCGTGCGGGCGGCAAGGATCGGCGCCAGCGCCAATTCGTCGAGCAAGATGCCGTCATAGAGGTTGCGGCGCGCCTCGGTGAGGACCGGCTCGGCCGAGACGCCGTCGAGATCGGCACAAGCCTCGCGAACCACCTTGTCGAGGCGGCCGGCGTCGAGCGGGATAAGCGTCCCGTCGGCGAGCTTCATGTGCAGCAAGGGAGCTGCGGAGGCGACAGGCTTCGTCTCGGCAACCGCCCTCGCCCGCTCGCGCGCCCGCTCCTCGCGATAGAGCACATAGGCACGGGCGACCTTGTGGTGTTCGCCGCGCATCAGGGCGAGCTCGACCTGGTCCTGCACATCCTCGATATGGAAAGTGCGGCCGGTCGCGGCCCGGCGGGTCAGCCCCGCGACGACCTGCTCGGTCATCTCCGCGACGGCTTCGTGGATGCGGCGCGAAGCGGCGGCGTTCGATCCTTCGACGGCGAGGAACGCCTTGGTCAGCGCCACGGTGATCTTCGAGGGATCGAACGGCGTCACCGCGCCGTTGCGGCGAATGATCTGGTAGCCGGGCTCGCTCGCAGCGAGCTTCGACAGTGTCGGCTCTGCGGCTGACGGAGCGGCGGCAGGCCGCTCGGCTTCAATGGAAAGAGACATCGGCATCAACCCCAAATGTTGGGGGCAAAGGCCAGAGCGGTTGCGTCGAGAAGGCGCGCGGCACCACAAGGCCGCGACCTGCCAAGCGCACCACCGGGACACCCCGCCCGAGGACGTATACGAGGTCGCGGCAGGTCTCCTGGCTCACGGGTCAGCGCTCTCGTCCCGTCTTCCCAAGGCCTTGCAGCCTCAGTGACTTAATCCTGGACGTGAACTCGCCGCTTACAGTTGCGGGGGCAGCGCCGGTCTCTCACCGGCTTCCCTCTTAGCTCTCGATCTTGCGATTCGAGAGACCATCGACCACCAGATCTAGTAGCTAAGGGGCATCGCCTGTCAACAGGTCGTGATGCCGCCGTCCGGCGCCTGTGAAGATCGGGGATCACCGCGCGGCCTCCGGCCTATCCTGTTCGTGCTGTTCGGCAATGACGTCGGCTCTGCCTTCGCTTCGGCGAAACCGCGTCGAGCGATGCTTTACGCCTCAAGCGCTAGCGCCCCTTCGCCGCCCGCCATGATCGACGCACGCCCCGTTCCCGAGCTTCGCGCAATTCGCGACCGCCACGAGCTGTCTGCGATGGCTGCCGAGCCGCCCCAGCATATCGCGATGGCGCGTCTCAGGCCGGGTCACACGGTTGCTGTCGGTCGATTTGGCGCCCGGCTGATTTTCCGAAAATATTGCGAGATAAAACCTTCCATTTGACAATGTGTCTTATAAGTACCATGATAGAAACATCGATCTAGGCCGAACGAATTGGCCCCGCGCTTTCATCGCGCACTGCTGACGAACTTCCTGCTCAAATCGAAAAATGCGCTGCACCCGCGGCGCATGAACAATAGCCTTTACAGGAGGTCAGCATGGCCAGTGGCACAGTTAAGTGGTTCAACACCGACAAGGGTTTTGGTTTCATCCAGCCGGAAGACGGCGGCCAGGACGCCTTCGTCCATATCAGCGCCGTGGAGCGTGCCGGTCTGCGCACGCTGAAGGAAGGCCAGAAGGTCTCCTATGAGCTGGTGCAGGACAAGCGCTCCGGCAAGGTGTCTGCGGACAACCTGCAGGCCGAGTGAGCTAGACGCCATCCGGCGCGTCAATCGAGATCAGCGGCGACCGCGGATGTACCGGCGCCCGTTCGATTGAGCGGCGGATAGCCACGGAGGGGTCGGGATCAACCCGGCCCTTTTTGTTTGCATCAGAAGGGAAATTCGAATGCAGGTTCTCGTTCGCGACAACAACGTCGACCAGGCGCTTCGCGTCCTCAAGAAGAAGATGCAGCGTGAAGGCGTGTTTCGCGAGATGAAGGCGCGTCGCGCCTACGAGAAGCCGTCCGAGCGGCGAACCCGCGAGAAGGCCGAAGCCATCCGCCGCGCCCGCAAGGCAGCACGCAAGCAGGCTCAGCGCGAAGGATTGCTGCCGATGCCGAAGCGCGTGGAACGGCCGGCACGGCCCGGCCAGGCCCCCGCGCAGGCACGATAGGCGAGGATTTGGGCCTGGGCTTCAATCCGCAGGATTTCGCCGAGGGCCGGGCCTGCTCGCCAGGCCGAACCGGCGAGGATCGAAGCCGAGCCCCACGCAAGGTTCTGCCCGAAGCCGTTCGATCCATGCAGGAGCGTGCTGCCGGAAAACGCCGCTGACGCCCTGGCGTCCTGCGTTCGAGAAGGAGTTTGCCGATGTCGAGCAACAGAATTCCGCCGGAAGAGGCGCAATTGCGGGCCCAGAGCAGAGCGACGCTCGCAGCGCAACGCCGCGCCGAGGCCGAAACGGCCCTGGAAGCGTTGCGGGTGGAGCAGATCGCCGTCCGCGAACGCACCGCAAAACTGCGGGCCTTGCGGCTCGCCAAGGAAGCCGCCGACGCCGAGGCCGCCGCGGCGGTGCCGCCAGCCAAGACGCGAGCCAAGCCCGCCAAGACCGTTGTTCGGCGGAGAACCGCTTCTTCCTGATCTCCAACCGGAGGATGGCGCGCGAGGCGTTGCCGTCAGTCTTGGTCAGCAACCCGGCAGCCGAACTCGGCCGCCGCTGCGGCAAACCAGGACCAGAAGCTTCCTGCCATGCTGCGTGCGACCATGATCTCGAAGACGGGTCCGTCCGGCCCGTCGGCGAGCCGCCATAGCTGCACGCCGAGATAGGCCACGCTTGTCACGGCGGTCTCGCCGACGCCAAAGGCCGAAGGATGCAGGTCGAGCATCACGCCCTTTGCCAGCAGATCGCGGGTCCTGGGACCCTGAAGCCGGAAGGCGGCGCGCGCATCGCTCTGATCGCTGACAGCGGCATGGGTCGCGAATTCATCGAGCAATGGCTGGAAGCCGTCGCGCGAAGCCGCGCGCAGCAGCCATTGGTCCGGCCCCGCCCAGATCGCGTCATGGACCCCGCCCGATACGATCCTCGGCATCTCCGGCAGCGCGATGCCGAGCCGGCCTTTGACGGCCCGCGACAGGGCCATCGCCGCACCCGGTTCAGCGATCAGGGTCGCCAGGCCGAAACCATCCAGCAGCGTCGCAACGACGCCGGTCTCGCCCTTCGCGCCGAAGGAGCCGGGTTGCGCGATGCCCGCCCAGGCGCTGCGCGGGCGCCATGAGGTCGCGATCTCAGCCATGGAGGCGGTTTCCTTCCGGATCGACGAAGACGGGCGAGCAGATCTCGACGACGATGTCGCCGTTTCGGACGGGATCATAGGCGCGCACGCGCTCGCCGATGCGACCGGCGCCGTTCCGGATCAGGCCGAGGCCGATCCAGTGGTTGAGATGCGGCGAATGGGCGACCGAGGTCATGTAGCCCTCGTCGTTCTCCATCACCGCCGCCTTGCCGATGCCGATGAAGTGGGCGCCGGCCCGCAGGCGCTGGGAGGGATCGACCGGCTTGAAGCCGACGAAGGACGGCCGGTCCCGCTCGATCAGGGCCGGCCTGCCCGCCATCAGGCGGCCGATATAGTCCTTCTTCGAAGACATCATCTTGCCGAGGCCGAGATCGCGCGCCGTGGTCTGGCCGTTGAGCTCGTTGCCGGCGACATGGCCCTTCTCGATGCGCATCACCCCGAGCGCCTCGGTGCCATAGGGCGTGATGCCGAAGGGCTGGCCGGCCTGCATCAGGGCGCGCATCATCGCATCGCCATAGGCGGCCGGAACCGCCAGTTCATAGGCCAATTCGCCCGAGAAGGAGATCCGGAACAGCCGCGCCGGAATGCCGCCGCCGACCGTCACGGTGCGCGCCGCGAGATAGGGGAAGGCCTCGTTCGAGAGGTCGTGCTCGTGATCGACGACGCCGCGTAGGGTTTCGCGCGCCTTGGGCCCGGCGATGGAAGCTTGTGCCCATTGCTCGGAGACCGAGACCATGCGGACATCGAGTTCCGGCCACAGCACCTGATGGCAGAACTCCAGATGCTGCATCACCTTGCCGGCATTGGCCGTCGTGGTCGTCATCAGGAAATGGTGCTCGCCCAGACGCGAGGTGGTGCCGTCATCCATGACGAAGCCGTCCTCGCGCAGCATCAGGCCGTAGCGCGCCTTGCCGACCGGCAGGGCCTTCCAGCCATTGATGTAGACGCGCTCCAGGAACTCGGCGGCCTCCGCCCCCTGGATGTCGATCTTGCCGAGCGTCGAGACGTCGCAGAGGCCGACGCTCGCGCGCACGGCCTTGACCTCGCGATCGACCGTCGCCTGCCAGTCGTTTTCGCCGGGGCGCGGATAGTACTGCGCCCGCAGCCATGGGCCGGCCTCGACGAAGACGGCGCCCTGCTCCCGCGACCAGTCATGGGTCGGTGCCAGCCGCACCGGCCTGAATTCCTTGCCGCGATGATGGCCCGCGAGCGCGCCGATCGCGACCGGCGTATAGGGCGGCCGGAAGGTCGTGGTGCCCGTCTGCGGGATCGTCCTGCCCGTCTGCTCGGCCATGATGGCGAGGCCGGAGAGGTTCGAGGTCTTGCCCTGGTCCGTCGCCATGCCGAGCGTGGTGTAGCGCTTGAGATGCTCGACCGGCCGGAAGCCCTCGCGTGCGGCGAGTTCGACATCCCTGTCGGTGACGTCGTTCTGGTAGTCGACGAAAGCCTTGCCCTTCGTTCCCTTCACTCGCCAGAGCGGCCGCAGCGCGGTCGTCTCGGGATCGGTCGCAGGCACGGGTGCCGGCGGCGCAGGCGTCAGCCCGGCTTCGGCCGCAGCCTCGCGGCCGAGCCGCGCGCCGTCCTCCAGCGCCTGCGCCAGCGTGAAGCGCCCGGCCGCGCTGCCGGCGACAGCAAGGCCCGCCGGCAAGGAGCCCGGCACGAAACATTGCAGGCCGTCGTCCCAGGCCGGCTTGCCGTTCTGATGCGAGGTCAGATGCAGCGTCGGGTTCCAGCCATTGGAGACGGCGAGCAGGTCGCAATCGACAGCCGTCGTCGCGCCGGATGCATCGCGGATGGTGACGCTGCTGAGGTGGCGGCCGCCGCGCGTGCCTTCGACCGCGCCGCCTGCGAACAGCCTCGCACCAAGCTTGTCGGCGAGCGCCTTGCGGGCGGGATCTGAGTCGCCGCCGGCATCGACGATGGCAGCGATGCGGCTACCGGCTGCGGCGATATCGCGTGCCGTGGCCCAGCCATCGTCCCCGGCCGTGAACAGCACCGCCTCGCGGCCCGGCAATGCGCCGTAGCGGTTGACGTAGGTGCGTGCCGCTCCCGCCAGCATGACGCCCGGCGTATCATTGCCGGGGAAGACGATCGGCCGTTCCAGTGCGCCTGCGGCGAGGATCGCGCGCTTGGCATGGATGCGCCAGCCGCGCTGTCGCGGCTGATGCGGCGCCGGCTCGGGCAGGTGATCGCCGACACGCTCGACCGCGCCATAGATGCCGTGGTCGTAGAGGCCGAAGACGGTGGTGCGCGGCATGATCCGCACTTCGGGCAGGCTCTCGAGCTCGGCCAGCGTCGCCGCCAGCCATTCGGCCGCCGGCTTGCCATCGATCTCGCGCCTCTCGGCCAGCAGGCGCCCGCCGAGGCGAAAATCCTCGTCGCAGAGGATGACCCGGGCGCCGCTGCGCCCCGCTGCGAGCGCGGCGGAAAGGCCGGCCGGACCGCCGCCGATCACCAGCACGTCGCAGAAGGCGAAGGCCTTCTCGTAATGGTCAGGGTCTTCTAAGCCGGCCGCGCGGCCGAGGCCCGCCGCACGGCGGATCAGCGGCTCGTAGAGCTTTTCCCAGAAGGCCGCCGGCCACATGAAGGTCTTGTAGTAGAAGCCCGCGACCAGGGCCGGCGAGAGCAATCCGTTGATCGAGAGCAGATCGAAGGCGAGCGAGGGCCAGCGGTTCTGACTGGCCGCGTCGAGCCCCTCGAACAGCTCGACCACCGTGGCGCGCGTGTTCGGCTCGCGGCGGGCCCCGGAGCGCAACTCGACCAACGCGTTCGGTTCCTCCGGGCCGGCCGAGAGGATGCCGCGCGGGCGGTGATATTTGAAGGAGCGGCCGACGAGCCGCACGCCATTCGCCAGCAGCGCGGAAGCCAGCGTATCGCCGGCAAATCCGCGATAGGACCTGCCGTCGAAGCTGAAGCTCAGCGGCCGGCTGCGATCGACAAGGCCGCCGGAGGCGAGACGGAAGGGCTGCCCGCTCATGCCGCGGCTCCCGCCTTGCGCGCCCTGGCGGCCTCGACCGAGGCGATCGCGTGGGTGCGGGTGTCGCGGGTCACGACCAGCCAGGCATGGCAGCCGGCCCCGTGATACCAGAGCTCGCGGTGACTGCCGGCCGGATTGTCACGCAGATAGACGTACTCGGTCATCGCCGCTTCCGTCGCTGCCATCCCGTCGGGTCGCTGCGGATCGGCCGCGCCGAGATAGGTGAATTCCTGGGCGTCGCGCGCGCCGCAATGGGGGCAAGTGATGCGCATGGGGGATCCTCGGGCAGCGCGCGGTCAGTGCAGATTGGGCTGGGCGCCGGCGCCCTTTTCGTCGATCAGGCGCCCGGTGGCGAAGCGATCGAGCCGATAGGCGCTCGCGACCGGGTGCGGCTCTCCCGTCGCGATCAGATGCGCGAAGCAGAAGCCGGAGGCCGGCGTCGCCTTGAAGCCGCCATAGCACCAGCCGGAATTGAGATAGAGCCCCTCGATCGGCGTCAGGTCGATGATCGGCGAGCCGTCCATCGACATGTCCATCACGCCGCCCCAATGGCGCAGCATCCGCACCCGGCCGAGCCCCGGCCAGAGCGCCATGGCCGATTCCATCACGTCCTCGATCACCGGCAGATTGCCGCGCTGGGCGTAGGAGTTGTAGCCGTCGATGTCCCCGCCGAAGACCAGCCCGCCCTTGTCGGACTGGCTGATGTAGAAATGCCCGGCGCCGAAGGTGACGACGCCGTCGATCAGCGGCTTCAGCCCCTCCGAGACGAAGGCCTGGAGGACATGGGTCTCGATCGGCAGGCGCAGGCCCGCCATCGCGGCCACCCGCGACGAATTGCCGGCGACGGCCATGGCGATCTTCTTCGCCCGGATCGGTCCCCGCGATGTCTCGACGCCGACGGCCCGCCCGCCGGCCATGGTGATGCCGGTGACCTCGCAGTTCTGGATCATGTCGACGCCGCGGCTGTCGGCGGCCCGTGCATAGCCCCAGGCGACGGCGTCATGCCGGGCCGAGCCGCCGCGGCGCTGCAGGAGCCCGCCCCGGATCGGGAAGCGGGCGTTGTCGTAGTCGAGATAGGGCAGCATCGCCCTTACCTGCTCGCTGCCGAGCAGTTCGGCATCGACCCCGGCGAGCCGCATCGCATTGCCGCGCCGGGCGAAGGCATCCCGCTGCGCGTCGGAATGAAAGAGGTTCAGGACACCGCGCTGGCTGACCATGGCGTTGTAGTTCAGGTCCTGCTCCAGCCCTTCCCAAAGCTTCATCGAGAGCTCGTAGAAGGGCGTGTTGCCGGGCAGCAGGTAATTCGAGCGGATGATCGTGGTGTTGCGGCCGACATTGCCGGAGCCGAGATAGCCCTTCTCCAGCACCGCGACATTGGTGATGCCGTGCCGGCTGGCGAGGTAATGCGCCGTCGCCAGGCCATGCCCGCCGCCGCCGATGATGACGACGTCGTATTCGTGCTTGGGCGCGGGATCGCGCCAGGCCGGGGTCCAGCCCTTGTGACCCTGAAGGGCCTGGGCGAGCAGCGAGAAGACGGAATAGCGCATCGAGGGGTCCGGGCGGTCTTGTCATCCGGAGATTGACCGACATAGGCTCCGCGACATGCTCGATAGCGACATCCGATTGCCCGTTAGCGACGACAGCGCACCGACCCATGTCGGCTTCCTGCTGATCCCGGATTTCGCGCTGCTGCCCTATGCCTCGGCGATCGAGCCGTTGCGTGCGGCCAACCGGCTCTCCGGCCATTCGCTCTACCGCTGGAGCCACATCTCGATCGACGGAACGCCCGCCCCGGCCTCGAACGGCGTCGCCATCGCACCGGACGCCAATATCGGTGCCGAGCTTCGGCTCGACTATCTTTTCGTCTGCGCCGGAGGAAATCCGGCGCTCTTCCATCATCAGCCGACCTTCTCCTGGCTCCGGCAGCAGGCTAGGCGCGGCGTGCGGATCGGCGGCGTTTCGGGGGGGCCCTATCTGCTGGCGCGGGCCAATCTGCTGAGCGGCTACCGGTTCACCATCCACTGGGAGCACGCGGCCGCGTTCCTGGAAGAATACCCCGACCTCGATCTGCGCCGCTCGCTTTACGAAATCGACCGCGACCGGCTGACCTGCAGCGGCGGCACCGCCCCGCTCGACATGATGCATGCCGTGATCGCCCGCGAGCATGGCAGCGACCTCGCTTTGGCCGTCAGCGAATGGTTCCTGCAAACCCAGGTCCGGGAGGGCGCAGACCCCCAGCGCATGAAGCTGCGCGAGCGGCTCGGTATCGCGCATGCTCCGCTGCTGCGGGTCATCGGCCGCATGGAGCAGACGATCGAGAACCCCGAGCCCCGCGAAGCCCTCGCCCGGCTCGCCAATGTCTCGCTGCGCCAGCTCGAGCGCCTGTTCCGGCAACATCTCGGCCGTTCTCTCGGCGAGCACTACCTGGGGCTGCGCCTCGACCGCGCGCGCGACCTGCTGCGGCAGACCAGCCTTTCCGTCCTGGAAATCGCGCTCGCCTGCGGCTTCGCCAGCGCCAGCCATTTCTCCCGCAGCTATAGCGGGCGCTTCGGCCATCCGCCACGATCCGAGAGACTGCCGCAGCACCCCATCGCTCGACGCTGAATGTCAAGAAAGCGTCGCATGGGGTCAATTCCACGCATCGATCCACCGGAAGTCTAGGGCTTCAAAAAAAGACAGGGGATCGCGACCGATGAAACGTTTGACCGCTCTGGCGCTCGCTGTAGCCGCCACGCTCGCCGCCATGCCCGCCCTCGCGCAGGACACGCTCGCCAAGATCAAGGAGAAGGGCGTCCTCACCGTCGGCGTCAAGAACGACTACAAGCCCTGGGGCTTCCTCGATCCGTCGGGCAAGATCGTCGGCCTCGAGATCGATCTCGCGCAGGAGGTCGCGGACAAGCTCGGCGTCAAGCTCGAGATGGTCCCCGTCATCGCCGCCAACCGCATCGAGTTCCTGCGCCAGGGCCGCATCGACATGATCCTGGCGACGCTCGGCGACACGGCCGAGCGTCGCAAGCAGATCGGCATGATCGAGCCGAACTATTATGCCGGCGCCACCAATGTGCTCGCGCCCAAGAGCGCGGGGCTGAAGAAGTGGGAAGACCTCAAGGGCCGCAAGGTCTGCGCCGTGCAGGGCGCCTATTACAACCGCCGGGTCTCGCAGATGTATTCCCCGGACCTCGTCGTGTTCCCCTCGGTGCCGGACGGGCTCAACGCCCTGCAGGGCAACAACTGCGTCGCCTTCCTCTTCGACGACACGCTGATCGTCTCGACGCTGTCGAGCGGCGATCCGAAATGGGCCAATTACGAGATGCCGCTGACCTCCGAGGACCCGCAGCTCTGGGCGATCGGCGTGCGCCTCGACGATCTCGACGGCGGCTTCGGCAAGCTGCTCAAGGACATGTCGGTCGAGTGGCACAAGAGCGGCAAGCTGCTCGCGCTCGAGAGCAAATGGGGCATCAAGCAGAGCCCGTACCTGATCGAGACCAACAAGAAGCTGAAGGGCGGCGCGTAACCTCGGGCGTCATTCTCGGCTTGCGCCTGAGAATCTCATGACCAGAGGGCTCTGGTTTCCGAGATGGTCGGGTCAAGCCCGACCATGACGCACCAAGGCCGCCCGAGGTTTCGGACATGATCGCCGCCTTCTTCGAGCGCCTGAACGATGTTCATGGCCTCAATTTCTCGATCTTCTACGACACTTTCGACCGCTCCCGCTTCCTGACCGGGTTGTGGACCACGAGCTATATCTGCGTCGTGTCCATCCTGGCCTCGCTCGCGATCGGACTTGTCGGTGTCTGGGTCGCCGGCAGCCATTCGCGGCTCGGTCGGCTTCTGGTGCGGGCTTACGTCCAGTTCTTCCGCAACACGCCGCCGCTGGTGCAGCTCTCCTTCTTCTACTTCGCCGTCGGCGGCCTGCTGCCCACCGTGTCGGACGGTTTCGGCGGGCAGTCCCCCTTCGTCAGCGGCACCGGCTGGGCGATCATCGCCTTCTCGCTCTTCGCCGGAGCGTTCAACGTGGAGATCTTCCGCGCCGGGATCGAAGCGGTGCCCGAGACCATGGTCGAGGCGGCAGAATCGCTCGGCTACACGCGCTTCCAGCTCTGGCGCCAGATCGTGCTGCCGCTGGCCTTCCGCATCTGCCTGCCGGCGCTGAACAACAACCTCGTCAACCTCGTGAAGACCACCACCCTCGCCTACGCGATCGGCGTGCCGGAACTGCTCTATGCGGCCTCACAGATCTGGTCCGAGGTCTTCAACGTCCGCGAGATGATGAACGTGCTGCTGGTGACCTATGTGCTGCTGGTCGCGGTGCTGGTCTGGGTGATGCATCGCTGGGAGAAGGCCATGCGCATTCCGGGCTACATGCCATGAAGACCGGCGCCACCGACCTCCCCGTCCTGAAACCGTTTCGCGCAGTGCCGATCGCATCGAGCGGGCTCGCCGCGCCGGCGATCCTGAGCTTCGGTGTCGTCGCCAGCATCGCCCTGCTCTTCGCCGCCTCGCTGGCTGTCGCCCAGGCCACCGGGCCGGCCCCCCGCGACGGCGCGTTCACGATCCTGCTGCGCTGGGCGCCGCTGATCTTCCAGGGCTTCCTGTTCAATCTGCTGATCAGCTTCCTCTCGATGGCGCTGGGCACGGCTGTCGGCGTGCTGTTCGGCATCGGGCAGGTCTCGCCCTCGGCGGCTCTGCGCAAGCCCGCCTGGGCCGCGACGCAGTTCTTCCGCAACGCGCCCTGGCTCGTCCTGCTGTTCTACGCGATGTTCCTGCTGCCCTTCGAGATCAGGCTCGGCCCGTTCACCATCGCCTTTCCGGCCTGGGTCAAGGCGATCATCGGGCTCGCGCTGCCGGTCGCGGCCAATGTCTCCGAGATCGTGCGCGGCGGCATCCGCTCGATTCCCTCCGGCCAATGGGAATCGGCCGAGGCGCTCGCCTTCACGCGGCGTCAGACGATGTGGATGATCATCCTGCCGCAGGCCTTCAAGCGGATGATTCCGCCCTGGATGAACCTCTACGCCATCCTGACCATGGCCACGACACTGATCTCGGTCGTCGGCATCCAGGACGGGCTGACGGTGACGCGCGCCGCGCTCGTCGCCGAGAGCCGGCCCGATCTGATGCTGCCGATGTACCTGCTGCTTCTGCTGATGTTCTTCGCCTATTGCTACCCGATCGCCCGGCTCACCATGGCGATCGAGCGCCGCTTCAACGTGAAGGGATGACCATGGCTGCCAAGCATGAACTCGGCGAGCCGGTCGTCGTGGTCGAGGGCGTCGAAAAAGCCTTCGGCGCCTTCCCGGTGCTGAAGGACGTCAGCCTGACCATCCGCCGCGGCGAGACCGTCTGCATCATCGGCCCCTCGGGCTCGGGCAAGTCGACGCTGCTGCGCTGCATCAACGCGCTGGTGCCGATCAGCAAGGGCTCGATCACGGTCGCCGGCCGGCAGGTCAACGACCCCGCGCTCGACAAGCTGGCGCTGCGCCGCGATGTCGGCATCGTCTTCCAGCAGTACAATCTCTTCCCGCACAAGAGCGCGCTGCAGAACGTGATGATGGCGCCGGTCCATGTGCTGAAGCAGGACCGCGCCGAGGTCGAGGAGCGGGCCAGGCGCCTGCTCGCCAAGGTCGGCCTCTCGCACAAGCACGACGCCTATCCGGGCGAGCTCTCGGGCGGGCAGCAGCAGCGCGTCGCCATCGCCCGCTCGCTGGCGATGAACCCGAAGGTCATGCTGTTCGACGAAGTCACCGCCGCGCTCGACCCCGAGACCAAGAAGGAAGTGCTCGTCACCATCCGCGATCTCGCTGCGGAGGGCATGACCTGCATCCTCGTCACCCATGAGATGGGCTTCGCCCGCGAGGTCGCCGACCATGTCTATTTCACCGATGGCGGCGTGATCGTCGAGCACGCGCCGCCGGCCGAATTCTTCGGTGCGCCGCGCGAGACGCGCACCCGTGCCTTCCTTGAACAGGTTCTGTGACGCGCCATGCCGTCTCCGGGCGGGCCGATATCGCATTTTGGCCAGCCGCCACAGGCCATCGACCCAGGAATGAACGGCGTCATTCGAGAGGGGTACCCATGAACATCCCGGCCTCAGATCCCAAATCCGTCACCGGCAAGCCCCTGACCATCGACGAAAATGTCGATGTCCTCGTCGTCGGCGCCGGTCCGGCCGGCCTCGAAGCCGCGATCGGGGCGGCTGCGCGCGGGTTGGGCGTGCTGCTGGTCGACGAGAACCCCATCCCGTTCAAGACGATGGGCGATGAGGTGCCGCTGCATTTCGGGCAGGGCATGGCGGCCAGCGCCCGCAATCGCAACGCCATGATGGAGGCATTCGTGGCCTCCGAACCGCGGATCGCGGAGGCTTTCGAGGCCGGCATTGACCTGCGCCTCGGCACCGCCTGCTGGGGGCTCTACGCCAATGGCCCAGCTCTCGGCTGGATGCCCGGCCTCGTCGCGGGCCTGGCCGATGAGGAGCGCAGCTTTCTCGTCCAGGCGCGGCACATCATCCTCGCCTGCGGTCGGCGCGACATGGGTCTCGGCTTCCCCGGCTGGGAGAAGCCGGGGGTGATGGGCGCCACCGCCGCGCTTGCTCTGGCCACGCGCTACGGCGCGCTCGGTCCGCGCAAGCTCGTCGTTCTTGGCTCGAGCACGGAGGCGCTGACCACGGCGCTCGCCTTGCGGGAGGCCGGCGCCAGCATTGCGGCGGTCATCGAGCAGGCCGCGGAGATCATTGGCGATGTGGCGCTGCTGGCGGGACTGCGCGAGAGCGGAACCGAGATCCTGACCCGCCATGTCGTGCGCGAGGCAGCCGGCCGCGACGGTGTCGAGGCGGCATTGCTCGCAAAGCTCGACGAGGCCGGAAAGCCTTCGGCCGAGGAACGCAGCCTCGCCTGCGACGGCATCGTGCTCGCCGTCGGCACGACCGCGGTCATCGACCTGCTCGATGCCGCTGGCGGCAAGGTCGCGTTCCAGGCCGAGCGCGGTGGCTACGCACCGGTGCTCGATGCGGACCAGCGCACCAGCTTCGCCAACGTCTATGCGGTCGGCGACTGTGCCGGCATCTGGGCCGCGAAGACCCGCGACCGCGCCATCGCCGAGGCGGAAGCCGCGCGCGCCGTCGCCGCGCTCGCCGAGGAGGCGATCACAGCAACAGCCTCGCAACCGCCGGCGCCGGAATACGATATCAGCGCCTATCGCCTGGCCTGGGTGCGCGCGAGCGTGATCGAGGCCCGCGCGGAGTTTCATGTCTGCCAATGCGAGGAGGTGACGGCCCGCGAGATTCTCGAGGTCCGGCCGCCGCGTTATCTGGACTGGCAGAACGAGCGCCGCAATGATCGTTCGCTCGCGGCGCTGCTCGGCGACGGCCCGCCCAATCCCGACCAGGTCAAGCGCCTGACACGCGCCGGCATGGGCCCCTGCCAGGGTCGCCGCTGCCGCGAGCAGGTCGCGGCCCTGCTGGCGCTGGGCGCCGCGCAACCACTCTCGGCGATCCCCCTTGCCGGCTACCGGGCTCCGACTCGCCCGATGCCGTTGTCCATGACGCTATCCGTCCCGGAAGCGCCCGAGCAGGCCGAGCATTGGGACACCTGGTTCGGCATGCATGCGCAGTGGCGACCGTTCTGGGAGGTGCCGGAACGCTACACCGTCGCGGGCAATGACGCGACCGGCCCCGTCGCGAGCGAGTGAGAGCCATGATGAACGAGATCAAGGGAGCTTCGGTCGTCATCGTCGGCGGCGGCGTCACCGGCCTCTCCGCCGGCTGGTGGCTGGCGCGCGATGGCGTCGATGTGCTGGTGCTGGAGAAGGGCCTGATCGGCTGGGAGGCTTCCGGCCGCAATGGCGGCGGCTGCTCGCACCACCACTCGCCGCTCTTTGCCGAGGAGCAGCGGCTCTGGCCGATCCTGGACGAGATGCTCGGCTATCCCACGGAGTTCCGGGGCGAGCGCATCCGCCTCGCCTCCAGCGAACACCAGATGGCGCTTTACGGCCGCGCCTTGCGCAATGCCGAGCGGCAGGGTTTCCAATCCGAGGTGCTCGACGTCAGGCAGGCCAAGGAAATGGTGCCGCTGGCGGGCGACACCATCGTCGGCGGCTACCACTACAAATTCGGCGGCCATGCCAACCCGCACCGCACGTTGCAGGGCTATGCCTGGGCGATGCAGGATCATGGCGGGCGTCTCCTGCAGCACACGACCGTCACCGGCTTCCGCAGCGAAGGCGGGCGCGTGACCGCCGTCGAGACCGATTGCGGCGTCATCGGCTGCGACAGCCTCGTGCTCGCCGCCGGCCCGCAGACCGGGCGGCTCTCGGCGATGCTCGGGCAGGAGGTGCCGGTGCAGTCGGCCCGCTGCGAGATGATCGTGACCGAGCCCTTGCCGCTGATGCCGCTCGGCGGTGTCGATGGCTGCGGCCTCTACGGGCGCCAGACGCTCCGCGGCAACCTCGCCTATGGCGGCGGCCCGCATGAATGGCTCGCACTCGCCGAGCAAGGCACGCCTGCCAAGCCGACCACGCCGCTGATGCTGCATATGGGCAAGCGCCTCGCCGAGCTTCTGCCCAAGGCGGCTCATGCCCGGATCATCCGTTCCTGGGCCGGCGTCATCGAGAACACGCCCGATGGCCGCCCCGTCATTGACCGGCTGGATTCGCAGGCGAATGTCGTGGTCGCGACATTGTCGAGCGTCGGGTTCGGCCTGTCACCGGCGAGCGGCCACGCCATCCGCGATCTGGTCGTCGACGGCGAATGCGGCTTCGCCGACATTTCGAGCTTCAAGCTGTCGCGCTTCGCCGCGCTGGAGCCCAACTGGCGCGAATTGCAGGGCTGGCAGGTGACGGCGGCAGCGGAAGTTCTGGCTGCGTGAGACAGTGCTGGCCGGAACCTCAAGCGATTGTCGGGAGGTTATCGCCGCCGTTCGTCATGAGAGCCTGCGGTCGTGGATGTCGTCGATCCTGTCGAGAGCGGCACGATGCTCGACGAGCAGTTCCTGAAGGGGCCCCATCGCCCTGAAGGCATGCAGGTCCTGCTCTTCCTCACCCTGTTGCTGCCAGGCCAGGATAGCGGCCTCGGCCAGGGCGACCTGCTCCTCGGAAAGGCCGTCGCGGGTCGATTCGCCGCGCTCCAGCGCGAGGCGCTCGCCGATCTGGCGGCGCAACTCCTGCTCATAGGCGACGATCGCTGCGAGCTCGTCCGTATAGCGAGCCATTGCGGGCCTCAATGCACCGTCGCGATGTCGTCCTCGTCGGGATCGATCAGCTTGGCCAGGCCGAGCTGGCGGACCCCGTCCATGAACTCGGCGAAGGCTTCGGCATCGGTGGCGAAGCTGTCCTGCCAGACCGTCGAGCCGCCCTCGGCATCGACCAGTTCGAGCGTCCAGCCCTCGGTCCCCTCGAGGCGATAGATCTCGACCTGCACGGTGATGCCATCATGCGTGATGGTCTGCGAGAGAGGCGAGCGGATGATCCCGGGAAAGTCGGCCATTCCTCAAAATAGCGCATCGTGATCGTCAGGAAACCCCCTAGCCTTGACGATGAACAACCATCCGCGCGCATTGCAGGACCTGTGTCGCTCAAAGCCGGATCGGTGACGTCCGGCACTGGACGCGAGCCGCGAAGCTGCGGGAGAATAATCACGCGGCTCGATGAAAAAACCGGGCACCGACGATGCCGGCGGTGCATGATCGTATCGTGCGGAACATGATCGTTCCGATGCAGGAAGCTATGGAGCCCCCCATGCCTGAGAATGCGACGCAGCAGGATCTGGATGCCCGGATCGCCATCGCCCGGCGCAACATTGCCGAATTGACCGAGCAGGCCACCGGCGCAGCCGGCGCTGCAGTGGAGGAAACCATCGCCAACCGGATCGCCGAGCAGCAGGATCTGCTCAACGAACTCCTGAAGCGACGCGAGGCTCTCGGGTAGAGCCTGCCTGCCGGCGCCAGTCCGCAGGCGCCGGCCTATTCTTCACTCCTCCTTGTCGCGCGAGGGCGCGGCCTCGTCGCTCTGCTCGAGCGGCTCGCCGGGAATCACATAGCTGCCCTTGAGCCAGCGGCCGAGGTCGATATCGGCGCAGCGCGGCGAGCAGAAGGGGCGATAGCGTTCCACTGCCGGCTTGCCGCAGATCGGGCACGGCCGTTCGGCCGGCGGCTTCTTCTCGGTTTCAGCCATATTTAAGCGTAATGCCTCCGTCGACGACGAGCTCGATGCCCGTGACATAGCGCGCCTCGTCGCTGGCAAGGAAGAGCGCGGCGTTGGCAACGTCCCAGGCCTCGCCCATATGGCCCATCGGCACCTGCGCCGCGCGGGCAGCCCACATCGCCTCGATATCGCCGTCGCCATAGGCCTGCGCCAGCCCGGCGGAATGCTCGACCATCGGGGTCTTCATCAGCCCCGGCAGGATGGCGTTCACCCGGATTTTCTGTGGAGCATATTGCGCCGCCGTGGTGCGGGTGAGCTGGTTGAGACCGGCCTTGGTGGTGGAATAGCTCGCATAGGGCACGCCGGTGTGGCGGATCGAGGCGATGGAGGAGATGTTGATGATCGAGCCGCCCTCGCCGGTCTCCTCGAACTGGCGCAGCATCACCGGAATCACATGCTTCATCGCCAGGAAGGCCCCGGTGAGGTTGACGCGGAAGACGCGCTCCCAGGTCTCCTCGGGCAGATCGACGACGCTGCCGACCTCGGCGATGCCGACATTGTTGTCGAGGATGTCGATGCGGCCATAGCGGCCGAGCGCGCGGCCGACGAGATCGGCGACCTGGTCCGCCCTGGTGACGTCGGCCTGCACGGCGAAGGCCTGGCCGCCCTCGTTCTGGATGATGGCAGCGGTCTCCTCGGCGGCGTCGCGGTTGATGTCGGCGCAGATCACCTTGGCGCCCTCGCGGGCGAAAACCGTCGCGGTCGCCTTGCCGTTGCCCCAGCCCGGCCCGATCGACCCGGCCCCGGCCACGATCGCGACCTTGCCCCTGAGACGCCCCGTCATCGCTGCCTCCCGAAGGGTCCGCCCTGTTGGGACGGACCGATGCGACATTGTCGCGCGCCTTGTCAGGCTGGCGCGCTGCGGGCGGGAGGATCGGGGCAATGGAGACGAGAGGCAACCCCCGCGAGCCGCGGAGATCAGGCCGCGTTCATCCAGCCGAAGCGGATCGGGAAGCCCTCGCCGCCCAGCAGGTTCACCGTCTCGTAGAGCGGCAGGCCGACCACACCGGTATAGGAGCCGACGAGCTTGATGACGAAGGAGCCGGCAATGCCCTGGATGGCATAGCCGCCCGCCTTGCCGCGCCATTCGCCGGAGGCGAGATAATGCTCGATATCCTCGGTCGACAGACGCTTGAAGCGCAGCCGCGTCTCGACGATCCGGTCCCGAATCGCGCCCGAGGGCGTGACCAGCGCCACGCCGGTATAGACGCGGTGGGCACGGCCCGAGAGCAGGCGCAGGCAGGCGGCGGCCTCGTCGACGATCTCGGCCTTGGGCAGGATGCGCCGGCCGACGGCGACGACGGTGTCGGCCGCGACGATGTAGCAGCCTTCGAGGTCGGCGCGCGCCTTTGCGCCCTCCCGCGCGGCTTCCGCCTTCTCGCGGGCGAGGCGGCGGGCGAGATCGCGCGGACGCTCGGACTTGTGGGGCGTCTCGTCGAGATCGGCCGGCAGCAGCGCGTCGGGCTTAAGGCCGGCCTGTTCGAGCAAAGCGAGCCGCCGGGGCGAGGCCGAGGCCAGCACCAGCATCGGCCGCCAGCCAGGTTGTTTGGGCGGGGAAAAGAAACTCAAGGGCGGCTCGGCCACATTCCGGTTTGCAGGACGGTCGGATGACGATGACGATCGGATGTCTCAGGCTTTAGAGTATTTCGGCGCGCTAATAAATCCGAAACCCTTGCGGCGATGCGCCGGCGGGTGGGTCGTCGTTTGCGCGCCATCCGCGATCTGCACAGATAACGGGCTGGACAGCTGGTATACCAGCCATTGCCAAGCGCCTCCGGCCGCGCCACACTACGCGCCCTTCATCGATGCTCCACCGCCTCTCGGCCCTATTCTCCGGAGTTCGCCTCATGCCAACATCGCGCAAGCCATTGCGCCCCGCCGCCCCGGCTGGGGTGGAGGCGCAGGCGCTCGCCACGCGCGTCCTGGCGATGCAGGCCGAGGCCGGGCTCACCATCGCCATGCGGATGCCGATCCTGATGAAGGGCGCTCTCGGCGATTCGTCGGGCCAGCGCGAGGCGACGAAGGCCGTGGTCGAGAAAGTGTCGGCGGTGGTGGAAAGCAGCTTCGCCGCGAGCTGCGCCGCCACGATGTTCTGGTGGGGCCTGGCGCTGAACCCGCTGGCGCAGATCGATCTGAGCGAGGCCGCTGCCAAGGTGGCGAACAGCACGCTCGAGCCTTTCGCCCGCCGCACCCGCGCCAACGCGGCCCGGCTGACCGGCCGGCGTCGTTAGAGCTATCAGCCTAGCAGATACTATCCATCAGGCGGCGCTTTCCGGCGTCTCCTCCGGCAGGGTCGCTGATGCGGCATGCTCGCGCTCGAGCTTGCGGTACCGGGCGACGCTGAGCGGGATCAGCGCGAGATAGGCCACCACCACCAGCGTCAGCACCTCGAAGGTGTAGGCGAAGAGCAGCCCCGCGACCACCACGACCGCGACGAAGATCGGCAGCACCATGTCGCGCGGAATGCGCGCGCCCAGCGTCTTGCCCGCATAGCAGGGGATGCGCGAGATCGTCAGGAAGGCGATGAAGAGGATGTAGAGCCCGACGAAGGGCGCGCCGTATTCCTGCACCGGCACGCCGATCGCCTGCAGATAGACCGGCAGCATGGCGGTGATGGCGCCGGCCGGGGCCGGCATGCCGACGAAGAAGTTCTTCTGCCAGTCGGGCCGGTTGGGATCGTCGATCATCACGTTGAAGCGCGCGAGCCTGAGCGCCATGGCGCAGGCCAGCGTCAGCACGATGATCCAGCCGAAGGATTTCAGGTCGTGCAGGACGAAGATCCACAGCACATAGCCGGTGGCGACGCCGAAATTCACGAAATCCGAGAGCGAATCGAGCTCGGCGCCGAAGCGGGAGGTGCCCTTGAGCATGCGCGCGAGACGGCCGTCGATGCCGTCGAGCGCCGCCGCGATCAGGATGCAGATCGTCGCGGTCTCGAGCTTGCCCTCGACCACGAGGCGCATCGCCGTCAGGCCGAGGCAGAGCGCCAGCAGCGTGACGAGGTTCGGCGCGATCAGCCGGAACGGGATCGATTTGAAACGCGCGCGCTTCGGCTCGAGGCGCTCGGGCTCGAAGGGAGGAAAGAGGTCGCTCATGCGAGCCGAAATACGCGGTTTTGCAGGCGGAAGCTAGGCGGGGAGATAACGGCATCAACGGCGTCATGCTCGGGCCTGACCCGAGCATCTCGAACCGACGGAGCTCTGGAGTCTCCTGATCCCTTACCGCCTGGAGATTCCCGGGTCCCCCTGCGGGCGCCCGAGAATGACGCGATTCACTGCCGGTCAGATTCCGCGGAACGTCCGCAGGATGGCCTCGTTGCCGGAAAGATCGGCCAGCACGGTCTCGCCGGCGATCGCCGTCTGCCCCTCGCCGACCAGCGGCACGACATGGGCAGGCAGATAGACGTCGACGCGCGAGCCGAAGCGGATGAGGCCGAAGCGCTCGCCGGTCGCCAGCACGTCGCCTTCCTTGACGAAGGGCACGATCCGCCGCGCGATCAATCCGGCGATCTGGACGACGGCGATGGTGCCGGCCTGCGTCTCGATCGCCAGCGCGTTGCGCTCGTTGTCATCGCTCGCCTTGTCGAGCTCGGCATTCAGGAAGAGGCCGGGCGTATAGGCCATCTTCAGGAGGCGGCCGGGCACGGGGCTGCGATTCACATGGCAGTCGAAGACGTTCATGAAGATCGAGACGCGGGTCATCGGCTCGGCCGGCAGGTCGAGTTCCGGCGGCGGCAGGGCCGTGGCGATCTGGCTGACGCGGCCGTCGGCCGGCGAAATCACCAGCCCTTCCCGCTGCGGCGTGATGCGGACGGGATCGCGGAAGAAATAGCAGATCCAGACGGTGATGATCGCGCCGATCCAGCCGAAGGGCGACCAGAGATTGGCGAGGATGATGGTCGCCACCAGCCCGATCGCGATGAAGACATAGCCCTCCTTGTGGATGGGCACGATCACCTTGCGGACGGAATCGACGAGGGACATGGAGAGTTCCGCTGTTCTTGGCGGCGCGAGGCACGCGGGAATGGGCTTGCCGCAGCGCTGGAAAGCCAGCGCGGGCGCTGCGCTGATTTAGGGCCTTCCCGCCGCGAGGGAAAGAGCGGAAGGCCGCGGCGCTCCGGCGCGGGCCCCTTCATCCCCGGAAAGACGAAATGCCGGGCGGCCCGGCATTCAATGCGCGGGGTGCCAGACCTGGTTGAAGCGCCGCGCCGCCTGCCAGGTCAGCCAGGCGAAGACGACGAGCAGGATGCCCTGCGCGATGGCGAAGGGCGGCTCGGAGCCGGTCGGAGCGAGCGCATGCAGCGCCGGCAGCTTGAGGAAGAGCTGAGCGACCAGGACGAACATCAGAAGATAGAAGGCGAGCACGGCCGTGATCGCATAGATCCGCCGCCACGCTCCTTCGAGCATCTTCGCGTAAAGCGCGACGCCCGCCACGACGATCAGCACCAGCGAGATCGCGCCGACGATATGCGACGGGAGGATGCCGCTGACCGGAAAGGCGAAGCCCGTCGCGCTCGTGGCAAAGGCGGTCGAGAGGAAGATTCCGGTCCAGCCGGGTTTGGTGTGGCCCTTCAACAACCCCGCCGTCACCGGGAAGCCGGCGACGATGGCGATCAGGCTCAACCAGGTATGAAAGCCAACCAGTGTCGTCGGATCGAACATGACAGCCCCCAAGCCGCTCGATGCTGCTTCCCGAGGCGCATCATGACCGAAACCGGCCCGCGACGCCACTCCGCGCCAATGTCATCGGGCCGATCGAAAGGCGAGCCTGCCGCGCCGGGCAGGCCCGAGCCGTCACTGCACCAGCGTGACCCTGACGCTCTCGCCTTCTTCCTGCGTCGCGCGTTGGAGGGTCGCCTTGGCCTCGTCGACCTCGCGCTGGCGGTTCCACATCGCAGCATAGACGCCGTCCGCCGCGAGCAGGTCGCGGTGATGGCCGCGCTCGACGATGACGCCCTTGTCGAGCACGATGATCTCGTCCGCATTGACCACCGTGGAGAGCCGGTGCGCGATGACCAGCGTGGTGCGCCCCTCGCTCACCCGGTCGAGCGCGTCCTGGATCTCCTTCTCGGTGAAGGAATCGAGCGCCGAGGTCGCCTCGTCGAGGACGAGCACCGGCGGCCCTTTCAGGATGGTGCGGGCGATGGCGACGCGCTGCTTCTCGCCGCCGGAGAGCTTGAGGCCGCGCTCGCCGACGGAGGTGGCGTACCCCTCCGGCAAGGTGCGGATGAAGCGATCGATCTGGGCGAGGCGGGCAGCGTCCTCGACCTCCTCCATCGTCGCCTCGGGGCGGCCGTAGCGGATGTTGTATTCGATGGTGTCGTTGAACAGCACCGTATCCTGCGGGACCATGCCGATGGCGGCACGCAGGCTCACCTGCTGGATATCGGCGATGGGCTGGCCGTCGATGAGGATACGACCCTTCTGCGGCTCGTAAAAACGGAAGAGCAGCCGCGAGATCGTCGACTTGCCGGCGCCGGACGGGCCGACGATGGCGACGGTGCGGCCGGGCGGAACCTTGAAGGAAATGCCGCGCAGGATCGGCCGTTCCGGCACATAGGCGAAATGCACGTTGTCGAAGACGACCTCGCCGGCCGGCACCTGCAACGGCAGCGCGCCCGGCTTGTCCTGGATTTCCGGATCGCGGCCGATGAGGGAGAACATCTCGGCGATGTCGAGCGTCGCCTGCTTGATCTCGCGATAGACGGTGCCCATGAAGTTCAGCGGCAGATAGAGCTGGATCAGCATGGAGTTGATCAGCACGAGATCGCCGACCGTGTTGGTGCCAGCCTGGAAGCCGCGCACTGCCATCAGCATCGACAGCGTCAGCCCGACGGCGAAGATCGTGGCCTGGCCGAAATTCAGCAAGGCGAGCGAGGTGTAGGACTTGATCGAGTTGCGCTCATAGCGCGCCATCGCCACGTCGTAGCGTGCGGTCTCACGCGCCTCGGCGCCGAAATACTTCACCGTCTCGTAGTTCAAGAGCGAGTCGATCGCCTTGGAATTGGCGTCGGTATCGGATTCGTTCATCGCCGAGCGGATGGCGATACGCCACTCGGTCGCCTTGATCGTGTAGGTCATGTAGGCGACGACCATCGTGACCAGCACCGCGACATAGCGCCAGTCGAACAGCGCGAGCAGCACGGCGATGATCAGCGCGACCTCGACGATGACCGGCACGAGCTGGTTGAGGCCGAGCCGGACCATCTCCTCGATGCCGTTGCGGCCCCGTTCCAGCACGCGCGTCAGCCCGCCCGTCTTGCGCTCGAGATGGAAGCGCAGCGAGAGATAATGCAGGTGCCCGAAGGTCTGGAGCGCCAGCGTGCGCACCGCATGCATGAAGACCGGGGCGAAGATCGCGTCGCGCATCTGCACGAAGGCCGAGGAGCCGACCCGCGCCAGACCGTAGAGCACCGTCAGCGCCAGCGGCGCGCCGACGAGCCAGGGCAGCCAGTTCTCGACGCTGGAATGGGTCTGGGCCAGCGCGTCGGTGATCCATTTGAAGCTGAAGGGCACGCCCATCAGGATCAGGCGCCCGATCAGCATCAGCCCGAAGGCCGCGACGACGCGCCCTCGCAGATCGGCCCTTTCCGCCGGCCAGAGATAGGGCCAGAGCGCACGGAAGGTGGCGATGAAGCCGGAGCCCGGCTTGATGACGACGGAACGAGCGAGGCTCGGCACCGGGGACGGCGCTGCGGGCACGGACATTTTCGAGCGATTCCAGTTTATGCGGCCCATATAGGCGCAATTCCGCGTCCATGCATGCAGCTTGTTGCAAGGGGGGCATTGCGCCTGGAGGCTGTTGCGAAACAGCAGAAGCGAGGCGCCCGCGTAAACTGGCGCCCCGGAGTTGCCTTGTTCTCGTCGAACGGAGAATGTCTCCTCGCGAAAGAGCGCTCAACGCTCTCAAATGGGGAGACATGACCATGGTATTCCGCAATCTTGCAGTGATCGGGCTGGGTTTAGGGGCTGCTCTCGGCCTCGCCCTGCCGGCCGCGGCGCAGGCCACGCGGCCTCATCCGCAGATCACCATCACCAATCAGCGCACAGTGTCCTTGAGCAATTTCGCGATCGCGACGGCGGGCGACCAGCCCCGGCTCGTGGCGAAGCTCGCCAAGCCGCTGGCGCCCGGCAAGAGCGTCGCGCTCAAGCTCAACAAGCCGCAGGGCTGCAGCTATACGGTGCAGGCGCAGTTCGACGACGAAGCCACGAGCGACGCCGACATGGATCTGTGCAAGGACCGCGTGATCCGTCTGACGGAGTGACCTCCCGGGGACCGTCATTCTCGGGCGAAGCGAAGTGCAGACCCGAGAATCTCCGGACGATGAGGTTCTAGAGCCTCCTCTCGTAAGAGATGCTCGGGTCAAGCCCGAGCATGACGGCGCAGGGCGTCACGCCGTCGCGCCGGCCCTGACCAGCTTGTAGGTGATCGAATCCACCAGCGCCTGGAACGAGGCGTCGATGATGTTCGCGCTGACGCCGACCGTGGTCCAGCGCTCGCCGGTTTCGTCGCCGGATTCGATCAGCACACGGGTGACGGCGTCCGTGCCGCCCTGGAAGACGCGGACCTTGTAATCCACCAGCCTGAGGCCGCCGATCAGCGACTGGTAGTGGCCGAGATCCTTGCGCAGCGCGAGATCGAGCGCGTTGACCGGTCCGAGCACGCTTTCGGCGACCGAGATCAGCACGTCGTCGCCGACCTTCACCTTGACGATCGCCTCGGAGAAGGTGACGAGCTCGCCCAGCGCGTTGTAGCGGCGCTCGACATTGGCCGTGAAGCGCTCGATCTCGAAATAGGCCGGGAGCTCGCCCAGAATGCGCTTGGCGAGCAGGAAGAAGGAGGCGTCGGCGCCCTCGAAGGCATAGCCCTGCGCCTCCTTGTCCTTGACCTCCTGCAGTACGCGGTTGAGCCGGGGATCGTCGCGGCCGAGCGTCAGGCCGATCCGTTCCAGCTCCGCCACGAGGTTCGATTTGCCACCCTGGTCGGAAATCAGCACCTTGCGGGTGTTGCCGACCGCCTCGGGCAGAACATGCTCATAGGTGCGCGGATCCTTCAGCACGGCGGAGGCGTGGATGCCGGCCTTGGTGGCGAAGGCCGAGGCGCCGACGAAGGGCGCGTGGCGGTTCGGCGCGCGGTTCAGCATCTCATCGAGGGCGCGGGAGACATGCGCGAGATCGGCGAGCTGGCTCTCGTCGACGCCGAGCGCGAAGCGCTCGCGATAGCGCTCCTTCAGCTTCAGCGCGCCGATCAGCGTGACGAGATTGGCATTGCCGCAGCGCTCGCCCAGCCCATTCAGCGTGCCCTGGATCTGGCGCACTCCGGCCTCGACCGCCGCCAGCGAATTGGCGACGGCACAGCCGCAATCGTCATGAGCATGGATGCCGAGATGGTCGCCCGGCACGACCTTGGCGACCTCGCGCACGATAGCCCCGATCTCGTCGGGCAGCGTGCCGCCATTGGTGTCGCAGAGCACGACCCAGCGGGCACCGGCCTCATAGGCCGCGCGCGCGCAGGCGAGCGCGTAATCGGGGTTGGCCTTGTAGCCGTCGAAGAAATGCTCGCAATCGAGCATCACCTCGCGGCCAGCGGCCCTCGCCGCCTCGACGCTCTCGCGGATACCGGCGAGGTTGTCCTCCAGCGAAATCTCGAGCGCGACATGGACATGGTAGTCCCAGGCCTTGGCGACGAAGACGATGGCGTCGGCCTTCGCCGCCAGCAGCGCGGCGATGCCGGGATCGTTGGCGGCCGAGCGCCCTGCCCGCTTGGTCATACCGAAGGCGGCGAATTTCGCCTGCTTCGTCGCCTTCTCCTCGAAGAAGGCGGTGTCGAGCGGGTTGGCGCCGGGATAGCCGCCCTCGACGTAATCGACGCCGAGCCGGTCGAGCAGGGCCGCGACGGCGCGCTTGTCGTCGAGCGAGAAGTCGACGCCGGTGGTCTGCGCGCCGTCGCGCAGCGTCGTGTCGAAGAGATGGATGCGGCAGCGTTCGGTGATCTGGCTCATCGCTCGCGCCTCAGCTTGAAGCGAACGACGCGCGGCACGACCATGGCCAGCATGACGAGCTTCATGGCGAGCGACAGCGAGCCGGCAGGACGGATCTTCGGGCTCATCGCTTCACCTCCCAGGTGGTCGTCGGCTCGCCGGTGGCGGGGTCCTTGCCGTCCTTGAGCGCGATGCCCATGGCGGCGAGCTCGTCGCGGATGCGATCGGATTCGGCGAAGTTTTTCGTGCGGCGGGCGTCGAGGCGAAGCTCGACGAGAGTTTCGACTTTTTCCACCGGCACCGCGTTGAGAACAGGCCTCTGAGAACGCCACTGCGGTAGCGAGTATTCAAACAGTCCTAGCAGCTTACCGTTGGCCAAGAACTGGCTTCCAGCGCGACCGTCACCGTCTCCCGCCTTCTTATAGAGCGACCTCATTTCCGTAAGAGCTTCGGACGTGTTCAGATCGTCCGAAAGCGCTTCGAGCATTGGTTTGCTCGTCAATGCGGGGCTGTAGTGAAATTGAGTGGCTAGCGCGTACCAGCGATCAAGTTCCTTCTCCGCCTCCTCCAGCGCCTTCACCGTCCAGTCGATCGGCTGGCGGTAATGCGTCTTCAGCATCGCGAGGCGCAGCACCTCGCCCGGCCATTTGCGGCCGCCGAAGGTTTCCGTCGCCAGCAGTTCGTTGATCGTGACGAAATTGCCGAGGGATTTCGACATCTTCTCGCCCTCGACCTGCAGGAAGCCGTTATGCATCCAGATATTGGCCATGCGCGGCGCACCCTCCCCGCCCCCGAAGGCGCAGCAGGACTGGGCGATCTCGTTCTCGTGGTGCGGGAAGACGAGGTCGATGCCGCCGCCATGGATGTCGAAGACGTTCTTCGCCGGATCGTCGCATGACAAGCCGCCACCGAAGGGCGCGAGCAGCTTCGCCATCGACATGGCCGAGCATTCGATGTGCCAGCCCGGGCGGCCGGGGCGGGTGATCCCCTCCGGCGCGCTGTTCGGCCAGAGCCAGCCGGGGTCGATACCCTCGCGGCTCGGCTTCCAGAGCACGAAATCCATCGGATCGCGCTTATAGGGCGCGACATCCACGCGCGCGCCGGCGACCATCTCGTCGAGCGAGCGGCGGGCGAGCGAGCCGTATTTCGGCGCCTTCGCCAGATGCGTCACCGCGGGGACGTGGAACAGCACATGCTCCTCGGCGACATAGGCGACGTCGCGCGCGATCAGCCGATGGATGATCGCCTGCATTTCCTCGATATGCTCGGTGGCGCGCGGCTCGCTCGTCGGGCGCAGATTGCCGAGCGCGTCGACATCATGATGGAACTGCGCCGTGGTGGTCGCGGTGACCTTCGCGATCGCCTCGTTCAGCGGCAAGCCGGGGAAGTCGCGCGCCGCACGGGCGTTGATCTTGTCGTCGACGTCGGTGAGGTTGCGGGCATAGGTGACGTGCTCGGGCCCATAGACGTGCCGCAGCAGCCGGTAGAGCACGTCGAAGACGATGACCGGGCGGGCATTGCCGATATGGGCGTAGTCGTAGACCGTCGGGCCGCAGACATACATGCGCACGTTCTGCGGATCGACCGGAGCGAAATCCTCCTTCGTCCGCGTCAGCGTGTTGTAGAACCTCAGGGTCGGCGACATCGGGGGCAAATCCTGGAACGAACGAAACGACAGAAGACAAGAAACAGCCTGGCCGCTGGCCGGGGCGCTTTTGTCTGTTCGTTTTCAGGACGAGGACGTGAGCAGCCGGCCAGCGAAAGCTAGCGGCAAATAATGCAAGGGCTGTTGATGGCGGCTCGCGTCATGGGAAAAGTGATTGCCTGTCCGCGCGCTTTCCGTCAAGAGGGCGCCCGACTTGCTGCGCCGCAACATCGCCGCCGCCATTCACGCAAATTTAACCGGCCGGAACCATCCTCCCGATTCTCGGGGTCTCCCGCCCGTCGCCCTCAGGAATCTCACCCCATGCGCCGCGCCGTGGCTTTCGTCGGACTGCTCGGGATCGCCGTCGCCGGCATCTCGCTCTCGATCATGCCGATGAGCCGCCCCGCCGCCGCCCCCAGCGAACAGCGCACCTTCCTGATTCCCGCCAGCGACGGCTACGGCGTTGCCGACTGCATCTCGACCCGGTCGGAATGCGGCAAGATCGTCGCCAATGCCTGGTGCGAATCGCAGGGCTTCGGCAAGGCCGTGGCCTTCGGCATCGCCGACCGTGCCGATTTCACCGGCACGGTGACCAAGCCGACCCCGGCGGCAGCCGCCGAGCAGCCGCTCAGCATCACCTGCGGCGAATAATCCCCTCGCCTACCGGATCCAGTCGCTGCATTTCGGCGCCTCGCCGGTATTGCCCCAGGGCATGATCGGCACGGTCGAGGTCGAATTCTGCGGCGAGCCGTCGATGAGCTTGTCCGAATAGACCAGATAGACCAGCACGTTGCGCTTGGCGTCGCAGCCGCGCACGATCTGCATCTTCTTCCAGATCAGCGAGCGGCGCTCGCGGAAGACGACATCGCCCTGCTCGGCCTTCTCCTTGAACTTGATCGGCCCGATCTGCCGGCAGGCCAGCGAAACCTCCGAGACCTCCTCGGCCACACCGAACATGCCCTTGACGCCGCCCTTCTCCGGCACGGTGTAGTGGCAGGCCACGCCCTCGACGAGCGGATCGTCGACGCCGTAGACGGCGAGCTTGTCGTCCGGCGTCAGCGCCTTCCAGACCGTCGATTTCTTGAAGATCAGGTCTTCCTGCGCCATGGCCGGCGCCACGAACGCCCCGGACAGAGCAACGGCCAACGCAGCCAGGATCCAACGACGAAGCAACATTCCCATTCTCCCGGCGCGTTTCGGTTCGGCGCCCGGCAGGATATGGGAAGCCCCGCGTCGGCGCACCAGAGTTCTGCAGCCGCCCCCACATCAAAGCAAAGGCGACCGATGCTACCCGAGCTGGAAAGCGAGAGATTGTTGCTGCGGCCGCGCCGGCTCGACGATCTCGATGCCATCGCCCGGATGAACGCCGATCCGCAGGTGATGCGCCATATCGCCTCGATCGACGACCCGGCGATGGGGCGGGATGCCGTCTCCGCGCGCAGCTTCACCCATGTCGCACGCGGCCTCGGCTATTGGTCGGTCTTCGCCAAGATCGATCCGGCAGATTTCACCGGCTATGTCGGGTTGATTCCCGATGGCGATGCCGTGGACGTCGCCCAGTTGAGCTATCGGTTCGACACGCGGCATTGGGGCAAGGGCTATGCCCGGGAAGCGGCCGCCTGCCTGCTGCGCCATGGTTTCGAGGCCCTCGCCCTGCCGGAGATCCTCATTACCACCCATCCGGAGAATGCGGCGTCGCTGCGGCTTGCAGCCCGGCTGGGTTTCGAGCCGGCACCGACCCGGGCCGAGCTCCTGATCGGCACGCCACCTGTGGTCGCGACCCGGCTGCGCCTCGGGCGTCCCGAGCGGCGTCAGGGCCCGGCCTCATAGCGTTTCAGCGCCTCGGTACGCCGGGCGATGACCTCCGCGCGGCAGGCCGGAAAATGCAGGACCTGCCCTTCCCGCCCGAAATCGCCATTGCCGTAGAACCTGCAGGATTTCTCCTTGAAGGCGTTCCAGGCGCGCTGCTCCTCGAGCAGGTCCTTCTTCGTGTTCGGCTCGCTCGCCCCGTAGAGCCGTTTCCAGGTCGCGTTGAGCTTGGCGTCCTCGCGCGCGACCCATTCGCCGCCGCAGGCGCCCCAGGCCGGATTGGTGCCATCCGAATCGTCGATGCAGCGCTTGTAGACCTCGTCGGCCGCTGCCGGGGATGCGAGAGCGGCGAGGACCGGCAGGAAGCGTAGCCAGCGCCGCATTGTCACGCCGCCAGCGGCTTGAAGACAAGATAGGCGGCAACCAGCGCGCCGATGATGCCGAGCGAGAAGAAGACCAGCTTCAGCCGCGTCATCCTGCTGGCGAAAGCGACATCGCCGGCCTCGACGCGGGGATATCTGTCGAGAAGACGGGCCACCGCCAGATTCTCGGCCACGTCACAGAGCCCGCCGAGGAGCCAGCCGCCGCCGCAGAGCGCCGCGACCCACCAGGGCTGCCCGCGCATCGCGAGCCCCGCGATCAGGATGGCTCCGACGATTGCGTAGACGAAGGCGAAGGCGACATCGGCGGGCAGCACCCGGTTGCGGTAGCGTGCTCGCGTCGTCTCGCCATAGAGCCCAAAGAGCTTCTCGACATCGGCGACATTGTAGCCGTTCCAGTCGCTCTCCAGCATGCGCGGCACGCCCTGACGGTTCGACCAGAAGCCGACGAGCCAGAACAGCACCACGACGAGAAGCGGCCCCCAGACGAAGAAGGCCAGCGGGATCGCTGTGGAATAGAGCGGCACGGGGTCGATCATGGCGTCTCGGCTCTCGCGGCGGGCGGTGTTTCGCGGCGCAGGTTATCCGGCGTCTTGCCCGCCAACAAGCTGGAGCTGCGGGCGGGCGTCAGAGCAGCTCTTCGGGTGGGGCGAGATCGAGGCGGCGCAATTCGACGCGGGTCTGCTGCGAATCGTAGCGCAGGAAATATTCGTCGAGCTGCGGCGGCGCGACGGCGGTGCCGGCCAGCATGGCATGAGCCTGGCCGCGATGATGGATCTGGTGCTGGAAGAGATGCGCCAGCAGATCGTCGACGCGCTCCTCGACCTGTCCGTGCTCGCCCCGGTCCGTCGTGACGGTGGTTGCGAGCATGTCGTCGCTCAAGCCGTCGCAGAAGGCGATCAGCCGCCGGTCTGCGGCGGCCTGGGCCGGGAGGAGCTGCGCCATGTCGAAGGGCCGGAAGCGCTCGAAGACCAGCCGGCCGAGGCCGCCGCGTTCGAGCGCGTCGATATAATAGAGATCGACCATCAGATTGTGGTTCAGCGTCTCGTGCAGCGAGGGAAAGAAGCTCGTCCGCTCCGCCTTGAAATCCGCATCGCTGAGTTGCGCGCAGGCCGTGATCAGCCGCCAGTTCGCCCAGGCGTTGTTATGGGCCATCTTGCGGCAATGGGCGGCGAGCGCCCCGCGCCGGCCGAAACCCGCCTCAGTCATGCGGCAGGACCTCCTGCTCGATGGCGCCGAAGATCGAATGGCCGTCGGCGTCCTTCATCTCGATGCGGACCGTATCGCCGAAACGCAGGAAGGACGTCTTCGGTTCGCCCTGGCGGAGCGTCTCGACCATGCGCTGCTCGGCGATGCAGGCATAGCCCACCCCGCCCTCGGCCACCGGCTTGCCCGGCCCGCCATCGGCATCGCGGTTCGAGACGGTGCCGGAGCCGATGATCGTGCCGGCCGAAAGCCGGCGCGTCGCCGCCGCATGGACGATCAGCGTACCGAAATCGAAGGTCATGTCGGTGCCGGCGTCCGGCCTGCCGAAGGGCGCGCCGTTGAGCTGGGCCAGGAGCGGACGATGCAGCTTACCGTCGCGCCAGGCCGAGCCGAGCGCGCCGGGCGTGACGGCGACCGGCGAGAAGGAGGTCGACGGCTTTGACTGAATGAATCCAAAGCCTTTCGCCAATTCGCTCGGAATCCGATTCCGCAGGCTCACGTCGTTTGCGAGCATGACGAGGCGGATGGCGGCGAGCGCCTGCTCGCGCGTCGCGCCCATCGGCACATCGCCCGTGATCACCGCGATCTCGGCCTCGAAGTCGATGCCGTCCTCCTCGCTGCGGGCGTGGATCGGCGCGCGCGGGGCGAGCGGCGCATCGCTCCCGCCCTGATACATCAGCGGGTCGGTCCAGAAATTGTCCGGCATGGCCGCGCCCCGCGCCTTCCGGGCGAGTTCGACGTGATTCACATAGGCCGAACCGTCGAGCCACTGGAAGGCGCGCGGCAGGGGCGCGGCGCAATCATGCTCGTGGAAACGGAAGGACGGCACCGAGCCGTGCTCCAGCCCCTCGGCGAGATCGGCGAGCCGGGGCGCGAAGCGCTCCCAATCGTCCAGCGCCGCCTGCAAGGTGGCGACGACCGGAAAGGCGTCGGTCGCACGCGTCAGGTCTGCGGAAACCACGACGAGGCGGCCTTCGCGGCCATGCGAGAGGGAGGCAAGCTTCATCTCTTTTCATTCCTTCCCGGACGCGCCAATAAAGACGCAACAAGCCTTGTGAACAGGCTCTGGGAGGAGACCATATGGAACGTCGCTCGTTTTTGAAAACGGGAGCGCTTGCCGCGGCTGCAACAGCCGTCGCCGCGCCCGCGATCGCGCAGTCCCAGCCTCAGGTGAAATGGCGGCTGACCTCGAGCTTCCCCAAATCGCTCGACACCATCTTCGGCACGGCGCAGCAATTCGCGAAATATGTCTCCGACGCTACCGACGGCCAATTCGAGATCCAGGTCTTCGCGCCGGGCGAGATCGTGCCCGGATTGCAGGCGCTCGACGCCGTCTCCTCCGGCACGGTCGAATGCGCGCATTCGCCGACCTACTACTACATCGGCAAGGACCCGACGCTGGGGCTCGGCACCGGCATCCCCTTCGGCCTCAACGCCCGCCAGCAGCATAGCTGGTGGTATTTCGGCGGCGGCGAGCAGATCGTGAACGGCGTGCTCGACCGCTTCAACGCCTATTCCATCCCCTGCGGCAACTCCGGCACCCAGATGGGCGGCTTCTTCCGCAACGAGCTCAAGGGCGTCGACGATCTCAAGGGGCTGAAATTCCGCATTGGCGGCATGGGCGGCGCCGTGCTGTCCAAGCTCGGCGTGGTGCCGACGCAGATCGCGCCGGGAGACGTCTATCCGGCGCTGGAGCGCGGCTCGATCGACGCGGCCGAGTTCGTCGGCCCCTATGACGACGAGAAGCTCGGCTTCATCCGCGTCGCCAAGTATTACTACTATCCCGGCTGGTGGGAGGGCGGCGCCATGCTGCATCTGATCATCGGCAAGGAGGCCTGGGCCAAGCTGCCGAAGCCCTATCAGGCCATCGTCCAGCACGCCTGCGAGGCGGCGAACAACTGGATGCTGGCGAAATACGACTATGTGAATCCGGGCGGCCTGCGCCGGCTCGTCGCGCAGGGCGCGCAGTTGCGGGCCTTCCCCCTGCCGGTCATGGAGGCAGCCCTGAAGGCGGCCGAGGAATACTACGCCGAAACCAGCGCCAAGAGCCCGGACTTCAAGAAGGGCTACGATTCGATGGTCGCCTTCCGCGGCGAGAACCTGCTCTGGTGGCAGATCGCGGAGCTCTCCTACGACTCGTTCATGAACCGGCTGAAGGCGCGCTGAGGCGCGCCGGCGCCATCCCCGCCCGTCGCCCGGAACGGATCAGCCGAAGCTGGTCCGCCTCGGCGGCCGGTGCTCCATCGCCTCGCGCAGATCGGCGCCGGCACGCCTGGGGCGGCGAGCGAGAAGGCGCTTAGCCAGTTTCGCCGCCTTGCGGCGCTGTTTGGCGATCTTGCGCGGGATCTCCTGCGCAAGCGCATCGACGCCATCCAGCGCTGGCCTTTCGGCGAGATGCGCACGGACCATGCCGAGGTCGATCGCATTGCCGAGCCGCGAGCGCAGGCGCTCCGCCGCCTTGGCCAGGCGTCCGAGCCGTGCCGGGTCGGCCGGCGCGAAGAAGCTGAGCTGATAGCTCAGATCGACGATCATGCTTCGCCACTCGTGCAGATGCTCCGCGTCCATCCGGCGCGGATCGCGGCGCGCCTGACGCCGTGCCAGCCGATAGCTGCGCCGGAAGGCCCGGACCAGAAAGTCGCCCGTCTCGTTCGACACGGACCAGCGCGCCATCTCGGCCGACAGGCGCCGGAGCTCGTCGCGGACGGCGTCTCCCTGCTCGGCCAGCAGCACCGCGGCTGCATCCTGTGCGTCGTCCTCGGAGGCATGGTCGGGACAGAGCGCACTGAGCACCTTGGCGACAACCGCCGTGTCACGGGCGATGCCGAAGCCGCGGCGCAAGCCGCCGACAGCCCCGCGGACCGCCTTCCCCTCCTCGGCCAGCTCGGCGGGAGCAAGCTTCAGCAACGCTCGCCACGCCTTCATCAGGCGGCGGAATTCATGAATCGTCCGTCCCGGATCCTCCTCCCGGCGATCGAGCACGGCCAGGGCACGGGCCGGAAACTCACGGCAGGAGCGCAGCCAGTGCCGGGCCCATCGCCGCGTCATCGACACCCTCGCATCCGGACCGGTTCTCGAGATGCTCGCCATGCTGACCTGTCTCGCGCGTTTCCCCAACGGCAACGTATCCGAGCGGCAGGCCGCAATTCTACCACGCCTCCGGCTCGGATCGCCGCGCGTTCGAGGCAGGAGCCGCGTTGCTCCTTCACCGGCGCGACCGACGCGGCCACCGCCACGCGACAGCATCGTCTTTCGACTGTATGGTTGTGGCCCTCTCCTGCTGATGGCAGCCGCACCGGCTCGCCGGCCTCTCCGGAACCAGCTACACAGCCGCCCATGTCAGAGAAAACCTCGCCCTCGCTCCAGGACCAGATGCTCCGGCTGGAGCGCTTCCTGCCCTATCGCCTGAATGTCGTCGGCACGCTGGGCGGCCGCGCGCTCGGCCGGATCTATGGCGAGCATTTCGGCATCGGCATCCCGGAATGGCGCGTGGTGGCGCAGCTCGGCGAGTTCGGCAAGCTGACCTCGCGCGACATCGGCGAGCTCGCCCAGATGCACAAGACCAAGGTCTCGCGCGCCGTCACCGAGCTGGAGAAGCGCGGCCTCGTCTCACGCGCCGAAAACCGGCAGGACCGGCGCGAATCCTTCGTGACCCTGACGCCGGCCGGCAAGCGGATCTACGACCAGATCGTGCCGCTGGCGCTCGGCTTCGAGGCGCGCTGGATCGAAGGCATCGCGCCGGAGGAAATCAAGGTGTTCGAGCGCGTGCTCTCGACCCTGACCGAGCGCGGCCGCCTGCTCGCCGGGAATTATCGCGAGGAAGACGGGTCGTAGGGGCATCCCGGACCCGTCACACATCGCGCCGTCATCCCGGACAAGCGGCGAAGCCGCGCAGATCCGGGATCCATGCCGGAACGCCTCCGGCAAGGGCTCAGGCATGGATCCCGGGTCTCCCTTCGGTCGCCCGGGATGACCAGCATAAAATCCAGGCCGAAAACCCTCAGAAATACCGCGCGAGATTGCGCTTGATCCGCTCCTGCGGGTTCTCGCCCGCCGGCGGATAGGCGAAAGCCTGGCCGGTGATCGTCTCATAGGCGCGGACATAGACCGCCGAGGTCTGGTCGATCAGCTCCTGCGGGATCGGCGGCAGCTCCTCCTTGTAGGGGTCGCAGCGCGCCACGACCCAGTTGCGCACGAAATCCTTGTCGAAGGATTCAGGCTTCCCGCCGCTGGCGAAGCGCTCGGGATAGCTTTCCGCAAACCAGTAGCGGCTCGAATCGGGCGTATGGATCTCGTCGGCGAGCAGGATGTTGCCGCCGGCGTCGGTGCCGAACTCGTATTTCGTGTCGGCCAGGATGAGGCCGCGCTCGCTCGCGAGCTTCTGGCCGCGGGCGAAGAGCGCGAGCGCATAGCCGGAGACGGTGTCCCATTGCTTCTGCGTCAGGAGGCCGCTCCCGACGATCTGGCCGGCCGAAAGCGGCTCGTCATGGCCGCCGTCGAAGGCCTTGCTGGTCGGGGTGATGATCGGCTCCGGCAGCGCCTCGTTGTCGCGCAAGCCGTCCGGCAGCGTCATGCCGTACATCTCGCGCCGGCCCTGCTTGTACATGGTCAGGATCGAGGTGCCGGTCGTGCCGGCGAGATAGCCGCGCACCACCATCTCGACCGGCAGGATGTCGAGGCGCCGGCCGACGACGACATTCGGGTCGGGATATTCGAGGACATGGTTCGGGCAGATGTCGGCGGTCTTCTCGAACCAGTAGCGCGCCGTCTGCGTCAGCACCTGCCCCTTCAGCGGGATCGAGGCGATGGCGCGGTCGAAGGCGGAGAGCCGGTCGGTCGAGATCAGGATACGGCGTCCATCCGGGAGATCGTAATTCTCGCGGACCTTGCCGCGATAATAGTTCGGCAGCTCCGGGATGACGGCTTCGTGAAGCGGCAGGAATTCGGACATGAGCGGCGCTGGCCTCGCGACGAAAGGAGCTGCCGACGCCGCAATCGCAGCGCCAGCCCCGCGCTTCTAGTCGAAGCGCGCGTTTTCCACCACCTGTCCGGCGCCCTTCGCCGCGGATTGCTGCGCGCGCCCGGATGTGGCATGCGAAAGCCGCGTCACCTCGGCCGACTCGGCGTCGGGAGACGCGGGGGCTCCATAGTTCCGTCGCGTTTGGCGGGTGTTGTTGGCAGGAGTTTGTGGCCCGACGGCCTGCTCCGACAGTGGATGACGTGACCCGACCTGCGATGATGCTGCGACTTTCCAGACGCTTCGGCATGGCCCTGCTGGCGCTGGCGGCTTTGAGCGGGACGGCAACCGCCCAGTCACCGTCCTGCGACGCATGGCGCGCCGAGCTCCAGAGCCTCCAGGGCCGCAGCGGCGGCGATCCGCGCGCGGCGCAGGCCGCCCAGCGCGTCGGAGCGCAGCTCGGCCAGTTGAGCGGCCAGTACCGCGCCATGGGGTGCGAGCGCGGCGGCGGCTTCCTGTTCTTCGGCGGCCAGGCTCCGCCGCAATGCGGCGGCATCCGCGCGCAGATGGGCCAGTTGCAGGCGCAGTACGAGGCGCTCCAGCAACGGGCGCAGGGCGGCGCGCTCGAGCAGCGGCGCGCCCAGCTCGCGGCCGCGATCAGCAACAATTGCGGCGCGCGCCCGCGCGGCTTCTTCGACACGATCTTCGGGCGCGACCCGGGTCCCGGCCCCGGCGGCGTCGACTCGACCATCCCCGAGCTCGACCCCGAGCAGCCGGTGATCGAGCCGGAAAAGCCGCGCCTCGGCGGCGCCCAGACCGTCTGCGTGCGCAGCTGCGACGGCTATTTCTTCCCGCTCGCCAACAATAACGGCAATGCCGACGAGATGTGCCAGGCGCTCTGCCCCGGCAGCGAGACCACGGCCTTCGGCATGAGCGCGGGCGGCGACATCCAGAACGCAGCCTCGCGCTCGACCGGCCAGCCCTATTCGTCCCTGCCGAACGCCGGCAAATACACCCGCTCCTTCGATGCGACCTGCACCTGCCGCGGCCAGGGCCAGAGCTGGTCGGAGGCGCTGAAGAACGCCGAATACCTGCTCGACAAGCGCAAGGGCGACGTCATCGTCACCGAGCAGCGCGCGGCCGAGCTCTCGCGGCCGAAGCCCGATCCCAAGCGGCGCGGCGCGCCCGAAGCGGTGAAGCCGACCCCGGCCTCGCTCCCGGATGCGCCGGACGAGAAGCCGATGCCGTCGGAGAACTCCCCGACCTCCGGCACCGAATCGGCCGGCGTCGGCCCCGACATCGTCGACGAGAAGACGCTCGACAAGCGCGACGGGCTGAAGAGCGAGTCGCGCAGCGTCACCGGCGAGCGCCGCACGGTGCGCATTGTGGCGCCGAACCTCGCGCCCAATCTGAGCCCGCAACTGGTCAAGCCCTGATCCACATAAGTTCCATGCGCGGACGACAAATCGCGCAGCCGGGTATCGTCATGCTCGGCGCTGGACGCATGGGCGAGACCGTCGCATAAAGGCCGGACCTTGCCGCCCCTTCGGGAGGCCGCCAGACCGCATTCCGGCCCGTATCCCCGCGGAGCCCTGCCTTCTGACGCTCCCACCAGCTTCAGAGGGCTTTCATGCCGGACGCCAGCGCGACACCACCGCATCACCCGCACCCGATCGAGCTCAGCGACGCCCGGCGCAGGATCAAGGCGATCTTCATCGGCTCCGTCGGCAATCTCGTCGAGTGGTATGATTTCTACGCCTATACCGCCTTCGCGCTGTATTTCGCGCCGCATTTCTTCCCCTCGACCGACCCGGTGGTGCAGCAGCTCAACGCCGCGACGCTCTTTGCGGCAGGCTTCATCGTGCGACCTGTCGGCGGCTGGCTGTTCGGTCATCTCGCGGACCGCTATGGCCGACGCCTGTCGCTGATGCTCTCGGTGGTGATGATGTGCTTCGGCTCGCTGATCATCGCCTTCACCCCGACCTATCAGACGATCGGCTTCGCCGCGCCTGCCCTGCTCGCCCTCGCCCGCATCATCGAGGGCCTCAGCCTCGGCGGCGAATACGGGGCGAGCGCGACCTATCTCACCGAGATCGCCGACCCCGAGCATCGCGGCTTCTATTCGAGCTTCCAGTATGTGACGCTGATCGGCGGCCAGCTCACCGCCATCCTGGTGCTGCTGCTGCTCCAGAATGTCTTCCTGACGCATGAGCAGCTCGTCGCCTGGGGCTGGCGCATCCCCTTCATCATCGGCGCCGTCCTCGCTGTCACCGCCATGTTCATGCGGCGGCATATGCAGGAGACCGAGGCCTTCGAAGCCGCCAAGGGCACGATGAAGCGCGAAAGCTCGCTGCGTGGCCTGTTGAAATATCCGCGCGAGGTCGCGATCGTGGTCGGCCTCACCGCCGGCGGCACCGCCGCCTTCTACACCTTCACCACCTATATGCAGACCTTCGTGAAGCAGACGGTCGGCCTCTCCGACATCGTCACCACCTATGTCATCGCCGGCTCTCTGATCTTCGCGGCGATCCTGCAGCCCGTCTATGGTGCGATCTCCGACCGGATCGGCCGCAAGCCGGTGCTGATGTTCTTCGGCATCGCCGGCACGCTGCTCACCGTGCCGATCTTGACCACGCTTTCCGGCACGAAATCCCCCTGGATCGCGTTCCTGCTGATCTGCGGCGCCTGGATCTTCACCGCCGGCTACACCTCGATCAACGCGGTGGTGAAGGCCGAGCTGTTCCCGACCTCGGTGCGCGCCACCGGCGTCGCCGTGCCCTATGCGCTGACCGTCTCGATCTTCGGCGGCACGGCGCCGGCCATCGCCCTGTTCTTCAAGCAGCAGGGCCACGAGCAGTGGTTCTACTACTATCTCGCCGGCATCATCTTCCTCTCGTTCCTGGTCTACGCGCTGATGCGCGACACCAAGCACGCCTCGGCGATGCACCGGCACGAGTGAGGGGGCGGCTCTCTGCCGTCATGGTCGGGCCTGACCCGATCATCTCGGAAACCAGCGCCTATCCTGAACGAGATTCTCGGGTCCGCTGACGCGGCCCGAGAATGACGGCGGTATATCAGGCGCTCTCGCCGGCCAGCCGCTTCAGCGCCTTCTCCCGCCCGACCAGCGGCAAGAGGGCTGCCAGTTCCGGCCCATGGTCAAGGCCGGTCAGCGCCTGGCGCAGCGGCATGAACAGCCCCTTGCCCTTCGCCCCCGTCGCTGCCGCGACGGCCTGGGTCCAGCTCTTCCAGCTCGTGCCGTCGAAAGGCTCCGGCGGCAGCAGCGCGGCCGCCTTCGCCGCGAATGCCGGATCGGCGATGACGGGCGTGATTGCCCCCGCCACGACCTGCCACCAGAGCTTCGCCTCGTCGAGTTTCGTCAGGTTGCCGCGCACGGCCAGCCAGAACGGCTCCCCGCCAGCGACGCCGATGGCCGCGAGCCGATCGGCGACCGCCGCGAAGGGCATCTGATGCAGCGTGCCGGCGCTCAGCGCCTCGAGCTCGTGCTCGTCGAACTTGGCCGGAGCGCGCGAGACATGGGCCAACTCGACGAGACCGGCGAGTTCGTCGAGGCTCGCAACGGGACGCACCGCGTCGGAGGTCCCGACCAGCACGGCCAGCGCCGCGACGGCCAGCGCCTCGACGCCGGAGTCGCGCAAGCCCCGCAGCGAGAGATGGCCGAGGCGCTTCGAAAGCCCCTCTCCGCTCGCCGTGGTCAGCAGGTTGTGGTGGCCGAAGACCGGCAAGCTCGCGCCCAGCGCCTCGAAGATCTGCGCCTGAACCGCCGTGTTGGTGACGTGGTCCTCACCGCGGATGACATGGCTCACGCCGGTCTCGATATCGTCGACGACGGAGGGCAGCGTGTAGAGATAGCTGCCGTCCTCGCGCACCAGAACCGGATCGGAGAGCGAGGCGCAGTCGACATGGGAGGGGCCGCGCACGAGGTCGTCCCAGGCCACCTCGCGCGCCCCCAGCAGGAAGCGCCAATGGGGCTTGCGCCCTTCCGCCTCGAAGGCCGCCTTCTGCTCCGCGGTGAGCTTCAGCGCGGCACGGTCGTAGATCGGCGGCAGGCCGCGGGCGAGCTGGCGCTTGCGGCGGCGGTCGAGCTCGTCGGGCGTCTCGTAGCAGGCATAGAGCCGCCCAGCGGCGCGCAGGCGCTCCGCCGCCGCGTCATAGATCGCCAGGCGCTGCGACTGCCAGATGACCTGATCGGGCACGATGCCGAGCCAGCCGAGATCCTCGGCGATGGCTTCGGCATATTCCGGTTTCGAGCGCGCGATGTCGGTGTCGTCGTAGCGCAGCAGGAAGCGGCCGTGATGGCGGCGGGCGAACAGCCAGTTGAACAGCGCCGGCCGGGCGTTTCCGATATGCAGATAGCCGGTGGGCGACGGCGCGAAGCGGACCAGAGACGTTGTCATGACGCGGCTTATGGCGCTTTTGGCCCCGGGCGACAATCGCTCGTCTGATAAGGCGCCTGCAACCTTAGGCTGTTAACCCGTTATTAGGGTTACCAAGGCATGAATCGCTCCCAGGCAGGGCAGAACGGAGCCAGACCGTACCGCTGCCGGGGAGATCAGGATGCGCCTCCGTTCCGTCACGCGCGTGGTCGGTTCCTTTGCACTTGCCGCGGGACTCGGCGCGCCGGCCTTCGCGGCCGATTATCCGGTGCTGCGCGGCTCGCAGATCGAGGACATGCCGCAGGCGCCGTCGCTCTCGGGCGGCTCCTATAATTGGTCAGGTTTCTATTTCGGTGGCTTCGGCGGCTTGTCTCAAACGCGTTTCCGCACCGACAAGGGCGTTCTGGACATCGCCAGAGGCGCATTCAACGGTGCTTCGGTCCTGAACGAACTCGACCCGGGCCAGCTCGTCCTGTCATCGGCCCGCACCGATCGTGGTTCGACCTTCGGCGCCTTCGTCGGTTATAATTTCGCATTCGGCGATGCGATCATCGGCTTCGAGGCGGAATATTCCCGCGTCGATCAGTCGACATCCGCCTCCACCCTGGAGGCGCGGCTCCTGAGTTCCGGTGCCATGGCCATCGCATCCGTCCAGGATGCCCGATTGAACGACTACTTCAATGCCCGCATTCGCCTGGGCTACGCCTATGGCATGTGGATGCCGTATTTCACCGCCGGCGCCGCGGTCGGGCGCTTCGATACCAACGTGGCCGTCGCCGCCGATTGGGCGAATAGCAGCGGAGCCAGCTACTATGGCTGGCCACGCGTGCTCGGCGGAGCGAAGAAGGATGTCTGGGGCTACGGCTACTCGGTCGGCGGCGGTCTCGAAGCCGCCTTGACTGAGAATCTCCTTGTCCGCGGCGAGTATCTGTTCAGCAGCTTCAATGACGTCGAAGGCGTGACGGTCAATGTCAACACCGCGCGCGTCGGTGCCGCCATCAAGTTCTGACGGCATCCTCCTGCCGCAACGAAAAAGGCCGGGACATCAGTCCCGGCCTTTTCCATTTCGTCTGACGGAGAAGCGGCCTATTCGGCCGCCTCGACCTCGGGACGCGCCCGCCCGGCCCGCTCGCGCTTGACCAGCTCGGCGACGAGGAAGGCCAATTCCAGCGCCTGCTCGGCATTGAGGCGGGGATCGCAGACCGTGTGGTAGCGGTCGTTGAGATCGGCGTCGGTCATGCCGCGCGCACCACCGGTGCATTCGGTGACGTTCTTGCCGGTCATCTCCAGATGCAGGCCGCCGGCATGGCTGCCCTCGGCCTGATGGACGGCGAAGAAGTTCTTCACCTCGGTCATGATCAGGTCGAAGGGCCGCGTCTTGTAGCCGCTCGCCGCCTTGACCGTGTTGCCGTGCATCGGGTCGCAGGACCAGACGACATTGCGCCCTTCCCGCTTGGTGGCGCGCACCAGCGCGGGCAGGTTGTCGAAGACCTTGTCGGCGCCGAAGCGGCCGATCAGCGTCAGCCGGCCCGGCTGGTTCTGCGGATCGAGCACTTCGATCAGCTTGAGCAGGCCGTCGACCGTGGTCGAGGGGCCGCATTTCAGCCCGATCGGGTTCTTGATGCCGCGGAAGAACTCGACATGGGCGTGGTCGAGCTGGCGCGTGCGGTCGCCGATCCAGACCATGTGGCCGGAGGTGTCGTACCACTCGCCGGTCGTCGAGTCGGTACGGGTCATCGCCTGCTCGTAGCCGAGCAGCAGCGCCTCGTGGCTGGTGTAGAAGTCGGTCGTGCGCATCTCCGGATGGGTCTCCGGGTCGATGCCGATGGCGCGCATGAAGTCGAGCGCCTCGGTGATGCGCTCGGCCACCTCCTGGTAGCGATGCGAGGACGGGCTGTCCTTGACGAAGCCGAGCATCCAGCGATGCGCGTTGTCGAGATTGGCGTAGCCGCCCGTCGCGAAGGCGCGGATCAGGTTCAGCGTCGCGGCCGACTGCCTGTAGGCCTCGAGCTGGCGGCGCGGATCGGGGATGCGCGCCTCTTCCGTGAAGGCAATGTCATTGACGATGTCGCCCTTGTAGCTGGGAAGCTCGACATCGCCGATCTTCTCGTTCGGCGCCGAGCGCGGCTTGGCGAACTGCCCGGCGATGCGCCCGACCTTCACCACCGGCGAGCCGCCGGCAAAGGTCAGCACCACCGCCATCTGCAGGAACAGCCGGAAGAAGTCGCGGATGTTGTCGGCCGAGTGCTCGGCGAAGCTCTCGGCGCAGTCACCGCCCTGAAGAAGGAAGGCCTCGCCGGCCGCGACCTTGCCCAACGCCCGTTTGAGCTTGCGCGCCTCGCCTGCAAAAACGAGCGGCGGAAAGCCGGCGAGCTGCTGCTCGACCGCCTTCAAGGCTGCCTGGTCCGGATAATCCGGAATCTGCTGGGCGGGCTTGGCCCTCCAGCTCTCTGGCGTCCACCGCTCGGACATGGGACTACGTGCTCCTGACTTTGGGATCGCGCATCGTTAACCTCTTGGTAGCGCGAAGGGGCGGCTATACACCCAAGCTCGCGGAATGGCCATCGTCTGGCGGCAGCCCCTGCAGCGGGCTGCCCGGCCCATCGTCACACGCGATCGAAAAGCCGATTCCCCGCAACGGGATAGCAACGCCGGTTGCCATGCTGATTCAGGCGCTTCACAGGCTGATTCAACCGTAGCCGCGGAAACTCGACTGACAGTGCTGTCCCAGAAACGCGCGTCATCCCGGACGGAGCGAAGCGGAGATCCGGGATCCATCGTCGAGCGCTGCGCCTTTCGATGGATCCCGGGACAGGCCCGGGATGACGACGTGGTTCCGCGAGACGATCGATAACCCTACCCCGCCCGCGGCGTGCGCATCGTCACCAGTTCCTCGGCGGCGCTGGGATGCAGCGCGACGGTGCGGTCGAAATCCGCCTTGGTCGCGCCCATCGTGACTGCGATGGCGGTTGCCTGGATGATCTCGCCGGCATCGTGGCCGAGGATGTGGACGCCCAGCATCTTGTCGGTCTTCGCGTCGACGACGAGCTTCATGTAGATGCGCTCGTGCCGGCCGGAGATCGTCGCCTTCATCGGGCGGAAATTGGATTCGAAGACGCGCAATTCGTAGCCGGCGGCGAGAGCCTGCTCCTCGCTGAGACCGACCGTGCCAACCTCAGGCGTGGTGAAGACGGCCGAGGCGATGATCCCGTGATCGACCGTCCAGGGCTTGTTGCCGAAAACCGTGTCGGCAAAGGCATGGCCCTCGCGGATCGCGACCGGGGTCAGGTTCACCCGGTTGGTGACGTCGCCGACCGCGTGGATCGACGGCACGCTGCTGGTCGAGGCGGCATCGACGACGACCTCGCCGAGCGGTCCGAGCTCGGCTCCGACCTTCTCCAGCCCGAGCCCCTTCGTGTTGGGACGGCGCCCGGTCGCGACCAGAACGACATCGGCCTCGATCGGCGCGCCCGTCGCGCAATGGGCGCGGCGGCTGCCGTCCGGCAGTTCCTCGATGCGCTCGACGGTGCAACCGAGCCGGAAGGTGATGCCGGCCTCCTTCAGCGCGTCGCGCAGGCGGGTGCGGATGTCCTCGTCGAAGCCGCGCAGGATGTTGTCGCCCCGGTGCAGGAGCGTCACCGCGACGCCGAGCCGGGCGAAGAGGCTGGCGAATTCGAGCGCGATATAGCCGCCGCCGACGACGAGCATGCGCTTCGGCAGCACCGGCAGGTGGAAGACCTCGTTGGAGGAGATGCCGAGCTCACCGCCGGGGATCGGCGGGTCGAAGGAGGGCCAGCCACCGGTCGCGACGAGGATGTGGCGGGCGCGGACGAGCTGCCCGCTCTTCTGCAGGCGGACCTCATGCGGTCCCTCGATGACGGCCCGCTCCTCGCGGATTTCGGCCTTCGCGCCCTCGAGCCCCTTGCGATAGAGCCCGGACAGACGCGTGACCTCGTTGGCCACGGCATCGCGCAGCGTCGGCCAGTCGAAGGACGGCTTTGCGGGAAGCGTCCAGCCGAAGCCGGCCGCGTCCTCAAAATCCTCGGTGAAGCGGCTGGCATAGACGAAGAGCTTCTTCGGCACGCAGCCGCGGATGACGCAGGTGCCGCCGATCCGGTCCTCCTCCGCGATCATCACGCGGGCGCCATGGCCCGCCGCGATGCGCGCCGCACGCGTGCCGCCGGAGCCGGCCCCGATGACGAAGAGATCGACGTCGTACTCAGCCATGGTCTTCTCCTTGTCGCGCGGCCGCGCCCGGACCGAACCAGAGGATCCCGGCTCCCAGAACGGCGATCCACCAGCCTTGCCAGGCACCGTGCCCGACGACCGAAATCGCAAAGGCAGCGGCGAAGAGCGCGAGGCGTGGCGCCATCTCCCGCGCCGGCAGCCGGCGCAATCGCGCCAGCAGAAGCAGGCCTGCCGCAAGCAGAATGCCCGCCCCGATCGCTCCGGTCTCGACCCATGCCTGCAGCGGCATGTCGTGAGGGTGCCCCACGCCCAGGAGCAGCCTATGCTCCGGCGCCACCTCGGCCGCCACCGGGTGCCGGTCCATGCTGGCCGAGGTGCCGAAGCCGGCGCCGGCGATCGGCCGTGCCCGCACCACCTCGCCGAAACTCTGCCAGATATCGATACGAGCCTGCCCGGTCATGACAGCGAAACGGTTCAGGATCACCGAGGGTAGCCAGTTATGGGCGGCAAGGCCGAGCACTGGCGCCATCGCCATGGTCAGGACGAGCCCGATCGCGGCGGCCGTTAGCATCAGGCGCGGCCAGTAGGCCGACGCGACCCAGCAGACGAGGCAGACCGCGACGCCGAGCCGCGCCGAAGCGCTCTCCGAGCGCAGCGCCAATGCGGCCACGGTCAGTCCGAGCAGGACTGCCAGGATCCGGTCGGAGCGGCGCGCGGCCGGCATATGCCAGAGACCATGGATCGTGGGCACGGCGAGCACCAGCGCCGTGATGGCGGGGCGATTGAAGACGAAGCTCATCAGCTTTCCGATGCCGAGCTCGGCCCGTTGCGACAGCCCGGAGGCGAGCTCGACCATGGCCAGCAGACTGGCGAGGATGATCGCGACGGCAAGCGCGCGCAGCCATGCGGGCTGCGGCCTGAACCGGCCCGAAGCCGCAATCGCGAGCGCGAAGACCGCCGGCAGCACAAGCTCCGCCCAGGCCCGCAAGGAGGCCGCCGGCCTGTGGCTCCACAGGATCGAGAGAAGGGCCCAGGCGAGGAAGGCGGCCAGCGCCAGCCCCAGCGGGGTCGCGAGCAGGCTCCGCAAGCGCGCGACGACTTCGCCCGCCCGGCCCGCCGCGACAGCAGCGGCGACGAAGGTCATGGCGCCGAGGCCGAGCATCAGCGGCGCGGAGCGATTGGCGAGCCACATCGCCAGCGGCATCAGCACCATCAGCACCGAGCCGGCCGCCACGAGACGGGTGGAGAGAAGCGAGGAAGTCGAGACGGCTTCCTGGCCGACTGGAAGGCGGGGCTGGCTCATGGGCTGCGATTACGCGATCGGGCCGATCTTCGCCAGAGGCGTGGTTGCAAGCCCCGCCTTTGCCTTCCGCTGACACGGCGCCTGCAACGAAAGACGTAGAACTTCGGAAAACCTGCCGGTTCGACCCGGAATCATATCATCCGATTATGTAATCAGGCGTAATTGACGCCCAGCGCGGCATGGTGCCACAGGGCAAAGGCAACCCTAAAAAACTCGCGGCAAAGCCGCACAGCGGAGGAAATCCATGCTGACATCGGTCCTCAAGCGCGGCGCCCTCGCGGCCGTGGCCCTCGCGGCGCTCTCGACGGCAGCCTTCGCCCAGGTGAGCGAGCTCAAGATCATGGCTCCGGCAGCTCCCGGCGGCGGCTGGGACGGCACCGCGCGCTCGATGCAGCAGGCGCTGACCGCGGCCGGCATCGTCAAGAGCGTGCAGGTCAACAACGTCACCGGCGCCGGCGGCACCATCGGCCTCTCCCAGCTCATCGGCGCGAAGGGCGACGGCCATCAGCTGATGGTCAACGGCTTCGTCATGGTCGGCGCGATCCTCCTCAACAAGTCGCCGGTCAATCTGACGCAGGTGACGCCGATCGCCCGCCTCACCGCCGAGGCTGAGGTCATCGTCGTGCCGACGGAGTCGCCGCTCAAGAGCGCCAAGGACCTGGCCGAGCGCCTGAAGGCCGACCCGGCCAAGGTGACCTGGGCCGGCGGCTCGGCCGGCGGCACCGACCACATCCTCGCCGCGCTGTTCGCGCAGGCGGTCGGAGCGGACGCCAAGAAGATCAACTACATCCCGTTCTCGGGCGGCGGCGAGGCCCTGGCGGCCATGCTCGGCGGGCGCGTCACCGCCGGCGTCTCCGGCTATGGCGAGTTCGAGGGCCAGATCAAAGCCGGCAAGCTGCGCGTGCTCGCGGTCTCGTCGGGCAAGCGCCTCGAAAACGCGCCGGACGCCCCGACCCTCAAGGAACAGGGCATCGAGCTCGAGCTGCTGAACTGGCGCTCCGTCGTCGCTCCTCCCGGCCTCTCGGCCGAGCAGACCAAGGCTCTGACCGACACGGTCGAGAAGATGGTCAAGTCGAAGGAGTGGCAGGAGATCCTCAAGGCCCGCGGCTGGGACGATTCCTTCCTGGCCGGCGCCGCCTTCGACAGCTTCCTGAAGGGCGAGATCGAGCGCGTCTCCAAGGTGATGACCGAAGTCGGGCTGGTGAAGTAAACCGACCGGCACCGTCGATATCTCGGGGGGCCGGGCAACCGGCCCCTTTCTCAACGCCAGAAGCGCCTCCAACTCTTCTCCCGTCGCCTTGTCGCCGCGCGAACCGGAGCCGCTTCGCCCCACAATGCGCGAAGGCGCCAGCCTCCATCAGGGGAACGCCATGACGAACGAGACCCGCACGCAAGGCGCCGACAAGCCGGCCCTGATCGTGGGCGTGCTGCTGCTGATCGTCGCCGCCCTGATCGGCTATGACGCCTCGCAGCAGACCATCACGTCGAATTACGGCGTCGGCCCCACCGCCATGCCCTATGTCGTGGCTGCCGGATTGACCATTCTCGGGCTGGCGCATTTCGTCGTCGCCTTCCGCGAAGGGCTGCCGAAGCCCGATGCTGCCGACGGTACGGCCCTGCTCTGGATCGCGGGCGGGCTCATCTTCCTGATCGCCTGCATCGGGCTCGGCGGCGGCTTCGTCATCGCCATCGCGGTCGTCTTCGCCTGCACGGCGCGCGGCATGGGGCGGCGGGCGCTTGCCGTCGATGCCGCGATCGGCTTCGTGCTCGGCCTCGCGATCTTCCTCGTCTTCGCCAAGGTCCTGACGCTGATTTTGCCGGCGGGACCGCTCGAACAACTCTTCCTCTGAGGCGGGCCGGATACGATGGAAACGCTGCTTTCGCTTCTCCACGGCTTCACGGTCGCGCTCGAACCCTCGAAGCTGCTGTTCTGCCTGATCGGCGTCTTTCTCGGCACCGCGGTCGGCGTGCTGCCCGGCATCGGCCCGGCCCTGACGGTCGCGCTCCTGCTGCCGGTCACCTTCAAGCTTGACCCCGCCGGCTCGCTCATCATGTTCGCCGGCATCTATTACGGCGGCATGTATGGCGGCTCGACCACCGCGATCCTGCTCAATGCGCCGGGCGAGAGCGCCTCGCTGGCCACCGCGCTCGAAGGCTCGAAGATGGCCAAGGCGGGGCGCGGCGGCCCGGCGCTGGCGACGTCCGCCATCGGCTCCTTCGTCGCCGGCCTGATCGCGACGATCGGCCTCGCCTTCCTGGCGCCGTGGCTGGTCGAGGTCGCGGTGAAATTCGGTCCCTGGGACTATTTCGCGCTGATGATCGTCGCCTTCGTCACGGTCTCGGCGACCTTCGGCGACTCGCCGCTGCGCGGGCTGACCAGCCTGTTCATCGGCATCGCGCTCGGCCTCATCGGCATCGACAAGCTGACCGGGCAGGCCCGCCTGACCTTCGGCGTGCCGGAGCTGCTCAATGGCGTCGAGGTGACCACGCTCGCCGTCGGCCTGTTTGCGGTGGGCGAGGCCTTCTACGTCGCCTCCAAGCGCTCCCACGCTCCGGAGGAGATCATCCCGATCAAGGGCTCGCTCTGGATGACCAAGCAGGACTGGAAGCGCTCCTGGGCGCCGTGGTTGCGAGGCACCGCCTTCGGCTTCCCGATCGGCGCCCTGCCCGCCGGCGGCGCGGAGGTCCCGACCTTCCTCAGCTATTCGACCGAGAAGCGGCTCTGCAAATATCCCGACGAGTTCGGCAAGGGCGCGATCGAGGGCGTCGCGGGGCCGGAAGCCGCCAACAACGCCTCCGCCGCCGGCACGCTGGTGCCGCTCTTGACGCTCGGCCTGCCGACCTCGGCGACGGCCGCGATCATGCTCGCCGGCTTCCAGCAATATGGACTCAATCCCGGCCCGCTGCTCTTCGCCGAAAAGCCGGACCTGGTCTGGGGCCTGATCGCCTCGCTGTTCATCGCCAACGTCATGCTGGTGATCCTGAACCTGCCCCTGATCGGGCTCTGGGTCAGGCTGCTGGCGATCCCGCAGCCCTGGCTCTATGCCGGCATCGTCGTCTTCGCGACGATGGGCACGCTCGCGGTCAACGGCTCGCCGGTCGAGCTCGCCATGCTCTTCATCTTCGGCTTCATCGGCTATCTGATGCGCCGCTACGACTATCCGGTTGCGCCGATGGTGGTCGGGCTCATCCTCGGGCCGATGGCGGAGCAGCAATTGCGACGCGCCCTGCAGATCAGCCTCGGCGACCCGATGATCCTGCTGGAGAACCCGATCTCGGCGACGCTGCTCGGCATCGCCGCGCTCGCCCTGATCGCACCCTTCGCGATGAAGGGGCTGAACCGGTTCAAGGCCTCGGAGGACTGACCAGGCCGAGCCTGAACAGGCTCTCCCCGGTCGCGACCAGCGCTTCCGCCGCCGGTCGCGGCTGCCAGCCGAGCATGGCGATCGCCTTGGCACTCGTCGCGGTCTTCTTCCGTCCGAGCTCGGGCGTCGCAGCCTGACGCGCCGTCGCGCTGAAGCGGGCGACGAGGCGCACCAGCCAGTTCGGCAGCACGACGGTCGAGACGCGGTCTGCGCGCTGGCCGAGCCCCGCCTTCAGCGCCTCCGCGATGGCCCGCATCGTCATGAAGTCGCCGGCCGTGGCCAGGAAGCGCTCGCCGGCGGCGGCAGGGTCGGTCATCGCGCGCAGATGCAGCTCGGCGACATCGCGCACATCGACCACGCCGAACATGAGCTGCGGCACCGCGCGGAGCTTGCCCTCGAGCATGGTCCGGATCAGCACGATCGAGGCCGAGAGATCCGGCCCGAGCAGCGGGCCGAAGATGCCGACCGGGTTGACGACGGCGAGTTCCAGCCCCTGCCCTTCGCCGTCGACGAAATCCCAGGCGGCCTTCTCGGCCAGCGTCTTCGATTTCGGATAGGCGGCGAGCCCCGGTGCGGCGGGATCGGTCCAGTCGCGCTCGTCATAGGGGCGGTCGAGCGGGCGCCCATAGCCGATCGCGGCGAAGGACGAGGTCAGGACCACGCGCTTGATACCGGCGCGATGCGCGGCGCGCAGCACGCGCAGGGTGCCCTCGCGGGCCGGCCGGATCAGCTCGTCCTCGTCGGGGGGCGCCGCCGTCAGAAGCGGCGAAGCGACATGCAGCACATGGGAGCAGCCCGCGACGGCCGCGTCCCAGCCCGCATCGGCCGTCAGATCGGCAATCGCGACCTGAAGCCGCCCGTCGAGCTCGGCCCCCGTAGCGGCCAGGGTGGCCCGCAGGCCGGCCTCGCGCGCCGGCGAGCGCAGGGTCGTGCGGACATCGTAGCCGGCCTTCAGCAGAGCGAGGATGCAATGGCCGGCGAGAAAGCCGGAGCCGCCTGTCACGAGAACGGTCTGGCGGGTCATGCCGAGGCTTTCCATCGCAGGGAGGAAGGGCGGTCAAACACGCTGCGCTTCGCAGTCATGCAGGGACATAAACCCTCCGCCATCGAAGAAAAAAGGCCGGCGGATAATCCACCGGCCTTTCCGAATTCCTTGCAGTGCGGAGCCGCACCGCACGGCCGCGTCAGAGCGTATGACCGCGCTTGCGCATCTCCTGCGAGAAGCGGTCGAACAGGTAGTTGCTGGTCTGGACGCTCCAGGGCTCGAGCTCCTTGAAAAGCGCCTGCATCGCCTCGGAGCGCAGGCTAGTGTAGCGCTTGCCGACATCCGAGGTGAAGAAAGCCGAAACCGCCTTGAGATCGGCCTCGGTCATCTTGCTGGCGAAGATCGCGGCGGCGGTCTTCGTCATCTCCTCGGCGCGCCTGTCGGCCTCCGGCTTCAGCTCGGCGACGACAGCTTTCATGTCGTTGGCCATTTCCGGCCGGGTCGAGACGAGCTGCTGTGCGCTGGCCTCGAACTCCTTGTAGATATTGTCGATGTTCTGCGTGACGCCGGTCAGGGTCATGACCTCGCGGGCCGCCTGCAGATGGCTCGGCGCCAATGAGGGCGCCTGGGCGAAGGCGGGAGCGGCGCAGATGAGCGCCAGGCCCAGAAGCGCGCTGGCGAGAGAGTGGCGGATCATACGTTCAAAACCCCTTCGTCGTTGAGGAGCCGACCGGAGCCCGGCTGCGCCTCCGGACCCGCGGCCCGATCTCGTTCGCGCGTTCCTTAGCGTGGATCGCGCCGGAATGGAATCACTCGATCCGGCCGAGCAGCTTCAGCCCCTCAGCGCCAGCCAGGATGGCCCCCGTCGCGAGGCCGATGAACAGGCCGTGCTCGACCACGCCCGGAACCGTGTTGAGAGCCTGAGCCAATAATTCCGGCTGATCGATGGCGCCGAGATGGGCGTCGAGGATGAAATGGCCGCCATCGGTCAGGAGCGTGCTTCCATCCGGGCGCAGGCGCAGCTTCAGTTCTCCGGCCGCGCCGGACGCCGCGATCGCGGTCGCGACCGCCCGCCGCGTCGCCTCCAGCCCGAAGGGCACGACCTCGATCGGCAGGGGAAAGCGGCCGAGCCGCGGCACGAGCTTGCCGTCATCGGCGATGACGATCATCCGCACTGAAGCCGCCGCGACGATCTTCTCGCGCAGCAGCGCCGCACCTCCACCCTTGATCAGGCGCAGTTGCGGATCGACCTCGTCGGCACCGTCGACCGTCAGGTCGAGTTCGGGCGTCTCGTCGAGGGTCGACATCGGGATGTTCAGGGAGAGGGCCTGGGCCTGCGTCGCCTCCGAGGTCGCGACGCAGATGACGTCGAGCCCCTCGGCCACGCGCCGGCCGAGCAGGTCGACGAAATGCTTGGCGGTCGAGCCCGTTCCGAGCCCCAGCCGCATGCCGGGCCGCACCAGGTCGAGCGCGCGGGCGGCGGCCTGCTTCTTCAGTTCGTCGGCGTTCATCGTCCTGCCCGGGCGTCGGTTTGAGCGAGTGGTTGATTTGAGAAGGTCAGACCCATCCGCAACGGATGACGGCGCCCTCCTGCCGCGCCGGAGCGCGAGAGTCCAGCCCTTTAAAGTCCAGCCTTGCGGCCCGCCACTGCGCTATTTCGCCTGGGGCGTGCACACCGTCTTGTCGTCGAAGACGTAGCAGATGCTCATCTCGCCGGTGCGCAGGTTGACGCGGAAGATGCCGCCCTCCTTCTCGTGCCGGGAGGGCATCAGCCCGTATTCGCCCGGCGTCTGCGGCCCCGCCCCTTCGCCGGCCGGGAAGCAGATGGTGATGCCGACACCGCCTTCCTTGAGCTGGAACTGGCAGGCGCCGACCTCCCCGGTCGCCCTCTCGATCCGGTAGACGCGGTTGAGATCATTCTGCGGCGCCGGCGCGAACTCGAAATTGCCGGCGAAAGCGGGGCCGGCGACGACAAGCGACAGGAAGGACCAGCGCAGGGCGCGCACGCAGCGCAGCGGCAGCTTCTCGACCATCTTCGACATCACAAGGTTCCCTGCCGCGCCGACCTGCGGCGAATCGAGCGCAGGATAGCATCTTGCCGGGCGGATTTGAGGTGGCGTCTGGCCGGGTTGCGCCCGACGCGCTTGCCAAGCCGGAGCGAAAAACCTTTAAGCGATCGCCATGCGGCCGGATCAATCGGCCTGAGGGAAAACGCGACCATGAGCCTCGCCCCCATCGTCGTCTTCGATCTCGACGGCACCCTGGCCGAGACGGCGCCCGACATCATGCGCACGCTCAACGTCATCCTCACGCAGGAGGGCCTGCCGGCCCTGCCCTACGAGCGGGCCCGCGAACTGGTCGGCGCCGGCGCCCGCGCGCTGATCGAGCGCGGCTTCAAGGTCTCGGGTCGCCCGCTCGACGCGGAGACGCTGGAGCGCCTCTTCCAGGACTTCCTGACGATCTACGCGCAGGACGTCGCCTCCAGCAGCCATCTCTTCGACGGCGTGCTCGGCGCGATGGACGCCTTGACCGGCGAGGGCTATGCGCTCGCCGTCTGCACCAACAAGCCGATCCTGCACACGCGGCTGATCCTCGACCATTTCGGCATCACCGACCGCTTCGCCTCGGTGGCCGGGCGCGACACCTTCCCCTTCTTCAAGCCCGATCCGCGCCATCTCACCCTGACGATCGAGGCGGCGAAGGGCGATCCGAAGCGCGCCGTGATGATCGGCGATTCGCGCACCGACATCGCAACCGCCCGCGCCGCCGGCATCCCGTCGATCTGCGTGCCCTTCGGCTATACCGACGTGCCGATCGAGACGCTGGAGCCGGATTTCATCATCCAGCATTTCGACGAGCTTCCCGCCGCCGTCGCGCGCGCCCTCGATCCGGTGGCGATCGCGTCCTGAGCGCAGAACCGTCCTTGACGGCACCGGGCGCGCCGACTAGGAGAGGCCCGTCCGGGCGATTAGCTCAGCGGTAGAGCACTCCCTTCACACGGGAGGGGTCACAGGTTCGATCCCTGTATCGCCCACCATTTCTTCCCGGATGTCCCCGCCTCGATTGCGTACTGCCCTGCAGGACGCCGCGCGGGCGCGCGTCATCGCGCTTGGCGAGAGGCTGGATGTCTCCGGAGCCGGCAGTCTGGATTGAACCGGGAACGCCCCCGGCTCCCTTGTTTTCCGCCTGTGCCGCACCACCTCGAATCAAGGATCGCGCCGCCGGGTTTTCAGCAATCTCGCGACGCCGCTCCGTTCGATCGGAGGCGCCGATGCCCGAGCAAGCCGAAGTCGGATTCCATGGGGAGCAGTCCACCCGGCGGGAGTTTCTGTTCCTGGCCACGGTCGCCTTCGGCGTCGTCGGCGCGACCGCGGCATCCTGGCCCATCATCACCTCGCTGGAACCCTCCGCCGATGTGAGGGCAGCGGGCGTGCCGGTTTCCATCGACCTTTCGCAGATCCAGCCGGGTCAGCAGATCTCGTTCTTCTGGCAAGGAAAGCCGATTTTCGTCCTGCGTCGGACCGAGCAGGCTCTCGCCGAGCTGAAGAATCCGGGCCTGCTCGCCCGGCTCGGCGACCCCGACTCCGCGGTCAACCAGCAGCCGGGCTATGCCAGGAACTGGTGCCGGTCGAGCAAGCCCGAATTCATGGTTCTGATCGCCATCTGCACGCATCTGGGCTGCATACCGCTCCCCAAGCCCGATCTGGGCGATCCCACCATGGAAGCTTCCTGGCCGGGAGGTTATTTCTGCCCTTGCCACGGCTCGAAATACGATCTGGCAGGCCGGGTGTTTCGGGGCGTTCCCGCACCGTACAACCTTCCGGTTCCACCCCATCACTACGCCACCGACACGACGCTCGTGGTCGGCGAGAATCCGGCCGGCGACGACTTCTCGCTGTCGTCGATCGAGCAGCTTTAGGGGCGCGTCTCAGCCACCCGCGTTTTCCCCGAACCGCTATCGCGAGACCCGGGCGGCACCGTCGGGCAGAGGCTGGCCGCCTTTCGCGAGACCTGCGAGCTCCTCCTCGACGCGCTGCGCGATCGGCAGACGGAAATGGAGCGCGTCCCAGTAATTCATATCCTGCGTCGTCACGGGGGAGATGTGGGCATAGTCCACCACGGTCGCGCCGTGACGCCGGGCCAGCCCCGCAATGGCGGTCTTGCAGGCGGCGTAACGCTGCCCCTCCGCGCTGTTCTCGCGCGGGAACGCCGCGACATGCGACGGCGGCAGGACCAGCATCAGGCGGGTCGATTTCGGGTAGGCCGAGATCGTCTCTTCCAGCCAGTCGAGAGCCGGGAAGCGCCAGCCGATGCTCTCCGAGATCGGAACCGGCATCCGCGGCAAGGGCGCCAGGTCGAGGGGCCGGCCGCCGTTGTTCTGATAGATATGGCTGCGGGCGCGGGCGAGATCGTAGCTTTCTTCCGGCGGGGTGAAGACCCCGTAGCCGTCGCCGCGCAGGCGCTCGGTCGCCAGGCCGAAGCGATAGGCGAGCAGCCGGCCGGCAATCTCGAGATTGGTCAGGTTCATCAGCTTGAGCCAGTCGAACCAGCGCACCTCGCGCGAGAACCAGGCTGGCACCGGCCTCGGCGTGCGCCATTTCGACGGATCGGTCGCGTCGGCCTCGCACCAGTTCGCGTCGAGCCCCCAGATCAGCCAGCGCGGCGCGGCGGTGTGCTGGCGGAAGAGGCGTGCGGCCTGCATCTGCTCCCAGGGCGTGGCGGCGTTCATGGCGAGATTGACGAAACGGGCGCCGAGATCGCGCGACAGCGCCTGCGGGTCGATCAGCCGCATGGTCGAGGTGCCGACGACCGCCGCGTCGAAGGCCCCCGAGCGCACGAGCTGCGGGTACATGTAGCGCTGGTTGATATCCATGATCGGCCGGGCCGCCTGCCCGGCATGAACGCGCATGCCGAACGGGTCGAGCACCGCGACGAAGGCGAGCAGCAACCCGGCGAAGGCGAGCGCCGCCAGCAGGAACCACCGCGACCAGACAATCCAGGCCTTCGCCATCTCGGGCTGTTGCTCCGTCATCCGACCGCCATTCCGGCCGCCGCGTTGCGCGCCTCTTCGCACAGGCAGGCCCTCCCGGACAATCCGCAAGCGATGTCGCGGGCTGGCTGCGACGCGCCGGACATGCGAGAGAAGCCGGCCATGCCTCGGGATCCTCGCCGCCGCCTGCTCCGCCCGACCGGTTGCATCGCCGCCCTGCTCGTCGCGGCGATGGCAGCACTCGCGCCCGCGCCGCCTTGCCCGAAGAGGTCGCCCTGCCCTCCTCCGGTATCGAGGATGCGCTCTGCCGGCTGATCGACGACGCGGCGCGGACGCATTCCGTGCCGAGCGCCTTCCTGACGCGGCTGATCTTCCAGGAATCGAGCTTCCGGCCCGGCGTCACCAGCCCGGCCGGCGCGCAGGGCGTGGCGCAGTTCATGCCGGGCACGGCGCGCGAACGCGGCCTCATCGATCCCTTCGACCCCGAGCAGGCTGTGCCGAAGGCGGCGCATTTCCTGGCGGAGCTGCGCGACCGCTTCGGCAATTGGGGGCTCGCCGCCGCAGCCTATAATGGCGGGCCAAACCGGATCGCGGGCTGGCTCGCGGCCCGCAAGGCCAAGCAGAGCCGCTTCCTGCCCTTCGAGACGGAGAACTACGTCGTCGCCGTCACCGGCGCCTCCGTCGAGGACTGGGCTGAGGATGCGGAGAACACCGCCAATGGCGACGGGCGCTCGCCGCCGCCGCTCCCAGCCACGCGCGACACGCAGACGGCCTGCGCTCCGACGTTGGTCGCGATCCGCCGCGCACGTCCGGCCCTGCCGATGATCGCGGAAGCGCCCTTCGCGCCCTGGGGCGTGCAGCTCGCCGGCAATTTCTCGAAATCGCGGGCGCTGGCTTCCTTCCAGCGGGCCGGAGCGCGCCACCGCAGCATCATCGGCGATCTGCAGCCCATGGTGATCGGCACGCGCCTGCGCAGCCGCGGGACGCGCGCCTTCTATCGGGTGCGGCTGCCGGCGCCGACGCGGGCCGCGGCGACCGCACTGTGCCGGCGCATCCAGGTCGATCGGGGCGCCTGCGTCGTGTTGAGGAGCTGAGTCGCGGCCTTCACCGGTGCGCGATGTTGCAGACGCGCAACGCGGCAAAGCAAAGCTCGTCCGCTCTCATCGATGTGATGGCGGCGCAATTGCACGGCCCAAATGAGTCTGACAGGACATTGAGGAGACGTTGACTTTTCCGTGTCAACTTCGTGCCCAGCGCCACCGACCGCCCGAGGTTCATCCGATGCTCCGCTCCACCCGTCTGGCCGTGCTTGCCGGCCTTGGCCTGCTCGCTCTGGGCACCGCTGCCCGAGCCGAAATCGACCCGCTGACGCGTCAGCCGCTGGTCACCTATGTCGATCCGGCGAAGGCCCAGGCCACCGCCATTCCGCGTGAAATCGTCAGCTACCCGACCAAGCAGCGGCCGGGCACGATCGTGGTCGATACCAACGAGCGCCGCCTCTATTACGTGCTGCCCGACGGCAAGGCCGTGCGCTACGGCGTCGGCGTCGGCCGCCCGGGCTTCGACTGGTCGGGCGCGCACGCCATCACACGCAAGGCCGAATGGCCTGGCTGGACGCCGCCGGCCTCCATGCTGAAGCGCCGCCCCGACCTGCCGCGCCACATGGCCGGCGGCCCGGACAACCCGCTCGGCGCCCGCGCCCTCTATCTCGGCTCGACGCTCTACCGCATCCACGGCTCGAACGAGCCGGAGACGATCGGCCAGGCCGTCTCCTCGGGCTGCATCCGCATGCTGAACGAGGACGTCATCGACCTCTACGAGCGTGCCAAGGTCGGCACCCGCGTCGTCGTGGCGCGCTGAGCCGCCGATCCGCGATCACGTGAAAAGGCCGGCGGCGACGCCGGCCTTTTTTATTTGCGCAGGCGCCGCCCTCATCCCGGCCAATGGCACACCTCCGGATGGCTGCCCCTCGGGGGATGAGGTGGCCCGAGAATAGGCGCGGTGTGTGAGGGCGAGGATAAGTTTGCGGCAAGGCCCGCTTTCGGCTCTTAGCGGTCTTTGCGCTTCCGGCCCGGCCCGGTTTTTCCGGGAACAGTTTTACCGTATTCCTCCCACCAGGCCGCCAGCGCGGCCATCGTCGGGCCGAGCGCCAGCGCCTTTTCCGTAATCGCGTACTCCACCCGTGGCGGCACCTCGGCGAAGACCGTGCGCGTGACGAGTCCGTCCGCCTCCAGCTCGCGCAACTGGGCCGTCAGCATGTGCTGCGTGATCCCCGCGATGGCCTTCCGCAACTCGCCGAAGCGATGCATCCGCTGATGAAGGAGCCACATGATCTCCAGCTTCCACTTCCCGGACAGCATCGCGAAGGCGCGCCGCATCTCGTCCTGCATCGTGGAGACGTCTCGGCCCATGGTTATCTTTTCCATACTAGGCGTTCGTAATTCATCCTACTTGCTGAATTTCATATAGCCATCCATTTTCGACCCATCGACAAGCGGCCGCCGCTTCCGACCGCTCCTCCTCACTCCATCAGAACGCGCCGCCGCGTGCGGCGATCGAGAACGCATGTCCGCACAATTCATCTACTGGGTCAGCACCGCGCTCCTCGCGGCGCTCTACCTCTCTTCCGCCACCCTCTACCTGATCAAGGGCGCCTGGGTCCGGGAGACCATCCTGGGTCTCGGATACCCCGCCTATCTCGTTCGGTTCATGATCGTCGTGAAGGTGCTCGCGCCGATCGCGATCCTTTCCCGGTTCAACGTCCCGCTCAGCGATCTCGCCTATGCCGGCATCCTGTTCCACCTGATCCTGTCCGGCCTCGCCCATATCGGCGTCGGAAAGCCGAAGGGCGCCGTGCCTGCGGTGGTGGGCCTCGCGCTGCTAGCAGGATCCTTCCTCACCCAGAACGCCGCCCGGGAGGCGCCCTCTCCCTACGGTGGCCCCATCATCGGCAGCCGGCAGTGACCACGATGCCGTTCCTCTCGGTCACGACGGTCTTCGCGGCGCTGTTCCTGCTCGCGCTGGTCGGTCTCTCGGTGCCGGTCTCCGTCCGGCGAGCCCGCATCGGGGTGCTCGTCGGCGAAGGCGACGACGTCCTGCTACGCCGCCTCATCCGCGCGCACGGCAACTTCGTCGAATATGCCCCCCTCGGCCTGATCGGGCTTGGGCTCGTCGAGGCGGCCGCTGCACCCCTATGGCTCGTTATCTCGATCGGCAGCGCGCTTCTCGTCGGGAGGATCGCGCATGCGATCGGGATGTGGCGCGACACCGCCGAGCTTCGAGGAATCGGCATCGCGCTGACGCATCTAAGCGTCTTGGTTCTGGCCGGGACGTTGACCGCAAAGATTGTGTCGGGATAGCTCTCGGTTGGCAAAAGCGCTGAGATACTTGCGTCCGCTTCCGACCCTAAGCAGACATCTCGGAAAGGCATCTTGCCGTCAGTCACGTGCCTCGTGCGGACATTGAGCCCACCCAGACCGGACGCTCTGCGCTCATGGGACAAATGATCGATCCTCGATCCTAAGCGACCTCTCCGAGCGCTTGGTGGGGTGCGGGCGCCACGGCTTCGGCCAAGCCTGTCACACTGTCAGAACCAGGGGACAATGGTCCGAGACTTCGGGCTCGGCGACCACGGTGAAGTCCGTCACCTCCACGTGACCGTTGACAAGCATATAATCAGCGAATTTTCCGGCTTTCGAATAGTGAGACGTGCGGGTGCTGCCGAACCCCCGTGCGGTGACGAGATCAGCCAAACCGATGCGGCCGAGGATCTCGAAGGTTTGGCTCCCAGGATCGACGTTGAAGTCTCCACAGACGACGACAGGATCGCCGGGTTCCGCGATCTGCTGAACGAGTTCCGCCAGCCGGTTGGCTTGCGCGATCCTTTCGGGAGTATCGCCCTTTCCTCCGAGGTCGCGTAAGCCATGCATGTGGACAACGCAGATGAACCGCGCCTTCTCGAAATCGAAAACCCGGACGACATGGGCGCTTCGGGACCTCGGGTGCTCGCCATAGCCATAAGGGGAGAAGGCTTTGTGGACGAAGCCTTGCACCTGTCCTGTGATCGGCAGCGTGCGGCGCACGAATGTTGCTAGGCCCCACTGTGACGGGATGGATGTCTCCCCATCCCAGAGCACCCCTTGCGCTGCCGGGCAGAAGATGGGCGTGTGGTCCGGGAGAGCCCGCGCAACATCGCGAAACATGTTCGCTCGTTGCGGGAGAATGTGGCTTCCGTCTCGATAGGTCAGCCACTCTTTCGTGGTCTCGGGGCTGTGCACCACCTCCTGCAGGCAGAGGATGTCGGGAGATGACGCCTCCAGATAAGCTATGAGCGGCACATGGAGCTTCCCGCCCCAGCCGTTTAGACACATGATCTTCATCTATCAGCCTTGAGCCTCGACTGTTCCATGCCGGAGGGATTGTAGCGGTGGCAATGGTTCGGGATCGATAGCCTCGCGGCAAGTTGGATCACCTCGCGGCAAAAGCCGACCTTGTCGCCTTGCCCGTAAGCGGACGCTGGCGGCGCTGGGGCGAGGCGTCCGCTCCCGACCCAACTCGGACGTTCCTGCGGGTTCTGTTCGGCTAGCTCAGAGCAGCTTCCGCAACTCGAAAGGAGCGATAGGTGGGAAGTAGATGCAGTCGAGAGCGTCGAAAATCACATCAAACACGCTGCTAGCTTCGCGGGCGAAGGCTAGCGCCGCGTCACGCCGATCATCCCTCACCCGCGTGCCTAGCGTGCAATGAGGTTTCCATGTCCCAGGCCGGTAATGCGGACGACATGAGGCGGGGTGGATGGCTGCGTGGATTGCCTCGTGGATGTCCCGCAAGACTGCACTGAAACGGGGCGACGCCCATAGAACCATCGGCGGCCCATCAAAGCTGCAAATGGCATCAAAGGTCAGCGTGACCGGGCGCAGGTTTTTGCTGGCTTGATCGAGCGCGTCTCGAACCTCGACCTCTCGCACCGTTTCATCATCGTAGATGGCCAGAGTGACGTGGGGCGGGTAGCCAAGGAGGGCCATTGAGGGATGGTCCTCGAACCGCTGAACATCATTCCACAGCGCGCGAACGCTGTCCGCGCTCGGATGATCGCTCCTAAGTGAAATAGCGAACCCCATTCTTCGGCTCCCGCGCCTAATTTCTCACCGATCAAAGATCCGCTCCCGACCCAGAACTGTCTCTCCTCACACCGCCTTCGCCGCCCCTAGCGCCGTCCCCCCCGCGACAGCCCCTTCTCGGCCAGAGCGGCCTCATACGCCTTCATCTTCTCCCCGGCCTGCTCGCCGAGCTCGCGCAGATAGTCCCAGGCATAGATGCCGGTGTCGTGCATGTCGTCGAAGCCGAGCCTGACGGCATAGTGCCCGACAGGCTCGACACGCAGGATCTCGACCTCGGCCTTGCCGGGAACGATGGTCTTCTGGCTGGGATGATGGCCCTGGACCTCTGCGGAGGGGCTCTCGACGCGCAGCAGCTCGGCCGGCAGCGCGAAGCTCGCGCCGTCGTCGAAGGTGACGTGGAGGGTGCGGCGGTCCTTGGCGAGGCGGATCTCGGTCGGCCAGGATGACATGATCGTGCAGTTCCTCATCGCCATGCGCGGCAGCCATGCGCTTGACCTTCAGCGCATCGATGCCAATGTCTCGCTATAGCAATGTGAAGAAGCGTCCGCATCCAGCGCGGAGCGGCGCCGCATCCGGAGTTGAGGCAGACGTGCTGCTCGACGACATGAAACCGCTGACGCGGTCGCCCCTGGTCGATCCGTTCGGCCGCACGATTTCCTATCTGCGCATCTCGGTGACGGATCGCTGCGATTTTCGCTGCGTCTATTGCATGGCCGAGAACATGCAGTTCCTGCCCCGCAAGGAATTGCTGACGCTCGAGGAGCTCGACCGGATCGCCACCGCCTTCGTCGCCCGCGGCACGCGCAAGCTCAGGCTCACCGGCGGCGAGCCGCTGGTGCGCCGCGACATCATGAGCCTGTTCCGCTCGCTCTCGCGCCATCTCACCTCGGGCGCGCTCGACGAATTGACGCTGACCACCAATGGCTCGCTGCTGCACAAATATGCCGACGAGCTTGCCGGCTACGGGGTGCGGCGCATCAACGTCTCGCTCGACACGCTCGACGCCGACAAGTTCCGCGAGATCACCCGGCGCGGCGATCTCAGCGTGGTGCTCGCCGGCATCGAGGCGGCGCGCAAGGCCGGCATGCGGGTCAAGATCAATGCGGTCGCGCTCAAGGGCGTCAATGACGACGAGATCGAAGAGCTGATGCTCTGGTCGCACGGCCTCGGCATGGACCTCACCCTGATCGAGGTGATGCCGATGGGCGAGATCGAGGCCGGGCGCATCGACCAGTACCTGCCGCTCTCGGTGGTGCGCGGGCGCCTGATGGACAAGTACTCCCTCGTCGACGATCCCTACCGTACCGGCGGGCCGGCGCGCTATGTCCGCGTCAAGGAGACCGGCGGGCTCGTCGGCTTCATCACGCCGCTGACCCATAATTTCTGCGAGAGCTGCAACCGCGTGCGCCTGACCTGCACCGGCACGCTCTATATGTGCCTGGGCCAGGAGGACGCCGCCGATCTGCGCGCCGCCGTGCGCGCGTCGAAGGACGATGTCCTGCTCTTCCGCACCATGGACGAAGCGATCGCGCGCAAGCCCAAGGGCCATGATTTCGTCATCGACCGCCGCCATGCGCGCCCCGCGGTCGGCCGCCATATGAGCGTGACCGGCGGCTGAGCAGGGCACGCCCCTGCCCTTCCCTTGACCGGCCGGGCGAATGCGGTAACCGTCGTGGCCATGGCGGGTCGGTTGCGTTCGATATTCAGGGCAATGATGGGGCGGCTGCGGGCGGCCGGAAGCGCGCTTTACGAAGCCGCATGCCAGACGCATGCCGCCCGGCTGGCGATCATGGCGGCGCGGCTGCGGCGCGAGACGCCACTCGTCGCCATCCTCATCGCCGCGATCCTGCTCTTCTGCCTCCATCTCGGCTGGGCGACCGGCCGCAGCGTCCATGCGGTGCTCTCGCCGGCATCCCCGACCGGAATCGGCGCCACGCTCGCCGGCCTCGTTGTCGGGCTCGCCGTGATCGAGCTTGCCGCCGCCTTCGCGATCACGCTGATGACCGCCGGGCTGCAGCTCGCCTACGACACCGGCCGGCATTGCATGCTCGCGCTCCTCGTCGTCGCCAGCGCCTTTGCCCTGCTCGGGCTGGGCTGGCGGCTCTGGGAAACGAGCCCCGCCGCCATCGTCGGCGCGATCCTGCCGGCGCTGGGGGCAGCCGGGCTCGTCGTGCTGACGCTCTGGTTCGAGCGCGCCTATCTGCGGCCGGCCTATCCCGGCTTCCGTGATTTCTGGGTGGATGTCGTCGATGCCCGCCATTTCCTGATGCGGTCCGCCCATGGCGAATGAGAACGGCAGCGGCGAGCCCCGTCGACGCGAGGCCATCGCGCCGATCACGGCGCATCACCTCGCGGAATCCGTGAAGGCCGGCCATCACGGCGCCAGCGACGCGGTCGAAAACCAGCCGCCGGCCCATGCGACGATGCTGTCGCAGACCGAGCAGACGCTGGTCGCGCGGGCCCGCGAGCATTTCAACACGATCCGGCAGGAGGCGGCAGCGAGCCTCAACGCGCTCCAGGCCGAGATCGCGAGCCGGCGCGAATTGTTCACCCAGCAGCGCTTCGAGGGCCGCGTGCGCAGCATCGAGGCTGCGATGCGCGCGATGCTGAACAAGCATGGCAGCGAGCTGGAGCAGCGCGTCTACGACGCGCTCAGGGCCAAGCGCGAATACGCCTTCTTCAACTACGAGAACAAGCGCCGCGCCGACCCCAAGCTCGACAAATGGCAGTTCATCCTGTTCTTCCTGGTCGTGCCGCTGGTGATCGAGAGCCTGCTCAACGGCAATTTCTTCGCCGAGGCCAGCGATTTCGGCCTGATCGGCGGCGCGGCGACGGCCGTGATCATCTCGGCGCTCAACATCGCGCTCGGCTTCTTCATGGGGGTGGGGCCGGCGCGCTACTGCCAGCATGTGAAGAGCTCGCATCTGTTCTGGGCGCTGCCGGCCTATGCCGGGATGATCGCGCTGATCGTGCTGTTCAACCTCGCCGTCGGCCATTATCGGGAGATGCTGATCGCCAATCCCGATGCGCGCTCCTTCCAGGTGATGCCGCGCATGCTGGAGAACCCCTTCGCGATCTACGACCTCAAATCGGTCGCGCTCGTCATCATCGGCTGCATCGTCGCCTTCGTCTCGGCGACCAAGGGGTATTCGGCCTTCGGCAGCTATCCCGGCCATGCCGCCGCCTACAAGCGCTGGCGCCAGCGCTGGAGCGCGGTCGAGGAAGAAAGGCGCCGGCTCGATGTCGAGTTGCTGCCGGAGATGGAGGCGCTCAGGACGCAGGTCGACGGCTTCCGCGAGGAATGCCGCGACGAGCTCGGCAAGCTGCAATCCTTCAAGGCCAGGGCCGAGAAGGCGCGCGACCTCCACATCTCCCGCCTCGGGCAGCTTCGCGCCGCCAAGGACGCGGCGATGATGCAGTATCGCGAGGCCAATCTGCGCGTTCGGACCGACCTGCCGCCGGCCTATTTCTCGCAATCGCTCAACCTTGCCGAGATCGACCAGCCCGGCGAATTGCCGGAATACACCGCCGCGCGCCGACAGATCGAGGATTTCGAGCGGCAGCTCGGATCGATGCCGGCCCTGATCGAGGCGACGCTGAAGGACCGGCTCGTGCTCCTGCGCGGCATCGACCTCGCCGGCGAGGTCGAGCAGGTCAAGCTGCGCGCGGCACAGGCCGGGCGCGAAGCCTTCGAGCGCGACGAGGCGGCGCAGAAGCAGGCGGCCGAGGAATTCGCCGCCATGCAGCGCTAGAGGCCGACGCATGAAGACTGAGAACTGGGCGATCGTCGCCTCCCTCCTCGCCGGCGTCGCCCTCGTCGGCTTCTTCGCCGCCCCCTCCCTGCTGCGCGGGCCGCCGCGCGACCAGGAGACACTCTGCCCCAAGACCGGCCCGGTCGGGCAGACGCTGATCCTCGTCGACAAGACCGACCCGTGGAGCGAGGTCCAGGCCGGACGCCTCAAGACGCTGGTCAAGCAGATCGGCGATGAATTGCCGGCCGACCGGATGCTCTCGATCTATGTCTTCAATGACGTCTTCGAGCCCGGCTTTCCGGCGCTGATCTCGCTCTGCAATCCCGGCAAGACCGCGAGCGAGCTGATCGGCAACCCGCGCCGCGAATACGTCAAATGGGTCGAGAAGTTCGGCCGTCCGCTCGACGACGCGCTGAAGGTGCTGACCACGCCGGCAAAGGGCAACCAGTCTCCGATCGTCGAGGCGATCGGCGATGTCGTGGCGCGGCGGGAGAACCGGGTCGAGACCGGCGACCGCAAGCTCGTGCTGGTCTCCGACATGCTGCAGAACTCGGGCCAATACACCGTCTTCGGCAATGGCGCCGGCGCGCGCGATCCCGAAAAGCTGCGGCAGCTCCTGGCGAAGGTCTGGCAGAGCTCGGGCGCCGCGAGCTGGGCGCTCAGCGTGCATCAGGTGCAGGGCCTCTACGAGCCCCAGCGCCTCGAACAGGCGGCCACGCTCTGGCAGCAGGCCTTCCGGAAGATGAACGTCGCCGTGAGCTGGGACCGGCTGTAGTCAGAGCCGGTAGGCCGTCCTGACCCCGCCCCAGTGGCGGCCGCGCACCCTGATGGGCGCGCCGATCTCGCTGAACGCTTCCAGCCCGCGGCCGAGATCCTGCAGCGAGCGCTGCACGAGGAAGGGGCGCACCGAACGGCCGAAACTGATGCCGACGCGGTCGTCATAGATGCGCCGGTTGCGGGCATAGGTCGCGTTCCAGCCCGGCTCGCCCCGGCGCGGCGGCAAGGAATGGGCGGCATTGTGGACCGGCACATAGCCGTTGCGGTCGCCGGCGACGGCGAAGGACAGGCGCGCATCGTCGGCGAGGATTTGCGCGAGAACCGGCGGCAGCACGGTTTCCAGCGCGGTCAGGCTCGGGCTCAGATACTGGCGCGGCTCGCTGTCCGCCACGGCGGTATAGCTGGCCTGGAACAGGTCGTCCTCGGTCAACAGGCCGCGATCCAGCGCGGTTTCCATCGCCGCGCCAACCTGCCGGGCAAAGTCCTGGGCGCGCTCGATCAGAGGCCGGTAGGAGCGCTCGATCTCCTCGATGGTCTGCGCCAGCGCGTCGTTGCCGGCGGCGGCCTCGGGCGCGAAGGCGATGTGGAGCCCGTTGTCGCTCACCCCCGTCATGCGGCACGGCAGCGGCGGCAGCCCCTCGATCGTGACGCTGCCGGATGCGCCCGACCAGTGACGCGCCTCCGGCGCATCGGCCAGCAAGGCCCCGCCCCGGCCGAGATCGATGACCTCCCCGGCGATGTCGACATCGCCGACCGAGAGCCAGGCGCGGCGCGCCGCCGGAAACCGGTCATGGCGGCGCCGATCGGCGAAGGCGGCGTGCCGCAGGGTCGGCTTGAACCGGCGCACCATGTTGCCGACGAGGCGGCCGCCGCGCTCGGTGGCGTGACGCACCCGCTCGCTATCCGCCACCGTCGCATGGGCGATGCGGTCGATCTCGTCGGCCTGCCTGGCCACGCCATCGACGAACAAGGCGGTCTCGCGCGCATTGCGGGAGAGCTCGGCGGTCGTCGTCGCCTGCTGCTGCGAGGCGTTGCCGATCAGCCCCACGATCGGGTTGACCTCACGGACGATCTGGAGCGCGTCGTTGACGATCTCGGTCGAGCCCTGCGCGGCCTGCGTCAGGCGGTCGACCCGCGTGCGGATATGCTCGACCGCCTGGCTGACCTCGACCGAGAGCGACTTCACCTCATGGGCGACGACGCCGAAGCCGCGCCCGGCCTCACCGGCACGCGCCGCCTCGATGGCCGCGTTCAATGCCAGCAGATTGGTCTGGCGCGCGATATCCGCGATCGAATCGACGATGCCGCGAATCTCCCCGGTCGCGACCGCCAGCCCGTCGAGCATGATCGTGGCCTCGCTGGCCCGCGACATGGCGGCGTCGAGCTTGCTGCGCACATTGGCGAGCGAGAGATCGACCTCCTCCGCCGCATCCGAAACCTGCTGGCTCGCAGCCGCGAGCGCCGAGGCGTTCTCATTGGCCGAAACCACCGCCAGGCGCATGCCGCCGGCGCTTGCAAGGATCGCCCGGGAATCGCGTTCGAAATCGGCCGAGAGCTGCCCGGCCTCGCCGAGCTCGCGGGTCAGCTTGCCCATCGCTGACAGGATCTCGCTCTCGATATCGTCGACGGCCGCCGAAACGGTTTCGCCATCCGGCACGAAGACTGGCTTTTCGACTTCAGCGGCAGGCGCGACGGGAAGCGCGTCGTATCCGGCGATTTTACCAGCGCCGAACCAGCGCCGAATCCTGCCCGTCATGAGCCCCCCGATCTCACCCTGCGTCATGGGCAAGCTTATTGCGGGCGTCCGTTAACAAAGGCTTCTCGAAATAGCGGAGCGGCTCTGCCGGCCGCGCCATGGACCGGGTCGGCAAGCCCCTGTATGGCTTGGCTTTCCACCTCCCGGTCGAGCCAGAGCCCATGAGCCAGCAAAGCTATGACGTCATTGTCGCCGGCGTCGGCGCCATGGGGTCGGCCGCCTGCTGGCATCTCGCCCGCCGCGGCCTCAAGGTGCTCGGGCTCGAACGCTTCGACCTCGGCCATGCCATGGGCTCCTCGCACGGGCTGAGCCGGATCATCCGCCTCGCCTATTTCGAGGGCTCGCACTATGTGCCGATCGTGCGCCGGGCGCATGAGCTCTGGCGCGAGACGGGGGAGCTGGCGGGGCTGAAGCTGCTGCACGTCACCGGCTCGCTCGATCTGGCGCCGGAAGGCGGCGGGCCGGTCGAATCCTCGCTGCAATCCTGCCTCGACCACGGCCTCAGCCATGAGGTGATCGACGCCGCCGAGGCGATGCGCCGCTTCCCCGGCTTCCAGCTGCCGGCCGGCCATCTCGGCCTGTGGCAGCCGGATGGCGGCTTCGTCGCCTCCGAAAAGGCGATCTACGCCCATGTCGGGCTGGCGCAGGCGCGTGGCGCCGAGATCCGCACCAACGAGCCGCTCATCGACTGGACACCGACGGCGCAGGGCGGCGTGGTGGTGCGCACGGAGCGCGGCACCTACAGCGCCGGGCGGCTCGTCATCACCTCGGGCGGCTGGATCGCGGATGCGGTGCCGGCGCTGACCCGGAACGTCGCCACGGTGAAGCAGGCGATCGGCTGGTTCAGCACGCACCGGCCGGAGCTGTTCCGGGAAGGCGCCTTCCCGGTCTTCATCCTGCATGTCGAGGAGGGCAGCTTCTACGGCTTCCCGCTCTACGAGCATCCCGGCTTCAAGCTCGGCGGGCCGCATTTCGGCCGCGAGCCGATGGACCCGCGCGATCAGGACCGGACACCGAGCGAGACGCAGGTCAGGCTCATCCGCGAATGCCTCGCACGCTATATCCCCGACGCTGCCGGCGAGCCGCTGACCCTGAAGGGCTGCGTCTACACCGTCTCGCCGGACGAGGACTTCATCATCGACACGGTGCCGGGCGTGCCGCAGGCCGTCTTCGCCTCAGCCTGCTCCGGCCACGGCTTCAAATTCGCCAGCGCCATCGGCGAGATCCTCGCCGATCTGTCGACGAGCGGCCATTCGCCCTTCGACCTCGCCCCCTTCTCGCTTTCCCGCTTCGACGCGTAAGCACATCCCGACAGGACAACGCCTTGGCCAGCGCAGCCGACAACCGCCGGGGCATCGCCTTCATGCTCGCGGCGGTGACGCTCTTCGTCTGTAACGACACGTTCATGAAGCTCGCGCGCGAGGTCTATCCGCCGGGACAGGCGCTGGCCTTGCGAGCCGCTTTCGCGCTGCTGATCGGCATCGCGCTGGTCTTCGCCGCCGGCGAAGGCGACCGCCTGACGATGGCGCTCAAGCCGCATGTGGTGCTGCGCGGCCTGCTGGAGGCCGGTGGCGCCCTGACCTTCAGCTGGTCGCTCGGGCTCCTGCCCCTCGCGACCATCACGACGATCAACATGGCGACTCCGCTGATCATCGTGGCACTGGCCGTGGCACTGCGGATCGAGGCCGTCGGCTGGCGACGCACGCTGGCGCTGCTCGTCGGCTTCGTCGGCGTTCTCATCGTCGTGCGGCCGGGGACCGATACCTTCAGCGCCGCGACCATCGTCGCCCTGATCAGCGTCCTGCTGACGGCTTGCCGTGACCTCACCACCCGCACGATCGGCGCGGAAGTGCCCTCGACCGTCGTGTCGCTGACCACGACGATCCTCGTCGGCCTTGTCGCCGCGGGCTACGGGCTGACGGAGATCTGGCAACCGCTCTGGCGCATCGAGCTCGTCTATCTGCTGCTGGCCGCGCTGCTGGTGACGCTGGGCACCTTCTGCATCATCTCGGCCTTCCGCCGCGCCGATGTCGGCGTGATCTCGCAGTATCGCTATGCGGCGGTCGTGCTGGCGGTCCTCAGCGGATATCTCGTCTGGGGCGATGTGCCGGACCTGATTGCCGTCCTCGGCATGGTCCTGATCGTGGCCAGCGGCCTCTACACCATGCATCGGCAGCGGGTGAAGCCGGATTCCAATCTCAAGATCGATCGCAAACAGGCGGTCGCGACCTCGGCGGATATGAAGACGGGTCCTTAGAGCAGGATGCGAAAAGTGGGAACCGGCTTTTCGCATGAATCCTTCTCTAACTCTTTGATAAGAGACGGATTCAGATTTCAGATGGAATCACCCTGTGTTTCCGTCTGAAATCATCCGGCTCTGAGGGCAGCCGCCACGGCTTTCCACTCAGCCCTCCAGCCGCGCGATCAGGCTGGAGGTGTCCCAGCGCCGGCCGCCGAGCTTCTGCACCTCGGCATAGAACTGGTCGACCAGCGCCGTGACCGGAAGCTGCGCGCCGTTGCGGCGGGCCTCGTCGAGCACGATGCCGAGATCCTTGCGCATCCAGTCGACGGCGAAGCCGAAGTCGAACTTGTTCTGGTTCATGGTCTTGCCGCGGTTCTCCATCTGCCAGGAGCCGGCGGCGCCCTTGGAGATCACCTCCAGCATCGTCTCGACATCCAGGCCCGCGCGCTTGGCGAAGTGGACGCCTTCCGACAGCGCCTGGACGAGGCCGGCGATGCAGATCTGGTTGACCATCTTGGTGAGCTGACCGGAACCGGCGGGGCCCATCAGCCGGCACATGCGGGCGAAGCTCGCGATGACCGGCTCGGCGCGGGCGTAAGCCTCGGGCTCGCCGCCGCACATCACCGTCAGCACGCCGTTCTCGGCACCGGCCTGGCCGCCGGAGACCGGGGCGTCGATGAAGGCGAAGCCGCCCTGCTTCGCGGCCTCGTCGAGCTCGCGCGCGACATTGGCCGAGGCGGTGGTGTGATCGACGAAGACTGCTCCCTTCTCCATGCCGGAGAAGGCGCCGTTCTCAGCCGTCGTCACCGAGCGCAAATCATCGTCATTGCCGACGCAGCAGAAGACGAACTCCTGGCCCTTCGCCGCATCGGCGGGGGTCGCGGCCGAAACACCGCCATGCTGGGCGACCCACGCTTGCGCCTTCGTCGGGTTGCGGTTGTAGACGGTGACCTCATGGCCCTTGGCCTTGAGATGGCCCGCCATGGGGTATCCCATCACGCCGAGACCGATGAACGCGACTTTGGCCATGAGCTGCTCCCGTTGTCCTTTTCCGAAGATCGTCACGCTTTAGCGCGCGGTTGCCGAGGCGGGAAGGCGGATGCGCGCCAGCCGCCCATGCGGCTTTTCCCGTTGCGGCCGGGCGGGTGGCAGCTTAGCTCAGGTTCCATGACCATTTCGAACGACGACGAACTGCAGGCGCTCAAGGAGATCGGCGCGATCGTGGCGCGTGCTCTCGCCGCCATGGGCAAGGCGCTCGAGCCCGGCATGACCACCGCGGAACTCGACGCGATCGGCCGCGATGTCCTCGAACGGCAAGGCGCCCGGCCCGCTCCGGAATTCGCCTATGGCTTCCCCGGCGCCACCTGCATCAGCGTCAACGAGGAGATCGCCCACGGCATTCCCGGCGAGCGGTGCATCCTGGCCGGCGATCTCGTCAATATCGACGTCTCGGCGGAAAAGGACGGCTTCTTCGCCGATACCGGCGCGTCCTTCGCCGTGCCGCCGGTCAGGCCCAAGCTGGAGCGCCTGTGCCGCGACGGCCGGCGCGCGCTCTGGGCGGGCATCGGGCAGGTCGGCGCGGGCAAGCCGCTCGCCGGCATCGGCCAGGCGGTGGGGCGCTTCGCCGAGAAGAACGGCTATACGCTGGTGCGCAACCTGGCGAGCCATGGCTGCGGCCGCTCCCTCCATGAGGAGCCGACGGAGATCGCGACCTGGCCCGACCGGCGCGAGCGCCGGACCATGACGAACGGGCTCGTCTTCACCGTCGAGCCATTCCTGTCGCTGGGCGCCGATTGGGCGGAACAGGGCGACGGCGATCGCTGGACGCTCTACAGCGAGCCCTGCGCGCCCACCGTCCAGTACGAGCACACCGTCGTCGCGACCCCGCGCGGCGCCGTCGTCCTGACGCTGCCGGGCTGAGGACGGCTAAAAGTTCTCAGCGCAGCGCCAGATGCCGGCTGAGCCTGAGCTCGATCCGATCCCAGACGCGCCGGATGATCTCGACCAGCGTCAGATAGATCAGCGCCGCATAGAGATAGATCGAGAGGTCGAAGGAGCGCGCGAAGGCCAGCCGCGTCGCGCCCATCAGGTCGAACAGCGTGACCAGCGAGGCGACGGCGCTGGACTTGATCATCACGATCAATTCGTTGCCGAGCGGGCGCAGAGCCAGGATCATCGCCTGCGGCAGGATGACGAGGCGCAAGGTCGCCCAGCGATGCAGGCCGAGCGAGGCGGCCCCCTCGAACTGACCGCGCGGAATGGACTGGATGGCGCCGCGCAGGATCTCCGCCTGATAGGCGGCCGTGTTCACCGTGAAGGTCAGGGCCGCGCAATAGAACGGATCGCGGAAGAACCACCACAGCCCGGTGTCCTGCCAGAAGAGGCGGAACTGGCCGAGGCCGTAATAGACCAGGAAGAGCTGGCAGAGCAGCGGCGTGCCGCGGAAAAAGGTGGTGTAGCCGTTGACTGCCGCCTGCGCCCAGCGCGGCCCATAAAGCCGGGCGATGGCGAGGCCGAGCGCCATCACGAAACCGATCAGCACGGAGATCACCACCAGCTCGACCGTGATCCAGAGCCCGGACGCCATGCGACAGCCGTAGTTCTGCAAAACCTCGCTGCCGACGAGCCAGCCGGGATATTCGCACCAGTTCATCGCGTCGCGCCCCCGAAGGCGGCGAAGCCGCGATTGGCGCGCCGCTCCATCCGGTCGACCACCCTGGCCGAGATCAGCGAGAAGAAGAGATAGATCAGGATCGCCGCGCCGAAGAACAGGAACGGCTCCTTGGTCACGACATTGGCGCGGGTGGTGATGAACATGATGTCCGGCAGGGTGATGACCGAGACGAGCGAGGTTTCCTTGAGCAGCACCATCCAGTTGTTGCCGAGCCCCGGCAGCGCGACTCGGATGAGCTGCGGCAGCACCACGAGGCGGAAGGCCTGCGCCTTGCTGAGGCCGAGCGCCGCGGCGGCTTCGCGCTGGCCCCTCTGGATCGAGTTCAAGGCGCCGACCCAGACCTCGCTGGAGAAGGCCGAGAGCACGACGCCCAGCGCGACCATGCCGGCGACGAAGGGCGGCATGCTGAACGAACCCGGCAGGCCCAGATACTGCCAGAGGTGCTGGAGCAGGAGCTGCACGCCGAAATAGATGATGTAGAGCGTCAACAGCTCGGGCACGCCCCGGAAGATCGTCGTGTAGAGCGTGGCCATGCCACGCAGCACGGCGTTGTCGGAGCGCTTGCCGAGAGCGACGAGGAGGCCCAGGGCAAGGCCGAAAGGCAGCGTCGCGAGCGCGATCGAGATGGTGATGCCGGCGCCCTGCAGAAGCGCCAGCCCCCAGCCGCCATCGCCGAAGCCGAGCAGGGCGAGTTTATCGAGCATGTGGATGCCGGGGCTGGAGAACAGCAAGCCCGCCGGCCCGACCGGGCCGGCGGAAACGATTCACGAGGATCGGCTCACTCGTATTTGAACCACTTATCCTCGAGCTTCTTGTGCGAGCCGTCGGCCATGGTCTCGGCAATCGCCTTGCTGATCATCTCCTTCAGGGCCACGTCGGATTTGCGCACCGCACCCGCGACACCGGGGCCATGGATGGCGTCGTCGCGCTTCACCTCGGCGATCTTGCGGCAGCAATCCTTGCCTTTGCCCTTGAGGAAATCGGCGAGCGCCAGCGCATCGGCGACGATGTAGTCGAGGCGGCCGTTGAGCAGGTCGAGATTGGCCTCTTCCTGCGTCGGATAGAGGCGGATGTCGGAATCCTTGTAGAATTTCTCGAGGAAGTTGGCGTGGATGGTCGAGCCCTGCGCGCCGACCGACTTGCCCTTGAGGGCGGCCGGCGAGACATCGTCCGACTTGATGGTCTTCGGGCCGATCATCCAGATCGGCGTCTTGCTGTAGACCGCCGTGAAATCGACCTGCTTCTTGCGCTCGTCGGTCGCGTTCATGCCGGCAAAGATGACGTCGTATTTATTGGCCTGCAGCGCGGGGATGATGCCGTCCCAGTCCTGCACCACCCAGGTGCATTTCACCTTCATCTTCTCGCAGAGCAGGTTGCCGTAGTCGATCTCGAAGCCCTCGAGCTCCTTCTTCGCATTCAGGTTGTTGTAGGGCGGGTAGGCGCCCTCCGTGCCGATGCGGATCTCCTTCCACTCCTTGGCCTGCGCCAGTGCGCCGGTGGCGCCCACGACGGTGAGCGCTGCCGCGGCGATGAAACGAACGAAACTCTTCATGGTGCCTCCCGCAGGTTGAACGGCCGGGTGTTCCCTCTTCCCGGCCGCACCTTGTGCCTACAGATTGGGCGAAGTCTCACCGCAGCCGCAAGTGGGCAGACGCAGCTTTTCCAGGCGGCCCCGCCGAAATTTATCGCAGGGTAAACCGCTGATCCGATTGGGCAAAAGGCGCGAGGCCCGCAGGCCTGCTGCGAAAGTCGATCTCAGCGCCGGCGCGACAGGCGGTCGTCGAGCAGCGAAACGCCCCAGATCGCGATGCCCCCGAGCGCGAGCGCGGCGCCGACCCAGCCGGTCGAGGTCCAGCCATAACCCGCGGCGATCGCCATGCCGCCGAGCCAAGGCCCGAGCGCGTTGGCCGTGTTGAAGGCGCTGTGGTTGAGGGCGGCGGCCAGCGTCTGCGCGTCCTCGGCCACATCCATCAATCGCGTCTGCAGCATCGCGCCGAGGCCGCCGCCGCTGCCGATCATGAAGACGACCAGCGAGACGGCCCAGATGTTGCCGGCGGCGAAGGGGAAGGCGGCGAGCCAGACCGCGCTCCAGAGCAGGAGCCCGCCGATCGAGGGCATCAATGCCCGGTCGGCAGCCCAGCCGGCGAAAAGCGTGCCGACGGTGAGGCCGACGCCGAAGACCGACAACACAACGGGAACGACGACGGGCGAGACCTGCGTCACCGCCATCAGGGTCGAGGCGACATAGGTGTAGACCGCGAAGAGGCCGCCGAAGCCGATGGCGCCGATGCCGAGCGTCAGCCAGACCTGCCGGCGCTTCAGCGCACCGAGCTCGCGCAAGGGGCTCGCGCCCGGCTGCACGCTGTCGCGCGGCGCATAGAGGGCGACCAGGAGCACGGTCAGCAGCGCCAGCACCGCGACGATGCCAAAGCCGGTCCGCCAGCCCAGCGCCTGCCCCATCCAGCTCGCGACCGGCACGCCAAGAATCGTCGCGATGGTGAGCCCCAGCATGACCCGCGCCACGGATTGCGCCCGGCGATTGGGCGCCGAGAGCGAGGCCGCGACCAGCGCCGCCACGCCGAAATAGGCGCCATGCGGCAGGCCGCTGAGGAACCGGAAGAACAGCATCCAGTGATAGCTCGGCGCGAGCGCGCTCAGGAGATTGCCGAGAGCGAAGAGGCCCATCAGCGCGATCAGCAGGGTGCGCCGCGGGATCCGCGCCGCCAGAACCGCGATCAGGGGCGCGCCGACGACCACGCCCAGCGCATAGATGCTGATGACATGCCCCGCGGTCGGCTCGTCGATGCCGAGCCCGGCCGCGAAATAGGGCAGCAGGCTCATCGAGGCGAATTCGGTCGTGCCGATGGCGAAACCGCCCATGGCGAGCGCGAACAGCACCAGCCCGGCCGGAGTGGCGGCCGTGACAGGCGCAGAAACATTCAGGCTGCGATCATTCGCGGCGAGAGACATAGCGAAGGCTTTCGGCAAAGGGAGAGCAGGCGCATGCTGCGCTGCAGCATCAGATAGCCATGTCTTGTGCGCCACAGCAACTGCCGAGATGGTCGAGAGCCATGACGGAGGCGCATATCGCCCGATGACCGCCCCCGATGCCTCGCCAGCCGCCCCGTCCGGGCTATAAGGCTCCATCGCCAACCCGACCGCGAGAGCCTCATGCTGCCCTGGACCGTGCTCGACACCGCCGCTCTTCCCGACGGCAGCGGCACCTTGCGGCTGAAGCAGCGCGGCAGCGAGTTCTCGATCATGCTCGGCAGCAACGAGCTGATGAACAGCCGCCTCAGCGGCTCGGAGGAGGCGCTGGCGCGGCTCGTCTGCGAGCGTCTCGCGCCGCGGCCCCGCCCGTCCCTGCTCATCGGCGGGCTCGGCATGGGCTTCACCCTGCGGGCGGCGCTCGCCGCCTTGCCGGGCGAGGCGACGGTCGAGGTCGCCGAGCTCATTCCCGCCGTCGCCGCCTGGGCGAAGGGGCCGATGGCGCCGGTCTTCGCGGGCTGTCTCGACGATTCGCGCGTCACGCTGACGGTCGAAGACGTCATGGCGGTGATCGCGGCGGGGACAGCGCGCTATGACGGCATCCTGCTCGATGTCGACAACGGCCCGGAGGGGCTGACCGTCGCCGCCAATGACCGCCTCTACGGCGCAACCGGTCTCGGCATCGCCAAGGCGTCCTTACGGCCGGGCGGCGTGCTCGCGGTCTGGTCGTCGGGACCGGACCACGGCTTCACCCGCCGGCTGCGCGCGGCCGGCTTCGCGACGGAGGAGGTCACGGTGCGGGCGAGCCGCACCGGGCGCGGCGCGCGCCATGTGATCTGGCTCGCGACGCGCCCGGCGTAGAAGCCTTCACTCCAGACGACAGAGCCCGTTGCAGGGCGCGCTGGTCGCCGTCGCGATGAAGGCGCTGACGGCCTTCTCGGCAGCCGGCTTCAGGGAAGGCCGGGCGGCCTGCAGCGCGGTGACCAAAGCCGTGCGGTCCGGCGGGGCGATGCCGGCCACAATGCCCGCCGCGTTATCGGCCAGGCTGCGCGCGATCAGGGTCTGGTTGGCCTCGCGCAGCGCCGGATTGCGCAGCGCCAGAGCGACGCCGGTGATGATCTCCTGCAGGCCGAGCCGCATCTGACGCAGCCCCTGGAAGCGGGCATCGGTCTTCTCGTCCTGCGACAGATTGGCACCGAAATTGTTGATCGCCTCCAGGGAGGCCGAGACCGCCTTCAGCAGGAAGGCATGCGAATGGGCGAGCTCGTCCTGATACTCGACCACGTTGCGGGCGGTATCCGGCGGCGTCTTGCCGGGAGCGGGCGAATACAGCGTGTAGGCCTGCAGGATCCGCGTCTGCTGCTGCACGATGTTGAGCAGAGCGGGGATGTCGGCCCCCGTATAGGGAGCCTTGCCGAGAATCGCGCTCTCGTTCCAGACATCCTCCAGCACCTTGCGGGCGACCGGATCAGAGAGCCGCGGCAGGCTCGTCTTGCCCGGCTCGACCCGCATCATGCTTTCGACGGCGGCCACGGACGCTTCGATATAGGCCGCACCATTGGCGGGCACTTCCGCACGGGCGGCGAAGCCGATCAGGCAAAGCCCGGCCACAGCGGAAAGCTGCGCCATCGAAGGTCGTTTCATCATGGTCTTCCTTTTCCAGCAGCGCGCGCTTCCGCGATCAGGCAGAGCTCGGTGAAGAGCACCTGCGCCGCGCACTGCGCCGTGTTGCTCGTGGCATCGTATTGCGGCGCGACCTCGACGACATCGGCCGCAACGATGTTTCGTCCCTTCAGCCCGCGCAGGATCGCCAGCGCCTCGCGCGGCGTCAGGCCGCCGACCTCCGGCGTGCCGGTGCCGGGCGCGAAGGCGGGGTCGAGCGAATCGACATCGAAGGAAACATAGGTCGGCCCGTCGCCGATGACGGCGAGCGCCCTGGCGATCACGGCCTCGATCCCGAGATCGTCGACCTCATTGGCGTGGATCACGGTCATGCCCGACTCGTAGGAGAACTCCCAGAGATATTCGGCGCCGCCGCGGATGCCGATCTGGATCACGCGCTCGGGATCGAGCACGCCGTCGAGCACCGCCTGCCGGAAGGGGCCGCCATGGTGGAATTTCGAGCCCTCATAGGGTCCCGACGTATCGCAATGGGCGTCGATATGGACCATGCCGACCGGGCGCTTGGCCCCCACGGCCTTCAGGATCGGATAGGTGATGGAATGGTCGCCGCCGACGGCAAGCGTGGAGACGCCGGCCTCGACGATGCTGCGGAAGGTCGCCTCGATGTCCTCGTGGCAGCTTTCCAGCGAATAGCGCGAGCGGAAGGGCACATCGCCGATATCCGCCACCTTGACCATGCCCAGCGGCGCCGTGCCCAGCACATGGTCCATCGGCCCGATGCGCTCGACGGCCCTGACCGCACGGGGCCCGAGCCGCGTGCCGGCCCGGTTGGTCACGCCCAGATCCATCGGCAGGCCGATAATCGCGACATCGAGGCCACCGAGATCCGGCTTGCCCAGCGCATCCGGCCGGTACGGGGCGCCGATGAAGGTCGCGACATCGGCGAAAGGCCATTTGCGCCGGTCGCCCTGGAACTGGTCGGCGGCAACCTTGGCAAAGCGCGGATCATGGATATCGCCGCCGCCTGCCCCGGCATAGCGAGCCCTGAGCCGCCCGAGCTTGTCCTGATCCATGAGACCCTCTCCCTTGCCGCCTGTCCGGTCCCGCCGCTCACCCGGCCGGGCGCTCGAGCATCGTGACCGTCGCGTCGTGATAGCAGGCCGAGCCGAAGGGCGTGTAGCCCAGTTTGGCGGCAACCCGCATCGATCCCAGATTTTCCGGCGCGATGATGCAGACGGTGCGCGACGCGCCGACGACGCGCCCGAACCAGTCATGGGACGCCAAGGCGGCCTCGGTCGCATAGCCCCTGCCCTGCGCCTCGCGCGTGAAGACCCAGCCCGCCTCGGGGAATGGGTCGAACCGCTCGCCGAGGCCGCGATGGGCCTGCATCAGCCCGGCCTCACCGACGAGACGGCCGCTCGCCTTCTCGACCACGGCGAAGAAGCCGTAGCCGAGCAAGGCCCAGTTGCCGGCGCTGCGCGTCAATCGCTGCCAGGCCTCCTCGCGCGACAGCGCCTTGCCGCCGATGAAGCGGACGACCTCGGGGTCCGAGCGCATGGCGTGAATGGGATCGAGATCCTCGCGAGAGGGCCGGCGCAGCAGCAATCGTTCCGTCTCGATCATCGCGCCCTTAAAGCAGCCGCGGCGCCCATGGCCAAGCCTTGAAAAACAGGGCCTCCCATGCCCTGTTCAGGCCGGACTTTAGCCGAAAGTCTCAGTCCCAACGGTTGAATCCCCTCGCGATTCATGCAGCGATTGCGTTAGAACCCCGGCGCATGTTCGGCATGTGTCGCCGTCGCGTCCACATAAGCTCGAAAAACCGAGTGCCTTCCGAGGAGATGTCCCCATGAAGCGTCGTCAGTTCATCCAGACCGCGGCAGCGGGTGCCGCGGCCACCGCCGTCGCCATGCCGGCGGTGGCGCAGTCCAATCCAGAGGTGAAGTGGCGTCTGGCCTCGTCCTTCCCGAAGTCGCTCGACACGATCTATGGCGGCGCCGAGGTCATGGCCAAGATGGTCTCCGACCTGACGGACGGAAAGTTCCAGATCCAGGTCTTCGCCGCGGGCGAGATCGTCCCGGCCCTGCAGGCGCTCGACGCGGTCAGCAACAACACCGTCGAGATGTGCCACACCGTCTCGTATTACTATGTCGGCAAGGATCCGACCTTCGCGATCGCCGCCTCGGTGCCGTTCGGCCTCAACGCCCGCCAGCAGAACGCCTGGCTGTTCCAGCATGGCGGCAACGAGCTGTTCAACGAGTTCTACAAGAAGTTCAACGCCTACGGCCTGCCCTGCGGCAACACCGGCGCGCAGATGGGCGGCTGGTTCCGCAAGGAGATCAAGACGACGGCCGACCTGCAGGGCCTGAAGATGCGCATCGGCGGCATCGCCGGCTCCGTGCTGCAGAAGCTCGGCGTCGTGCCGCAGCAGCTCGGCGGCGGCGACATCTACCCGGCGCTGGAAAAGGGCACGATCGACGGCGCCGAGTGGGTCGGCCCCTATGACGACGAGAAGCTCGGCTTCGCCAAGGTCGCACCCTACTACTACTATCCGGGCTTCTGGGAGGGCGGGCCGACCGTCCACGCCTTCGTTAACTTGGAGAAATGGAATTCGCTGCCGAAGACCTATCAGGCCGCGCTGACCGCCGCCTGCACCTATGCCAACACGCAGATGGCCGCGAAATACGACGTGGTGAACCCGCCGGCGCTGAAGCGCCTCGTGGCCGCCGGCACGCAGCTTCGCCCTTTCCCGCAGGACGTGATGGAAGCGAGCCTCAAGGCCTCGAACGAGCTCTATTCGGAAATCTCGGCCAAGAACCCGGACTTCAAGAAGGCGATCGAGGCGATGGCCGCCTTCCGCTCCGACCAGTATCTGTGGTGGCAGATCGCCGAACTCACCTTCGACGTCTTCCAGGTGCGCACCCGCGCCCGCTGAGCCTTCCGCTCGGGAGCCCTGCCCGCGACGTCAAAGCCCGGCTTCGGCCGGGCTTTTTCGTTTTTGTTCCACTTCTTCCCACAGGGCGGGCGTGCCGTTACGATGACCTGCCACAACTGCGCCTTGCGGCACCGTCATGATCGGTTGTCGCTTCGGGAATCAGCCATGCTCCGCTTCGCCACCTTCCTGCTTCTGGCTTCGCTGCCCGGCGCCGCCATGGCCCAGTCGATCGGCGAGGCCCTGCCCGGCCGGGCGCAGCCGCGCGAAGCCTTCAGCAAGGCCGCTCCCGCCCCTGCCAAGGGCGCCCGCCCCTGCCCCGAATATGGCGCGGGCTTCGTGCGGCTCGAAGGCTCGACCTTCTGCGTGCGTGTCGGCGGCGCGGTCAGGGCCGAATTCGGCAAGAGCTCGCGCAGCGGCTATGGCAGCCGCACCGACGGCATGGCCTATGTCGAAAGCCGCGGGCAGACCGCGCTCGGGCCGGTTCGCTCGGTGGTGAGCGTGCGTGGCAGCGTCGATCGCGGCCTCGATTCCGGCCCGTTCCGCTACTGAACGGCCGCCCCGGCGTCGGCTCAGGCGACCAGCCGCGCGACCTCCCGTTGCAGCACCGGCACCAATTCAGCCTCGAACCAAGGGTTCAGCCGCAGCCAGGCATTGTTGCGCCAAGACGGGTGCGGCAGCGGCACGACACGCGGATGCACGGGCCGCGCCAGCAGCTCGCGCCAGTCTGCCACCGTCGCGGTGAGGCCGCGCCCCTTCCCCTCAGCCAGATGCCAGTCCTGAGCATAGCGCCCGATGGCGAGGACGAGCTCGATCCGGGGCATCGCCGCGAAGACGCGCTCGCGCCAGGCCGGCGCGCATTCGCGCCGCGGCGGCAGGTCGCCGCCCTTGGCGTCCTGCCCCGGGAAGCAATGGCCCATCGGCACGACCGCGACCTTGGCGGAATCGTAGAAGACCGCCTCGTCGATGCCGAGCCAGCGCCGTAGCCGCACGCCGGACGCATCGGTGAAGGGCCGCCCGCTGGCATGGACGCGCGTGCCCGGCGCCTGCCCGGCGATGCACAGCCGCGCCGTCGCCGAGGCCTGAATGACCGGACGCGGCTGATGCGGCAGCGGCGGCAGATAACGCGGCGCATCGCGGCAGATCCGGCAGGCCCGCAACTCGTGCAGGACCTCGTCCAGCGTCTCCTGCGCGCTCATCGGCCGGGGTCGCTCCGCGTTTCTCCGATCGGCGAAGTGGCTCCGGCTCCTTGCTTCATCGCATCGTCTTCATGCGAACCCGCTTCGTTCGATAATATGCTGGCGAGCTTCCCACGGCCGGGCGCCCGCGAAATCAGCCCGTCGCAGACCCAGTTCTCCGATTTTTTGACGAAGCCATGCGGATCGCCGGGTTCGATCCGCGCCAGACCGTTGATGCGTCCGCTCGGGCGGTTGCGGATGACGTAAAGCGCGCCGCTGGTCTCGATGGTGAAGCAATAGGTGCGGCGCTTGTCGACCGGGCCGTAATAATAGCAGACCGCGTCCTCCGTCGTGGTCCAGCAGGCATCCGTGTTCGGCACATGGCGATTATGGCCCAGCGCGCGGCCATCCGCATGGTGATACTCGCTGAAGGGCAGGTTGCTGCCGGAATAAAGCCCCGTCACGGTATTGCCCTCGAAAGCCTGCCGGATCTGCGGGCCGGTGAGGCGCTCGGCCGCGCCGGCGCCGGCCGTGGCGGTGAGGGCCAGGACGAGGATCGCGCTCCGGACGGCCGATGCTGTCATCGCTGCGCCAGCCTCCGGCTCATCGGCGGGGCCGGTGCCCGCGAGATCAGACCGTCGCAATACCAGGGCTTGCCATTGTCGGTGTGGCCGCGCGGATTTCCGAGTTCGACCTTGGCGAGCGCATTGACCATGCCGTTGCCGCTGTTGCGCAGCACGTAGAGATCGCCGCTCATCTCGACGGTGAAGCAATGCACCGTGCGGTTCTCGGGCGGGCCGTAATAGTAGCAGACCTGATCGCGCTTGGTGATCCAGCAGGCGTCGGTGTTGGGCTGCCAGCCATTATGGCCGAGCGCGCGCCCGTCGGGCGCATGAAACTCGGTGAAGAAGCCGCCATTGGTGTAGCGGCCGGTGACGGTATTGCCCTCGAAGGCGCGCTGGATCTGCTCGCCCTTGAGGCGCTCGGCCGCATGGGCGGGCGTCAGCAGTCCCGACAGGACGGCCAGAACGAAGGCCAGATACCGCATCACGCCTTCCAGCTCGGGCGAGCCGAGATGTCGCCATGCCAGCGGCGGATATGGACGAAATCCTCCGGCAGTCGAATCCGGGAGGGCTTCATGAAGTCGATGGCGATGCCGGCGGTGATGTCGGCGACCGTCAGCTCGTCGCCGCAGACGAAGGGGTTGGCAGCGAGCTGCAGCTCGAGCACCAGGAGATGGTCGTCGATCTGCTCGCGGTTGATCTCGGCCCATTCCGGAACCTGCGCCTCGAGCTCGGCCATGGAGGGATGGCTGTGGCGGAAGACGGCAGAGACGCTGCTGAACAGGCCGAGCTCGATCCTGCGGTTCCACATCTCGATCAGCGCCTGCTGCTTGGCCTCCCGGCCGAACAGCGGCGGATGCGGGTGAAGGCCCTCGATATAGCGGCAGATCGCGATGGTCTCGGCCAGCGCCGTGCCGTCGTCGAGCTGGAGGACGGGCAGGCGCTGCGCCGGGTTGATCCGCCTGAACGCCTCGGTCCTGTGCTCCTTCTTGGCGATGTCGACCGGGATGAGTTCCGGCAGCGGCACGCCCTTCTCCGCGAAGAAGATGCGGACCCGTCGCGGGTTCGGGGCGCGGCCGCCATCATAGAGCTTCATCAGATCGTCTCCGTCTCCGGCCGCACCGGATCACGGCCCGTGCCGGACGGTCAACCGTATCATAGCGCTTCTTGACGCGAGGATGGCGCCTGCTTCCTCGGAAGCCGGGATATTCGAGCCCTCGTCCCGAGGAGCAGCCGAAGGCTGCGTCTCGAAGGATGCTCCAGGAGACGCCGGAACCATCTGGAGCATCCTTCGAGACGCCGCTACGCGGCTCCTCGGGATGAGGGCTCTTATGTCAAAACGGCCCCTCAGCGGGGATGGCTGCGCCGCCAGGCTTCCGGCCGCTCGAAGCGCAGGGCCCAGAGCCCGCGCCCGGCCGCGCGGGCCTGCGCTTCCTCGGCCTGATAGGCGCCGTAGGAAACCGCCTGCCCGTCGCGCACCATGGTGGCGTTGATGTCCTCGTCGCCCTGCCGGCAGCGAGCCAAGCCGCGGCCGTAACGGTCGCTCTTGCCGATCTCGCAGGTCGTCAGCCCCCGCGCCAGCAGGGCCTGCAACGCGCGCCGCGCCTCGCGCCCGCAGGCGACGCCGCGCCCGCCGGCATCCGTGCAGCTCTGGCGGTATTCCGGTGCGTCCAGCCCTTCGAGCCGCAATTCCTCGCCGAGCAGGCGGATCGAATCGCCGTCGATCGCCTGCGCCGGGCCGGAGAGCACCCGCGCCGGCCCGAGACGGTACTGGAGGATCGCCCCCGCCAGCGCGAGAAAGCCCAGAATTCCGAGCGCGACGACGAGATCGGTCAGGCGCCCGACGCGGCGCCAGCCGAAAGGACCAGAACGAGATCGACCGAATCCGAAACGCGCCATCAGGAAGAGCTTAACGATTTGGTGTCCATGATGGCGAGCCCGCTGCGCAACCCGCGCCGCGGAACGAGGATGCGTACCCTTTGCCATGGCGGAAGTGACGGCCGAACAGGTGCAGCGCGGGCGCGGGCCGGACCCTGCCGCCGTCGCGCGCCGCAAGCTGCTCACGAGGGAGGTCAAGACCGTCCGCGAGCGGCTGACCTCCTCGTCCGGCCTCGAGCGCGCCTTCGACAACGAGCTCCTGCGCAGCTTCGCGCAATACCGGGTTTCCGGCTCCGTCGGCACGATGGTGCTCACGCTCGGCATCGCGGCCGCGGCCTGCCTGTGGCTGCCCGTCTACCTCGCCGCGTCCTGGAGCGCTTTCGTGCTGGCCAGCGCGCTCGTCATCGTCGGGCTGTCGCGCCGCTATCTCACCAAACGCCCGGAGGACATCCGCCCGGCGCGCTGGCGCCGCTGGTTCGCGCTGGCGGAAGGCTTCCACGGCCTGTGTTGGGCGGCGCTTCTCGTGCTCTTCGCGCAGATCGACGCTCCCGGCGCGAAAATCTTCGTGACCACCGCCTTGCTGATCGTCAGCGCGCTGACGGTGATGCTCTCGGCCTCGATCCCGCTCGCGGTCTATGCGGGCTTAAGCCCGATCATCCTCGGCATCATGCTGTTCTTTTGGGACAAGCGCGACATCGACAGCATCACCATGGCGCTGATGGCGGCCTCGGCGCAGCTCTTCTTCATCTTCCTCGCCAACCGCCTCTATGCCAGCTCGGTCGAGACCATCGGCTTCCGGGCCGAGAAGGATGCGCTGTTCGCGGAGCTGGAGACCGCCAACGCCAATTCGGACGAGGCGCGGCGCAAGGCCGAGGAAGCGAACCTCGCCAAATCCCGCTTTCTCGCCACGATGAGCCATGAGCTGCGCACCCCGCTCAACGCCATCCTCGGCTTTTCCGAGGTGATGAAGAACGAGATCTTCGGCGCCCATGCCAATGCCGCCTACAGGGAGTATTCGGGCGACATCCACGGCTCGGGCCAGCATCTGCTCAACCTGATCAACGAGATCCTCGACCTTTCCCGCATCGAGGCCGGCAAATACGAGCTGAACGAGGAGGCGATCTCCCTCATCGGCATCGTCGAGGATTGCCGCCACATGCTGGCGCTGCGCGCCAAGGCCAAGGGCCAGATGATCCGCGAATTCGCCGAACCCGACCTGCCGCGCGTCTGGGCCGATGAGCGGGCCATCCGGCAGGTGGTGCTCAACATCCTGTCGAACGCGATCAAGTTCACCCCGCAGGGCGGCGAGATCACCATGAAGATCGGCTGGACGGCCACCGGCGGACAATATGTCACGATCACCGACACCGGGCCGGGCATCCCCGAGAACGAGATCCCGATCGTTATGCAGAGCTTCGGGCGGGGCTCGCTCGCCATCAAGACCGCCGAGCAGGGCTCAGGCCTGGGCCTGCCGATCGTCAAGGGGCTGGTCGATCTGCATGGCGGCGGCTTCCTCCTCAGGTCGAAGCCTCGCGGCGGCACCGAGGTCACCATCACCCTGCCGGCCGAGCGGGTGATGGACGCCCTGCCCGCCCTGCCCGAACCGAAGCCGAAACCGCGTGCGGCCTGAGCTCCGCCACCGGCCAAAGCTTCATCACAAAGCCATGATCGCCCGACAAGACCGCCATCCCTCCCGGCGCCTCCCATCTCCGCCTCAGCACTGGATCACTGGACCATGAACGGCAAAATCCGCGTCGCGGTGCTCTATGGCGGCAAGTCGGGAGAGCATGAGGTCTCGCTCAAATCCGGGGCCTCCGTGGTGCGCCATCTCGACCGGGATCGCTTCGAGCTGATCCCGGTCAGCATCGACAAGCAGGGCCGCTGGCAGCGGCAGGATCCCAAGCGCCTGGCCGAGTGGAATGCGGAGAGCCTGCCGATCCACGCGGATGCGCCGGAAATCCGCCTCGCCGCCGATGGAACCGGCGGGCTGCAGGTCGCGGCGCTCGACGGCACCGCGACGGATGGCGGCATCGACGTGGTGTTTCCGGTGATCCACGGCCCGCTCTGCGAGGACGGGGCCGTGCAGGGCCTGCTGGAGCTGTCCGGTGCCGCCTATGTCGGCTCGGGCGTGCTCGCCTCCGCCATCGGCATGCACAAGGACATCGCCAAGCGGCTCGCCGCGCTCGCGGGGCTGCCGGTCGCGCCTTATGTGACGGTGGCCAGGCGCGAGTTCCAGCGCGATCCGGCGGCGGTCGGCACGGCGGCGCAGGCGAAGCTGACGCTGCCGGTCTTCATCAAGCCCTGCAATATGGGCTCCAGCGTCGGCGTCCATAAGGTGAAGCGCTGGGAGGATCTCGACGCCGCCCTCGTCGACGCCTTCCGCTACGATACGCGCGTCCTGATCGAGCAGGGCATCGACGCCCGCGAGGTCGAGGTCGCGGTGCTCGACGGCGACCCGCCCTTCGTCAGCGTGGCGAGCGAACTCAACGCCCACCCCAAGCACGAGTTCTATTCCTACGAGGCCAAGTATATCGACCAGGACGGCGCGACCGTCGACCTGCCGGCGAAGCTCGAGCCCGCACAGATGGAGCGCGTCCGGGAACTGGCTAAGACGGCCTTCCTGGCGCTCGAATGCAGCGGGCTGGCGCGCGTCGACTTCTTCCTCGACCGGAAGAGCGGCGAATTCTACTTCAACGAGATCAACACCCTGCCCGGCTTCACCGCGATCAGCATGTATCCGAAGATGATGGAAGCCTCCGGCATGGCCTATCGCGACCTGATCACCCGGCTGATCGAGCTTGCGCTGGAGCGCCATGCCGAGCGCGCGGCGCTGAAGACGGATTACGATGCCTGATCCGGCGCCGGTCGGGCCTTGTCACGCAGCCTTTACGGCTGCCGGCTGATCGAAGATGGCGCGGCCAATGCGCCCGGCCTCATCGATGACATTGGAAGCATCGTCGGGCGCGTTCGGCAGCAGCAGCTCCGAACGGCGCACCGGCGCGCCGCAATAGCCGAAGATGCCGTGGTCGATCTGCGTTCTCATCGCGCCAAAATAGCCATGGCGGGCATAGGTCCGCAGGTCGGCGCCGCCAATGGCGACAAGATGGATCGACAGGTGGCCCAGCTTCTTCACCACGCGGCCGCCGGGCACCTCCTCGTAAGCCCAGCCATTGCTGAAGACGCGGTCGATCCAGCCTTTCAGCAAGCCGGGAAAAGACCACCAATAGACGGGATAGACCAGGACGAGCGCATCGGCCCGGTCCAGGCGCGCCTGCTCGGCCAGAACGGCGGCATCTGCAGGCGCCTGCCTGAGATGGGCTGTGATGTCGCTCTCTTTGAAGCGGGGGTCGAAACCCTCAGCCGAAAGATCGGCGATCTCGCTGGAATGGCCGGTCTCGCCAATCCCATTGGCAATCCGCCTGGCCACGGCATGCGCCAGCGATTGGGGCAAGGGATGAGAGACAACGATGAGGCTGTGCATGACCGATCTCCGAAAGCGATTGCGCATCCGCCATCGCGCTTATATACTTTTAGTAAGTTACCAATGGTATATTAAATGTCAACCTCCCTCCCACCTGCCCGCTCCGATGCGGGCCCCACCGCGATGCGGCAGCGGCTGACGCGCGACGAGCGCTACCGCCAATTGATCGACGTCGCCTGGCGCCTCGTGCGCCGAGACGGGACCGACGCGTTGAGCCTGGGCCGCCTGAGCGAAGAGGCCGGCGTGACCAAGCCTGTCGTCTACGATCATTTCGGCACGCGGGCGGGCCTCTTGGCGGCGCTTTACCGCGAATACGATCAACGCCAGACGGCGCTGATGGACGAGGCGCTCGCAAATAGCCCTCAGCTGCTCGACGCGCGCGCCGGCGTGATCGCCGCGTGCTACGTCGATTGCGTCCTCACTCAAGGGCGGGAGATTCCGGGCGTCACGGCTGCGCTTGCCGGTTCGCCGGAGCTCGACCAGCTCAAGCGCGGCTATAGCGCGATCTTCATCGGAAAGTGCCGAGCGGCGCTCCAGCCCTTCGCCGACATTCCGATCCCGGCCGCTGCGTTTTGGGGGGTGCTCGGAGCAGCCGAGGCACTCTCGGGCGCTGCCGCGGCCAACGAGATTTCGCGAGAGGAAGCGCAGGCGGAACTGCTCGACGTCATTCTGACGACCGTCAGACGACATAGGACAGCGGGGGCCATCGCCACACGAGGGTGACCGGCAAGGCAGCGAGCCCTGACGGTGCGCTTCCCCCCGCTTAACTCAGCCGGCGTCAGTCCTTGCGCGCCACCTGCGCCTGTTCGAAGGTCGCCATGCCCGAATGGATCGCGGCGGCGGCCTTGACGAGGCCCGCTGCCAGCGCGGCGCCCGAGCCCTCGCCGAGGCGCATGTCGAGCGCCAGCAGCGGCACCTTGCCGAGCCGGGCCAGCACCTCGGCATGGGCGCCCTCGGTCGAGAGATGCCCGGCCAGGCAATGGTCGATGGCCGAGGGCTCGATGGCGTGCAGGATCGCGGCCGCGGCGGTGACGACATAGCCATCGAGGATCACCGGGATGCGCTGCGAGCGCGCGGCGATGATGGCGCCACAGATCGCCGCGATCTCGCGCCCGCCGAGGCGGCGCAACACCTCGAGCGGGTCCTTGAGATGGGCGCGGTGCAGGGCCAGGCCCTTCTCCACCGCCGCGACCTTGCGCTTGAAACCCTCATCGTCGATGCCGGTGCCGCGCCCGCACCAGCGGGCCACGTCGCCACCATAGAGCGCGGCATAGATCGCCGCGGCCGAGGTGGTGTTGCCGATGCCCATCTCGCCAAGGCAGAGCAGATCGGCGCCACCGGCCAGCGCCTCCATGCCAAAAGCCATGGTCGCGACACAGGCGCGCTCGTCGAGCGCGTCGGTCTGGGTGAAGTCGCCGGTCGGCAGGTCGAGCGCGAGGTCGAAGACCTTGAAGCCGAGATCATAGGCTGCGCAGATCTGGTTGATCGCCGCGCCGCCGGCAGCGAAATTCTCCAGCATCTGGCGCGTCACCGCCTGCGGATAGGCCGAGACGCCCTGCGCCACCACGCCATGGTTGCCGGCGAAGACGCAGACCAGCGGGCGCCGCACCTCGGGCGGGGCCTTGCCCTGCCAGGCGGCGAGCCATTCGGCGATCTCCTCCATGCGGCCGAGGCTGCCGGCCGGCTTGGTGAGGTTGGCGTCGCGGGCGCGCACCGCATTCGCCGCCGCCATGTCGGGGCCGGGCATCGCGGCGATGAGCTCGCGGATATCGTCGAAGGGCAAACCGGAAGCGGACATGAGATCAGATCCATCACGCAAACGCCGCAGCAGCGCATCGGCGTGGCGGCAAGGTTGATGCTGCTGCTATAGGCTCGGCAGGTGGAAGACAATCGACGGGAGCGCGAAGCCGGCATGGCGGAAGCGGAAACCAGCGTGGAACCGATGCAGGACAGCCCGCCGATCTGGCCGGGCTGGCTTGCCGCGACCGCGATCTGCATCCGCTTCTATTCGCGCCTGCCCGTGCCCCGGCTGCCGGGCGAAGGCGATCTGCACGGCATTCCCGATTTCAGGCTGGTGCCACGCGCCCTGCCCTTCGCGGCGCTGGCGATCGCGCTGCCGGCGGCGCTCGTCACCCTGATCGGGGGGCTTGCGGGCCTCAGCGGGATGGTCGTCGCGGCGCTCGCCCTGACTGCGCTGGCGCTGAGCACCGGCGCCTTCCATGAGGACGGGCTCGCCGACAGCGCCGACGGGCTGTTCGGCGGGCATACGGTCGAGCGCCGGCTGGAGATCATGAAAGACAGCCGCATCGGCTCCTATGGCGCGATGGCGCTGGGGCTGTCGCTGCTGCTGCGCGCGAGCCTGATCGCGGGGATACTCGACCATGCCGGCGCCTGGGGCGCTGCGGCGGCGGTGCTCGTCGCAGCGCCGTGGTCACGCGCGGAAGGCCTGCTCCTGCTTGCGACCCAGCCTCCGGCGCGCAGCGGCGGCGCCTCGGCGGCGGTCGGCCAGCCCAGCCTCGCCACGGCGCGGATCGCGCTGGGCTTGAGCCTTATCGGGGCGACCGGAATCGCGCTTGCCGCACATCTCCCGCTGGCCGGATTGCTGGCCGGCTTCGCGCTGGCGCATGGGGCGGCAGCGGTGTTGGCCCGGCTGGCGCGCCGGCTGATCGGGGGGCAGACCGGCGATATCGTCGGCGCCGTCCAGCAGCTTGCCGAGATCGCGATCTATCTCGGGCTCGCGCTCGCGCTGGGATGGGCGGGGCGATGAGCACCGTCTCGACGCCCTGCATCAAGGTTTGCGTCATCGACCCGGCGAGCGGGCTCTGCGAGGGCTGCGGACGCACGCTCGACGAAATCGCGCAGTGGTCGGGCCTCAGCGAGGCCGAGCGACTGGCAATCATGGCGGAATTGCCGGAGCGGTCGAGTTTGCGGGAGAAGCCGCCGGGGCCGCCGCGTCATGCTCGGGCTTGACCCGAGCATCTCGGAAACCGGCACACTCTCGTCACGGTCTTCTCGGGTCTACGCTTCGCTGCGCCCGAGAATGACGGCTTCTACCTCTTCGCCACCGCCGCCAGCGCCTCACCGGTCAGGCGATAAAAGACCTTCTTCGTCTGCGCGACTGCGCCAAGGCTCTCATAGAAGCGCAGCAGGGCCGGATCGTCGGCGTCGGCGGTCCAGTCGAGGCGCCTGTGGCCGCGTTCCAGCGCCAATGCCGCGAGGGCCTGCATCAGCGCGCGGCCGAGCCCTTTGCCGCGGGCGGCATCGGCAACGTAGATCTCCTTCAGGAAGAAGCCCGATTTCAGCCCCGGCCCCGGATAGAGGTTGCAGGCCGAGGCGAAGCCCCGGACCGCCTCCCCCTTCACCGCGACGAGGATGTCCACGCCGGCCGGGAGAGCGGCAAGGTCGGCGCGAATCTCCGCCACCGGCGGGCACGGCACCCGGTAGTGCCCCTGCATCTCGACCATCAGCGCAGCCAGTGCCGGATGGTCGGCGGGTTGCAGCAGGCGGATCATCGGCTCGCTCATCCCCTCGCCTCGCGCCGCTTCAGTGGAGCAGGGACCAGATGAAGCGCCCGGCGACGACGAGCAGGAAGAGGCCGAAGGCCACCTCCAGCCGCCGCTTCGAGAGCCGGTGCGCCAGCCGGGCCCCGATCGGCGCCGTCCAGATCGAGGTCGGGATGAACAGGATCATGCCGAGCAGCGAGACGTAGCCGAGAGAGAACGGCGGCAGGATGTCCATCTTCGGCCAGCCGGCATAGATGAAGCCGAGCGCGCCGGGGATCGAGATCAGCACGCCGAGCCCCGATGAGGTCGCCACCGCCTGGTGGATCGGGCGGCCGTAGAAGGTCATGAACAGGCTGGAAAGCTGGCCGCCGCCGATGCCCATCAGCGAGGAGAGCACGCCGATGACGCCGCCATAGGCGACCATCAGCGGCTTGCCCGGCATCTCCTCGCCGAATTTCCAGCGATCCGCCGCGAAGAGCAGGCGGATGGCGGAGATCGTCGCGACGACGACGAAGACGATCTTGAAGAGATCGGCCGGCGCGTAGCGCGCGATATAGCTGCCGACGAGGACGCCAAGCACCACCGGCACGGCCCAGACCTTGAGGATCGAGAGATCGACCAGCCCCTTGGCGCGGTGAGCGTTGAAGGAGCGGATCGAGGTCGGGATGATGACGGCGAGCGAGGTGCCGACGCTGAGCGGCATCCGGACCTCCTCCGGCACGCCGATGACGCGGAAGACCTCGTAGAGCACCGGCACGATGACCGCGCCGCCGCCGACGCCGAAGACGCCGGCGAGCAACCCCGTCACGGCCCCCGCCAGCACGAGCGAGACGGCGAGGAAGACGAGATCGCCGATGGGAATGCCTGCGAGCATGGAGAAGGTTCCGGTGGGCCAGCCCTTCCCCTCTCGGCGATTTCGTCAGCCGGGGCAAGGGCTTCCGGACAGCCCTGTCATGTGCTGCCCGGTGTCCCTGGCCCAGGCGGCGCCCGGCTCAGGCGTCCAGCAAGGTGGTGAAACCACCATAGACCATGCGCTGGCCGTCGAATGGCATGGGCATGCCGTTCATCCGCGCATCCTGCCTGATCTTGCCCCAGGCCTCGTCGCGGGCGGCTTTGGTCGGCCATTCGACCCAGCCGAACACGACGGCCTCGCCGTCCTTCGCCTTCACTGCGCCCTTGAAATCCGTGACCTTGCCATCCGGCACATCGTCACCCCAGGCATCGACGACGCGGCGCGCGCCGTGATCCGTGAACAGCGCGGAGAGCCCCGCCGCATAGTCGCGGAAATCCGCCTTGCGTTCCTGCGGCACGGCGATCAGCACGCCATCGACATAACCCGCCGCGCCGCCTTCGCCGTCATCGACGAGCGCGTCGAAGCCGCCCATGATCATGCGCTTGCCGTCGAAAGGCATCGACTGCCCCATCGACGCCATGCGCGGATCGCTCATCATCTTCGCATTGGCCGCGTCGCGCGTCTTCCGGTCGGGATACTCGAACCAGGAGAAGACCACGACCTCGTCGGGCGTCGCCTTCACGGCGCCCTTGAAGTCGGTGACCTTGCCGTCCGGCACCTCGTCGCCCCAGGCCTCGACCATGCGGGTGACACCGAACTCCTTGAAGAGCGGCAGCGCCTCCTTCGCATGCTTGCGGTAGACATCCTTGTTGGCGGCGGGAACCGCGACCACGAAACCTTCGACATAAGCCATCGTGTAGTCTCCTCTTGAATCGCGCCGGCCCATCCGGCGCCACATAGGTTGATATCAACTCAACTTCAGTATCGGTGGCACATTTGCGCCCGCCTCAACCGCAGCGGGAACCGACCGCTCGAGACGGGTGCAGCGCGGCGCGCGACGGCTCGCGCGACACGATCCTGTGTTCCATCGTCTCCTCTCCTCCGCTGGCGCCGGTTCGGCATCGGCGGCGGCGCTCCTCGCTGGCGCCGGATACGGATGAGCGAGGCTCGCCTTGACCTCAGGCGAAGAAGGCCTCCAGCTTGACCATCGAGCCCGTCCAGCCATGGGTGTGGCCGCGGACAGCGGCATCATCGAACAGCTTCTCGTGCAGCAGTGTCAGGAGCGTGCCGTCGCCATCGGGCTTCAATGTAACCGTCACGCGCGAAACGCGTTCCGGCGTCGTCACCCAGGACCAGCTGAAGACGAGGCGCTCGTTCTCGACCACCTCGAGATAGCGGCCGGAGACCTCATGGCGCGCGCCATTATCCTCCAGCATGACGACCCGGTAGGCGCCGTCGACATGGGGATCGATCTCGGCCTCCTGCGCCACCACGTTTTCCGGCCCGAACCAGCGAACCAGCAATTCGGGATCGGTCCAGGCCTGGTAGACCTCCGCCAGGTTCGCATTCAGCCGGCGTTTCATGGTGAGGCTCGGTGTCACCGGCTGATGCATGCCTTCTCCCAGCCTCTCGTCAATCTCGCCCCTGGCGCCGCGCATCCAGCAGCGCGGCCAGAGCATCGAGCCGTTCAGTCCAGAACCTCTGATAGCGGGCGAGCCAGCTCATCGCTTCCTCCATCGGCCCGGCGTTGAGATGGCAGGACACGGTGCGCCCCGCCTTGGTCCGCGTCAGCAACCCGGCGTCGGACAGGACGTCGAGATGCTTCATCACCGCCGGCAGCGAGACCGGAAAGGGCTTCGCCAGCTCACTGACGGACAGCCCATCCTCCTGCTCCAGCCGCGCCAGCAAGGCCCGGCGCGTCGGGTCCGCCAGGGCAGAGAAGGTGCGGTCGAGCTGCGCATCCTGAAACTTAACCATTGAGTTAAGTGTAAGTCCATGACGAGGCCGCCGTCAAGATCCAGGCCGTTCGCATACGGCGCAGTGTGTGGGGAAAAGTGAAGTTTGCCGCAGTTTACGAAAGCGACCGCAATCTCACTGGTCACTGGTACGCACCCGGGATTTGTTCAACATAAAACTCCAGCGGGCCGACGAATGATCCGGAATGAGGCCGGCGGCTTATCTCAGGCGCAGAAAGTTTGGCACCTTGAAGCGCCAATGCGGCACCTAGAAGCAGATAGAATGGCACTGGGTCGCGAATGATCCGGTGCTTAATCGACCAGAATGGCCAGCGGATTCCTGCCGGCCGTTCTGATTCTGCACATCGAGATGAAGCGTCTGGGTCGTTCTGAACGCGACCTCATATCGCCCCCCCCAACGTGGCAGGTTGAGTCTCGGCATGTCGGCGGATCGTTACGAGTACACGCCTGCGATTGGCCCCTTCCCGACCTTCGGAAGGTCTGCTTCCGAGCGATCCAATTCAAACATCGAACTTCGGCGTCTGCTGCCTACAGCGACATCGTCCAAATGCCATATGCCAACATCTCCTGACACTGAGCTTTGCCAGTCGGCCTGGCGGTATGTGAGCCGGGTTGGCCGGGGGCAGGCGCGACGGCGAAGGACAGAGGGCTAATCCGCCCGCCTCGCTGCTGCCCGGCTTGCCTGACGCCCCTGGCACCGCGGCGGCATCGTTCGACCGCGGGGGTAGCCGGCCGATGAATGTCGCCGGCGAAACCGCGACACCGAAGTCAGGGAGTTCGGCAGGGAACTCGGAAGGGCCAAATTCCAAGTGGAGATCGGAGATCACAAGGAGACGCATACAGCCCTTTCGTTATCGATCTGGCCGGTCGATAGGCCAACGACAATGTCGTCTCGCTCAATCTATCCCGAGAGCTTATTTTGTCGGACCGGCCATGGCTGAACTCAACGCGAAGCTTTTCAAAACTATGATCGGGCTTGGCGCTTCCGACTCTGTCGGTTCCGAACGGCTTCGGCGAGCCCCCCGCGTCCGTCGGGAGGAATTGGTTATGTCCTCGAGAACGCAGCGAGCACTTGTGCAGCAAAGCGCGCCCTGTTAAACGTTTTTCTGCAAAACGTTTAACAGGACGCTATGGACGATCGACGGATCACGATCAGGGATGTCGCGGCACGCGCCGGCGTTTCGATTGCGACGGTCTCGAATGTGTTCAGCGGCAACAAGCCGGTGAACGCCGATCTGCGCGAGCGCGTGCTCAAGGCCGCGGACGAACTTGCCTATCAGGTCGATCGTGCCGCCTCGCAGCTCCGCTCCGGCCAGGCCAAGGTCGTCGGCGTGCTCGTGCCCGATCTCGACGACGTCTTCTTCACCTCGCTGGTGTCGCAGCTCGAGGTGATGGCGCAGGCGGATGGCTACGACATCCTCGTCGCCAGTTCGCGCGATGATATCGGTCTTGAACAATCGCGCCTGCGCACCTTGCTGGCATGGCGCCCCTCCGGCCTGATCGTGGTGCCCTGCTCGGATGCGATGCCGCGTGGCCTCGCGGGAGAGATCGGGCGGCTGCCGATGGTCTTCGCCGACCGTGTTCCGCCCGAGGGCTCGGCCGTCGACACAGTGGCGATCGACAACCGCGAAGCCGGCGAGATTGCCGCCCGTCATCTGCTCGGCCTCGGCCACCGCGACATCGTCATCGCCGCCTCAAGCCTTGCCATCTCCCCGATCCGCGAGCGCGTTCGCGGGGCTTGCGAGCTGATCCGCAGGGCGGCGGGCGTCGAGGCGACGGTGGTCGAGCTTGGCTCTGTCGCCGAGCGGGGAGCGGAGCTGTTCCGGCACTGGCTGGAGCGGCACGCGCGGCCGAGCGCCGTCATCGCACTGACCAATGTCACGACGCTGAGCGCCCTGTCGGCGCTCGCGCGGCTCAGGATCGACGTTCCCGACCCCGTCTCGGTGATCGGCTTCGACGACTACCCCTGGATGAGCGCCCGCAAGACTGGGCTGACCGCGATCCGCCAGCCGGTCGCGGAGATCGCTGCAGCAGCCTGGCAGCGCCTGCGTGCGCGCATGGCGGGCGATGAGGCGCTGCCGCAGACCATCGTGCTGCAGACCAGCCTGCAAGTCCGCGATTCCGTGCGCGACCTGTCGCCCGGCGCCGCCGGCGAAAGGGACGCTCTCGACGCCGCGCCACGAACGGAGGAAGCGGCCGCAGCGCCCAAAGCCATTCACTGACGGACGCATAGCGTCCGCAATCACCGGGCCGACAGAGCCCGGAACGAAAGAAGTCCGGAGGAACGCGTGCAATTGCAAAGAACGGCACGGATACTGCCGCTGCTGGCGCCGGTGCATCTGCTCATCCTGAGCGTGATCGTGCTGCCGTCGCTCTATGTCGTATGGCTGAGCCTCAACACGTCGAGCTTCGGCCAGGCGCCGAGCTTCGTCGGCCTGCAGAATTACTGGCGCGTCCTGACCGATCCCGCCTTCCTCAGCGCGCTCTGGAACACCGTCGTCCTCGTCGTCGTAGCCGTGCATCTGGAGCTGGCGGTCGGCCTCGGCATGGCCCTGCTCTTCGCCAGCGGCCTGCCCTTCCGGCGCTTCCTGCTTGTCGCGGTGCTCGCGCCCTATGCGGTCAGCGAGGTCACAGCCGTCGTGATGTGGCGCTTCCTGTTCGATCCCGATGCCGGGCCGATCACGCTCGCCCTGCACGCGCTTGGCCTGCCCTCGCTCGACTGGTCGTTCGAGCCCTCGCACGCGATGATCCTGATCGGCCTTCTGACGATCTGGCTGCACCTGCCCTTCACCTTCGTCATCGTCTATGCGGCGCGGCTCGCCATCCCGGCCGAGCTCTACGAAGCCGCCCGGATCGACGGCGCGACGCGCTGGCAGGCCTTCCGCCGCGTGACTCTGCCCCTGCTCGGCCCGGCCATGCTGATCGCGCTGCTCTTCCGCTACATCTTCGCCTTCCGCCTGTTCTCGGAGGCGTGGTTGCTGACCAAGGGCGGGCCGGCCCGCTCGACCGAGGTCGTGGCGGTCTACCTCTATCAGGAGGCCTTCAGCTTCAACGCGTTCGGCCCGGCCGCAGCAACCGCCTGGATTATGGTGCTGGCCTCGCTGCTGCTCGCCGGCGCCTATGTCTTCCTGCTCAGGCGCGGAGGTGTCGCCCATGCGCACTGAGCGGCTCCTGATTGGGCTGGGCAAGGCGCTCGCGGTCGTCGCGATCCTGTTCTGGTCGCTCTTCCCGATCCTGTTCATCGCCTTGTCGTCACTGAAGCCGGGGCAGGACATCTTCGCCGTGCCACCGAAATGGCTGTTCACCCCAACCTTCAAGCACTATGTCGAGCTCTGGCGCTCTTGGGGCGTGTTCTTCGAGGGGCTGCTCAACAGCCTGCTGATCACGGTCGGCGCGACGCTGCTCGCCATCATCGCCAGCGCCTGCGCCGGCTATGTCTATTCGCGCAATTCCGGCCGCTGGCTCGGCGCGAGCCTGCTCGGGCTCATCATCGTACGCCTGATCCCGCCGATCGTGGTGACGTTGCCGCTCTTCCCGATCGTGAACTGGCTGGGGCTCAGCGACACCCATCTCGTCCTGATCCTGCTCTACGCCACCTTCTTCGTCTCGCTGGGAACGGTGCTGATGCGCACCTTCATGGACCAGATCCCGCGCGAGCTGGACGAGGCGGCGTCGATAGACGGCGCCAGCCGCATGACCATTCTGCGCAAGGTCATTGCGCCGCTGGCGATGCCCGGCGTGCTCGCCGTCGCGGTCTTCGTGATCGTCTTCTCGTGGAACGAGTTCCTCTTCGCCTTCATCTTCACGGCGACGAAGGCGAAGACGGCCCCACTCGTGATCTCCGAGATGATCGGCTCCATCGACGGGGTCGACTGGGGGATTCTCTTCGCCGCCGCGACGGTGCAGCTCGTGCCCGTCCTCGTCTTCGTCGTCTTCATGAACCGCTACCTCGTGGCCGGCCTCACCGCCGGTTCGACGAAGGGATAGCCAACCAAAAAGAGGGAGGAAGAACATGTCGAACAAGCCTGAAACCAAGCTCACCCGCCGCGCCTTTGTTGCCGGCTCGGCCGGCGTCGCCGCCACGCTCGCAGTCGCTCCCGCGTTCGCCGCGGGCAAGACGCTGAACGTCCTCAGCCACAAGGTCCACCAGACTGTGCTCGGCAGCGGCGATGGCGACCTGATGGCCGGCTGGCGCAAGGCCAACGATGCCGAGATCGCCTTCACCACCTTCGACTCGAACCCGCTGCAGGACCGGCTCTTCCGCGAGGCCAGCCTGAAGGAGACCGAGTACGGCGTCGGTTATCTCATCGACAACCGGCCGACCTCCCAGATCGCCGCGCTGTTCGAACCGCTCGGCCCCTATCAGGACAAGGACGCGATCGAGGATTTCGGCGATATCGCGTCCGGCCTCGTGCAGGGCATGACCGTCGATGGCAAGCTGATCGGCATCCCCGTCCGCCATGCGACGCAAGGCCTGTTCTACAACGAGGCGTTGCTGGAGGAGGCCGGCATCTCCGCCCCGCCGGCGACACTGGAAGAGCTGATCGAGCAGGCGAAGAAGACCACCTTCACCTCCAAGGCCGGCACGCCGGTGACCGGGATGGTGCTGGCGAGCGATCTCGCCGTCTTTCCCGTGATGTTCGCCCGCGCCTATGGCGGCGATTTCATCGGCCCCGATCTCAAGCTGGTGCCGAACCGCGAAGCGCTGGAGCAGGGGCTAGGCGCTCTGCGCGGCATGTTCGAAAGCGGCAGCCTGCCGCGCAGCTACGCCACGACCAAGAACGACGACCAGGTCACCTGGCTGCAGCAGGGCCGCGCCGCCTTCACCGTGCTGCCCTTCGCGCGGGGCGCGCAGCTCAACAATGCCGAGCAGAGCAAATTCCCGGGCAAGATCAAGGCGGTCCCCTTCCCCGGCTCAAAGGCGATCCAGGGCAAGATGCCGATGGCCTCGGTCGTCGAGGCCTGGGCGATGTCGATCCCGAAGAACGCGAAGGACAAGGCGCTAGCCTGGAGCTTCATCAAAGAGGTCTCCAGCAAGCGCGTGACGCTCGGCATGGCGTTGAACGGCAACGGCCCGGTGCGGGTCTCGACCTATGCCGACGAGAAGCTGAAGGCCGGCAATGCGCTCGCCGCCGTGGAAGCCAAGGTGCTGGCGACGGCGCGCGGCGCCTTCCCGCCTTTCCCGGAGGCTGCCCGCGCCCAGGCGACTTTCCTCGAGGAGGTCCAGCTCGCCGTCCTCGGCCGCAAACCGGTCAAGGACGCCGTCTCCGCCATCATCGAACGCGTCAAGCCGATGATGCCGGCCTGATCACTCTTCGACCTGCGGGGCGCACTGTTCCGCAGGCTTTCGCACACTTCGTGACACCTTGAAGGAAACTCGCCATGTCGACCGCCGCGACCCGCTTCATCGAGGAGCCGGCCCGCTCCATCCCCGTCTCCGCCGAATATGACGTGCTCGTCGTCGGCGGCGGCCCATCAGGCCTCACCGCCGCACTCGCTGCCGCCGAGGACGGCCTGCGGGTCGGGCTGATCGAGAGCCGCAGCTTCGTGGGCGGCAACATGACGATCGGCCTGCCGGTGCTCGGTTTCCTCGGCCAGAAGGGCAACCAGATCATCGACGGCCTGCCGCAGAAATTTATCGAGCGCCTGCGCCGGGAACGCCAGGGCGCGAGCGAGCATCGCCCCTGCCCGCTCCACATGGGCATCACGCTGGTCGAGCCCGAGGCGGTGAAAACGGTGGCGCTGGAGATGCTGACGGAAGCCGGCGTCGACGTGCTGTTCTACACCTTCTTCGCCGGAGCGCTGGTAGAGAACGACACGATCCGCGGCGTCATCACCGAGAGCAAGAGCGGTCGCACCGCCATTCTGGCGAAGGTCGTGATCGATTGCAGCGGCGATGCCGACGTCGCCTATAGCGCCGGCGTGCCGACCGAGAAGGGCAATGCCGAGGGCGGCATGCAGCCGCCGACATTGATGTTCTGCCTCGCCGGGGTCGATACCGATGCCTTGAGACTTTCCATCGCCAATGCCCCGCCGGCCGCGCGAACCTATCTCACCGATTTCATCCCGGCCGAGTATTTCGGCCAGAACCACCAGTTCATCGTCGTCGGCATGCGCGAGCTCATGGCCAAGGCCAAGGCCGAGCGCGGCCTCCAGATCCCGAACGAGCGCACGATCATCATCACCGGCCTGAAGAAGGGCGAGGTCTGGATCAACATGACCCGCGTCAAGGGCACGGACGGCACCGATGCCCGCAGCCTGACCAAGGGCGAGATCGAGGGCCGCGCCCAGATCGACGACATCGTCACCTATCTCGTCAATTACGTGCCGGGCTTCGAGAAGGCCTATTTCACCAAGACCGCGCCCTTCCTCGGCATTCGCGAGACGCGCCGCATCCGCGGGCAATATGTGATGACCCAGGAGGACGTGCTCGCCTGCACGCATTTCGACGATGCCATCGCGGTGGCGAGTTACCCGATCGATATTCACCGCCCGTCAGACGATGGCTGCACGCTGATCTGGTGCGGCGACTGCTACGACATCCCGTATCGCTCGCTGGTGCCGCAGAAGATCGGCAACCTGCTCGTCGCCGGGCGCAGCATCTCCGCGACCCATGAGGCGATGGGCGCGATCCGCGTCATGGCGACCTGCATGGCGATGGGCGAGGCTGCCGGCCGAGCTGCCAAGATTTCGGTGCGCGGCAACCGCCCGCCGGCCGATATCGATGTGGGTGAACTGCGCCGCCAACAGCTCGATCACGGCGTCTATCTGCGCAATCCGGACGGCACCCGCGCCGGGCCGCCGAACCGCGCTGCGGCCTGATATGGCCGGGCATTTCATCGGCATCGATGTCGGCACCGGCAGCGCCCGGGCCGGCATCTTCGACAAGCAAGGGCGCATGCTCGCGACAGCGAAGCGCGACATTGCGCTCTATCGTGACGGGCCTGATATCGCCGAGCAGTCGAGCGCGGATATCTGGCAGGCGGTCTGCACCAGTGTGCGCGAAGCGATGGCGGAAGCCGGGCTCGCGCCGGACGACATCGCCGGCATCGGCTTCGACGCGACCTGTTCGCTGGTCGTGCTCGGGCCGGGCGGAAAACCGCTGCCGGTCGGCGCCCATGGCGATGCCGGCCGCGACATCATCGTCTGGATGGACCATCGCGCCATCGAGCAGGCCGAACGCATCAACGCGACGCGCCATCCGGTCCTCGCCTATGTCGGCGGCACGATCTCGCCGGAGATGGAAACGCCGAAACTGCTTTGGCTCAAGGAGAACCTGCCTGAGACCTATGATGCCGCCTGGCAGTTCTTCGACCTGCCGGATTTCCTGACATGGCGCGCAACCGGCTCGCTCGCGCGCTCGACCTGCACGGTCACCTGCAAATGGACCTATCTCGCACATGAGGGGCGCTGGGACCCGAGCTATTTCCGCGGGGTCGGGCTCGACGACCTCGCCGATGAGGGCCTCGCCCGGATCGGCACCGAAATCGTTCCGGGCGGCACGGCACTCGGCACCGGGCTCACCGAACAGGCCGCTGCCGAGCTCGGCCTGAAGCCCGGCACCGCCGTCGCCGCCGGACTGATCGATGCCCATGCCGGCGGTGTCGGCTCGGTCGGCGTACGCTCGCCGCACGGTTCGGCGCTGACCCGCATGGCCTATGTCTTCGGCACCTCGGCCTGCACCATGGCGAGCAGTGCCGAGCCGGTCTTTATCCCCGGCATCTGGGGCCCGTATTTCTCGGCGATGGCGCCAGGGCTCTGGCTCAGCGAGGGCGGGCAGTCGGGAGCCGGCGCGGCCATCGAGCAGCTCATCGGCTTCCACCCGGCAACGCCCGAGGCGCAACGTCTCGCCGAAGGCGAAGGGCTCTCCCTGCCCGACTGGCTCGCCGCTCAGGCGGTCCGGCATGCGGCCACGCCATCGAAAGCAGCCCTTCTCGCCGGCGAGATCATCGTCGTGCCCGACTTTCTCGGCAACCGTTCCCCCCATGCCGACCCGCAGGCGCGCGCCGTGATCGCCGGGCTCGGCATGGAACGCGACCTCGACGACCTCGTCGCGCTCTATATCGCCGGCCTGACAGGGATCGGCTACGGCCTGCGCCAGATCATCGAAGCGAGCCGGGTCAAGGGCGCCACGATCGAGGCGATCGTGCTCAGCGGCGGCGCGGGACGCCATCCCCTGATCCGGCAGTTGCTGGCCGATTGTTCCGAGTTGCCACTGCTGGCGCCTGACGATATCGACCCGGTCCTGCTCGGCTCCGCCATGCTCGCGGCCACAGCGGCGAAGACCTTCCCCAACCTTGGCGAGGCCATGACCCGGATGGCGCCGGGCGCCGCCGTCTTCGTCCCTGCCGGTGGCGAAATCGCTGATCTGCACGCTCGTCGCCTCGCCGCCTTCGAAACGCTGCAGGCGGCCGCCCGCACAGCCCGCGAGCTCATGCGGCCCGCGCGCCATCAAGCTCTGGAGACCTCGTCGTGACCCAAGACCTGACCGGAAAGACCGCCGCGATCACCGGCGCAGCCTCTGGGATCGGCCTCGCCTGCGCGAAAAGGCTTCTCGCGGCCGGCGCGCGCGTCGTGCTCGTCGATCGCGACGGCGAAGCCCTCGCGAAAGCCTGCGCGCCGCTCGGCGCCGACGCCATCCCGCTCGTCGTCGACTTGACCGCCCCCGCCTCCGTCACCGGCATGCTGCCGGCGATCCTCGACAAGGCAGGCCCGCTCGACATCTTCCATGCAAATGCCGGCTCCTATGTCGGCGGCCCGGTGAGCGAGGGCGATCCCGACGCCTGGGACCGCATGCTCAACCTCAACGTCAACGCCGTTTTCCGCAGCATCCATGCCGTGCTGCCACATATGATCGCGCGCAAGACCGGAGACATTCTCGTCACCAGTTCGGTGGCCGGCGTCGTTCCGGTGATATGGGAGCCGGTCTACACCGCCTCGAAACATGCGGTTCAGGCCTTCGTCCACACGCTTCGCCGCCAGGTCATCCCGCACGGCCTGCGGGTCGGCGCCGTGTTGCCCGGGCCTGTCGTAACGGCGCTGATCGCGGACTGGCCGCAGGAGAAACTCGATGCCGAGCGCGCCCGTGGCGGCCTGATCGAGGCCGAAGAGGTGGCGGAAGCCGTGCATTTCATGCTGACCCGGCCCCGCAATGTCACGATCCGCGACCTCGTGATCCTGCCGCAAAGCACCGATCTCTAGCCGGAAACGGTCTTCGGTCGCAGCAGGCGAACAAGCACTTAAAATACAATTGTGTCATCAAACATTCATTTGTATTGCCCGAGGCAAAGCCGCTGCCCGGCGCTCGCGCCGGGATGAGACGGTCGCCCGATGAAGTGGCGAATTCCGGAGGGGACATGCAGCGTATCGTGCAGATTTCCGACACGCATCTGAGCCCGACCAAGCGGCATTTCGCCGATAATTGGGCGCCGCTGACAGATTGGCTGGCGAGGCAGGCGCCGGACCTCGTCATCCATACCGGCGACGTCACCGTCGATGGCGCCGATATGGACGAGGACATGCGCCATTGCCGCACCCTGCTCGATACACTGGGCGTGCCCGTGCTCAGCACCCCCGGCAATCATGATGTCGGCGAGGCCTATCACCCGCATCAGCCGGTGAACGAGGCCCGCCTCGCGCGCTGGCGCCAGCATCTCGGCGACGACTTCTGGGTCCGCGATCTCGAGAACTGGCGGCTGATCGGCCTCAATTCGATGCTGTTCGGCAGCGACGAGGTCGAGGAGAAGCGCCAGCTCACCTGGCTCGATCAACAGATCGCCGAGGCGCAGGGCCGTCGGCTCGGCTGGTTCCTGCACCGCCCGCTCTTTATCGAGACGCCCGATGAGGGCGACATGGGTTACTGGAGCGTGCCGCCGCGGCCGCGCGCGCATCTGCTCGACCTCGTACGTCGTCACGAGATCGCCTTCGTCGCGAGCGGCCATCTGCATCGCGCGCATGACTTCACGGTCGCCGGCACACGCTACATCTGGGGGCCTTCCTCCGGCTTCGTCGTCGGCCCCGAATTGCAGCCGGGCATGGCCGGTACGACGACGCTCGGCGCCGTCTCCTACGGTTTCGACGGCCGGGATTTCACGGCCGAGATCCACGAAATCCCCGCGCTGAAGACACTCTGGATCGACGACGTGATCCACGAGGTCTATCCGCCGCGCGCCGCCTGAAACGCCTCCCCGGCCGCCAGCGGGTGCCGGGCCGAAACACGCCCAACGAAGAGCCCAGTGGGCCACAGAAAGGCGAACGCCATGGCCAAGGTCACACTGTCTTCGATCGTCAAATCCTTCGGGCCGACTAAGGTTCTCGGCGGCGTCGATCTCGATATCGCCGATGGCGAGTTCCTGACTCTGGTCGGCCCGTCCGGCTGCGGAAAATCGACGCTGATCCGGATCATTGCCGGCCTCGAGCACCAGGACGGCGGCAGCGTCGCGATCGGCGGCAGCGGCGTCGACCATCTGCGGCCGCATGAGCGGCGCGTCGCCATGGTCTTCCAGTCCTACGCGCTCTATCCGCATATGAGCGTCGGCGCGAACATCGCCCTGCCGCTGACGATGTCGCGGCTCAGGCTCTGGCAGCGCCTGCCGCTGCTGCGACAGCTCTCCGCCCAGCGCCGAACCGTGATGCGCGGCATCGAGGCCGATGTCGCGGCAGTGGCGACACAGCTCCAGCTTGACCATCTGCTCGCCCGCAAACCGGCCCAGCTTTCCGGCGGGCAGCGCCAGCGCGTCGCGCTCGGTCGCGCGATGGTGCGCAACCCCGACGTCTTCCTGATGGACGAGCCGCTCTCGAATCTCGACGCCAAGCTGCGCGTCCATATGCGCACGGAGCTGGCCGAACTGCACAAGCGCCTCGGCGCGACCTTCATCTATGTCACGCACGACCAGGTCGAGGCGATGACGATGTCCGACCGCGTCGCGATGATGGATTCAGGCTCCGTGCTGCAGCTCGGCACGCCCTCGCAGCTCTACGAGAAGCCGGCCTCGCTCAAGGTCGCGCAATTCATCGGCAGCCCGGCGATCAACCTGCTACCGGCGACGGTTACAAACGGCGGCCGCCTCGAACTCTTCGGCCGGCCCCTGGCGCTCGGCGTCCCGCTGGCGCAAGGACAGGCCGTAACGCTCGGCATCCGCTCCGAGGCCCTCTCGCTGGTCCAGGGCGAGCCCGGCAGCGGGCGCGCCTGGTTTTCGGCCCGACTGCGGCGCAAGGAGAATCTCGGCTCCGAATACATCCTGCATTTCGACCTCGCCGGGCGCGATGCAACCGGCGTGACGATGCGCGCGACGCCGACCGTAGCCGCCGGTGTCAACGAGACCGCCGAGGTCACGCTCTGCTTCGACGAGGCCGCAGCCCATGTTTTTGCCGCCGATGGCGAGCGCATCGAGCCACGCAGCCCCGGTGCTGCGACCGCCTCCGTCGTGCCACTGAGGGCCGGGGCATGACGCTCGCCCTCTCCGCCCCGGCCGGCCTTGCCCCCGCCGCGCGCCGCAGGCTCTGGATCGAGCGTGTCACCGGGCTCGGCTTCGCGCTACCGGCCTTCGTCCTGCTCCTGCTGACGATCCTGCTGCCGCTCGCTGTCCTGCTATGGCTCAGCCTGACGAACTACGAGTTCGGCGGCGTCGACATGGACTGGGTTGGCCTCGCCAATTTCCAGAAGGCGCTGGCCGATCCGATCATCCGGCGCTCGCTCGTCAACACGCTGCTTTATGTCGCCATCGTCGTGCCCGGCGGCGTGTTCGGCGCCTTGCTGATTGCCGTGCTGGTGCATCGGCGCAAGCGCACGCGCTCCTTCTACGAGGTGGTCTATTTCCTGCCGGTGACCTCGACCCTGATCGCCATGGCGACCGTCTGGCAGTTCCTGCTCCATCCGTCGCTCGGCCCGGTCAACGGCCTGCTGAAATGGCTCGGCATCGGCCCGATCGCCTTCCTCAGCGAACCCTCGACCGCACTGGCGACGCTCGCCGTGATCGGCATCTGGCAGCTCATCGGCTTCAACATGATCCTGTTCCTGGCCGGGCTGACCGCAATCCCGCGCGATCTCTACGAGGCCGCCGACATCGACGGCTGCTCCAGCGGGATCGACCGCTTCCTGACCATCACCTGGCCGCTGCTCGGGCCGACCACGATGTTCGTCCTGGTCACCACGATGATCACCGCCTTCAAGATCTTCGACACGGTGGCGGTGATGACGCGCGGCGGCCCGGTCGGGTCGACCGAGGTGCTGCTCTACAACATCTATCTCGAGGGCTTTCAGTATTTCCACACCGGCTATGCCGCGGCGCTGACCTTCATCTTCCTCGCCTTCATCCTCGTCTTCTCGGCCGTGCAGACCTTCGCCCTCGACAAGAAGGTGCATTACTGATGGCCGATCTCGCGCTTCCTGCTGTTCCGGTCACGCCCGCCCATTCGGTGCTGCGCCGGGCCCTCGTGCTAGCTCTGGTCCATGGCGTGCTGATCGCCGGCGCCATCTTCATGCTGGCGCCGTTCATCTGGATGCTGGTGACTTCGATCAAACCGCCGGCCGAAATCTTCAGCGCCGAGATCTCGCTCTGGCCGAAACAATTCTACGGGCTGCAGAATTACGGCCTCGCCATGGAGAAGGCGCCGCTGCTGCGCTTCGCGCTGAACGGCGTCATCCTCTGCGGCGGCATCCTGATCGTCCAGCTCCTGGTCGCGATACCCTGCGCCTATGCGCTGGCGAAGCTCGACTTTCCCGGCCGCAACACGCTCTTCGTGCTGGTCTTGCTCGGCCTGTGCATCCCGGTGCAGGTGCCGGCCATGCCGCTCTATATCGCGCTCGCACAGCTCGGCCTGCTCAACACCTATTTCTCGATGATGGTGCCGTTCTTCCTCTCGGTCTTCGCCATCTTCCTGTTCCGCCAGTTCTTCCGCAGCTTTCCCGACGACATCATCAACGCCGCCCGGCTCGACGGGATGAGCGAATTCGAGATCGTCTGGCGCATCGTCACGCCGAGCGCCTGGCCGGCCATCGCCGCCTTCTCGGTGTTCTCCGCCGTAGCGCACTGGAACGATCTCTACTGGCCATTGATCGTCATCTCCGACGCCAAGCTCGCGCCACCGCCGCTCGGGATGATGTTCTTCGCCGATGCCGAGACCGGATCGAATTACGGCGCACTGACGGCCGCCGCGACGATCCTGACCGCGCCGCTCGTCATCGCCTTCCTCGTCGCGAGGCGCCGGTTCATCGACGGCATCACCATGACCGGGGTGAAGTAGCCGGCCGCACGGCCGCGCCCCCCCAAAGTTCAGGCCTGAAGCAACTGCAACCCGACAGCTCCGCTGTCCATGCCAAGGAGATCACGCATGAAACCTCTCGGCAAAGGCCTTGCCGCGGCGGCATTGACCCTTCTCGCCTCGACAGCCGCGAAGGCAGAGCCAGTCACGCTCGACGTGCTCTACGCCTTCCCGGCTTTCGCCAAGTTCCACGAGCCGATCGCCGCGGAATTCATGAAGAAGCACCCGGACATCAAGATCAATTTCCGGGCGCCGGCTGCGAGCTACGACGAGGGCCACCAGGCGATGCTGCGCCAGTCCGTCACCAACCAATTGCCGGACGTCTACTATTCCGGCTTCCACCTGCTGACCGAGCTCACCGAAACCCTCGACAAGCGCAAACAGATCGTGGATCTCGGCCCGCTGCTGAAGGCCGAGCCGGAAGCCTGGCGCAAGGCCAATTATTCCGACGCGCTGCTCTCGCTCGGCCAGGTCAACGGCAAGCAGGTCGGCCTCGCCTTCAACGCCTCGACGCCGCTGATGTACTTCAACGCCGATCTGGTGAAGAAGGCCGGCGGCGACCCCGACAAGATGCCCGACAACTGGGCCGACACCGTCGCGCTCGCCAGGAAAATCCGCAGCGGCGACACCGCCGGCATGGCCTACAACATCCACGACTGGCCGGATGACTGGCTCTGGCGCGGCGTGATCCTGCAGGCCGGCCATTCCATGCTCTCGGCCGACGGCAAGAAAGTCGCCTTTGGCGGCGAGACCGGCGAGAAGACGCTGGCGCTGCTGCGCAGCTTCGTCACGGATGGCGGCATGCCGCTGATCGACTGGGACCAATCGCGTCAGCAGTTCATCGCCGGCAAGATCGGCATCTTCTTCGACACGCCTGCGCGCCTGCGCCAGGTCACCGACCTGATCGGTGACCGCTTCACGCTGAAGACCGCGCTCTTCCCGGTGGACGACAAGGCCAAGGGCAAGCTGCCGACCGGCGGCAATGCCGCCCTGATCACGGCCAAGGACGCCGCCAAGCAGAAGGCCGCCTGGGAGTTCATCAAGTTCGTCACCGGACCGGAAGCCCAGAAGATCGTCGTCGAGACCGCCGGCTACATGCCGACCAATCTGCGCGCCGGCGAAGATGGCTTCCTCGGCCCGTTCTACAAGGAGAACGCCAATTTCCGCACGATCAACGGCCAGGTCTCCCGCGCCGCGCCGTGGGAAGGCTATCCGGGCGGCAATTCGGTGCGCATCTGGCGCCAGCAGCGCGAGGTCGTCGCCGGCGTGATGCGCGGCGAGATTCAGCCCAAGGCCGGCATCGAGCGCATCGTCTCCGAGACCGAAGCCCTGATGAAGTAAGCGGCCGCGCTTCGGCGCCTGCCCATCGCCGCCCGGTCTTCACTCGACCGGGCGGTTCCCCTTTTCCAGACCGCCGGACGTCTCCCCGATGATCATCGCCCAGCTCAGCGACTTCCATGCCCGCCCGCACGGCAACCCCGCCTACGGCATCGTCGAGACCAATCCGGCGATCGAGCGGGCGGTCGACGAGATTCTGAAGCTGGAGCCGCGGCCCGATTGCGTGCTGGTCACCGGAGACCTCTCCGATTGCGGCCTGCCGGAGGAATACGGCATCGTCCGCGCGGCGCTGCGGCGCCTGCCGATGCCGATCTATGTCATCCCAGGCAACCATGACCGCCGCGACACCTTCGCCGCGGAATTGCGTCCCGATCACCCCTACCTGCCGCAGGCGGCCTTCCTGCATTATGTCATCGACGATTTTCCCGTCCGGCTGATCGGTCTCGACACCGTCGTCGCTGGCGAGGATGGCGGCGAGATCTGCGCCGTGCGCGAGGCCTGGCTCGCCGAGCAACTGGCGCAAGGACAGGGCAAGCCGACGGTGATCTTCATGCACCATCCGCCCTTCCCCGTCGGTGTCGACGGCATGGACATCATGCCCTGCAAGATCTCGTCGGGCTTCGCCGAATTGATCGCTGACCATCCCGAGATCGAACGCGTGCTCTGCGGCCATTATCACCGGCCGATCCAGCTGCGCTTCGCCGGCACCATCGGCTATGTCGTGCCCGGCACCGCCCATCAGGTTGCGCTCGACCTGAGACCGGGCACGGAGAACAGGTTTGTGATGGAGCCGCCTGCACTCGCCCTCCATGTCTGGAAGCCCGGCCTCGGGATGGTCAGCCATCTCCAGCCGATCGGCGACTATGGACCGCGCCGGGATTTCGTGCTCGATCCCGCCTATCCCGGAAAGCCGCAAACGGTGCCTGCCCAATGACCGAACCTCGCCTTCTCGCCCTGCTCGACCAGGCCGACGCCCTCGCCCGCCGGGCCGGCGAGGTTCTCGTGCAGATGCAGGGCGCCGAGCTCGGCGTCACCCGCAAGGAGCTGAACGACGTGGTCACGGCGGCCGATCTGGCCTCCGAACGCCTGGTCATCGACGGCCTGCGCGCCCTGACGCCCGAAGCGGCGATCCTCTCGGAAGAGGCCGGCTTCAGCGGCTCGGAAGCAGCGCCGCGCTGGATCATCGACCCGCTCGACGGCACGGTGAACTACGCCTCCGGCCTGCCCTGGTTCTCCGTCACCCTGGCCTATCAGGAAGGGGGCCGCACCGTGCTCGGCCTGACCCATGCACCGCTCGCCGGGCTCTCCGCGCGCTTCGCCGAAAGCGGCATCGCGACGGTCGACGGCAGGCCGGCGAGTGTCTCCGCCACGAAACGCCTCAGCGACGCCGTCGTCTCGATCTGCCTGACTTCCCATTACAGCACCGAGGACGCGAACCGGACGAGCGATGTGATCCGGCGCCTCGCCGGCCTGTGCCGGGGCGTGCGTGTCATCGTCTCCGGCGGACTGGAGATGTCGCTGGTCGCGGCCGGGCGGCTCGATGCCTTCATCGGGCTCAAGGCCGATATCGTCTCGCATGCCGCAGCGATGCCATTGGTGCGGGCGGCCGGAGGGAAGGTGACGACCGTCGACGGCGTAGACTCGCTTGACGAGGACCTGGAGAAGGTCGTCACCAACGGCCTGATCCACGAGGAACTGCTGCAGGCGATCCGCAGCCCCTGAGGCGTGGCCGTCAGGCCGGCGCCGCGCTCTGCAACACGGCGGCCGCCGCCTCCTCGTCCGTGATCAGCACCGAGGCCAGCTTCCCGCGCAGCGTGGCGGCGATGACCTCAGCTTTGTTGATCCCGCCGGAGGCGAGGATCACGGTCGGTATCCGGCGCAGGGCGTCGAGCGGGAGCGCGATGGCGCGGCGATTGATCGGATGCGCAATGTCCTGCCCGCTGCGATCGATGAACTGACCGAGCATGTCGCCGACTGCGCCCGCTTCCGCGAGTTCCGCAACGCGGACATCGCCCGGCAGCCCGTAGCGCACCAACAGCGAGCGCTCGCTCAGATCGCCCGCGCTGAGGATCGCGACATCGGTCGCTCTGATCCGGGCGAAGGCCGCCTCGAACACGTCCTGCGCCAGGATGGTGTCGCGCGATTGCGGGGCGCCGGCATAGATCGGCGCCGCCAGATAATGGCATTCGGCCTGCCAGAGCCGGGCGAAACGGCTGGCGATCTCGAAGGTGTTGATCTCGATGCCGTAGGTCAGCCCGCCCATCATCGAGGTCACCGCGAGTTCGCGATACTGCCCGGCGCGGATATGGCGGATGGTCTCCCTCAGCGTGCCGCCCCAGCCGACGCCGACAATACCGCTCGGCTTCTCCTCGACGATTCGCGAAACGAACTCGCCGGCAGCCTTCCCAATCTGCGCTGCGATCTGATCGGGATCGGCGGGGCTCGGCACCACGATCGCGTCCTTCAGGCCGAATTCCGCTATCAGCGCGCGCTCCAGCCGGACGCAGCTCTCCAGCCGGGAATTGATGGTAATGCTGACCAGCCCATTGCTGCGCGCCTCGACCAGGAGCCGATTGACGCGCAGGCGGGTCATCTTCAGCCGGTCCGCGATCTCCGCCTGGGTCAGTCCTTCCATGTAATAGAGCCAGGCGGCTCGAACTTGCGTCTGCGGTTCCTCCGGCATGGCGGTATCCTGATGCGATGGGAGCTGCCTGCGGCATGCGCGGCGGCGGTCGGCAGAGTCTTCCAGGCTGGCTTACATCGCTTTCGCACTCTGCCACAACGCAGGGAGCCCCGACGGTTTCATGCTTGACTCAAACCAATGTAAATCACAAAATACATTTGCATAAGATCCCTCGCAAAACGAGTGGCGACCGTCATGTCCCGTGCAGTCTTCCTCCACGCCGCAGGCGATGCGCGCCTCGCGCCGTTCAATCTCCGCGAGGGAGCGGCGGGCGAAACCCTGCTCGATGTCGCCGCCGTCGGGCTCTGCGGCAGCGATCTGCACTACTACAAGGATGGCGGCATCGGCTCGGCCGTGATCGCGACGCCCTTCGTCCCCGGCCATGAATTCAGCGGCTGGCTGACGGAGGATTTGCCGGATCTCGGCCTTGCGCGCGGAGCGCTGGTCGCCGTCGATCCCAACCAGGCCTGCGGGCAGTGCGAGCATTGCCGGAGCGGGCATCCCAATCTCTGCCCCGAGGTCGTCTTCATCGGGGCTCCCCCGCATGACGGGGCGATGACAGAGCGAATCTGGGTGCCGAAATCGCAGATCGTGCCGGTGCCCGAGACCTTCTCGCCGAGCGATGCGGTGATGCTTGAGCCGCTCGGCGTCGCGATCCATGCGGTCGATCTCGCCAAGCCGCGCCTGCTCGAACGCGTGGCGCTGATCGGCTGCGGCCCGATCGGCCTCCTGATCCTGCAAGTGCTCCGCACGGCCGGCGTCGGCGAGATTCTCGCCTGCGATCCGCAGCCACATCGCCGCGAGTTGGCGCTGAAGCTCGGCGCCAGCAAGGCCGGTGCTGATGTCACCGACATCGCCGAATGGACGAAGGGCGAGGGCCTGCCACTGGTGATCGAGGCGACGAACGCTCCCGAGGGTTTCCGCGACGCCATCCGCGCCGCCCGCATCGGCGGCCGTGTCGTGCTGGTCGGCATCCCCGACGGCGACAGCTACGTGATCCCGGCCGCGGAAGCCCGCAGGCGCGGGCTCAACATCAAGTTCTCGCGCCGGATGGGCCATGTCTATCCGCGCGCGATCGAATTGGTGGCGCTCGGCAAGGTCGATGTCGAGGCCGTGGTCAGCCATCGCTTCCCCCTCGCCGAGGGGCCGGCCGCCTTCCGCCGCCATGCCGCCAACGAAGCCGGCATGGTCAAAAGCATGATCTATCCCGGCCGTCTGCCCGATGAACACCGCTGAGCCGGCGCCACAGGCCGTGATGTGCACTTCACTAGCATCGATCTCGGGACGATCCGAGGCGGCATTGCTCAATGAGCTCGGCCCGCAGGTGGAGCGCCCGTCGCCGCTGCCCTTCCCCGCCCCATCTGTCGGGCGAGCAGGCCTCGCAACGGCACGCCGCTGAGGTCGGCCGCACGTTGAACTGATCGGGGCCGGGTTTGACAGGAGATCGGGCGAATGCTCTTCATGTGAGCATTCGTTCAAATTGACTGTTGCCCGATGCCCCAGACAATCTCGCCTTTCGACCTCGTCATCCTCGATTGCGACGGCGTGCTCGTCGATAGCGAGGTCATCAGTTGCCGGACCCTGGTCGATATTCTCTCGCCGTTCGATCCGAGCTATGATCTGGAGACGGTCATGCGCCGCTATCTCGGACGGCCGTCTTACGCAGTCATCCAGGATTACGAGAGAATGACCAGCCGCCCGGCCTCGGCCGACTTCATGCGGAACTGGCGGGCGCAGCTCTTCGCCGCCTTCAGCAGCGAACTCCAGCCTGTCGAGGGCGTCCGCAGCGCCGTCGAAGCCTTCGGTAGCGATTACTGTGTCGCCTCGTCCAGCGACGCGGAGCGTATCGAGATCTGCCTTCGAAAAACGGATATCTGGGATCTCTTCGAGGGGCGGATCTTCAGCACGACGCGCGTGCGGCACGGCAAGCCGGCCCCTGATCTGTTTCTGCTGGCGGCCAGCGAGCGCGGCGTGGCGCCCGAGCGCTGCCTGGTGATCGAGGACAGCGTCAGCGGCGTGATGGCCGCGAAAGCCGCGGGGATGACGGCGTATGGCCTCGCCGCCGGCAGCCATTTCGCGATACTGGACCAGCGACAGGCGCTTCTGGCGGCGGGAGCCGACCGCCTCTTCGAATCCTGGCAAGAGCTCGCACTTGCGCCGGTGGCACACTGAGGATTCGATGGCCGACAACGACAGCAACCGCCTCGAGGACGCCGCCCGCGCCGGTTGGCTCTACTACATCGCCGGCCGCACGCAGGACGACATCGCGCAGATCCTGAACATCTCGCGCCCGGCGGCGCAACGCCTCGTCTCGCTGTGCCGCAGCGAGGGGCTGATCAGCTTCCGGATGAACCATCCGATCAGCGCCTGCATGGACCTCGCCGCAAGGCTGCGCGACCGCTTCGAGCTCTTGCATTGCGACGTCGCCCCTTCCGATGGCTCGCCGGAAACGGGCGCGGCCGGCGTCGCCGCGCTCGGCGGCGTCCTCATCGAGCGCTGGCTGCGCTCGCGCAAATCGCTGGTCATGGCACTCGGCACCGGCCGCTCGATGCGAGCCAGCATCGAGCGCGTTCCCTCGATGTCCTGCCCCTTGCACCGGCTGGTTTCGCTGGTCGGCACCATCTCGCCGGACGGGTCGGCAAGCCCCTTCGACACGCTGGTCAAGCTCGCGGAAATCACCAAGGCGCAGCATTTCCCGATGCCGCTGCCACTTTATGTCTCGAGTCCCGAGGAGCGCGCCCAGCTCATCGAAATCGAGTCGATCCGGCGCATCCGCGCCATCGCCGGCGAGGCCGATCTCTGGGTCATGGGCATCAGCCAGATCGGCGAGGACGCCGTGCTCTACCGCGACGGATTCATGACCCGCGGCGAATTGCTCGAGATGGTCCGCCACGGCGCCGTCGGCGAGGTGACCGGCTGGGTCTTCGACGCCGAAGGCCGCTTTCTCGATCGCGGCACCAATCTGCGCGTGACCAGCGTGCCGCCGGAGCCGGGCAGCGCCCGCCTGCGCATCTGCATCGGCCAGGGCCCGGCCAAGGTCGCGCCGCTGCGCGCGGCGCTGAGCGGGACAATCGTCAACGGCCTCGTCACCGACGAAGACACCGCCCGCGCCCTTCTCGCAGACTGACTCCCCCTCATCGGACGGCCCCTTGCCCGCTCGCGGGCAAGGCCTCGCGCACGGCTGTCATCCGCCCGTCACCAACGGTTGACATAACGAGCCAGTGTGCGAGCATATGCTTCAATAAAGAGCATATGCTCACAAAAACGACGAGGGAGGCTTTAGATGCGATCTTTCTATGGTGCGTTGGCGGGTGCAGGCGCCCTGCTGTTGGCTGGGCTCGGCTCCGCGCAGGCAGCAACGGAAATCGAGTTCTGGCACGCAATGAGCGGCGCGCTCGGCGAGCGCGTCGACGAGCTGGTCAAGAAGTTCAACGACTCGCAGAAGGACTACGTCGTCAAGGCGATCGGCAAGGGCACCTATGACGAGGTCCTGAACGGCACGATCGCGGCCTATCGTGCCAAGCGCCAGCCCGAGATCGTGCAGTCGAACGAGCGTTCCTTCCTGACGATGGTCAATTCCGGCGCCATCCTCCCGACCAGCGAATTGATGGCGCAGCAGGGCCATCCCATCGATACCGCGAAATTCATCGCGCCGGTGGTCAGCTACTACGCGATCGACGGCAAGCTGCAGGCGATGCCGTTCAACTCCTCGACGCCGATCCTGTTCTACAACCGTGACCACTTCAAAGCCGCCGGCTTCGACAAGCCCGGCGCGACCTGGCAGGAGCTGGAGCCGCAGCTCGACGCGATCAAGGCCAAGGGTGTCTCGAAATGCGCGATGGTGCTTCCCGGCGACTATGAGTGGAGCTTCCTCGAGAACTACAGCGCCGTGAACGACATCCCTTATGCGACCAAGCGCAACGGCATGGACGGCCTCGACACCAGCTTCGTCTTCAACAAGGGCAAGCTCGTCGGCCAGGTCGAGCGGATGAAGCGCCTCGTCTCGTCCGGTGTGATGCAGCTTGCCGGCCAGGGCATCATCCCGATCCAGCTCTTCACCTCCGGCGAATGCTCGACCATCATCGCCTCGACCGCCTCGCATGCCGCCGTCGTCGCAGCCGCGAAGTTCGACTGGAGCGCGGCCGAATTGCCTTATGAACAGGGCGTCACCCCGAAGAACAGCGTCATCGGCGGCGCCGCGCTCTGGACCCTGAAGGGCCATACGCCGGAGAAGTATAAGGCGATCGCCGCCTTCTACGATTTCCTCGCCAGGACCGACACGCAGGTCTGGTGGCATCAGGCGACGGGCTATGTCCCGGTCACGACCGCCGCCTATGACGCTGCCAAGGCTGAGGGCTACTACCAGAAGAACCCGACGCGCGAGATCGCCGTGCTCCAGTTGATGCGTGGCACGCCGAGCGACAATTCCTTGGGCTTCCGCATCGGCAACAGCAACCAGATCAACGTCGCGATTATGGAAGAGGTCTCGGCCGCCTTCCTCGGCCGGAAGCCGGTGCAGCAGGCGCTCGACGATGCGGTGTCTCGCGGCAACGAGTCGCTGCGCCGCTACGAGCAGCTCAATGCTGGCAAGAAATAAGGCGGCCGGCCTTCCGGTGGCGGCTGGCGGGGGCAGTTTGCACCTCCGCTCGCCGCTGCGGCGCCTTCTCGTGAAGGGCGCCAGCGATGGGCAGACTGAAAGCGGGCTGAAGCGCGCGCATTTCCGCGAATGGCGCCTGCCCTTCTGGCTGCTGGCGCCGCAGCTCTTCATCCTGTTGCTGTTCTTCTTCATCCCCTCGATCAGGGCGCTGATCCAGGCCTTCCAGTTGACCGACCCTTTCGGCGCCACGACGCAATGGGTCGGCTTCCAGAATTTCGAGCGGCTGTTCCGCAGCGGCGTCTACTGGTCCTCGGCGCAGGTGACGCTGATCTTCACCCTCGCGCAGAACGTGCTGACCCTGTCGGTCGCGCTGCTGCTCGCCTTCGCCTCGAACCATATCCTGCGCGGGCGCGGCGCCTACCGCACCGTGCTGCTGCTGCCCTATGCCATCGCGCCGGCGATCGCCGGCATCATGCTCGCCTTCCTGTTCAATCCCCGTGTCGGCCCCGTCGCCCATATGCTGCAGGGGCTGGGTCTCGACTGGGACCCGAACCGCAACTCCTGGCATGCGCTGGCGCTGGTCGTGATGGCGGCTTCGTGGAAGCACATCTGCTACAACTACATCTTCCTCGTCGCAGCGCTGATGTCGGTGCCCCAGTCGATCCTCGAATCCGCCTATCTCGATGGTGCGGGGCCGATCCAGCGCTTTCTGCGCATCTCGCTGCCGATGATCGCGCCGACGCTGTTCTTCCTGATCGTCATCAACTTCGTCTACGGGCTGTTCGAGACCTTCGCCATCGTCGACGCGACCACGCGCGGCGGCCCGGCCGGCGCCACCTCGATCCTCGTCTACAAGGTTTACCAGGACGGGTTCGTCACGCTCGATCTCGGCTCGTCGGCAGCGCAATCCGTGGTGCTGATGGCGCTCGCGCTGTTCCTGACCTTCGCGCAGTTCCGCTTCGTGGAGCGCCGCGTGAACTACAGCGTCTAGGCCGGCGATGAACGAGCGCACCCCCGTCATCGATGCTCTCTGCCACCTGATCCTGCTGGTGGGCGCCGCGCTCGTCTGCCTGCCGATCTATTTCGTCTTCGTCACCGGCTCGCTCTCGCAGCAGGAGATCATGCGCGTGCCGATGTCCTGGCTGCCCGGCAGCCAGTTTCTGGCGAACATGCAGACGGTGCTGAGCAATGCCAATTTCGGCCGATTGCTGCTCAACTCCTTCATCATCGCCATCGGTATCACCGTGGGGAAGCTCGCGGTCTCGGTCATCGCGGCCTTCGCCGTCACCTATTTCCGCTTCCCCTTCCGGATGACGGCCTTCTGGCTGATCTTCATGTCGCTGATGCTGCCGATCGAGGTGCGCATCGTGCCGACCTATGAATCCGCGGCGAATGTCGCGCTGCCGCTCAATATCCTCGGCTCCTGGCTCGGCATCAAGGCGCTGGTCGATCTCGACTGGAACCTGGTCAACACCTATTCCGGCCTGATCCTGCCGCTGATTGCGTCTGCGACCGCGACCTTCCTGTTCCGCCAGTTCTTCCTCACCATCCCCGACGAGCTCTGCGAAGCCGCCCGCATCGACGGCGCCACGCCCTGGCAGTTCTTCCGACTGATCCTGCTGCCACTGTCGCGCTCGAACATCGTGGCGCTGGCGATCATCCTCTTCCTGATGGGCTGGAACCAGTATCTCTGGCCGCTGCTGCTCACCACCGAGCCGGCCATGGCCAATGCCGTGATCGGCCTGAAGAAGCTGATGCCGCAAGGCGACTCGCTGCCGACCTGGCATCTCCTGATGAATGCGGCCTTCCTGACGATGCTGCCGCCGACCCTCGTCATCCTCATCCTCCAACGCTGGTTCGTGAAGGGGCTGGTGGATAGCGGCAAATAAACCGCCCACGGGCAAGCAAGGCTTTTCGACATGCGGATCATCGGTCATCGCGGCGCGCGCAACATCTGGGCGGAGAACAGCCTGAGCGGCTTCCGCAATGTCTGCGCTCTCGGCGTCGACGCCGTCGAGCTCGACGTGCATCTCTCGGGCGACGGCGAGATCATGGTGATCCACGATCCGCTGCTCGACCGCACCACCGACCATAAGGGCCCGGTCGCGCATCTCTCGCGCGCCGCGCTCGCCAAGGTGACGCTGGACGATACGCTGGGCGAGACGATCCCGACCCTGCCGGAGGTGCTCGATGTCTTCGGCCCGACCGGGATCGAGCTCGAGATCGAGATGAAGATGGATGCCTATGGCAATCCCTCTCCCGGCCTGCTCGACAAGGTCATCGCGCTGGTTGAAAGCCGAAAGATGTCATCGCGCGTGGTGCTGACCTGCTTCGTTCCGGAGGTGATCGAGGAGATCCGAACCAAGGCGCCGCATATGCGCCGGCTCGCCTCGGTCGACCGCCGCTCCTGCGAGGCCTTCGGCGGCGTAGACCGCACCTTGCAGCGCTTCGTCGACCTCGGCTGCATCATTGCCGTCGAACAATCCCTGCTGCGGCTCTGTGTCGATCGCGCCGTCGGCATCGTCGGACGCGACAAGCTCGGCGCCTGGGTGCCCAACACGGTGCGCGAGCTCGATTTCTGGCTCGGCCAGCCGATCTCGCAGATCACCAGCGACCGCCCCGATCTCGCCCTGCAATTGCGCGCTGCAAGGAAGGGTTGAGCATGGCGGTGCGCCTGTCCCGCGCGACGCTCGGGCAGCTCCGCCCGGCGGTCGGTATCCCCGGCTACCGACCGGAAGAGCTGAGCCCGGGCATCGTCCATATCGGCGTCGGCAATTTCCACCGCGCGCATCAGGCAGCCTATCTCGACGAATTGTTCGAGCGTGGGCGCGACCGTGACTGGGCGGTGGTGGGCACCGGCGTGCGGGAGAGCGATGCCGCGATGGGCCGCGATCTTGCCGCGCAGGATTTCCTGACCACGGTGGTGACGCAAGAGGCCGAGCGCTCGCAGGCGCGCGTTACCGGCGCGATGATCGATTTCGTGCGGCCCGGCGACAGCGCCGCGATCATTGAGCGCCTCGTCGATCCCCGCACGCGGATCGTCTCGCTGACCGTCACCGAGGGCGGATATTACATCGATCCGGCGACGCAAGCCTTCGATCCCGGCCATCCCGATATCGTGGCCGATGCCGCCGATCGCCTCGCTTCTCCGAAGACCGCTTTCGGCCTGATCGCCGCCGGGCTGCTGAAACGCCGCGCGGCCGGCTTGCAGCCCTTCACCGTGATGTCCTGCGACAACCTGCCGGGCAACGGCCATGTAACGGCCGACGCCGTTACCGGTCTTGTCGATCTCATCGATCGCGTCGACACACTCTGGATTCGGGAAAACGTCGCCTTTCCCGACAGCATGGTCGACCGCATCACGCCCGCCACCTCGGAGCGCGAACGCCAGTCATTGCGCGACGATTTCGGCATCGCGGACAGCCGCCCGGTCTTCTGCGAGGGTTTCCGGCAATGGGTGCTGGAAGATCACTTCCCGGCCGGACGCCCGCGTCTTGAGGACGTCGGTGTCCAGTTCGTCGCCGATGTCGCGCCCTTCGAGCTGATTAAGATCCGCATCCTCAATGGCGGCCACGCGGCGATCGCCTATCCCGCGGGCCTGCTCGACATCCATTTCGTCCACGAGGCGATGCAGGACGCCCAGATCGCCCGCTTTCTCTCGGCCTTGCTCGACGACGAGGTCATTCCGGTCGTGCCGCCAGTCCCTGATACCGATCTGGCCGACTACAAACGGACCATCGAGCAGCGCTTCGCCAATCCCAAGATCGGCGACACGATCCGCCGGCTCTGCCTGGACGGCTCCAACCGCCAGCCGAAATTCATCCTGCCGACGCTGCGCGATGCCTTGCGCGCGGGCACACCCATCGACGGGCTTGCGCTCGTCAGCGCTCTCTGGTGCCGCTACTGCTATGGCGAAACCGAAAGCGGGCAAGCCATTGGGCCGAATGACCCGGAGTGGTCGCGGCTCAACCGGCAGGCGCAACAAGCCAGATCCGCACCGGAAACCTGGCTGCAGATGCGGGACATCTATGGAAATCTGCCGGACGACCGGCGCTTCCGGAAGGCGTTCTGCCGGGCGCTGCAGAGAATCTGGCAGGCGGGAACACGTGCGAGCATCGATGACTATCTTGCATCGCGCAGCCCCTGATGGCCGAAGTTCAGGCGCACGCTCCAACCTCCGGTCCGAAGTCTGCATTCCGATCGAATCCGGAAGGATAAGTGGTCTGCCCCGATTGAGTGGTCCGGCTTCAACCAATGCATGGTCGGCTTCACGGCCACGCTTGACGGCGGCACGATAGGAGCCGGCGCCGGTGGCTTGTCGCCGAGCGAGGAGTACGGGCGCCTGGTGTTGTAGTACTGGCGCCAGCTCTCGATGGCAGCCTTCACTTCGGCGAGGCTGTGGAAGATTTCGCCGTTCAGAAGCTCGTCATGCAGCTTCGCGTTGAAGCTCTCGCAATAGCCGTTCTCCCACGGCGAGCCCGTCTCGATGAAGGCCGTCTTCGCTCCGACGGCTGCGATCCAGTCCCGCACGCTTGGGCGACGAACTTCGGGCCGTTGTCTGAACGCCCATGTCCCGGCGCAGCGGCAGGGGCACGGCCTCGACATGGTCCTGCGTTTCGACGCCGAAGGGACCTTCAGCCAGCGTCTCGCAGACGATTTCGGGACCGCCCGTGCGCGCGAAAGCCGCCAGCGCCTGGCGCAGCCCTTCGGTGACGGCCTCGTTCGAGTTCGGATTGGTGACGAGGATGCGACTCATGGTCTTTCTCCCCGAAAGGCTGCACCCTCGGCGGCCGGGCGTCCGGTCGATGCAGCGCTCACGCCTCCGGCGGCGGCACTGCACCGGTCTGGCTGGTGATGATGCCGTAATGCTCGATGCGGCGATGGCGGGCGAAATCGAAGATGGTAGATTTGCCGAAGGCCGTCTCATCGAGATCGCAGGCGTGCACCAGCAATTCGTCTCCCTCGGTCTTGGCCTCGGCGACGATCTCGCCATTGGGGTCGACGATCAGCGAGCCGCCGATCATGTGATGTCCGTCCTCGTCGCCGGCCTTGGCCACCGCTACGACCCAGGTGGCGTTCTGATAGGCGCCGGCCTGAACGCTGAGGCGGTTGTGGAAGAGGCGCTTTTCAGGGCCTTCTGCCCCGCGCTGCGAGTTCACCGAGGGGGTATTGTAACCGATCAGCACCATCTCGACGCCCTGCAGGCCCATGACGCGGTAGGTTTCCGGCCAGCGTCGGTCGTTGCAGATCGCCATGCCGAGCACGCCGCCGAGCGTGCGCCAGACCGGGAAGCCCAGGTCGCCCGGCTCGAAATAGCGCTTCTCGAGATGCTGATGCGTGCGCTCAGGGTCGTATTCGGCGTGGCCGGGCAGATGGATCTTGCGGTATTTGCCGACGATGGCGCCGCTCTTGTCGGTGAGAATGCTGGTGTTGAAATGATGCCCGTCCGGCGTCTTCTCGGCATAGCCAAAGGAAATCGCGATGCCGTGTTCGCGCGCCCGGTCGAACAGGGCTTGCGTCGCTGGGCCGGGCATCGCGTCCTCGAACCAGATGTCGGCCTCGGCGCGGTCCTCATGATACCAGCGCGGGAAGAAGGTCGTCAGCGCCAACTCGGGATAGACGACCAGATCGGCACCCTTCTCCCTGGCTTCGTCGAGAAGCGCGACCATGCGGGCGATGACCGCCTCGCGGCTGTCAGCCTTCTGGATCGGGCCCATCTGGGCGGCGGCGACGGTGAGCATGCGCATGGCGCGTCCTTTCAGTGATGGCCGCTCAGCGGGCGGCGGCGTGTTCGAGGCGGCTGACGAGCCTCACCGCCGGCCAGAGCAGCGCGAAATAGATCAGCGCGGCCAGCACGATCGGCGAGGCGTTGAAGGTGAGAGAACGGGCCATGTCGGCCGAGTAGAGCATCTCCTGCAGCGAGACGACGCTGGCGAGCGAGGTGAGCTTCACCACCTCGACCGTGTTCGAGACGAGGTCCGGCAGCACGTTGCGCAGGCCCTGCGGCAGGATGACCCAAGTGAAAGCCTGGTCCGCCCTCAGGCCGGTCGAGCGTGCCGCCTCCCACTGCCCGGCGGGGACGCTCTCAATGCCCGCGCGGATGATTTCGCCGTAATAGGCGGCGTTGTTGAGGAAGAAGGCAATCACGACCGCCGTGAGCGGCGAGATGCGCAGGCCGAGAAAAGGCAGCCCCGAATAGACGAGGATCAGCACCACGAGCGGGGGCAAGGCACGCATCAGGTCGACGAGCAGCGTCACCGAAACCCGCAGGGCGCGAACCGTGGATCGGCTGGCCAACGCCACCAGCACGCCGCCGATGAGGCCCATCGGGATGACGATCAGGCAGATGAGCAGCGTGGTCTTCAAGCCCTGCACCACCAGCGGCAGGGCCTTGCCCATGATCTCGAGATTGAAGAACTGCTGGAGGAGCACGTCCATTACTGGCGCCTCCAGGCAAAGCGGCTCTCGATCAGCCGACCGAGGCCGATGATCGGGATGAAGAGCAGGAGATAGGCGAAGGCACCCACCAACAGCGGCGTCGCATTGCCCGAGAAGGAGACCGCCGTCGTCGCCTGGTTGATGATCTCCGGCACGCCGATCACCGTTCCCAGTGCGGTGTTCTTGGTGATGGCGATGGTGCGGTTGGTCAACGGCGCCACGGCGAGGCGCAGCGCCTGCGGCAGGACGACGTAGAGAAGTGTCTGGGTCTCGGTCAGCCCGGTCGAGCGGGCAGCCTCGTGCTGGCCGCGTTTCACTGCGATCAGCCCGGCCCAGACGATCTCCTCGGCAAAGGCGGCCAGCACCAGCGAGAGCACGAGCCAGAGCACTGCGAAGCTCGGCAATTCGATGCCGATATTGGGCAGGCCGAAGAAGATCAGCAGCACGAGCACGAGCGGGGGCACCGCGCGGAAGAGATCCACGAAGAGCATCAGCGGCCAGGCGAACCAGCGGCCGGCCCGCCAGCGCAGCACCGCGAGCGCCAGGCCGAGCAGCAGGCCGGTCACGACCACGAGCGCCGCGATCTCGATCGTCACCACCAGCCCACTCAGGATCGCCGGCCAGGTGGTGGCGATGAGCTTGGCGTTGAGGAAGCTGTCGAGGAAGCGATCCATGGCGCTACCGGGCAACCTCGGAGACGAAGGCGCGGGTGCGCTCCTGCCGTGGCGAACCGAAGATCTGCTCCGGCGGGCCCTGCTCGACGATGACGCCACCATCCATGAAGACGACGCGGTCGGCCGCCTCGCGAGCGAAACGCATCTCGTGGCTGACGACCAGCATCGTCATCCCGGCGGCGCGCATATCGCGCATCGCCTGCAGCACCGAGCCGACGAGTTCGGGGTCGAGCGCCGAGGTCGGCTCGTCGAACAGCATCAGCCCAGGCTCCAGCGCCGAGGCGCGGGCAATGGCGACACGCTGCTGCTGGCCGCCGGAGAGTTCGCCGGGGTAGGAAGCGGCCTTATGCGCCAGGCCGACGCCCTCCAGCGCGGCCATGCCGATGCGCTCCGCCTCGGCGCGGGGCTTCTTCAGAACCTTGCGCAGCGCCAGCGTGACGTTCCCCAGCGCGGTCATGTGCGGGTAGAGGTTGAAGGACTGGAAGACCATGCCCATGCGCCGGCGCAGCGCGTTGATGTCGATCCTGTCTGCCAGCACCTCCTGCCCGCCGAACCAGATCGAGCCGCCGCTGGCCTCTTCCAGCCGGTTGCAGCAACGCAACAGCGTGCTCTTGCCGGAGCCGGAAGGGCCGATGAGGAAGACGAGTTCGCCGGGCGAGACGGCAAGGTCGATGCCCTTCAGCACCTCGATCGTGCCGAAGCTCTTGTGCAGGCCGCGGATGTCGAGCAGCGGATGCGGCGGGCGCATGGTGCCGGTTCCGCCGGCCGACAGTTCGCTCGCCTCGCTCACTTGCAGGCGGGGGTATGCGCCGTGGCATCGTAGCCCGGCATGTCGGGCACGCCATAACCCGGGAACGGGGTGATGGCGGCGGAGCCGGCGGCCGGTTTGGTGCCGAACCATTTTTCATGAAGAGCGGCCATGGTGCCGTTCGCCTTCAGGCACTCGATCGCCTGATCGAGCTCGTTGCGCAGCGGCGCGGAATCCTTGCGCAGCGCGACGGCCCAGACCAGCCCGGTCGAATAGGTGTAGGAGAGCTGGATCTGCGGATTGCTCTTGGCGGCCCATTGGATGACGGTGTTGCCGGCCACATTGGCATAGGCACGGCCCGAAATCACCGCCTGGACGGCATCGGTCTGCGTGCCGAACGACTCGACCTTCCAGCCGATCTTCTCCTCCAGGCCGCGCGCCCAGCTGTCATAGGCCGAACCCTTGTTGACCGAGATCACCTTGCCCCTCAGCTCTTCGAGCGCGGTGATCGGCGGCGCGCCCTTCTTCGTGATGAACTGGAAGTCGGTATTGAGATAACCTTCGGTGAAAAGCAGGCTTTCGGCGCGCTCCTTGCTGACCGTCACCGGCGCGACGATGAAGTCGTAGGTGCCAGCCTGCAGGGCCGGGATCAGCCCGGAAAACTGGGCGGCATCGACCGTCACCGTCTTGCCGAGCTGCTTGCCGATAGCCTCGGCCAGATCGACGTTGAAGCCCTCGATGCCGCCGGAGAGCTTGGGCATGGCGTGGGGCGCGAACGTGCCATCGACGGCGGTCTTCAATGTCGTCTGCGCCATCGCGGCGGGGGCGAGCAGCAAGGTCAGGCCGATGGTGGCAATTCTGGCGAACATGGCGCGCTCCTGGGAACGGGAAACCGCAGGATAGTCAGCGCCGGAAAGCCGCCACAATATCAGATCTAGAAAAATCACTAGGCCCTCTATCAATCCAATTTATACTGCCTGCGATCTGCCCAGCGGAGCCGGCCGACATGCTGAATTTGCGGCAACTCGAGATCTTTCGGGAAGTCATTCGCTGCCAAACGACAGTGGCGGCGGCGCAGGGGCTGGCCTTGTCGCAGCCGGCGGTGAGCACCGCGGTCAAGCAGATGGAACGGCAGCTCGGCTTCCAGCTGTTCCAGCGGCAGGGCAACCGGCTGATCCCGACGCCGGAAGCTCTCGAGATGTATCGCGACAGCGATCCCATCTTCTCGATGGTCCAGTCCTTCTCGCGCAAGGTCGCAGCGCTGCGCGACACGCGCAGCGGCTCGCTGCGGCTTCTCGCGACGCCCCCGATCGCCAATGCGCTGGTGCCACGCGCTTTGGCGCGCTTCGCCAGCCGCCGGCCGGAGCTGCATGTCGATTTCGACGTGCGCCGTACCGATGGCGTCATCGAAGGGCTGGAGAGCGGCGCAGCCGATCTCGGGGTCTCGCTGGAGCCCTATGCGAGGCCGGGTTTGGAGGCGGAGCTGATCGGTGCCGGCCAGATGGTCTGCGCCATGACGCCCGACCATCCGCTAACCGCCAAGAGCGAGATTTCTCCTGCCATGCTCTCCGGCCACCGGATGATCGGCTTCGAGCCGGGCGCGCGGCTCGGGCTGCTGCTGCAGCGGGATTTCTTCGCCGGTGCGCGCCCGCCCTGCCCGATCGAGGTGCGCTACAGCAATACGGCCTGCCTGCTGGCCGAGGCCGGGCTCGGCGTGGCGCTGGTCGATTCCTTCACCGCGATCAGCGGCAGCCGCTACCGGCTGGAAGTGCGGCCCCTCAGACCGCGTGTCTCGGTCGAGGCCTATGCGCTCTATCAGAAGGCCCGCGCGCCCAAACGGCTCGTCCGAGCCTTCATCGACGAGCTGAAGAAGGCGGTTCGCCCCGCCTTTTTGGAGACCAGCGAAGATCGCTGAAGTCGCAGAAGCGCGCGTTGCTCGGCTGGCCCGTGAGAAGCGTCGGCTCCGGACGGCCCACGGTCGCGGCCGCCAGCCAGAGGCGATCCGCTTCTGACGCAGCACCGACCGAGCGCGAATGCCAGGAGCGGAAGCTCATCTGATGCCGCGAACCAGACATTGCGGCGGATGGCAGTACATGCTGGTGGCATCAGAACTTGACTGCGAGCCGGGCATTAAAGGCATGATCGGTCGCGCGCGACGCGAGTTGCCCGTCATAGGACAGCCCGATTTCGGCTTCCGGTGACAGATTCAGCGCGAGGCCGGTGCTGACGACCAACGCGTCGCGGGCGATCGGAGCGCCTGCGATCGAGAACGGCGCGCCGCCGGAGAAGGCCTGGAGCGACAATGGGGTGACGTCACCCGTTGCGTGCCGCCAGCCGAGCGTGCCGCTGATCCGCGCGACGCTGTTGCCGAGATCGAAGCTCATCTGAGCGCGCAGGCCGAGCGTGGCGAAGGCGACGGCCGTGGTCTGCACCCTGGCGGTAAGCGCTGCGACGCCGCCTGTCTCGGTGAAGCCGGCGCTACGGAGATTGACATAGGCGAGATTGACGAAAGGCTCGATGGTGGCCCGCCCGAGGTCGAAGCGATAGGCGATCTCACCGAAAGCCTGCAGGCTGCGGGCGCCGTAATCGGAGCGCAGCTCCTCGCCGAAGCCGGAGAATACGGCGCTGCGCCGGGTGTCCAGCTCATGCCAGGCATAGGTGACCCCGCCACTCAGCCGGAAGCGGTCGAGTTCAGCTCCGCCATAGAGGCCGATATGGTAATTGTCCGCCTCGCCGCGGGAGCGACGCCGAGCGATCTCGAAGGTCGAGCGCGAGTAGCCCGCCACGACGCCCAGCCGCGCCTCCGACGCCACCGGAACATCGAAACCGGCAAGCAGGCCACCGCTTGAGCGTGTGAGGGAGGCGGCGTTGCCGTCGCCGCGTGTCTGGCCCCAGGAGCCGAAGCCACGCGCCCACAAGGCAAAGCCCTCGCTTACCCCCGCCGCGACCGCCCCGTGGCTGGAAGCATAGGCCAGTGTCGCGATCCGCGGCGCGCCAATCCCGTCGAAGGCGGCACGAATCCGGTCCGACACCGCGTTGCGAACCTCCTGGCTGCCCTCGATCAGCACCGTCTTGGCCGACGCATGGATCTCGCCCGACAAGCTGTCATAGGAGCGCCGGGCCTCGCCCTCGTCGCGCAGTTGCGTGAAGCTCAGCCATAACGGGTTGGCATCACCCAGACTTTCCAATCCGAGAGCCGTCTGGGCCTGGTTGCGCGTTTGCGCGATCGCGGCGAACGGCAGGTCGTTACGCAGCAGGGTCAGCCTGACATTGTTGGTGTCGTATTCCAGCCTCGGATCGAGGAAGAGGAAGTTGGAACTGACATCGTCGAAGCGACCCTCGACGCCCTGACCGGCCGTCAGGATGGTGTAACGCTGGTTCGCCCAATAAGTGCCGTCCTCGCCGATATGGACCACCGAGCCGCCCGAGAGCCGCGCCTTGCCGCTGGCACGGATCAGGTCGCTCGACGAGCCACCCGGGCTGACCTCGACCGCATAGGTCGCGCCATGCTCGAAGCGGATGTCGCCGGAGACGGTGAGCGTGCCGATCGAATTGCCCGGGGCGATGGTCGCACCGGCATGGATCGTGGTCGGCCCGACGGTGCCGTTGCCTTGCAACCGACCGCCGGACAGGACATCGAGCCCGCCGCCGAGCGCGCCGTTGACGATGAGCGTGCCTGCGGACACCGTGGTCGAGCCGGAGAAGCCGGAGCTGTCGCCGGTCAAGGCAAGGGCTCCGCCGCCGGCCTTGGTGAAGCTGCCGGTGCCGGACAACACCCTCGCCAGGCTGGCATCGTTTCGCTGGTTGAAGACGACCGCGCCGTTATTGGCGATATCGCCGGAGATCGATGCGGCGTCGCCGATCAAGGTGCCGGCGGTAACAAGCGTGTTGCGATAAGAGTTCGTCCCGCTCAGCGTCAGGGTGCCCGCGCCGGCCTTGATCAGATCGCCATAACCGTAGACGCCGCCTGTCAGCGTCGCATCGTGGCCGTTGGTGTCGACCGTGCCATTGCCGATCAGCAGCATGGTGCGATCGGTATTGAACGAGGCACCGAACCGCAGCGCTCCACCCAGGAAAGTAACGGCCGTTCCGCCGGCGCCCAGATTGGCGTCGCGCGAGACCTGCAGGGTTCCGGCCTCGATCAATGTGCCGCCGGAATAGGAGTTCGTGCCGGTCAGGCTCGTCGTCCCGGAGCCGGACTGAAGGACGATGCCGGCGCCGGAGATGGCGCCACCGAAACTGTACAGGTTCGAGCGGTTGAAGCGCAGGACAGCGTCGTTTGAGACGTCGCCGGCGAGCTCGCCCGTCGTGCCGCCATCGCCGATCTGGAGCGTGCCGGCCGTGATCGTCGTGCCTCCGGCATGGTCAGCGCTGCCGGTCAAGGCCAGCGTTCCCCAACCCTCCTTGACCAGGTTGCCGCCACCACTGGTCGAGCCGTCGAGGACGAAACGCGTGCCGGCAGCGGTCTCGATCGTGCCGGTGCCGGCAAGCGTGACCGAGCGGCCGCTGGTGATGTCGGCCAGCGTCATCAGGCGGCCGCCGCCGTCGAAGGCGATGGCGGAAGCAGCACTGCCGAGATTGGCGTCGGCGACGATGGCGAGCGTGCCGTCGCGGATCACCGTGCCGCCGGAATAGCTGTTCGTGCCGGTCAGCAGCAATGCGCCGGGACCATCCTTCAGCAGGCGCCCCGCGCCGGTGATGGTTCCGGCATGGAGGCTGTCCTGCGCCTGATTGACGGTGAGGTCGGCGCCGCCCAGCGCGATCTCGCCGCCGGTGCTCGCCAGGAAGGCCATCGAGAGATCATGGCCGGCGAGGTCGAGCTTGCCGCCGGTCAGCATCCAATCGGTCATGGTCGGCAGGGCGCCAGCGCTGCCAGCCCTGATCGTGCCGGCAGTGAGCAGGGTGCCGCCCGCCCAGCTGTTGGTGCCGGTAAGGAGAAGCGTGCCGTCGCCCCATTTGATCAGGCCGCCGGCGCCGCCGACCGGGCCGGACAAAGTCAATGTGGTGCCGGCATCCGTCTCGATCGCGCCGGTGCCGCGCAGCGCGACGTTCCGGGTAGAGACGATGTCCGTCGTCGTGCGCAACGCGCCGCTGTCGAATGTCAGCCCGCCGCTGGCCGAGCCGAGATTGACGTCGGCCGAAACCTGCAACTTGCCACCCGATATGATCGTGCCGCCGCTGTAGCTGTTCGCGCCGTTTAGGATGAGCGTGCCGTCGCCGGTCTTCTCGAAACCGGCCGAGCCGGTGAGCGTTGCGTCGATCCGGGCCGTCTCGCCGTCGAGCACCCTGATTTCCGGCGTGGTGATGGTGATGCCGCCGCCGCTATAGCCATGCAGGTCGAGGCTGTCGCCGGTCAGCGTGTAGCTGCCGCCGGCAAATTGCAGCCCGACGGCGCCCAGCGCACCGTTGACGCTGTCGAGCGTGACGGTGCCCCCCGGACCCCGGAACACGCCATAGCCGCTGCCCCATTGCGTCGGCGTTACGCCGCCGAGGTCGAGCCAATTCTGATTGGTGGCAGTCCAGCTACCACTGGCGCCACCGGCCGATGTCGTGCCCCAGAGCTGCAGGATGTTGACGCCATTGGCGCCGACGAGCACGTCGACCTTGCCGCTTTGCGAGGTGTCGACGCTGTAATTGTAAGCGAACGGCCCGGTGTTGGGCACCGTCCCGACGGGGAGGCCACTACCGGACAGAGTTCCCGTATAGGTGAAGGCGCGGTGGTAGCCGAGCGCAGGCTGGGAGCTGCTGGCGAGATTCAACGTCCCGCCATTGAGGGCGAGGTTGCCGTTGACGCGCGTCGTCGCCGAGCCGGCGGCCGACGATCCGTAGCCATGCAGCCGGTAGTCGTAAGCGCTGCCGGAATTCAGCGTCAGCGTGCCATCGACGATGAGGCCGGCGGCATCCGAAGGCCGGAGGGTGCCCCCGCCATTGACGGTCACGTTGCCGTTGACCGTGAGCGCGTTCCAGCCGGAAGGCGCGAGCGTGCCGCCGTTGTTGACGGTCGTCGCGCCGATGCTACCACCGCCTTCGACCCGGCCTCCGCCATCAATGCTGACGGTGCCGCCGAGCCGTGCGCTGTCTGCCATCCGAAGCGTGCTGCCGGCGATTGTTGTCGGCCCTGAGAATCCCCCGCTATTGGCCGTGAGGATCGTCGTGCCGGCGCGGAAGTCGATCGCACCTGCGCCCGATACCGCTTTGGTGAATGTGTAGCCGCTGGAGGTGTGGTTGAAGACCAGACTGCCGGTGCCAGCACCGAATTGGATGTCGCTGTCGAGTGTCCCCGGTGCGGTCGCGGGTTGCCCGGCAGCCGCGCCGATATTGATGGTACCGACGCTGCCCAGGGTCTTGGCGACCTCGATGGTCCGGCCCCCGCCAGCGCCGGCTCGGCCGCCGTCGGCGACCGTAAGATCGGCGCGGCCGAAGTTCGCGACCGTGAACGTATCTGCCGTCAGGCTCGATGCGGCACCGGACACCAGAGCCGATGCCGTGCCGCCATCGCCGAGCACGAGACTGCCGGCTCCCAGATGCGAGCCGTTGCCGGTGATGCTGAACGTGCCATTCCCGCCGATTGCCGTTCCGGCCCTGATCGAGCCGGCGAGAACGGTGCCTCCGTCGGAGACTGTCAGGCCGCCCTGACCTTGATTGCCAACGACGAGCTGGCCGTCGGCGGTCCATTTCGCTCCAGCCCCCGTGACCGCGACGGCAGCGGTCGAACCCGCGCCGTTTGCGATCTGAGCATTCGTCGCGGTGAGCTGCGCTACTGCCGAGAAGGCGAGCGTTCCGGCATAGATCGCCATGTCGCCGCGAAAAGCCGTCGCAGCACCCGACAGGGTCCAGGTGCTCGCGCCGCCCTTGTTGAAATCCGAGAAGCCCAGATATTGCGAACCCAGTCCGCTGAGATCGAAGCTCGCATTCGCCGCGCCGCCGAGAATGAGCGTCGCATTGCTGCCGCCGACCACCTTGCCGACCAGATTATATCCCGCCTGCAGCTCGACCGAATTGCCGCTGCCGGTGAGGGCAATCGCCGCGCCTTGCGAGCCGGGAACAAAGCCCTGGCTGTCGCCGCCGCGCACCTCTCCGGCGATGATCAGGGATGTCCCGCCGCGCAGGACCTCGATGCCCGCGCCGCCATCTCCTCCGCGTCCGGCGGACGATTGGTCGCCGAGCCCGCCACGGCCCCCGGACAGTTGCGCGCCGTTTTGGATGGTGATGCTGGCCTGGCCGTCGACGAAAACTCCTGCGCCTCCGCCGCCTCCGAACCATGCACCGTCGACATCGCCACCGCCGCCGCCAGTCACGGTCCCGCCCACGGTGATGGTCGCAGGCCCGGCTACACGAATGCCGTCGCCTCCCCAGCCGGGCACAGCAAGATAGCCGGCCCTGCCACCCTTGCCGCCCAATGCATGGCTATCCGACGACAGCGAGATGATCGTGCTGCCGCCGCTTGTCGCGACGACCTCGATGCCGGCCCCGCCACGGCCGCCGTTTCCGTTTGTTCCGAAATTGCCGCGAGCGCCATCCGTCATGCCGCTATAGCCGTAGCTCGAGCCGCCATTGCCGCCGCCTCCGAGGCCGCCGCCGTCGCCGCCGTTGCCGCCCTGAGCGGTCGTCGCAAACAGGCTGATCTGTCGGCCGTAGAGCGAGAGCAGACCAGCACCGCCAGCACCGCCGTCTCCGCCCGAACCGCCGGGGCCGCCATCGCCCGGATACATGCGGATCGGCACACAGCCGCGGCCTCCCGGAAGGCAGGTTTGCGACACATAGGCCCCCGAGCCCGATCCTCCGTCGCCGCCGTCTCCGCCTCGGCCCCCATTGCCGCCCTGCAGAGTCGCATTCGTGGTCGTCACGACAAGGTTGGACGGCGCGACCCAATGAAACCCGACCGACGAAGGGCTGAAGACGAGCTCCTGCCCCGGCAAAGACAACCCCGCGGCACCGCCGCCGCCACCACCGCCGCCGCCTCCACCTGCGCCCCCATGTCCGATGAAGGGGTCTCTGTAGGAGTTGCCGCCGTTCGCCCCGGTTCCGCCATTGCCGCCATTGCCGCCGACCAGGTTGATCGTCTGGCTTGCCGTCAGCAATGCCCCGTAGAAATCGAGACCGACGGCTCCCCCGCCACCGCCGCCGCCACTACCGCCATCATGTCCCGGGGCGCCGGCAGCGCCATGCGAGGGCGAGCCTCCTGCCGAACCGGACTGCCCGACATGGCCGAGATATCCGGGTGGAATGGACGGGAGTACGGATGAATTGCCGCTGATGTCTCCGCCGGCGCCACCACCATGGCCGGCCACGCCGCTGCCGCCCTTGCCGCCTGTGGATCCGCCGCTCGGCCGGGCATTGGCACCGCCCCCTCCGCCGCCACCACCGCCGGAATATTCGCCACCGAGGCTACCTGCCTGTCCCGTGGTGGGGCGACTGATGCCGTGGGCACCGCCGGCTCCTCCCTTTCCGCTGACTTGCCCCCAGGCGGGCAGCGCCAGCACGAGTGGCGCGCAGGATGAAGCTGTTCCTGCCAAAGCGAGCCAGACGCGCAGCATCGCGGTCGAGCAGGCGAAGCGGCTCGATCCGCGGACGGGACGGGACGCGGCCATCGTCTACGGGCTCGCCGGGGCCAGCTCCGCCGCCAGATCGCGGACGGCGGTCCTCAGCCCCTCGAACATGGCGAAGTCGACCTTGCTTGCGACGACGAAGATGCCGAGCCTGCGATTGGGCGAGAGCACGACATAGCTCATGAAGCCGCCGATCCCGCCGCTCTTGCCGAGGAGGAGAGGCACCCTGTCCTTCGGCCGGCTGACGATCCAGCCAAGCCCCATCCCTTCGGAGTCCGTCGCCTCGACGCCGACCAGGCGGGAAAGCCCATCATGCGGTCGCCAGAGCGCATGTGCGAGCGTCCGTGCCGGCCGCCCGGCCGCATCGTCGGCAAGGTGCCAGCGCATCCACCTCACCATGTCGTCGGCCGTGGTGTAGATGCCGGCGCTGGCCTGCATCACCTCGCTCGCCTCCCAGTTCGGGTCGGGCTTTCCGAACGGGTCGAGCCCGGTCATCAGCCGAGGCTTCTGTGCCTCCGAGAGGCGCAAGGTCGTATCTGCCATCCCGAGCGGCTTGGTGATGCGCTCGCCGACCAGTTCCGCGAACGGCTTTCCGCCGGCCTTGCCAAGCGCCTCGCCGAGCAGGCCGAAGCCGAAATTCGAGTAGATTGCGGTCGTGCCCGGGCGATAGGCGGGCCGATGGCTCGACATCCAATCCCAGTAATAGGAGGCCTTGTAGGCCGCGAACGGGTTTTTCTCGTCAGGCGGCGTCGCCGGATCGGGCATCTCGCGCGGCAGGCCGGCCGAATGCGTTGCAAGGTCGAGCAGCGTGACCGGCCTGTCTTCGAAAGCCAGCGGCGTCTTCCCCGGCGGAGCATAGCCGGCAAGCGGCGCATCGAGCGCAACCTGTCCGGTGGCCGCCATGGCGGCGAGCACATCGGTCGCGAAAACCTTCGAGACCGAGCCGACGCGGACGATCGAACGGCCATCCGGCTCCTTGCCGCTGCCCGGGGCGATCTCGCCATATCCCGCAATGAAGCTATCCTCGCCGCGGACGACGGCGAGGATCAGGCCAGGGGCGCGCGCGTTGAGGAACATTCCGACGCCGGCCATCGACGCCGCATCGCGCAGCGCGAGATCTTCGGCTTCCGCCCGCTGCGCGCCCGCGGTCGATGCGATCGCAAACAGGGAGCAAAGCAAGAGCCGTGCGATTTTGCGCGCCGGCAAGGATCTCGGTTTCAGTTCGTCGAGGCGCGGGGGGCGGCGAAAAGGCATAGGCGGGGCGGGTCCATCGAACGATGTCCGCATTGAGATCGCCCGCCCGCCGGGCGGCAAGCACTGTTCGACGAACAGACATGCGGGTTCGACGAACGGCGCTCCGAGCCGAACTCATCGTGAGGAATCGGTTAAACGGCCGAAGATCGAGACCCCGCGAATCGACCGCGGTTCTCAAACGCCGAGGCGCTTTCGCAGCTCCTGCCGATATTGTCGTGAGACCGGCCAGCCCTCGGCCACGCGGTTGAGGCCAACGGTCCAGCGATCGCCGGCGCGTCGGTCGAGGCCGTTGACATGCTGCAGGTTGACGATCGCCGTGCGGTGAATGCGCAGGAACGAGGCAGACGGCAGCATTCCGGTCCAGAGCGCGAGAGGGCGTAGATCCAGCACGGCCGAACCATCGTGCAGCCAGACCTTCACATAATCACGCGCAGACCGGACGCCGAGGATGGTTTGCGGCTCGACCCCGATGACCTGCCCGGGTCGGCGCAGATAGATCAGCGGGACGAACGGTCTCGAGGCGCCGGCAACGGCCCGTCCGTCCTGGAAGGAACCATAGCGCGCCAGCGCGATCAGCTCGGCGCATTGGAAGAGCGCCTTGATATCGGCGGGCGGCCAGCGTCGGATCGCCGTGGTCGCATCGAATCCAATGCAGGCGCGCAGTCGTCCCTCGTAAAAAACCGGTACGCTGAGGACGCTCTTGTCGTTTTGCCTGAGCATCTCGACCTGGAGCGCGCGGGCCGGGCGTGGCAGGTCGGCGACGCGGTTGATCATCACCGCCTGGCCCTTCACCAGAAACTGGTGGAGCCAGGCGATCATCGTCACGGGCGTGTTCTGCAGATCCTCGACGAACGAGCGGATGCCTTGCCTGCTCCACTCATGCGTGTTCCGGAAACGGAGCAATTCGGCGTCATACTCGAACATCCAGGCCCGATCCGCGGCGGCGAGTTCGCCGATTTCGGCGAGCGCAGCGGTGATCGCAATGTCGATCGGCTCGCGAAACAGCCACCGGGCCACGTGGTAGGGCCAACTCGGCATCGTCCCTTCGCCACACGCCTCTGATGGATTGACTTCATAGACGGCATGGGCCGCGGGAGCCGGATACTCCATGCTGTAAAGGACCTCCTGCCGTCGACCACCAAGTCTACTCGCGGCCTACCCTACAGAAAATCAACTCTCTCCGGACTGCCGAACTGGCATAGTCTTATCCCCAGAAGAGGAAACTCAGCGATCCTTGAAGACGCGGGGCCGGAAATGAATATTTCCGCAGGGGGGAGCGGGGTTTCCTTCCCGACCGTCTCGCGGCAATCCAAACGGCCCAAAAGCAGACACTCCGAGCGTCCGCAACGGGCCAATTTCGGAAGCCGCTTCTCCCAGAAGCGAACAGAGGCTCAGCCAACGCAGTCGCCTGCCGACGGCACGCGCCCCAGTTGCGGAAGCAGCTTGCCTCAACTGCGGCACTTTCAACATAAACACGACCACAGTCGTACCAAACTATTTCAATGGGTTATGAAGCGCTTGGAAGGTCGGTGCGGCTAACTTCGCCTTTCCCCACAGTGTGCGACACGGAAATTCTGGCGGCTGGAGAGGGGAGTGTGCGGCACAGCCCTTTTGTGGCCTTAAACGCCGACCCAGTCGAACCGGCCGCCCTCATCGATCGCTTCGGTCCATACTTGGCCGTGTCCTGAGCTTGGACTCGGCCACAGCATCCGCCGTTCGAACCGTGGTGAAACCCAGGCGCCGCTCCTCGCCACACCGGTTATGTCGAAAATCGGCTCTTCAAGCCATTCAGCTTCGCTGAGACCTATCTTCCGTCATGGTCGCGGGGACGATGAGCGCGCACCCGACGCCTGAAAGCGCGCAGGCAAGGAAGCCGAGATCGAATCGGCCGGTCAGCGACAAGGCCATCGCGAACGCGGATGGCGCGACCACATAGCCGAGGAAGATGACCAGAGTAGCGGCGGCTGACGCTTCCCGAACGAGGCTTGGCGGGCAAGCCCGCGCAATTTCAGATAGCTGAACGCCATTCCAGCTCGACACCGTCACGCCGGCGATTGCCGCGAGGACGCAGTAGGTCTGGAAAGACCACTGTGGCGTCGCAAGCGCCAATGTCAGCGAGGTTGCGCCTGACGCCAACCCGATCACGCGCAACAGCAGTCGCGGGGTTCCAAGCCTGTCCGCGAGCCACCCAAGCAGAACGCGTCCAGCAACACTGGTCGCCTGCATCAAGGCGTAGAGCGCTCCGGCTGTCTCGAGGCTGTAGCCAAGTTGCGAAACCGCATACGTCATCAGATAAGCGAACCAGATCCCCTGCCCTACCGCCAGGCAGGCACCGGCTGCAGCCAATCGGAACAAACTCGAAGACGTCGTCAGGGTCCTGATCGGCGTGACCAGGTTGGCGATCGAGAGAATAACGCCGAGTCCGAACTTCAGGCCATGCTCTCGATCGCGATCAAGCCCGTCCCGCATCGGCTGGACGCTTGCGATGATGGCGAGCACGAACACTGCCGAAGCCAGGAGCGCGATGCGCCAGCCGTAGGCTGCGGCGAGCGGCGGCAACGCAAGCCCTGCCACCACTCCTCCGAGCGGCACCCCAGCCTGCTTGATCGAGAAGATCAGGCTGCGGCGGCCATGAGGCGCAGTGCGATGCAGAACGTCATTGCCTGCGGGCGAGGATGGTCCGTAGCCCACGCCGATCAGAAGCGCGGCTACACAGGCTGTCGTCGTCCAGCTCGGCAGAAAAAGCGCCAGCCCCAGGATTCCGATCAGAAGCCCGGCTTGGAGGGCTCGCACCGAACCGAGAGCTCGCATGTAAGGCGAGCCCAACGCCAGGAAAAGGATCGAGCCGAACGTGTTGAGACTAGCGAGGTAACCCACGACCGAATCCGACCACCCCCGCTCAGTGGCCAATATTGGAGCGATCGTCGGAGGAATCCGACTGAGAAAGGCCGTTGCCATCTGGACTGCGACCATGGTCGCGAGGGCAAGCTGCCATGAAGGAGCGGCTTCTGCCCTTGGGAGACCTGGTTTCACGCGCTCAACTCACGCCACCGCAGGCAAGCGACGCCATGGCCGTCCTGATCGTCAAGATGCGGGTCGATCTCCGCGCAGTCTGAGATCGCGTGCTGACAACGCGTCCTGAACCGACATCCGCTCGGAACATTGGATGGATCGGGTGGCTCGCCTTGCAGGGAGAAATTCTCGGTCACGCGAGGCCCGCCGATGCGTGGCGCAGCCGAGAGGAGAGCTTGTGTATAGGGATGGCGGGGAGCGGCAAAGACGTCAGCGGTCTTCCCGATCTCCACGATCCTGCCAAGGTACATGACGATGACGCGGTCGCAGATCGACTGCACGACAGCGAGATCGTGGCTGATGAAGAGATAGGTCAGATCGAATTCCGATTTGAGGTCTCGGAACAGCCGCAGCACGGTCGCCTGCACCGAAACGTCCAGTCCCGAGGTGGGTTCGTCGAAGATGACCAGTTCCGGCCCGAGAACGAGAATTCGAGCCAGACCGACCCGTCGCTGTTGGCCGCCGCTGATTTCATGCGGATAGAGATCGAGATGCTCGACGGGCAGTCCGACCGCCTTGACGATCTCCCTGACCTTCTCCTCCCGCTTTTCTCTCGACCAATCGGTGTGAATGATCAGTGGCTCGTGGAGCGAGCGGCGCAGCGTCCAGCGTGGGTCGAGGGAAGCGCCCGGATCCTGATAGACATATTGAAGGCGCGCACGGATTTTGGGAGCACGCTTCTGGCCCGGCGAGGCAATCCTTTCGCCCAGCATCCGGACTTCCCCCTCGCTCGGCTCGTGGATGCCCATGAGCGTCTTGCCAAGCGTGGACTTGCCGCAGCCGGATTCACCGACAATCCCCAGAATTTCGCCGGGCTCGACCGCGAAGGAGACATCGTCCAGCGCGCGCAGGCTGCCAACCTTCCGGTTCAGGAACCCTCGGACCGGGAAGTGCCGGGCCAGATTGTCGACTTCGAGAATGGGAGGATTACTGGTCTCAGACATGCGCAGCCTCCGCCTCGGCCGACCAGGGATGATGACACGCAACGGCGTGGCCATTGGGCTCTGCAATCAGCCCCGGCCTTGTTTCGTGGCAAACGTCCGTCGCGCGGGGGCAGCGGGGATTGAAGCGGCAACCGTTGGGGGCCTTGAGCGGGCTGGGAACCCCACCGGGAATTCCGACAGGGTCGCGCCCAGGCGCGGGCAGGCTATCGAGCAGCATCCGCGTATAAGGGTGGCGAGGGTGGCCGAAGAATTGCTCGCGCGGCGCAATTTCCGCGGTCTGCCCGGCATACATGACCACCACGCGGTCGCAGATTTCCCAGGCCGCGCCAAGATCATGGGTCGTGAACAAGACGGACACCCCGCGTTCGACCGCCAGCCGCCGCAGCAACCCCAGGATCTGCGCCTGGACCGTCACGTCCAGAGCGGTCGTAGGCTCGTCGGCGATGATCATTCGAGGTTGAGGAAGAAGCGCCATGGCGATCATCACCCGCTGGCGCTGGCCGCCCGATAGCTGGTGGGGATACTTATCCAGAATGGCCTTCGGCTGCGGCAACTGAACCGCATCGAGCATGGCAATGGCGCTTGCCTCGTCTGCCTTGCGCGAACGGCCAAAACTCCCTTTTCCGTCCCTGGGAGCTTTGAAGCGCATCAGGTCGTGGATCTGGGTGCCGATCCGAAACAGAGGGTTGAAGCTCGCAAAGGGGTCTTGCGGGACGAAGGTAACAACCCGGCCGCGTAGATGCTCGGCCGCCTTGCCGCCCGAGAGCATATCGACACCGTCCAGCCGGATGTACCCGCTGTTGATCTCTGTTTGGCCTTCGGGAAGCGTCCCCAGGATCGCACGGGCCAGCGTTGACTTGCCACAGCCGGACTCGCCGACCAGTCCGACGATTTCACCAGGCTTCACGCTGAGATCGATCCGATCGAGGACCTTGGCGAGCCCTTTTTCCGTTCGGAAGCCCAGAGACAGGGCCTGAATATCGAGGAGATTGCTCATGATCAGACGCTGCGCCGCGTACGCGGATCGAGGATGTCGCGCAGGCCGTCGCCAAAGAGATTGAAGCCCAGCACCGTCAGGAAGATAGCGATGCCCGGAGCGAGTGCGTACCACCACGCTTCGGGAAGGAATTCGCGGCTTTCCGCAATCATCCGCCCCCATTCAGGAGTTGGAGGCGGAGCGCCAAGCCCCAGGAAGCCCAGCGTTGCCGCGGTCAGAATCGTCGCGCCCATGCCAATCGACGTCCGAACGATGATGGGCGAAGCGATGTTCGGCAGGATGTGCAAGACGATGACGCGCCAAGGCGATGCACCGAGCGCGACGGCGGACTCCACGAAGACCTCGTTGCGCATGGATCGCGTCTCGGCATAGACCAGCCGCGCCCAGAAGGGCCAATAGGTCAAAGATAGCGCCAGAATGACGTTCTCGATCGATGGTCCGAGCGTCTGCGCGATCGCGATGGCCAGAACGATCTGAGGCACCGCCAGGAAGATCTCGGCAATCCGCATCAGCGCGTCGCTGACCCAATTCTGGTAGTAGCCGGCGATAAGACCGATCGGTACGCCGATGACGAGCGCCGAGCCGACGGCAATCCCCGCCAGCATCAGCGTGATCCGCGCGCCGAACAGTATCCGGCTGAAGATATCGCTGCCCATCCGGTCGGTGCCGAAAAGCGCGGTAGCCGAAGGCGGTTGAAGCCGGTTCGCGATGTGGAAATCGAAGACATCGTTCGGAAATGGAGCCAGCAGCGGCGCAAACATTGCAGCCAGCACAAGCAGGCCCAGCAAGCTCAACCCAATGAATGCCGCTTTATCTTTGGCGAAGCGTTTCAGGAGATCCATCAGGCCGCACCTCGCGGGTCGATCGCAGCCTGCAGCATGTCCACCAGCAGATTGATCAGGACGAAGAGTGCGCCCGTGCAGAGCGTAAAGCCCATCACGGCGTTGTAGTCGGACTGCAGGATCGAGCGCACGGCGTAGGCACCCAGGCCGGGCCAATCAAAGACCGTCTCGACGACGACCGCGCCGGCCAAGAGGATGCCAAAAATCAGTCCGAGCTGCGTGACGGTTGCGGTCAACGCCATGCGAAGCACGTATTTCCAGACGATCAGGCGGCGTGGCAGTCCCATCGCCGTCTGGTAGGCGACGGACGGCGAGTTGATCACGCCGATAACGCCGTTTCGGGTAAAGCGGACGACCGTGGCCGCCGCCGGCAAAGACAGGGTCAGTGTCGGCAAGACAATGTGCCTGAATGCGGAGCCGATCATCTCGCGATCGCCTTCGATCATTGCGTCCACCAGCATGAGCCCCGTCACCGGCTCAGGCGGAAATCCCTCGATGCGTCCCGAAAGCGGCAGCCATCCGAGTTTCATCGAGAAGAGGAACTGGAACTGCATCGCCAACCAGAAGGATGCCACCGCCAGGCCGGAAACCGTCACGACCCGAAGCACGTGGTCGATCCATGAATTCCGGTGCAGGCCGCAAAGCACGCCCAAGGGGATGCCGATGAGGCCTGCGATCAGAACGGCAAAGATCGTCAGTTCCAGCGTCGCGGGAAGACGCGATGCCAGATCGTCGACGATGGGCTGCTGGGTAAAGAGACTGGTTCCGAGATTGCCCTGCGCGATGTCGCGCAGGTAGTTCGCGAACTGAACCGGCAATGGCTTGTCAAACCCGAAGCGCTCCCGCACCTGCTGGACCTGCGCAGCGGAAGCGTTCTCCCCCGCGGCCAAGACCGCTGGGTCGACGGGGATCACCCGCGACAGCACGAATACGATCGCGAGCAGCCCCACGAGGGTTGGCACGAACCAGAGCAATCGGTTCGCCACCATTGACAGCCAGTTCATGGCAACGCCTCCGGTTGGAAGAAGTCAGGACCGCTCAGCGCTTGAGAGATGCCCAGCGAATGTCCTGGCCGTTGCTGACCGGGGAGAAGCGGATGCCCTCGACCTTGCTCGAATAGGGTCCGTACCAACGCGTGTTGTAAACGAAGATGCCGGCGGCATCGTCGTTCACCATCTGGGTCATTTCTTCGTAGAGCTTGCGCCGTTCGTCCTGGTCACTGGAGACAAGCGCACGGTCGAGCCGCTTATCGAATTCGGGATTGCTGTAGTACGAGAAGGTGCGCGTGCCGTGATAGCGCGTGCCATACAGCTCCCCGACCCAGTTATTGGGGTCGACATAGTAAGTGCTCTTCCATAGCGGCACGATATCGGCCTGGGTGTCGGCCTTGCGCATCCGGCTGGACACGACGGACCAGGGCGAAACCTCGACCACGACCTCGATGCCAATCTGGCGCAGGGTGCTCTGGAACAGCGTCGCCGCCTGCTCGGATTCGCTGAAGCCGGCAAGGGCGTTGATCGTGATCGGGCGCAGCGGCTCCGTCACCTTCTTCAGCTCCTCGCGGGCCTTTTCGAGATTGTAGCTGTAACCCTTGAGGCCGGCCGGCGTGCCCCAGATGTTGTTGGGATTGGGCCCCGGATTACGCGAGACCGAATCCTTCATGATGCTCTTGATGAAGCCATCGTAGTCGAATGCGTAGGCCAGCGCGCGGCGGAAGTTCGGATTGTTCATCGGCGGCTTGGTGCAGTTCAACGCCAGGATGAACACCCGCATCGATTCCTGCTCGATGATCTGAACGTTGCTCGACTGCCGGAGTCGCTGGATCTGATCGTAGGGAAGGTAGCCATCGGCGCCCTGGAAATCGCCGCGGATCAAGCCGAGCACGCGGGTGTTCGTCTCAAGGACGGTGCGGAATTCAAGGTCGTCGAAGGGCTGGCCGGTCCACCCCGCAAAATGTTCGGCGAAGCGGCGTGCGGTGAAGCCCACGGCCGGGTCATGCCGACGAAGAGCGTAGGATCCGGAGCCCGCCTCGTTGCGCGTGAGCCAGGCCTCGCCCCAGTCCCCGTCCTTCTCATTGGCCTTCACCAGCGCGCTGTTGACCACGAGGATGTCGGGCACGGTGGTCAGGAAAATCGCGGATGGGCCGTTCAGGTTGAAGACGACCGTGTGAGGATCGGGCGCTTGTGTCGATCCCGGCTTGATGCTGTCGAGGTACAGGCTGGCGGGGCCCTTCTTGAGGGCGAGGATGCGCTCGATCGAATAGACGACGTCGGCAGACGTCAGCGGTTTGCCATCGTGAAACTTGGCGTTCTGCCGCAGCTTGAACGTGTAGACCTTGCCGTCATCCGAGACGGTATGGCTCTCCGCCAACCATGGGATCATCTTGGGAGGATTGTCGACCCAGCGGTAGAGCCCGTCGTAGAGATTGAAGCGCGAAGCGGCCCGGGCGGTATCGAAAATGGTATGCGGATCGAGGTTATCGTACGGGCTGTTGTTCGCGTAGACGAACTTGCCCCCGGCCTGTGCCAGAGCTCCCTCGATCGAGAGCGATGCGAGGGCGACCGATCCTGCAACCGCTTTAAGCGCGTCTCTCCGTGTCGTCGTCATGCCGTCCCTCCATTGATGTCGTGTTTCAAGGGCTGCCGGTCACCGAGACGACCTGGCCTGTGATGAAATCCGCATAGTCGGAGGCGAGGAACATGACCGTGTAGGCGATGTCCTGCGGCGTCCCCGGCCGACGCCGCGCCGTGTTGGCAATCATGTTTTCCTGCCGCTCGGCCGAATATGACTGCCACTGCCGCTCATAGTCCGGGCTCGTGCGCTGGAACCCTGGGGCAACCGCGTTGACCGTGACCCCGAACGGCCCGAGCTCCTGCCCGAGCTGGCGCGCCAGCCCGATCTCGCCGGCCTTGGCGGAGGCATAAGCCTGAATCCCTGTCAGCGAGGTGCGCAGCCCGGCACCGCTAGCGATCAGAACGATCCGCCCCTTGCCGCGCGCCTTCATGCCGGTGCAAACCGCCTGGGAGGACAGGAAGGCGCCCGTCAAATTGACGTCGAGCACAGCGCGCCAATCGGCCTCCTCGACATCCTCAAGCGCCTTCGCGCTCTGCCCGAGCACTCCGCCGGCGACGTAGACAAGGACGTCGGGTGCGCGCCCGCTGATCCCTTCGGCCTCAGCGACCCATCGGTTGACCGCCGCCTTGTCGAGCAGATCGAGCTGCGTCGCATGCGCCGGCAGGCCGGCCATCTCCTCCTTGAGCCGATCTGCCGCGAAAACATTCGCGCCCCTCGCCGCAAATTCCTCGACGATGCCACGGCCGATGCCGCGGGCCGCTCCGGCCACCAGCACGGTCTGGTCGATGAACTCGATATTCATGCCGCGTCCTCCAGCTGACGAGGCACGATCTGCGGATACTGTTCCAGAACACGGGCATAGGCCCGCTCCAACGCCGCAAGCGGATCCTCCTTGGCGGCGGCATCGGCATTCACCGCCGCGAAGAGCTCATGCTTGACGAAGAAGCGCCACTCCACAGGAAGGGCAAACAAGTGCTGCGAAAGGCGGTCCCAAACGGCGTCCGACCAAATGCGCTCGAAGCTCAGCCTCTCGGGATCGAAGGTCATGCCTTCTATGCTTTCCCGCGGCGCCGATCGCAGAGCCTTGGTGGCAGCCTCATCGATGACACCATCCTTGATCACGACGCCATAGGCTCTGGCGCCGCTTTCGGTGACCTTGCCCCCGAGAACGTCCTGCAAGACCTCATGCTCGGGACGCTCGAAAGGGTCACCCCAGCCACCTGCGCCTGCCGCCGAAATCGTCAGAACGTCTCCGGGGCCGCAGCGAACCACGTCGGTGTTCCCCAGGTCTTCCGGGTTCGTGTTGCCATTGACGCGAAGGAAGCCGCAGGTCGAGCCTGGCAGTCCGCCCTCGAGGCCCCAGCAGGAAAAGCGAACACGGTCCCGGTTTCGGGCGGTCACGACCGAGTTCGGCGTGAACATCTGGAACGTCATCTGAGCCGCGAGGCCGCCACGGTAGCGACCCGGACCGCCGGAATCGGGCACAAGCTCATAGCTCCTGACGCGTATCGGCACCTCCGCCTCGGTGATCTCGACGGGCGTGTTCTTCAGGAAGGAATTCGAACCATCCTGCCCATCCTCGAACGAACTTCCGCCTCCCCCACCTGTGATCGGGTTGATCGAGGCCATGGCCAGCCGACCCGTACGACTGTCGGTAGTGCGCACGTTCAGAATACCGCCGCCGCCCGCCGGGCCGGCGGGCAGGCGATCGGGCATCGCGCGCGAGAAAGCTCCGATGACCATGCCTTGAATGCGTGCGCAGGTCAGGCTGCGCATGCCTGTGGCCGCCGGGTAGACCGGATTGACGACCGAGCCCACCGGCAGGATGCACTGAACCGGGCGCAGAAGCCCCATGTTGAGCGCAACCGTTCGATCGAGCGAATAGACGACGTAGTTGTAGCCCACGAGCGGCAGGATATGGCGCGGCAGACCGCCCGTCGGCATGTTCAGCGCCGATTGGAGCTGCGGGTCGCTGCCCGTGAAGTCGAAGATCGCTTCGTCACCCCGAACCTTGACCGACAGCTTCAACCGGCATGGAACGCCGCCGGGGCTATCCTCGTCGATGTAATCGCTGAACTCGTAATCGCCGTCCTGCATCGAGGCGAATAGCTGGCGGGCCTGCCTCTCGGCCAGATCGAGCACGCCATAGGTCGCAGCACAGACAGTCTCGACGCCGAAGCGGGCGATCGCATCGCGGACCTTGCGTTCACCGGTCTTCAGCGAGGCGATCTGGGCCTTCAGGTCGCCCCAGTTCTGATCGGGCATGCGGACGTTGCGCAACATGATGCGCAGCACGCTCTCGTTCATCACCCCGGCTTCGACGAGCTTCATGGGCGGAATTCGAATCCCCTCTTGCTGCACCTCCGTCAGCGCGCGGGACAGAGAAGCCGGCACCGCACCGCCCATATCGGTGTTGTGGATATGGCCCACGGCGAAGCAGACGAGCCGATCCTCATGGAACACCGGCATCCAGAGATGGACGTCGGGAGCATGGGTGCAGACGTAACCGGAATACGGGTCGTTGGTGATGCAGATGTCACCAGGCTTGTAGTCCGCGATGGCGTCGATCGCGCCCTTGTAGTCCAGGCCGATGAACCAGGTCGCGCCGAGGTCTTTCGGGCTGGCGAAGGTTTGCCCACAAGGCGTCGTCAGTCCGCTGGTAAAATCTTCCGTCTCCTTGACGAAGGCGGAATGCGCCGTCCGCAGAAGCGTGAATGCCATGCTCTCGGCCGCAGCCTCGAAATGGCTCTTCAGGATCTGCAGCGTGACAGGATCGAGCGCCATCAGATCGCACTCCGCTTCAGGATCAGATTGCCGAAGCCATCGACATGGCCCTCGAAACCGGGTGGGGCCCAGGTCGTCGTGTCGTCTTGCAAAATCACGGCCGGCCCAGCGAAGGACGAGCCCGGCGACATGTCGTTTCGCTCGAAGACACCGGCCTCGATCGTCGATCCTTGATGAACGACCGGAACCCGCTTCCTGGGCTGCACCTGCTGCAGCTTTAGCCCCTGCTCCGCGAACTCGGGCTTGGGCGTGATCCCTGCGATGACCACGCGGAGCGCAACGATCTGCACATCTGCCGCATCGTCGGAGTGATCGTAGATTTCGGCGTGACGCTTATGAAAAGCCGCGGCAATGGCGGCATGGTCGCCATCGACGATCCACGCCTCCTGCAGGGGCGTCTCGATCTCGTAGGATTGGCCACGGTAGCGCATATCGGCCGTGATCGAGAGCGTGGCCTCGCCGGCATAGCCCTGCCCTTCGAAGAGCCAGACGCGAGCTTCTTTTGCGAGCTCGTTTATCGCCTGGCGCAAGCCGTCGAACGATCGTGGTCCAACATCGAGAAAGACCACACGCACGAAATCCGAGCGCAGATCGGCAAGGAGGCCTCCAAGGGCGGCCAGCACCCCCGGAGTTTGAGGGATGATGACTGACTGCATACCCATGGCATCGGCCAGGAGGCAGCCGAGCATGGGACCAGCGCCACCGAACGCCAGAAGCGCATAGCCGCTCGGCTCCTCGCCGACCTGCGAGAACAGCCGGCTGGTTTCGCGGTACATGTTGGCGACCGCGAGCTGGATGATTGCTTCAGCCGCGCGTTCCGAAGAGCGGTCGAGGCCTCTGGCGATTGGCTCGAGCGCCGCAAGCGCTCGGGATCGGTCGACGTTGACGGCGCCATATCCGAGCTCGCCGGCGCCCAGGACGCCGATGGTCGCGAAGGCATCGGTGATCGTCGCGCGCTCGCCACCGCGCCCATAGCAGGCCGGCCCAGGAGTGGATCCCGCGCTTTCGGGCCCGACGCGTAAAACGCCCAAAGCATCGACGGAGGCAATCGAGCCTCCGCCGGCTCCGATCGAGGACACCGATACCGTCGGAAGATAGATCGGATACTCCCCGACGAGTTCGCCTGAGCGGAAGTCGGGCATCCCGTCCTTGAGGAGCGCGACGTCGGCGCTTGTGCCACCTATGTCGAGGCTCATGACTCTGGAGAAGCCGGCCAGCTTGGCTGTGAAGCCTGCACCGATCACACCGGCAGCCGTGCCGGACAGCAGCATCTCGATGCTGCGCACCTTGCCAGCCGCGGCGGTCATGACACCACCGTTCGACTTGGTGATCATCGGAGCGGGCACGACCCCCCGCTCGATCAGAGCATCCTCGAGGCGGCCGATGTAATGGGACACCCGAGGCTGCACCGAACCATGGATGCAGGCCGTGATGGTGCGCTCGTATTCCCGGACAATTGGCCAGATGTCGGCGGAGCAGAAAACCGGCAAGTCAGGACGCAGGCGTTCGATCTCGGCTTTGACCAGCCGTTCATGCGCCGGGTTCTTGTAGCTGTGCAGCAAGGCGATCACGATCGCCTCGGCCCCGCTTGCTTCCAGTCGACCCAGCGCGGTGGCGATCGCAGCCGGCTCCGGAACAACCTCCGCAACGCCATCCGCATTGATGCGCTCCGGCAGCGGAACCACGCGGTCTCTCGGCACCAAGGGAGCCGGTCGGCGCGAGAACAGATCATAAGGATCCGGGATCTTCAGGCGTGCGAGTTCCAGGACGTCGCGGAAGCCTTTGGTAACGACGAGTCCAAGCTTCGCGCCCTTGCCCTGAATGATGCTGTTCACGCCGACTGTGGAGCCATGGGTGAAGTAGCTGACCTGCGAAGGCGCGATGCCGAAGCGCTTTTCGATCTCATCCAGCCCCTGAAGGACCTCAGCCCCTGGAGCGTCCGGGCGCGACAAAACCTTGAGCGTCCGCAGATTCAGGGTCTCCTCGTCGAGCACGCTGAAATCGGTGAAGGTGCCGCCGATGTCGACGCCAATGCGATAGCCCATCGTCAGCTCCGGCTGGTGGTGGCTGACGGGATCGGAGCGCCAAGACCGGCTTCATCAGCGCAATAGCGGCAAATCTCCTCGTGCGTCGCGAACCAGACGGAGCCCTTTGCTTTCGCCGCCCTGATCACTTCGTCGAGAATGAAAATCCGCGAGCGATGCCCGATGATGTGCGGGTGCATCGTCAGCTGGAACAGCCCGCCTTCTTCCGCAGCGACGTCGAGCTCCCGCAGGAAGAGGTCGAGCACCATGGGCGGCCCGCTGTGAGGGCGCAGCCCCTTGAAGCGATCCATGCCGAAATAGACGGCGTCGTCCCGGATCCACTCCACCGGCAACTCCACGATCCCGGACGGCTGCCCCTCGTCGAGAAGCTCGTAGGGCTCGTCATCCGCCATCAATGAGGAATCGTAGAGCAACCCCATTTCGCGCACGATCTTCAGCGTCCACGGGCTGAAATCCCATGACGCGGTCCGCATGCCCTTCGGCTCCCGGCCAGTGAGCTTGGTCAAGGTGTCGCGGGCGCGCAGCGCCAGATCGCGTTCCGTATCGTAGTCGAGCACCGAGTTGAGCTCGTGAATCCAGCTATGGATCGCCACCTCATGTCCGGCATCCGCCACTGAACGGGCTTCCGGGTCATGCAAAAGCGCGGCGACGGCCGGCATGAAGAAGCTGGCCGGAACCGAGTGACGGGCAAGAGTAGCAAGGATACGCGGAATGCCGGAGCGATTGCCGTATTGCCCCTGACTCAGCTTCGAGTAAGAGCGCCCGCCCTCCCGGAGCTCGTTCGTCTCGTGATCGGAATCGAAGGACAGGGCGACGGCGAACTTGGCGCCATTCTTCCAAACGCCAGGCTTGAGCGACCGCCCTGCCCGGACATGGTTCACCACCTGCCGCCAGGTCTCCTCACTCCATGTCCAGGGCTTGGTGTCGGGAGGCAGCGTGACGTTCATCGGGTGCACTCAGCGATTGAACTGGAACCCATCCACCACGATGTCTTGGCCCGTGATGAAGCAGGGGTTCGAGGTTGCTAGGAAGGTGACGAGCTCTGCCACGTCATCGGGCTTGCCCATTCGCTTCAGCGCGATACCGGCATCGGCAATCGCGGGGCCGCGGGCTCTGGTCAGCGTGTTGCCGACTTCGGTCTCGATGATGCCGGGGCAGACGGCATTGATAAGGATCTCCGGGCCGAGCTCTTTGGCGAGAGCGCGGGTCATCCCGATGATCCCGGCCTTGGCAGCCGCATAAGCAAACCGGCTGACGGCGGCCGTCACACCACCAGAATGCGCATTCAGCGACGACATCGAGACGATGCGCCCAGCCCCCTGACGCTGCATGATCGGCGCGACAGCCTGGATATAGTTGAAGCAGCTCTTCAGATTGAGAGCGATCGTGTGGTCGAACTCGGCTTCAGTGATCTCGAAGATGCCCTTCGGCATCCCCTTGCCGGCATTGTTCACGAGGACGTCCACGCGGCCCCACTGCGCGACGACCTCCGAAACTATACGGCTCGCCTCTTCCTTGAAAATGACGTCCGACTGAAAAGCCAACGCACGACGACCGAGGGATCTTATCTCGTCAGCGGTGCGCTTTAGCTCGTCCGACAACAGATCAACAAGCACAACATCCAGTCCAGACCGCGCGAGAGACAGCGCGCAAGCGCGCCCGATACCTCGCGCACCGCCCGTGACAATCGCCACGGGCGCGGCGTTGCTCGAATTCATGGCTTACCCTCTTTCAAGAGTGTTGATTTCCTCTTGATTAAGGGAGAGCCTATCGCCGGCAAATTGGTTCGCCAAGAGAGATTCGGTTCACGTCCATGAACACCGAGGTCAAGTCTGCGGCGCGCGTATTGGACCTGCTGGAATATCTTGCAGGCTGCTCCGAACCCGTGAAGCTCAAGGAGATCGTCGCGGCTCTGGGTTTCCCGAAGAGCAGCGCTCATGCCCTGGCGCAGACCCTGGTCTCACGCGGCTACGCCATTCAGGACGCGACCGAGCGATACGTGCTTGTCCATGCCAGTCGCCATCAATCGGCCTCGCGCGCGCTCGAAGCCCGCCTTCTTTCTGCGGCGCACCCGATCATGGAACAGCTTCGTGACGAGACGGGCGAGACCGTGATGCTGGCGGTTTTAACCGCGAGAGGCGATTGCCGGCGCATAGCCAAATGCGTCAGCCGTCAGGCTGTACGCTACGACATCGAGCTCGACGGCCTCTCCGACTCGTACTGCTCGGCCACTGGCCGGGTCCTGCTGGCTCACTGGGATCCGGCTCTCACCGACGGATATTTTGCGCGGGCCAACCTCATCCCAAGGACACCCAAGACGGTTACCAACCCAGACGCGATCCGGGGAATGTTCGAGACGATCCGTGCGGAAGGCATCGCGGTTAGCGACGAAGAGCACGTCACCGGCTCGACGGGACTTGCCGCACCCATTTGGGGAAGAGAGGGCAAGGTGATAGCGGCGCTCAACCTTGGCGTTGTGACGCTGCGTTATCACTCCCGCGCGAGCGAGCTTGCGGATCTACTCAAGGATGGCGCCAATCGCATAAGCGCACGCCTTGGCCATAAAGGTTATCCGGATCAACCGGTGCTGCCACCGTTATGAAATGTCGAACGTATCGGAGCATGTGGGATTGCGCAGCTGGCGTCCGCTAAGCAGGATCCTGAGCACGCCCATCGCCGCTGTCATCCCCGCCCACAAAAACGATCTGGCAGAAACGCCCCGAGTGCTTGAGCGGCTCGCCCTTTCCGATCACCAAGGAGTGCCCCTATGAAAGCCTATCTGACCAAGTGGATTCCGCCTCGTGCAGATTTCCTCCAGACCATAACCGATGACGAGAAGGCGCTGTTTAAGCAGCATGGCGACTGGCAAACCAAGCTGCGCGAAACCCGTCAGATCGTGGCGCACGGCCCCGTCGTCGATCCCGCCGGCCCTTATGGCGTCGCGTTGTGGGAGATCGAGGATGACGCCGACATCGCCGCGCTGACCGCTGAGGATCCGATCGTAAAGGCCGGGGTCGGCCATTACGAGCATTATTCGATGATGCAGATGCGTTCGCGCGGCTGACGCGCCGGCGAACGACTGCAACGTAAAAGCTACGTCACCATGGCCGTCCGCCCTGATAACCCGGCATCGGCCCTGTGCACGCACGCCGTCTAGCCGCCCGTGGCCACGATCTCGTCCCTGTTGCCCGAGCGACGGATCGGCTGAACGCATTGGCCAGCGAGAAATGCCGACAGACTATAGCCTCAAATGCCGACATACCCTCTGGAATGTCGAAAATTAAAATCAACGATATCAAAATCTTACAAAGGCGCGCACCGACAAACTTCGCATTTCCCACAGCAGCGCTGCACAGGCGCAGGGACGGCGAGTTCACGGCCGCAGGACGATGGCGTCCCCGATCCGGCGCATCTCGAAATCGGAGATCAGGATCTCCAGTTCGACGTGCCAGCGGCCCGGCACCGGCAGGCTGAAGGCCTCGGTCCGCCAGATGCCGTCCGGGCCGAGCCGGGCGGGTCGTTCGATCGGCTCGATGCCGGCCGCGGGGTTGCTGAAGCTGAGGGTGAGCTCCCTGGCCAGGAGGGGTCCGAACTCACCGTCCATCAGCACGACCGTGACGATGACCGGCCCTGCCCGGCCGGGCGTGACCGTGACGTCCGCCATCGCCGGCAAGGTGTGGATATGGACCGAGGCCGGCTGCGCCCGCACCATCGCCATGGCGCGCGGCGGCGGCGTGAAGCGCCAGAGCGCCACGATACCGAGGATGGCGACCAGCACCGCAAGCTCGACGGCGATGACACGCCTCATGGCGCGCGCCGCCGGGATGTCGCCGGCCTCCACGCGCCGCGTCAGCGACCAGCGATTGAAACCCGCCAAGGCGAAGGCGACCGCGGCCAGGGCGAGCTTGGCGAGAAGGACTTGCCCATAGGCCGTCGCGAGAAGCGCCGCCGGCCTCTCGACCTGCACGCAGGCGAGAACCAGCCCGCTGAGCAGCAAGGCTGCGACGATCCAGGCGATGCGGCCGGAAAACCGGCCCAGCACGCTCCTGCCGTTCTCACCGCGCAGAGCCAAGGCGAGCGGCAGCAGCGCTCCGACCCAAAGCGCGATCGCGCTCGCGTGCAGGAAGACGGCGGGGCGCATGAGCCATTGCGGCTGGGCCGCGCTGGCATGGCCGCTGCTTGCGAGAGCAAGCCCGACCAGCGGGACAGATAAAAGGCCGGCGACAGCGGCGCGGACACGGTGCCTCGACACGCCGATGAGGGCGCACGCCAAGGCCATGGCCGCGATGAGGATCGTCCAGACATAGCTGGTGGCCGCTGCCGCCCGCCAGACCGCCGGCTGGAAGAACGCCCCGATCGACGCACCGAGCGCGTCGAGCCCCTGCGCGCCGAGCGCAACGGGCAGGCAGAACAGGCCGAGCCCCATCGTGGCGGTCGCGAAGCGGCCGGCCCCGCCGGCAAGCGGCCCGATCCAGGCCCGGCTCGCAGCCGCACCACACCCCAGGAACAGGCCGAGATAAAGCCCGAAGCGGCTGAGCCAGACCAGCGTGCGAACGCCGGAATCGGCCTGCTCGCCGAGATCCGGCGCGGCGCCGCTCGGGGCGCCGATCGAGAACACCACCGATCCTCCGACCGGATGCCCGTCCTCCGACACCACGCGCCAGCTCAGCACATGGGTGCCGCCCGGAAGCGCGGCAGGCGCCTCGATCACGACCGTCCTGTCCTTCAGCACGAAGCGCCCGAGGTTGCGGGCGGTGCCGTCCGGTCCGATCAGCCGCAGCGCCAGCGGCGAGACGGGCTCGCTGAAGACGAGTTCGATCTGCTTCGGAGCCGCCGCCAGCACGCTGCCGTCGGGCGGCGTCGCGTTGTTCAAGGCCGCATGCGCCAGCGCCCGGCCCGGCGCTCCGGCGCAGGCCAGCAGGAGGAGGATCGGCAGCAGGGATCGCAGGAGCCGGGTCATCATGGGCTTATCCTTGCGGCGGAGCGCCGGGCGCTCCGCCGCCGCTATCATTATTTGCCGGGGGTGAGCTTCACGCCGGGAGCCGGGAATTTGTAGTCGTCCGCCGACTTGCCGGCTTCGGGGATCTCGATCCAGCGCTCGACGGCCCCGCCCTCGCATTCCTGGACGACCGGCACGTAGAGCGTGGCATCGGCCTTCAGATCCTTGGCGAGATAGCCGCGCAGGACGAATTCGTCATAGAATTCGTCAGGTAGCTTGCCGCCGCTCCAGACCACTTCCTTGACGCCCTCCGAGGTCGGCGTGCCGTAGTAGTCATAGGGCTTCGCATAGCTGCCCTTGACCGTTTCCAGCGTCCAGCCGGCTTTCGGCATCGGCTTCACCGCGATGACGCCTTCCGGGATCTGGACGCGAACCTTCGTGGTCGCCGCACCCTTGCAGCCATGCGGAACACGCAGCACCGCCTTGTAGGTCGAGCCGACCGGGGCGGACTGGTTTTCCAGCGTGATATGAGCCAGCGCCGGCCCGGCGGCGAGCAGGCCCGCGACGGCGAGAAGATATTTCATGACATGTCTCCTTGATGGTTGAGGCCGCCCTGGCGGCCGGGTTGCGGCAGGCCCGCGGCCTGCCGGATTGGAAAAATCGGAAGCGACGGAGATTCGGGGGCAGCATCGCGCCAACCCTTCGACCGGGCCGCAGCCCGCCCCACGACATGTCGCGCCAAAGCGTGCGCGCCGGTCGCGAAGCAGCCCGCGAGGCGAAGCAGAGGGTGGGATGGGATGACGCCCGAATCCGCGCCGTCACGGCGTCGGGTCGGGCGGAAAGCGCGTCACGACGTCCGGCAGCAGGCTGACATCAGTCGTCGCGGACGCGGGAGAGCGCCGGACGGCGGCTCAGGCGCGGACGGGAGGAGCGCGCGGATTGCCGGGCGAATGATCGGCGAGGAAACCGACGGGCCGGTCGAGCCTGCGGATGAAGGCGACCTGATCGGCCGGCCGCTGCGTGAGGAGCGCGAATGCGGGCTGGACCGGATCGGCCCCGGCGAGCATCGGGCAGCCGGCCGTGCAACAGCTCATGCCGGCATGGGCTTGCGACTTGTCGTGATCGCCACCGGCCGGAGCGTCCCCGCTCGGCAAGCAATGGGTCAGGACAAGGGTACGATCGAGCGAGAGCGCATTGGCATAGGCGCCGGCCGCAAAACCGGCGAACAGTGCCTGGAGCACGAGCAGATAGGCCGCGAACAGCGCGACCCAGCTTCTGACCCGTGATCCATTGCGTCGGTTCAAGGTATCGACCTCCGCCCCCTCGATAGCACCGTCGCGCATGGCGTCAAACGGCCTTGCGGTCGCACCGCATCAGCCGAGCGCTTGGCTCGCGAGCGCCATGCGGCGCGGCCCGTGCGGATCGACCGGGGCATAGGGCGCCCGGCCCAACCCCATCGAGGTGACGCTGTCATAGATCTGCATGCCGCTGGCGACGATAAAATCGACGAAGGCCGTGTGGCTGGCAGGCGTGTCGACCCTCAGGAAGCTGCCGGCATGGAGTTCGACGAAGGGCTGGCAGACGGCGATCGCGTCCTCCTGGGCCGAGGCGATCACCGGGCCGATGACGCGCTCGCGCCCGAAGCGGCGACAGAGCGCGAAGGCGACGACCTCGTCGTTGCGGACGAGCACCTGCCCCTTCGAGACCGGCAGGATGCGCCGGAACACGGCGGACCGGTCGCACCCCGTCGCCGCCCGGTCGAGGCTCAGCAGGCGTTCACGGTCTTCGGCCCGCATGGCGCGAACCGTTCCTTCCACCCGGACCGAAGGCGGGCTGCCGACGACTTGCCCCTGGCATTGCAGGATCTTCTGCTCATGGCCGTAGCCCATGGAACGGTAGAGCCGCCGGGCCGCATGCGTGGCGGTGAGGCCGAAGGCCGAACCCGGGTTCAGCTCATGCGCCCGTTCCATCAGCCAGCGGCCGGCGCCGTGCTCCTGCAGGCGCGGCGAGGTGATCAGCATGCCGACCATGGTGAAGCCGGCGCCGTAGCGCTGCCACATCACCGTCCCGACCACGCGCCCGATCTCATCGACCGCCGCGATGCCCTGCCCGAGATCGAGCAGCACGCGCCAGTCGCTATCGCGATGCGGCCAGCCGACGGCGACCGAAAGCGCGTGAAGCTGCGCGACGTCGATCTCCCCGATGTCCCGCAGGGTGATCTTGAAGGCATCGAGATGCAGTTGGGCGATCGTCTCCAAAATCGCAGCCTCCGGCACTTGCACGACCGGGCCCTCGGGCACGACGGTCGAGCACCGATCGTTTCTAACGCAATCGCGCCACAGGAAGCACCGTTCTTTGCCCGCGATTCGGCATAGATGACCGCCCCGCAGCGCAGAACAGACGCGACCGCCGCGCCGACCGCCCTACCCTGCCGGAACCATAACCACTCCGGAGCAGCGCGTGACGCCGGAAGACATCCTGACGGAGCTGATCCGCTTTCCCTCGATCGTCGGGCGCCCCAACGCGGCCATCGCCGGCTGGATCGCGGACTATCTCGCCCGTTTCGGCGTCACGGCGCAGATCCTGCCGGGCCCGGAGGGCGACCGGGCCAATCTCTTCGCCACGATCGGCCCGCGCGACGTGCCGGGACTTATTCTTTCCGGCCATATGGACGTCGTGCCGGCGGAGGAACCGCAATGGAGTTCCGACCCGTTCCTGCTGCGGGCCGAGGGCGACAAGCTGTTCGGCCGCGGCACCAGCGACATGAAGGGCTTCCTCGCCGCCGCGCTCGCGATCGTGCCTGCGCTCGCCAGCATGAAGCTGGCACGGCCGGTCCATATCGCCTTTTCCTATGACGAGGAGGCGGGCTGCCGCGGCGTGCCGCATCTCATCGCGCGGCTGCCCTCGCTCTGCGCGCTGCCGGAGGCCGCGGTCATCGGCGAGCCAAGCGGGATGAAGGCGATCCTCGCCCATAAGGGCAAGGCAGCGGCACGCGTCGAGATTCACGGCCGCTCCGGCCATTCCTCACGCCCCGATCTCGGCCTCAACGCCATCCATGCGATGGGCGCCGTGATCGCGGCGGCCGAAAAGACCGCCTCCGATCTGCAGGCGGGGCCTCTCGATGCGGTGTTCGAGCCGCCCTACTCCACCCTGCAAATCGGCACGGTTCGCGGCGGCGAAGCGCTCAACATCATCCCGGATCGCTGCCGGATCGAGATCGAGGCGCGCGCCATCGCTGGCGTCTCGCCGGCGGCATTGCTCGAATCGGTGCGGGCGGCTCTCGCCGGCCTCGAGGCGCGTGGATTCGCCACCGACTGGCAAGAGATCGCCAGCTATCCGGCGCTGTCGCTCGCGGCGCAGGCGCCGATCGCCAGGATGCTGGCGGAGGTGACCGGCACCGAGCCTCTCCCGGCCGTCAGCTACGGCACGGAAGCCGGGCTCTATCAGGCGGCAGGCATCGACGCGATCATCTGCGGCCCCGGCGACATCGCCCGCGCCCACAGGCCCGACGAATACATCACGCGCGGCGAGCTCGCCGATTGCGCGCGGCTGCTCGAACGGCTTTGCACCGCATTCACACGGCCCGGCCGCTGACATCTCTTTCCCCGGAGACTGCCTTGACCTTCCTGTTCAACTCAACCGAGGAGCGTGCGCAGGTGTTCGCCGCGCGCTTCGCCGAGGCGCTGCCGGAGATCCGCTTCATCCGCAGCAACGAAGCCTATGATCCGGCCGAAATCCGCTATCTCATCACCTGGACCGCGCCCGACGATCTCGCCCGCTTCACCAATCTGGAGGTTCTCTTCTCCATTGGGGCCGGCATCGACCAGATGAAGACGGAAGGGCTGGCGCCCCATGTCCTGGTGGTGCGAATGGTCGAGGAAGGCATCACCAAGATGATGCAGGAATACGTCACGCTCGGTGTGCTCGCCCTGCATCGGCAATGGCCGCTCTATCTCGCCCAGCAAAAGCAGGCGCTCTGGCAGCCGCATGAACTCACCCCGGCAACCGCGCGCCGCGTCGGTGTGCTCGGCCTCGGCATGATGGGCACGGCCGTGATCGAACGCCTCAAGCCCTTCGGCTTCCCGATCTCGGGCTGGAGCCGCTCGCCGCGATCGATCGACGGCCTGCGGTGCTTCCATGGCGAGGACGGTCTCTCCGCCATGCTGGCCGAGACCGACATTCTGATCTGCCTGCTGCCGCTGACGCCGCAGACAACCGGCATCCTCGATGCCAAGCTGTTCGCGAAGCTCCCGGCCGGCGCCGGGCTCGTCCATGTCGGACGCGGCCAGCATCTCGACCATGAGGCCCTGCTTGACGCGCTCGACAGCGGCCGGCTCTCGGGCGCCGTGCTCGACGTCACCGAGCCCGAACCGCTGCCGGCCGGACATCGGTTCTGGAACCACCCCAAGGTGCTTCTGACGCCGCATATCGCCAGCAAGGTCGAGCCCGAGCCCGCGGCCAAGGCGGTGATCGAGAACATTCGCCGCCACCGCTCCGGCCTGCCGCCGCTCGGCCTCGTCGACCGCAGCCGCGGCTACTGACCCGTTTCCCTTTCCTCACCCAGCAAAAGGCAGACCCATGTCGCTCCTCGTCAAGCTCGACCTTGCCCCCACCAGCGAGCCCACCAAGCGCTCCAAATGTCCGCCGGATCGCCTGCTCGCGGGCGACCCCGACTACACGACCTGGGCGCAGGACGCGTCGCGGGACGGCACGGTGAACACCGGTGTCTGGGAGGCCACGCCCGGCACGAACCGCTCGATCAAGGGCGAGACCTTCGAATATTGCTACATCCTCGAAGGCGTGGTGGAGCTAACCGAGGAAGGCAAGGAGCCGCGCCTCTTCAAGGCCGGCGACAGCTTCGTGATGAAACCGGGCTATGTCGGCGTCTGGAAGACGATCGAGACCGTCCGGAAGATCTACGTCGTCGTCGGCTGACGCCGGATCGCCGCACGTCCCGAGCGGCACGAAGCGGCGATCCATCTCATGGGCCCGTCTCTTCGGGCCGTCTGTTGGGCCCGCTGCTCCAGCCGCCGAAGAATCGGCCGTCCCGGTCCGCGCAAACGGGATTTCCCGTCGCGCCAGGGCGGCGTCCCGGCGTCACCTGCGGGCGCAGAGGCGCTAGGCTTCGCCGCTGCCCCATTTTCGGAGACCGCCCTCGTGTCGCTGAGCTTCGACCCCGCCACCATCGACCTGCCGCGCGCCCATTTCATCGGCGGCGAGCGTATGCCCGCGACGGGCGGGATCGCGCTGCACCGCCCCTCGGACGGCGTGGCTTTCGCCGATTGCCCCGTTGCGGAGGCCGATCTGGTCGACCGCGCGGTCGAGGCCGCCAAGCGCGCGCTGAAGACCAGCGGCTGGGGCACGGTGCGCCCGCGCGAGCGCGTCAACGCGCTTCACCGCTGGGCCGATCTGATCGAGGCCGAAGCGGTGACGCTCGCCCGGATGGAGGCCGTGGCCTCGACCCGCCCGATCGCCGAGCTCTTGAAATTCGACATCCCGATCACCGTCGAGCAGATCCGCTTCTTCGCCGAATTCGCCGACAAGGAAGGCGGCGACCTCGTGCCGACCGCCGCCGACAGCGTCGGCCTGATCGCGACCGAGCCCTATGGCGTGGTCGGCGCGATCACCCCCTGGAACTTCCCGATCTCGATGGCCGCCTGGAAGCTCGGCCCTGCGCTCGCCGCCGGCAATGCCGTGGTGCTGAAGCCCTCCGAGATGACGCCCTTCGCGACGCTCTACCTGGCGGAGCTGTCGGTCCGTGCCGGACTGCCGGCCGGGCTGATCAACATCGTGCTCGGCGACGGGCGCACGACCGGCGCCGCCATCACCGGCCATCCCGGCATCGCCAAGGTCAGCTTCACCGGCTCGACCGGCGCGGGTGCCGCGATCATGGAGAACATCGCCCGCACCGGCATCAAGCCGATGACGCTGGAGCTCGGTGGCAAGAGCCCGCAGGTGGTCTTCGCCGATACCGATATCGCGCTCGCCGCCGGCGCCGTGGCGCGCGGCATTCTCGCCAATGGTGGGCAGGCCTGCGTCGCGGGCTCGCGCCTCGTCGTCGAGGAGAGCGTGGCCGAGGAGGTCGTCGGGCTGATCCTCAAGCAGATGGGCGAGATCAAGCCCGGCCCGACCTGGGACGAGGCCAGCGCCTATTCGCCGATCATCTCCGAGCGCCAGATCGGCCGCATGGCCGGCATCGTCGATGCCGCCGTCGCGCGCGGCGCCCGGTGCAGGACCGGCGGCTCGCGCCTCGACCGCGAGGGCTATTTCTACGCGCCCACCCTGCTCGAAGGGCTCGAGGCGAATTCGCCGGCCATCACCGAAGAGATCTTCGGCCCGGTGCTGACGGTGCAGACCTTCCGCGACGAGGAGGAGGCGATGGCGCTCGCCGACCATCCGACCTACGGGCTCTGCGCCGGGCTCTACACCCGCGACCTGTCGCGCGGCCTGCGGCTGAGCAACCGGCTGCAGGCCGGCACCGTCTGGGTCAATCGCTATGGCCGCTCGCGCGACCACATCCTGCCGACCGGCGGCTACAAGCAGTCCGGCCTCGGCAAGGATCTCGGCCGCGAGGCTTATCTCGCGAACCGCAAATCCAAGAGCGTCCTGATCGCCGTCTGAGGAGACCATCCCGTGAAATCATACAAGATCGCCCTGATCCCGGGCGACGGCATCGGCACCGCCGTGACCGAGGCGACCTGGGAGGTGCTCGGCAAGGCGGCACGCGGCGCCGGCTTTTCGCTGGACGGCACGAGCTTCCCCTGGTCCTGCGACTTCTACGAGAAGACCGGCGCGATGATGCCGGCCGACGGCATCGAGACGCTGCGCGGCTACGACGCGATCCTGCTCGGCGCTGTCGGCTGGCCGAAACGCGTGCCGGATTCGGTGTCGCTGCACGGGCTGCTGCTGCCGATCCGCAAGGCCTTCGTGCAATACGCCAATATCAGGCCGCACCGGCTGCTGCCGGGCGTCGAGGGGCCGTTGCGGGCGAGCGCCTTCGACATTCTCTGCATCCGCGAGAACACCGAGGGCGAGTATTCCGGCGCGGGCGGGCGGGTCCATAACGGCACGGCCGACGAGGTCGCGGTCGAGACCGCGATCTTCACCCGCAAGGGCGTCGAGCGCATCCTGCGCTTCGGCTTCGAACAGGCGCGCAGGCGGCGCGGCAAGCTCGCCTCCGTGACCAAGTCGAACGCGCAGAAATACTCGATGGTGTTCTGGGACGAGATCACCGCCCTGGTCGCGGCCGAATACCCCGATGTCGAGGTCGCGAACTACCATATCGACGCCATGGCGGCGCGGATGGTAATGGCGCCCGAGAGCCTCGACGTGGTCGTCGCCTCCAATCTCTTCGGCGACATCCTGACCGATCTCGGAGCCGCCATTCAGGGCGGGCTCGGCTATGCGGCCTCGGCCAACATCAATCCGGAGCGCAATGCGCCCTCGATGTTCGAGCCGGTGCATGGCTCCGCGCCGGACATCGCCCATCTCGGCATCGCCAACCCGATCGCGGCGATCTGGTCGGGCGCGATGATGCTGGAGCATCTCGGCGAGCCGGCTGCGGCCGCAGCCGTGATCAGCGCCATCGAAGCCGCCACCGCTCGCGGCATCGGCACGAAGCCGGGCGAGCACAAGACGAACGAGATCACCAGCGCCGTCCTCGCGGCGCTGGGCTGACAGGAGAGCACGACATGACCATCGAAGGCCTTCGCGATCCCGGCCTCGTGCGGGAAGCCTGCCTGGTCGGCGGCCAGTGGAACGGCGCGGCTTCGGGCCGCACGCTCGACGTCGTCGACCCCGCGACGCAAGCCGTGCTCGGCACAGTGCCGGATGCCGGCACCGCCGAAACCCGCGCCGCCATCGATGCCGCCGCGGCGGCCTTCGAAAGCTGGCGGGCCAAAACCCCGGCCGAGCGCGCCGCGCTGCTGGAGGCCTGGCATGCGCTGATGCTCGAGCATATCGAGGACCTCGCGCTGATCCTCACCTCCGAGCAGGGCAAGCCGCTGGCCGAATCGCGCGGCGAGATCCGCTACGGCGCCTCCTTCGTGAAATGGTTCGCGGAAGAAGCCCGCCGGATCTACGGCTCGACGATTCCCGCACCGACCGCCGACCGCCGCATCCTCGTTTTGAAGCAGCCGGTCGGCGTCTGCGGCATCGTCACGCCCTGGAACTTCCCGAACGCGATGATCACCCGCAAGGTCGCGCCGGCTCTCGCCGCCGGCTGCACCGTGGTGATCAAGCCCTCGGAGCTGACGCCCTATTCGGCCCTGGCGCTCGGCGTGCTGGCCGAGCGGGCCGGCATTCCGGCCGGCGTAATCAACATCGTCACCGGCATGCCGACCGAGATCGGCGCCGAGCTCACCGGCAATCTCGCCGTCCGCAAGATCTCCTTCACCGGCTCGACACGCGTGGGCGCGCTGCTGATGAAGCAGGCCTCCGACAGCATCAAGCGGCTCAGCCTCGAACTGGGCGGGAACGCGCCCTTCATCGTCTTCGACGACGCCGATCTCGACATCGCCATCGACGGCGTTCTGGCCTCCAAGTTCCGCAATGGCGGCCAGACCTGCGTCTGCGCCAACCGCATCCTGGTTCAGGACGGTATCTACGACCGCTTCGCCGAGAAGCTGTCGGCCCGCGTCAATGCGATGAAGGTCGGCCCCGGCACCGAGGCCGGCGTCGATATCGGCCCGATGATCAACGCCGCCGCGCTGGAGAAGATCGAGCGCCATGTCGAGGACGCGCTGTCGAAGGGCGCCAGGCGCCTCGCCAGCTCGGCCGCCATGCCCAATGGCAAGCAATACGCCACGCCGACCGTGCTGGGCGAAGCGACGACCGAGATGCTGCTGGCGAGCGAGGAGACCTTCGGGCCGGTCGCCCCGCTCTTCCGCTTCCGCAGCGAGGAGGAGGCGCTCGCCATCGCCAACGGCACGCCCTTCGGGCTCGCGGCCTATTTCTTCACGCAGGACATCCGGCGCTCATGGCGCGTCGGCGAGGCGCTGGAGTTCGGCATGGTCGGTCTCAACACCGGCGCGATTTCGATGGAGGTCGCCCCCTTCGGCGGCGTCAAGCAGTCGGGCCTAGGCCGCGAGGGCTCGCAGCTCGGCATTGAGGAATATCTCGAGGTCAAGGCCTTCCATATCGGCGGGCTTTGACGGGCAGCAAGGCAAGCCACAGCAATTCCACGCCCAATTCAACCAGGTCAGCTTCGCAACGTTGACAAAACAAGGGGAACTACCGTGAAAACCATAACTTCCGCACTATTGGCGCTCACCTTGTCGGTGGCCATCGCGCCGGCCGAGGCCCAGACCACGACGCTCGCCACGGTGAAGAGCCGCGGCGACCTGATCTGCGGCGTCAGCCCCGGTCTCGCCGGCTTCGGAATTCCCGATGCGAAGGGCGAATGGGCCGGCCTCGACGTCGATCTGTGCCGCGCGATCTCGGCCGCGATCTTCAACGATCCGAAGAAGGTCAAGTTCACGCCGCTCTCCTCGAAGGACCGCTTCACCGCCCTCCAGAGCGGCGAGGTCGACGTGCTCTCGCGCACCTCGACCTGGACGATGTCGCGCGACACCACGCTCGGCCTGACCTTCGCCGGCGTGAACTATTACGATGGGCAGGCCTTCCTGGTGCAGAAGAAGCTCGGCATCGACACCGCCCGCAAGCTCGACGGCGCCTCGATCTGCCTGCAGCAGGGCACGACGACCGAACTCAACGTCGCCGACTATTTCCGCAAGAACAAGATCAAGTACGAGCCCGTCACCTTCGACAAGGGCGACGAGGCGATCAAGGCCTTCGAATCCGGCCGCTGCGATGCGTTGACCGACGATTCCTCCGCCCTTTACGCGCTGAAGCTGAAGCTGGTGAATCCGGCGGAAGCCGTCGTGCTGCCCGAGCTGATCTCGAAGGAGCCGCTCGGCCCGGTCGTCCGCAGCAGCGACCTGCAATGGTTCAACCTGGTGAAGTGGACGCTCGATGCCATGCTGAACGCCGAGGAGCTCGGCGTCACCAAGGCCAATGTCGACGAGATGCTGAAGTCGGACAATCCCGAGATCCGCCGCCTGCTCGGCGCCGAGGGCAAGTTCGGCGAAGGCATCGGCCTGACCAACGACTGGGCCTACCGCATCGTCAAGCTCGTCGGGAACTACGGCGAATCCTTCGAGCGCAGCGTCGGCCAGGGCTCGGAGCTCAAGATCGCCCGCGGCAAGAACGCGCTCTGGACCGAGGGCGGCCTGCAATACGCCCCACCGGTCCGCTGAAGGACGCCGGCGGCATTTTGAGATCCCGCGAAGCTTGCGACGCCGGATGAGCCATTGCCGCAACGACGAACATGGGCACGCGCCGGAACCTGTTCCGGCGCGTGCCCATCCGCGTTCCACCATGCCTGCGACGATCGATCAAATGCCGAGACCAAAGAGCTGGCATCGGCCGACGCCCCGCGATTGATCGCGAGGTCGTCCTGGGCCCGCAGGCCTCCGCGCTCACTGAATGCGATCGAGCATCTTGTAGTAGTAGCCGACCAGCGGCAGGAACCAAGGCTTGCCGAAATGGCCCGGCACCGCCGGCCAGGACAGCCCCTTCAGCGGGTTGCGATCGGGCCGGCCGAGGATCGCATCGGCCATGATCATGCCGAGATGCGTCGACATCTGCGCCCCGTGGCCGGAATAGCCCATCGCATACCAGACGCCGTCCTCGTAGCCAGCGCGGGGATAGCGGTCCTTGGTCATGTCGACGAGGCCGCCCCAGCAATAGTCGATCTCGACATCCCCGAGCTGCGGGAAGATGCTGGCGAGGCTCGCGCGCAGAATGGCGCCGCTCTTGGCGTCGGAGGTCTGGTCCGATGTCGCGGCGAAGCGCGCCCGCCCGCCGAAGATCAGCCGGTTGTCCGGCGCCAGGCGGAAATAGTTGCCGATATTGAGCGAGGTCACCGCGGTGCGATTGCCCGGCATGGTCATGGCGACCTCGGCTGCGCTCAAGGGCCGCGTCGCGATCAGGAACGAGCCGACGGCGACGATGCGCCGGCGGAACCAGGAGAAGGGACCGGCCGTATAGGCCCCGGTCGCCACCAGCACCTCCTTTGCCGAGACGCTGCCGCGCGGCGTCTCCAGCACATGCCGGCCGCCCTCCTGCCGTCGCTCCGTCACGGGCGCATGTTCATGGATGACGGCGCCGTGCCGTACCGCCGCCGTGGCGAGGCCGGCGACGAAGCGGCCCATATGCATCATCGCGCTCTTCTTGGAGAGCATCGCGCCATGGAAGGCGTCGGAACCGATCTCGCCCTTGAGGTCGGCCCGGCTCAACATCGCGGTATCGGGATCGGCCTCGCGATGCAGCACCTCGAAATTCCGCGCGATCCCGGCGACATGCTCGGGCTTGGAGGCGAGCTTGAGCTTGCCGGCGCGCCGGAAGGCGCAGTCGATGCCCTCCTCCGCAACGATGCGCTCGATCGTGTCGACGGAATCGTCGAAGGCGCGATAGAGGGCGACCGCGCGCTCGGTGCCCAGCGCCGATTTAGCGGCGATGAAGCTGTGGGCGAGGCCGTTGTTGAGATGACCGCCATTGCGGCCCGAGGCGCCATAGCCGACGCTGTGCGCCTCCAGCACCACGACCTTCGCGCCGGCCATCGCGAGCTGGCGCGCAGCGGCGAGCCCGGTGAAGCCGCCGCCGATCACGGCGACGTCATAGCTGCCTTCGACCGGCCCCTCGGCGGCGCCGGTGAAGGGCGCCGCCGTGTCGTGCCAATAGGATTTGAACTGCATCGGTCCCGCGCCTTCAGAGGCCGAAGACGCCCGGCAGCCCGCCGATGTCCTTGATCTCGACATAGCCGTAATAGGGGTTCGCCGGCTCGTGGCCGCGATTGACCCAGACCTTGTTCTTGATGCCGAGGTCATGCGCGGTCATCAGGTCGTAGCGGAACGAGGAGGAGACGTGGCAGACGTCCTCCGGGCCGCAACCCAGCATGTCGAACATGTATTCGAAGCCCTTCATACGCGGCTTGTAGGATCGGGCCTGCTCGGCCGTGTAGACGGCATGGAAGGGTGCGCCGAGCCGGGCGACATTATGCGGAATCTGGTCATTCTGCGCGTTGGACAGGATGACGAGCGGGATTTCCTTCGCCACCTTGGCGAGGCCTGCCGGCACGTCCGGATGCGGGCCCCAGGTCGGCACCTGCTCGTAGATCCAGCGCGCATCCTCGGGGCGGAAGGCGACCGCATTGCGTCGGCAGGTCCGCTCCAGCGCGTTATAGACGACCTCTTCATAGGGCTTCCAGTCGCCCAGGACCTCGTCGAGCCGGTAAGCCGAGAAATCCGTGATGAAGGTCCGCATCGCCGGCTCGTCCAGCTTTTCGCCGTAGAGCGCGCGCGCGGCCTTATCCATCGCGAAATAGATCAGCGTGCCGTGGCAGTCGAAGGTGACGAATTTGGGCCTGAAGGCGGTCATCTGCGGAAATCCCCTGTGGCGAAACGGTTGCGTCCGTCAGCGAGGATCATAGCCGGGGCCGGAACGGCGCGAGCACCGCATTGCCTGCGGCAGGAAGCACAAACTGCCGTCCGTCCATGAGACCATGGCAGAGAGTTCCGCCTGCATCATCTTGCCGGCCGACGTCGCTTCCCGATTGCCGGCGCTTCGCCACCCGTCGTGGCATTCCATGCGGTCGGCGCGCATTCCCACGGCCGAAGATATCGTGCCGGGCCGTTCCTCGGGAGCAACTGCGCCGGCGCACCGCCTATCCATGATGCAACGGGTACGAAGCGAAGCATCATGGACCAGAAAACGATTGATCTCGTCGCCTTCGACGAACGCCATCTCGACGGCGCCGTTCTGCTCTCGCGCGAGGCGGGCTGGCCCCATCGGCGCGAGGACTGGGCGATGCTCCTGGCCCTCAGCCACGGCTTCGTCGCGCTCCAGGGCGATGCCGTGGTCGGCACCGCGATGCTGACACCGTTCGGGGACGATGACGCGACCGTCAACACGGTGATCGTGGCAGCCGACATGCGCGGGCGGGGCCTCGGCCGGAAGCTCATGGATGCCGTCCTGCAAGCCTGCGGCGCGCGGGAGTGCCGCCTCACCGCGACCGCGGACGGCCTGCCTCTCTATGAGAAGCTGGGGTTCAACGCGACCCACGAGATCCGGCAGCACCAGGGCATCCCCACGCCGCTGCCGGCCGATGCGGCGAACGATGCCATCGAGCTGGATTGGGCCGGTCCGGAGGATTTCCCCGCTATCGCTGCGCTCGATCTCGAGGCGCTGGGAATGGAGCGCCGCCCTCTGCTCAGGCTCCTGACCGAGGCCGGGCGAATGGTGGTCCTGCGCGAAGCCGGCCGGATCGTCGGCTATGCCGCGCTGCGCCCGTTCGGCCGCGGCGAGGTGATCGGCCCGGTCGTCGCGAAGACCCTGGAACAGGCGCAGAGCCTCATGAGCTTCCTGATCGCCAGCCGACCGGGCGCCTTCCTGCGCGTCGATACCGCCGAGTGGCGGGAGCTTTCGCCATGGCTTTCCGCGCGGGGCCTCGTGGGCGTCGGCGGCGGCATCGTCATGGACCGCAACGCGACTGGCCGGCAGCCGTCCGGACCCGCCAAACCCTTCGCCCTGGCCAGCCAGGCGCTCGGATAAACTGGAGAACCGCCATGTTGAGCAATTCGCTGATCGAGCTCGATCGTGACCACTGGATCCACCCTGTCGCGTCCTATCGCGGCCATGAGAAGGCGGGCGTGCGGGTCCTGCGCTCCGCGAAGGGCGCGACGATCACCGACGCCGAAGGCCGTCAGCTCATCGACGGCTTCGCCGGGCTGTGGTGCGTCAATGCCGGCTACGGGCAGGAGAGCATCGTCGAGGCCGCGGCGAACCAGATGCGCGAGCTCGCCTATGCCACGGGATATTTCGGCCTGGGCTCCGAACCGGCGATCAGGCTCGCGGCCGAGCTCGCCGAGCGTGCGCCGGGCGACCTCAACCGCGTCTACTTCACGCTCGGCGGCTCGGACGCGGTCGACAGCACGGTGCGCTTCATCCGCTACTACCAGCAGGCGCGCGGCAAGCCGCAGAAGGACCAGTTCATCTCGATCGAGCAGGGCTATCACGGCTCCTCGACCGTCGGCGCCGGCCTCACCGCCCTGCCCGCCTTCCATGCCGGCTTCGGCGTGCCCTATGACTGGCAGCACAAAATTCCGTCGCACTATACCTACCGCAATCCCGTCGGCTCCGATCCGGCCGCCGTCATCGCCGCCTCGCTCGCGGCGCTGAAGGCCAAGGTCGACGAAGTCGGGGGAGCCGAACGCGTCGCCGCCTTCTATTGCGAGCCGATCCAGGGCTCGGGCGGCGTCCTCGTGCCGCCGCCGGGTTGGGTCAAGGCGATGCGCGACCTCTGCGCCGAGCTCGACATCCTGTTCGTCGCCGACGAGGTCATCACCGGCTTCGGCCGCACCGGCCCGCTCTTCGCCTGCGAGGACGAGGGCATCGTCCCGGACCTGATGACGACCGCCAAGGGGCTCACCTCCGGCTATGTGCCGATGGGCGCGGTGCTGATGTCGCAGAAGGTCTATGACGTGATCGCCGACGGCTCCGGCGCCGCGGCGGTCGGCCATGGCTATACCTATTCGGCCCATCCGGTCAGTGCGGCGGTGGGGCTCGAAGTGCTGCGGCTCTATGAAAACGGCCTGCTGGAGAACGGCCGCAAGGCCGGCGCGCGGCTGATGGCGGGGCTGGAGAGCCTGAGCGACCATCCACTCGTCGGCGAGGTCCGCGGCCGCGGCATGCTGGCGGCCGTCGAGCTGGTGACCGACAAGGCGAAGAAGACGCCGCTGCCGGCCGCCTCGGCGCCGGCCCAGCGCGTCTTCGACCGCGCCTGGAACAACGGCCTCGTCATCCGGGCCTTCGGCAACGGCGTGCTGGGCTATGCGCCGCCGCTGTGCTGCACCGAGGCCGAGATCGACGCCATCGTGGAGCGGACCCGCAAGACCCTCGACGAGACGCTGGCCGACCCGGATGTGCGTGCCGCGATGGCGTGAACGCCGGCCTCCAGGGCATCGGGGAGGATGGGATCCATCCTCTCTTTTGCCCCAAGGGAAGCCGATATTCCGCAGCAGCGGCGAATTCGGAATTTTGTGCCGTCCGGTTTTCGACATTCGGTGAATCCGGCGAGCCGTCCGTGGGAGACTGGGTCGAGGCCGACGCAGATGCGGCCGGGGAACAGGGCACGACCGCCGCGGAAGCCCGCAAGGCGGACTGAAACGATGCGGCGGCGCCGAAGCATCGGCGCCTGCGCGGCAAGCGACGCGGAGAGACGATGACGAAGAGCTTTGGCGATTTCCGCTACATGACGTTCGATGTCGTGGGCACGTTGATCGATTTCGAGGGCGGTCTCGTCGATACGCTGGCGGCCATCGCCCGCGAGGCCGGCGTCGCCTTCGACGGGGAACAGGCGCTGAACCTCTACCGCTCCGCCCGCTACATGCCGGATGTGCAGCATTTTCCGGACGATCTCGTCCGCGTCTACGGCGTGATCGCGCCGAAGCTCGGCCTGCCGGCCGGTGAGAGCCATGGCCGGCGCCTGCGCGATGCCGTGAAGGACTGGCGGCCCTTCCCCGACAGCGCCGCCGCGCTCGCCCGGCTGGCGAAACGCTACAAGCTCATCGCCATGACGAACGCCCAGCGCTGGGCCTTCGAGCATTTCGCCCGCGCGCTCGGCAATCCGTTCTACGCCGGCTTCACCGTCGATGACACCGGCACGGAAAAGCCCGATCCGCGCTTCTTCGAGCAGGTCTTCGCCTTCGTCGAGACGGATGGCGGCTCGCGCGACCAGATCCTGCACGTCGCGCAGAGCCAGTATCACGACATCGGCATCTCGCGCCGGCTCGGCCTGACCAATTGCTGGATCCAGCGCCGCCACGCCCAGCCCGGCTATGGCGGCACGATCGAGCCCGAGAACTTCACCGAGCCCGACTTCCATTTCACCTCGATGGCCGGGCTCGCCGACGCCGTCGAGTCCAGCCCGGCCGCCTGAAGACGCCGGGATCGAAGAAAAGCCGGCACCAAAACGCCGGCACCAACCGAAACAGGGGAATGACGATGACCGACAAGATCACGCCCAACTGGACGAGCGCCGACGACGTCTTCGTCGAGAACGCGATCCGCCGCGGCGCCAGCCGCCGCGATCTCCTGCAGATGCTGATGGCCGGCGGCCTTGCCGCTTCCGCCGGCAGCCTCGTACTGGCGCGCGCCACCTCCGCGCTCGCGGCGACGCCCGTCAAGGGCGGCAACCTGAAGGCCGCCGGCTGGTCCTCCTCGACCGCCGATACGCTCGACCCGGCCAAGGCCTCGCTCTCGACGGACTATGTCCGCTGCTGCGCCTTCTACAACCGCCTGACCTTCCTGGACGGGGACGGCAAGCTGCAGATGGAGCTCGCCGAGAAATTCGAGACCAAGGACGCCAAGGTCTGGACCGTCACGCTCAAGAAGGGCGTCACCTTCCATGACGGCAAGCCGCTGACCTCCGCCGACGTCATCTATTCGCTGAAGCGCCATCTCGACCCGGCCGTCGGCTCGAAATCGGCCGCGCTGGCCAAGCAGATGACCGGCTTCACGGCCGTCGACCCGCTCACCGTCGAGATCACGCTCGCGGCGCCCAATGGCGACCTGCCGACCATCCTGTCGACGCACCATTTCATGATCATCGCCGACGGCACGACGAACTTCGCCAAGGCGAACGGCACCGGCGCCTTCGTCTGCGAGAACTTCGAGCCCGGCGTGCGCTCGATCGCGGTCAGGAACAAGAACTACTTCAAGTCGGGCGGCGCGAACCTCGACTCCTTCGAGTTCTTCGCGATCACCGACGACACCGCGCGCGTCAATGCGCTGCTCTCGGGCGACATCCACCTCGCCGCGGCGATCAATCCGCGCTCGATGCGCCTGGTCGAGAGCCAGCCGAATGTCGTGCTGTCGAAGACCACGACCGGCAACTACACGAACCTCAACATGCGGCTGGACATGGCGCCTGGCGACAAGGCGGGTTTCGTCGAAGGCATGAAGTATCTGCTCAACCGCGAGCAGATCCAGAAGTCGGCGCTTCGCGGCCTCGCCGAGATCGCCAATGACCAGCCTGTTCCGCCGATGAACGTCTATCACAACAAGGACTTGAAGCCGAAGGCGTTCGATCCCGAGCGGGCCAAGTCCCTCTTCCAGAAGGCCGGCGTCCTCGGCCAGTCGATCCCGATCGTCGCCTCGGATGCCGCCGGCTCCTCGGTCGACATGGCCGTGCTCGTCCAGCAGGCCGGCAACGCGATCGGCATGAAGTTCGACATCCAGCGCGTTCCCTCGGACGGCTACTGGTCGAATTACTGGCTGAAGGCCCCGGTCCATTTCGGCAACATCAATCCGCGGCCGACGCCGGACATCCTGTTCTCGCTGCTCTACGCCTCCACGGCGCCGTGGAACGAGAGCCAGTACAAGTCCGAGAAGTTCGACAGGATGCTGCTCGAGGCCCGCGGCTCGCTCGACGAAGCCAAGCGCAAGCAGATCTACGGCGAGATGCAGGTGATGGTCGCCGACGAGGCCGGCACCGCGATCCCGGTCTACATCTCGAATGTCGACGCGATCTCGAACAAGCTGAAGGGCCTGCTCGCGAACCCGCTCGGCGGCATGATGGGCTACGCCTTCGCCGAGTATGTCTGGCTCGAAGGCTAAAGCCCCGCTTCTCCCGCGGGCCGGGCGCGTGCGTCCGGCCCGCATTTCGTGTCACACTCCGCTCGGAGGTGTCAGCTGCGGGAGCGTCGATGAACCTTCACCTGTTGTCCCTGCTGGGCGGACGGCTGCTCGTCGCGCTGCTGACGCTGCTGATCGTCTCCTTCGTGGTGTTCTGCGCCACGCAGATCCTGCCCGGCGACGTGGCCGAGGTGCTGCTCGGCCAGGCAGCGACGCCTGAGGCCGTCGCGGGCTTGCGCGCGGCGATGCACCTGAACGACCCGGCGATCCTGCGCTTCTTCCGCTGGCTCGGCGGCATGCTGACGGGCGATCTCGGCATCTCCTACGCCAATAACCGGCCGATCGCGGAGCTCGTCGCCGGGCGCCTGGGCAACTCGCTGCAGCTCGCGGCGGCGACCGCGCTGTTTTCGGTGCCGATCGCGCTCGCGCTCGGCATCACCTCCGCCATGCTGCGCGGCTCGCTTTACGACCGCTCGGTCACGATGGCGACGATCACGGTGATCTCGGTGCCGGAATTCATGATCGCCACCGCCGGCGTGCTGATCTTCGCGGTCTGGCTGAAATGGCTGCCGGCCCTGTCCTTCGCGCGGGATGTCCACTCCTTCGGCGAGATGCTGCGCATCTATGCGATGCCCGTCTTCACGCTGAGCTTCGTGATCTCGGCCCAGATGATCCGCATGTCCCGCGCCGCCGTCGTCGAGGCGCTCAACACGCCCTATGTCGAGATGGCGCAGCTCAAGGGCGCCTCTCGCCCGCGGGTCGTGCTGCGTCATGCGCTGCCCAACGCGCTCGGCCCCATCGTCAACGCCGTCGCGCTCTCGCTCTCCTACCTGCTCGGCGGCGTCATTATCGTCGAGACGATCTTCAACTATCCCGGCATCGCCAAGCTGATGGTCGACGCGGTGGCGACGCGGGACCTGCCGCTCATCCAGAGCTGCGCGATGATCTTCTGCGTCGTCTACCTGCTCCTGATCACGACGGCGGACGTCATCGCCATCCTGTCGAACCCGAAGTTGCGCTGACCATGGCCATCGACGCAGCCAACACGACAACCGCCAGCCAGCGCCGCGCCGGGTATCGGTTCAACCTCACCGGCTGGATCAGCCTGATCGTCATCCTCGCCTGGGCGCTGATCGCGATCCTGGCGCCCTATGTCACGCCCCACGGCATCAGCGACATCGTCGACACCGACTATTTCGGCCCGATGAGCCTGCAGTTTCCGCTCGGCACCGACTATCTCGGGCGCGACATGCTCTCGCGCATCCTGTTCGGCGCGCGCTACACGGTCGGCATATCGCTGGCGGCCACGCTGATCGCCTGCAGCATCGGCGTCACGCTCGGCATGGCGGCGGCCGTGACCGGCGGCTGGTTCGATACGGTGCTGAGCCGCTTCATCGATGCGTTGAGCTCGATCCCCAGCAAGCTGTTCGCTCTCGTTGCCGTTGCCGGCGTCGGCTCCTCGATCCCCGTGCTGATGCTGATCCTCGGCATCATCTACACGCCCGGCTCTTATCGCTTCGCCAGGGCGCTGGCGGTCAACGTCAACACCGCGGACTTCGTCACGGTGGCGCGCCTTCGCGGCGAGAAGCTGAGCTACCTGATCCGCGCGGAAATCCTGCCGAACATCATCGGCCCGGTGCTGGCCGATGTCGGCCTGCGTTTCGTCTTCATCGTGCTGCTCCTGTCGGGCCTGTCCTTCCTCGGGCTCGGCGTGCAGCCGCCGGAGGCCGATTGGGGTTCGCTGGTGCGCGAGAATATCGGCGGGCTGCCCTTCGGCGCGCCGGCCGTGATGGCGCCCTCCTTCGCCATCGCCAGCCTGACGATCGCGGTGAACATGCTGATCGACAACCTGCCGCGCAAGATCCGCGACCGGAGCGCCTGATGAGCCATCTCGTCGAAATCCGCGGGCTCAAGGTCGAGGCCACCACCGATGCCGGCCGGCGCGTCGAGATCATCAAGGGCGTCGATTTCGACATCGCCGCAGGCGAGATCGTCGCCCTGATCGGCGAGAGCGGCTCGGGCAAGACCACGATCGCGCTGACCCTGCTCGGCTATGCCCGGACCGGCTGCCGCATCACCGGCGGCAGCGTCTCCATCGCCGGCCGTGACATGGCGCTCCTCTCCGAGGCCGAGCGGGCGAAGGTCCGCGGAGTCGATGTCGCCTATGTGCCGCAGAGCGCGGCCGCCGCCTTCAACCCGGCGCAGCGCATCATGGATCAGGTGATCGAGATCACCCGCATCCACCGGCTGATGCCGCGCCCCGCTGCCGAAGCCAAGGCGGTGGATCTGTTCCGCGCGCTCTCCCTGCCCTCGCCCGAGACGATCGGCTCGCGCTATCCACACCAGGTCTCGGGCGGCCAGTTGCAGCGCCTCTCGGCCGCGATGGCGCTGATCGGCGATCCGAAGGTCGTGATCTTCGACGAGCCGACGACCGCGCTCGACGTCACCACCCAGATCGAGGTGCTGCGCGCCTTCAAATCCGTGATGCGCCAGAGCCGGATGGCCGGCGTCTACGTCTCGCACGACCTCGCCGTCGTCGCCCAGATCGCCGACCGCATCGTCGTGCTGAAGGGCGGCCAGATCCAGGAGATCGGCACGACCGAACAGATCCTGTCCGCGCCGAAGCATCCCTATACGCGCGAATTGCTGGCGGCCTTCTCGCCCGTCGCCCGCGTCGCAGCGCAGGCGGCCGCCACGGCAAGCCCGCCGCCGCAGCCGGTCCTCGAGCTCGACGCCATCAGTGCGGGCTACGGTCGATTGCAGCCGAACGGCAAGCCGCTGATGCTCGCGGTCGACGCCGTCAGCTTCAAGCTGGAACGGGGCCGCAATCTCGGCGTCATCGGCGAGTCCGGCTGCGGCAAGTCGACCCTCGCCCGGACCATCGCCGGCATCCTGCCGCCCTCCTCCGGCCATATCCGCTTCGACGGACGGCCGATGGCCCCGCTGGCGCGCGACCGCACGCCGGAAGAGCTGCGCAAGCTCCAGATCGTATTCCAGTCGGCCGACACCGCGCTCAACCCGGCGCAATCGATCGAGGACATCCTCGGCCGGCCGCTTGCCTTCTATCACGGCCTGCGTGGGCCGGCCCGCGACGCGCGCATCGACCGCCTGCTCGATCTCGTGCACCTGCCGCGCGCCCTGAAGCACCGGCTGCCGGGCGAGCTCTCCGGCGGGCAGAAGCAGCGCGTCAACCTGGCGCGCGCGCTCGCGGCCGACCCCGAGCTCGTGCTCTGCGACGAAATCACCTCGGCGCTCGATACGGTCGTCGCCGCGGCGATCATCGAGCTGCTGAAAGAGCTGCAGCGCGAGCTCGGCCTGTCCTATCTCTTCATCAGCCATGACCTGACGACGGTGCAGGCGATCTGCGACGAGGTCGCGGTGATGTATCGCGGCGTAAAGGTCGAGCAGTTGCCGGCCGACCAGGTCGGCAAGGCCGGCGGTCACCCCTATGCGCGGCTGCTGATGTCCTCGGTGCCCAAGCTCGACCCATCCTGGCTCGACACGCTCGAGCGCGATCCGGAGCTCGTCGCCGCCTTCTCGAAGCGCTGAGCTCGCCTCAGCTCGTCGCCGTGACCGGAAACAGGCTCGTCAGCGGCATGTGCGGCTTGACGATGGGCGACTTCAGCACGACGAAGCTGAAATACTTGTCGATGCCGATATCGAGGTCGATCAGCCGCTCCATCAGCGTCTGGTACTCGATGATGCCGCTGGTCACGAATTTCACGAGATAATCGTAGCCGCCCGAGACGAGGTGGCATTCGATGACCTGGTCGAGCTTCTCGATGGCCGCCAGGAACCGCGCGAAATCGACCTGGCGGTGGTTCTTCAGCGTCACCTCGGTGAAGACCGTCAGCGTCTGGCCGAGCTTGCCGATATTGATCCGGGCGGAATAGCCGGTGATGTAGCCTTCCTGCTGCAGCTTCTTGACGCGCATCAGACAGGGGCTCGGCGAGAGATTCACCAGCTCCGCCAGCTCGACATTGGTGATCCGGCCGTTCTTCTGCAGCTCGTAGAGGATCTTGATGTCGATCTGATCGAGCTTCATGGGGGCCTCGTCCGCTGGCGCCGTCGCAGGATGGGTCATGGGCAGCCCGGCTCCGCCCGATCATGACGGAAGCCGGCGCTCCCGGCAATCGCACGGCAGATGCTGCCGCGCGCGAAGCCCTTGTTACCTGGACTTCGCGAAAGAAGAACGCGGAATCCGCCGGTCCGGACGGAAGGAAATGCCGCGGAACGGCGATATGCGGTGCGCGCGCCCTGTCCCGACGGGCTAGGCTTCGTCTTCGTCAAGGAGACCGTGATGCCGGCGCCGCTTTTCGAGATCGAGACCAGCCCGACCCTGCCCGAGAGCGCGGATGTCGTCGTGATCGGCGGCGGCATCGTCGGAGTCTGCACCGGCTATTATCTCGCCCGCCGCGGCATCAAGGTCGCGCTCGTCGAAAAGGGGCGCGTCGGCGCCGAACAGTCGAGCCGCAACTGGGGCTGGTGCCGGCAGCAGAATCGCGATGCGCGCGAATTGCCGATGGCGACGGAGAGCCTCACGTTGTGGGACCGCTTCGCCGCCGAGATCGGCGAGGATCTCGGCTTCCGCCGCTGCGGCCTGCTCTATCTCAGCGACGACGAGGCCCAGATCGCCGGATGGGCGAAATGGCGCGACTTCGCGATCGGCCAGGGCGTCACCACCCACATGCTTTCCAGCGACGAGGCCTCCGCCCGAGGCGCCGCCACCGGCAAAAGCTGGAAGGGCGGCGTCTTCTCGCCGAGCGACGGCACCGCCGACCCCTCGCGCGCCGCGCCGGTGATCGCGCGCGGCATCGTCAAGGCAGGCGGCACGGTGCACCAGTTCTGCGCGGCGCGCGGGATCGAGACGAGCGGCGGGCGCGTCTCGGGCGTCGTCACCGAAAAGGGCACGATCCGCACGAGCACGGTCGTCCATGCCGGCGGCGCCTGGGCTTCCTCCTTCCTCAACCAGCTCGGAATCCGTTTCCCGCAATCATCGGTGCGGTCGTCGATCCTGTCGGTGATGCCAGGGGTGTCCGGCATTCCGGACGCCCTTCACACGACCGAGGTCTCGGTGACGCGCCGCGGCGATGGCGGCTACGCGCTCGCGATCAGCGGCGGCGCCCGCATCGATCCGACGCCGCAGCAACTGCGCTTCGCACGCCAGTTCGTGCCGATGTTCCTGCGGCGCTGGCGCAACCTCGCCATCGGCGGCCTGCAAGGCTGGCGCGCCGGCCACGAGACCTTGGCGCGCTGGCGGCTCGACGCGCCGACGCCGATGGAGGAGAACCGCATCCTCGACCCGACGCCCGATCGCAAGCAGATCGCCGAGACCCATGCGCGGGCGCTCAAGCTGCTGCCGGCCCTGAAGGGTGTGCCGGTGCAGGCGCGCTGGGCGGGCTATATCGACTCCACGCCGGACGGCGTGCCGGCGATTGGCGAACTCACCGGCCTGCCCGGCTTCATCCTCGCCGCCGGGTTCAGCGGCCACGGCTTCGGCATCGGACCGGGTGCCGGGCACCTGATCGCCGACATCGCCAGCGGCGCGAAGCCGATCGTCGATCCGGCATCCTATCGGCCGGACCGGCTGGATGGCTCCGCCTTCGGCAAGGTCGCCGAGTTCTGAGCCCCGGCGGGTGCTGGCTTGCGAGCACATAAGTCGATCTTATGGGGTCGGCATGAATTCGTCTTGTCGCTTCCGGCGGACGGTACGGATGCTGCATGAACCGGTTCGGGAGACCGGGTGGATTCCAAGAAGGGGAAATGGGGAATGATCGGATTGAGAACGGTTCTGGCGGCTCTCGCCATGGTGGCGGCCGGGGCCAGCGTTCAGGCGCAGACGGTCTACAAGGTCGGCTCGACGCCGACGGGCACGCCCTTCACCTTCCTCGACGCGAAGACCAACACCATCCAGGGGATGATGGTCGACGTGATCGAGGAGATCGGCAAGGACCAGGGCTTCAAGGTCGAGATCCAGCCGATGCAGTTCTCCGCGCTGATCGCGGCGCTGACCTCGGGCAAGATCGATATCATCTCGGCCGCCATGTACGGCTCGCCCGAGCGGGCGAAGGTCGTCGACTTCAGCAAGGACGTCTACGCCTATGGCGAGGGGCTCGTCGTATCGACCAAGGACGAGAAGGACTATGCCGGCTTCGATGACATGAAAGGCAAGAAGGTCGGGGCCCAGATCGGCACCCGCTACATCGATGCCCTGAAGGCCGCCGGCACGGCTGCGGAAGTCAATGCCTATGACAGCCTCCCCGACATCCTGCGCGACGTCTCGAACGGGCGCCTCGACGCCGGCATCGGCGACTACCCGATCCTGGCCTACAACCTCGCCCAGGGGCGCTTCCCGCAATTGCGGCTGGTGAAGTCGTACAAGCCGTCCGTGCCCGGGCCGATCAACATCGCCGTGAAGCAGGGCAATGCCGAATTGCTGGGCAAGATCGACGCCGGCCTCGCCGCCATCAAGAAGGATGGGCGCTTCGACACGATCCTGAAGAAGTGGGGCCTCTGAGCGTTCCACGGATCGCATCATGAGCCACTTCCTCAGCCAGGTACCGACGTTCCTGCCGATCCTGATGCAGGGCGTCTACCTGACCATCCTGGTCACGCTTGGTGCCTTCGTGCTCGCGACGGCGCTCGGCCTGCTCTGGGCCTTCATGCGGGTGAGCGGCATCGCGCCGCTCGCCTGGACGGCGCGCACGATCATCGTCGTGGTGCGCGGCATCCCCGGCCTGGTGACGCTGTTCTACATCTATTTCGTGCTGCCCGATCTCGGCCTCTCGCTGACCGCGTTGCAAGCCGCGATCATCGGCCTCGGTATCGCCTATTCGCCCTATATGGCGGAGGTGTTCCGGGCTGGGATCGAGGCGATCGACCGCGGGCAGACGGAAGCTGCGCTCTCGATCGGCATGGGCTGGGGCCTGATGATGCGGCGCGTCGTCCTGCCCCAGGCGATCCGCGTGGCGCTGCCGCCCTATGGCAGCACCATGGTGATGCTGCTCAAGGATTCCTCGCTCGCCTCGACGATCACGGTCGCGGAGCTCTCGCTGCAGGGCAAGCTGCTGGCGTCCTCCACCTTCGAGAACACGGCGATCTTCACCTTGGTGGCGCTGATCTATCTCGCCATGAGCCTGCCATTGACGGCGTTCAACGCCTGGCTCGAACGGCGTCTGGGGGCTGGCCGATGAGCATCGTCGCGCTGCACAATGTGCGCAAATCCTTCGGGCCGCTCGAGGTGATCCACGACGTCTCCTTCTCGGTCGAGAAGGGCGAAGTGGTCTGCATCATCGGGCCGTCCGGCTCCGGCAAGTCGACGCTGCTGCGCTGCATCAACGGGCTCGAGACCTATCAGGGCGGCGAGATCGTCGTGCATGGCGAGCGGGTCGATACCAAGGCGCGCAGCATCCGGCAGGTGCGGACGCGGGTCGCCATGGTGTTCCAGCGCTTCAACCTGTTCCCGCACCGGACGGCGCTGGAGAATGTCGCGGAAGGGCCGATCTTCGTGAAGAAGGAGCCGCGCGAGCAGGCGCTCGCCCAGGCCCGACAGCTCCTCGAAAGGGTCGGGCTCGGCGCCAAGATCGACGCCTACCCCGCCCAGCTCTCCGGCGGCCAGCAGCAGCGCGTCGCCATCGCCCGCGCGCTCGGCATGCGGCCGGATGCGATCCTGTTCGACGAACCGACCTCCGCGCTCGACCCCGAGCTCGTCGGCGAGGTGCTCGCGGTGATGCGCTCGCTCGCCGACGAGGGCATGACGATGATCGTCGTCACCCACGAAATGGGGTTCGCCCGTGAGGTCGCCGACCGCGTGCTCTTTCTCGATGGCGGCGTGCTGGTCGAGCAAGGGCCGCCGAGCGAAGTGCTCAGCCGGCCCCAGAACCCGCGCACGCAGGACTTCCTGCGGCGCATCCTGCAAGCATGAGGATCGCGGCATGGCACAGGTGACCGGGCCGTTCTTCGCCGAGGGCGCCGTCGACACGCCCTATTGGTGGGATGCGGCCGAGCCCAAGGCCGCCCCCTCCACCGCGCTGCCGGCCAGCAGCGAGGTCGTGATCGTCGGGGCAGGCTTCACCGGCCTCAATGCGGCGCTGACGCTGGCGAAAGCCGGCAAGCAGGTGACGGTGCTCGACGCGGAAGCGCCGGGCTGGGGTGCCTCATCCCGCAACGGCGGCATGCTGGGGCCGGGATGGGCGACCTTCGACACGGCCATGGCCTATGGGCCGGAAAAGGCACGCGCCATCGTCGAAGAGAGCTTTCTCGCGCTCCAGCACGTCAAGGACGTGGTGGAGCGCGAGGCCATCGCCTGCGACCTCGCAGTGGTGGGCTATTTCCGCGGGGCGATGACGCCGCGCCTCTACGACGCCATGGGCCGCCAACTCGACCGCATCCGCAAGGTCATGCCCTGCGACGCCTATCTGGTGCCGCGGGCCGAGCAGCATGGCGAGATCGGCACCGATCTCTACCATGGCGGCCTTGCCATTCCAGGCTATGCCGGGCTCCATCCCGCCCGCTATGTCGCAGGCCTCGCCGAGGCGGCGCACCGCGCCGGAGCCCAGCTCTTCGGCGGCGCGCGCGTCATGGCGATCGCGCCGGACGCCGGCGGCTTCACCGTCTCCATCGGCCGGCAGCGGATCGCGGCGAAGCAGCTCCTCGTCGCCACCAACGGCTATACGGGCTCGCTCCTGCCCTTCCTGCAGCGGCGGATCATCCCGATCCGCAGCGCGCTCATCGCCACGGCGCCGCTGCCGCCAGAGGTCATGGACAGGCTGATGCCGAAGCGGCGCATGCTGGCGGGCAGCCAGCGCGTCGTGACCTATTACAGGCCCTCGCCGGACGGCACGCGCGTGCTCTTCGGCGGCCGCGTGCTCAAGGTCAACGGCGAGAACGTGGCGCGGGCCAATGCGGGCCATCTGCGCAAGCAGATGCTGCAGGTCTTCCCGGAGCTGGAACGGACGCCCCTCACCCATTACTGGCATGGCCAGACCGGCTTCACCTTCGACAAGCTGCCGCATCTGGGGCAGCAGGACGGCATCTTCTACGCCTGTGGCTACAACGGCACCGGCATCGCGCGGGCAAGCTGGTTCGGCCACAGGATCGCTGAGCGCATGCTCGGCAGCGTGGAAAAGCCCAGCGCCTATGAGGACCTGCCGTTCAGGAGCCGCCCGCTCTATTACGGCAAGCCCTGGTTCCTGCCGCTCGCCGTCCAGTTCTACGAGATGCTGGATCGCTGGGAACAGCGTTAAAGCATCGGACTGGACATCGGCGCTCGCGGCGGCGATGTCTGCGCCATCGCCGATGCTGGAACCACCGATGCGGGCCCGCCAACTCGAAGTCTTCTGCACGCTGATGCGCAGCGGCACCGTCACCGGCGCGGCGGCGATGCTCAACATCTCGCAGCCGGCGCTGAGCCAGATCCTGCTCCACACCGAAGACCAGCTCGGCTTCAAGCTGTTCGACCGCGTGCGCGGCCGGCTGGTGCCGACGCAGGAGGCCGAGGAGCTCTACGCCCAGGCCGAGCACATCTTCGGGGAGCTCGATGCGCTGCGGCGGCGCACCGTCGACATGCGGCACGGGCGCACCGGGCTCGTCAGGCTGGCGGCATCCGCCCCGCCCTCGATGTCGATCGTGCCGCGCGCGCTGCTCGCCTTCCGGGAAGCGCATCCCGACATCGTCGTGCGCTCGCTCATCGCGTCGCAGGCGAGCATCATCGACATGCTGCGCAGCGGCGAGGTCTCGCTCGGCATCACCATGAACAACCTGCCGCATCAGGGAATCGTCACGGAGACGGTCGGCCATGCCGATCTGGTCTGCGTGCTGCCCGCGCAGCATCGGCTCGCGGCGCTGGACCGGATCGGCTTCGCGGATATCCAGGCAGAGACCCTGATCTCCTACCGCGCCGACACCTTGCCGGGGCGCCTGCTCGCGGTTGCGGCCGAAACGGAGGGGCTTGCCTATGCTCCCGCGATCGAGATCGACCTGTCCATCACGGCGCTGCCCTTCGTGCGCGACGGCCTCGGCCTCGCCGTCGTCGACGGGCTGCTGCCATGGGAGCAGTTCAACGGCATCGTCGCCCGGCCGTTCTCGCCGCGGATCGAGGTGCCGATCGCGATCGTGACCAGCAAGGACCGGCCGCTCTCCGCCAGCCATGAATGGATGCGCGACTGCCTCAGAGCCGCCGGCCGCGACTTCAGCCGGGCGGCGCTTGCGGGCGAGTGAGCTCGCGCAGACGCCTCAACCGTCGGCGTCCTCCAGCAACGCACCGATCCGCGCGGGCCTGACCGGAGCCTGGGCCCGCAGCCAGCCGGCTTCGCGAGCAGAGCCAAGGCCTGCGCGGGCAGCCACGATCTCGGCGGCGGCCAGCTCGCAATAGCGGCCCTGGCAGCGCCCCATGCCGACACGCCCGAGCGATTTGGCGCGGTTGACCTCGCCGCCGCCGAAATCGACGGTCTCGCGCAGCTCTCCTGCCGTCACGCCCTCGCAGCGGCAGATCACGGTCTCGTCCGGAAGCGCGCCCGCTTCTGGCCAGGGGAAGGCCTCGGCGATGCCGCCCGCAAAGCGGGTGAAACGACGCAAACGGCGCCTGTCGGCGGCGATGTCGGGCGCCGACAGGCCGAGATCCTGCAGGCAGGCAGCGGCGGCGAGGCGCCCCGCGACCTCGGCCGCATCGGCACCGAGAATGCGCAAGCCGTCCCCGGCGAGATAGACGCCCGCGCTGGCCCGCCCCATCTCGTCGGCTTTCGGCAGCCATTGGCGCCAGCTCTCATCATAGGCGAAATCGCACCCGGCGAGATCGGCGAGCCGCGTCTCGGACCGCAGATGCCAGCCGAGGCCGACCGCGTCGCAGTCCGTGTGACGCTCCTGCCCGGCCGCGTCGCGCCAACAGATGGCGACGGGTCCGCGTTCATCGGCCTCGATCCGGTCGAGCCGGACCCCGGCATGGTAGCGACCGGCGAGGCGCGCCCGCATCGCGAGCCCGCGCAGGGCGAAAACCGGCCGCGCCGCGAGACCACCGAGACCGGCAAGCTGCCGGCGCGTCGACGAGGTGTCGAGCACCGCCGCGACCTCGCCGCCGGCCTTCAGCAACTGCACCGCGAGCAAGGTGAGCAGCGGGCCCGAACCCGCCAGCACGATCCGGCGGCCGAGCGCCGCGCCTTGCGCCTTCAGCGCGATCTGCATCGCGCCGAGGCCGTAGACGCCGGGGTTCTCCCAGCCCGGCACCGGCATGATCCGGTCCATCGCGCCGGTCGCGAGGATCAGGCGATCATAGGCGACCCAATGGCTGCCGGCCGGCCCGAGCACGAGCAGGCGCCCTTCCGCGATGGCGGCGACGGAGCTGCGTGCGTGATGGACGAGCCGGCCTGCCGCGAGCGTTCCGTCGAAGGCGGCATGCAGCGCCACCGCCTTCGACGCTTCCGAACCGTAGAGGGTCTCGGGCGGGCGCGTGAAACCGGGTGGCGGCCGGCGATAGATCTGGCCGCCGGCGCGCTCGGCCTCGTCGATCACGATCGGCGTGAGCCCGGCCGCGACGAGCGTCTGCGCGGCGCGGATGCCAGCCGGACCGGCGCCGACGACGACCACGCGCGGCGTTCCGCCGCTGCTCACGGCCAGTCTCCCGGAGCGTCGGTCAGCAGCCGCATGCCCTCAGTGAGCGGCGTCGAGCAGGCGCGGATACGCGGCCCCTCCTCCTGCCAGACCCAGCAATCCTGGCAAGCGCCCATCAGGCAGAAGCCGGCGCGGGTTTCCACCCCGAATTCGGAACGGCGCAGCGCCGGCGCCACGGAAAGGATGGCGCTGAGCACCGTGTCGCCGGCAAGTGCTTGCCGTTCCGCGCCGTCGAGGACGAAGCGCATCGGCGCGCGATTCGTCTCGGCAAGCCGGACGAGGCGCCCGGCCGGATGGCCCGCCGCGCTCACTCGGCCGCCTCGGGCAAGGCAGCACCGCCCTCGGGCATTTCGGGGAAGCGCAGGCGCGCCTCCCTGAAAGCCTGCGCCACGCCCTGCGCGCCCACCTTGCCCTTCATCCGGCGGAAGATCTCCGTCTTGGCGAAGAAGCGCCAGTGGATCGGCAGGCCGGCAAGCAGCGCGGTGAGCCGGTCATAGGCTTCCGGCGTCCATTGCGCCTCGTAGCCCTCGCGCTCGGGGCCGAAATGGAAATGGCCCTCGACCGGCGGGCGTGATGCGCGGCGCGCCTGCGTCGCCGCCTCGTCGACCTCGCCTGCGCGGATGACGACGCCATAGTCGCGCTCCGCCGCCTCGGCCGAGACGTAGCCGCGCGCCACATCCATCGCGACGCGCCAGGGCTCACGGTCGAAAGGATGGCCGCGGCCGCCGCCGCCGGCGGAGCGGATTTCGAGCACATCGCCCGGCTGGAGCACAGCGGTGTCGATATTGCCGAGCCGTCGCTCCTCCGGCTGGCCGGGGTTGACGACCATGTCCGACAGGCCCGCCGCGCGACCGCCGAGCACACCCCAGGGGCGGAAGAAGCTGCGGTCCCGGTTGCGGGCGGTGATGCGGCTATCCGGCGCGAAGACGCGGAAGGCCATCTCGGTGGCGAGCCCGCCGCGCCAGCGCCCGGCGCCGCCGCTATCCCTGGCCAGCCCGTATCTGACGAACTCGACCGGGGTCTCCGTCTCGGTGATCTCGATCGGCGTGTTCCTGAGATAGGCGGCGTCGGCCCCCGAGCCGTTGGTGCCGTCGCGATGCGGCATGCCGCCGCCGCCGCCGACCACCGGGTTGACCGCGGCGATGACGGTGCGGCTGGTGCGCTCGTCGGTGGTCATCACGTTGACGATGCAGTTGTTGCCAGCAGGTGCTGCCGGCAAACGCTCCGGCACCGCTTGCGAGAACGCCCCGAAGATCACCGAGCGTAGCCGCGCGCAGGTGAGCGAGCGCATGCCGACCGCGGCGGGGAAGACCGGGTTGAGCACGGACCCTTCCGGCGCGATGCAGGTGAAGGGGCGTGTCAGGCCGGTATTGAGCAGGATCTTCGGGTTCAGCGTGTAGAGGACGTAATAGACCCCGACCAGCAGCATCGTATGCCGGGGGTTGCCCCCGGAGGGCACGTTGAGCGACGAGGCGAGCTGCGGATCGGAGCCGGTGAAATCGAGCACCGCCTCGCCGCCGCGGATCGTCAGTTTGAGCTTGAGGCGGCAGGGATTGGCCTCGACCGAATCCTCGTCGGCATAATCGGCGAACTCCCAGGTCCCGTCCGGCATGGCCCGCAGCACTTCGCGCGCCTGCGCCTCGGCATGGTCGAGCAGCGCATCGACGCCCTCGAGGAAGGCCTGTCGGCCGAACTTCTCGATCATCGCCAGCACCTTGCGCTCGCCGGTGTTGAGCGCGCCGACCAGGGCCTTGATGTCGCCGATGTTCAGGTCCGGCTTGCGGACGTTCGTCGTCATGATCCGCAGGATCTGCTCGTCGAAGACGCCTTCGTTGACGAGCTTCATCGGCGGGAAGCGGATGCCCTCCTGATGGATCTCGGTCAGGGCGCGCGACAGCGAGGCCGGCACCGCGCCGCCCATATCGGTGTTGTGGATATGGCCGCCCGTCCAGGCGACGATCTCGCCCTCGTGAAAGACCGGCTTCCAGAGATGGGTATCGGGCGCGTGGGTGGCGACGAAGCAGGAATAGGGGTCGTTGGTGAAGGCCACGTCGCCGGGCTTGTAGTTGTCGACCATCTCGATCGCGGGCGCCCAGGAGAGGCCGGGATACCAGGTCGCGCCCAGCTCCATCGGCACGGAGAAGGTGTCGCCGCGCCGGCTGATCAGCATCACCGTGAAGTCCTCCGTCTCCTTGACGAAGGCGGAATGCGCCGTGCGGTGCAGCGTATGCGCCATATTCTCCGCCGCGGCGCGGGCGTGGTTGGCGAGGACCTGCAGCTTCATCCGGTCGAACATCGGCGTCACTCCGCGAAGGTCAGGTGCAGGTTGAGATGGCGGTCGATCCGGGCGCGGGCGCCGAGGGGGATCGCGACGGTGGTGTCCTCCTGCGCCACCACGGCCGGGCCGGCGAAGCGGCTGCCGGGCTTCAGCTCGGCGCGGCTGTAGAGGCCGACCGCGCGGCGGGCACCGCCGGTATGGACCGCGATCTCGCGTTCGGGCTCTGCTTGTTCATCGACCTCATCCCATTCGGGGAAGGTCAGCGCCGGGCCGGCGCCGATGGCCGAGAGGCGCAGATTGACGATCTCGACGCGGCCCTGCGCATCGTCGAAATCGTAGATGCGCGCATGCGTCAGGTGGAATTCCCGCGCGATCGCTTCGGCGTCGCCGCTCTCCAGCCAGGCGGGCTGCAGCGGAACCTCGATCTCGTAGCTCTGGCCGACATAGCGCATATCGGCCGAGAGCCTGAGATCGGCCGGTCCGGCATGGCCCTGGGCGGCGAGCCAGGCGCGCCCGTCCTGCACCATCGCCGCGAAGGCCCGGTGAAGCTCCGGCAGCACACCCGGCGACAATTCGGCGAAGAGCGTACGCACGAAATCGCCGCGCAGATCGGCGACGAGGCCGCCCAATGCCGAGACGACGCCGGGGCGGCGCGGTGCGATCAGCCGGGTCATGCCGAGTTCGCGGGCGAGGAAGGCGCCGAGCATCGGGCCGCCCCCGCCGAAGGGCATCAGCGTGAAATCCTTGAGATCGACGCCGGCCCGCGACGAGAGCTTCTCGACCTCGACGAACATCTCGGAGACGGCGATGTCGAGGATGGCCTGCGCCGCCTCCTCCACCGAGCGGCCGAGCGCCTCGGCGAGGCGCCCGACGGCAGCGCAAGCGAGGCCGGTATCCATGCTGAGCTGGCCATAGGCCATCTCGCTATGGCCGAGCCAGCCGCAGACCACCATCGCGTCCGTCACCGTCGCCTGGTGGCCGCCGCGGCCGTAGCAGGCGGGCCCCGGCGTGGAGCCAGCCGATTCCGGGCCGACGCGCAGCACGCCCTGCCCGTCGACCGAGGCGATGGAGCCACCGCCGATGCCGATCGAGCTGACCGAGACGGAGGGGATATAGAGCGGGAACTCGCCGATCATCTCGCCGGTACCGTATTGCGCCTCGCCGTCGATGATCAGGGCGAAATCGGCGGAGGTTCCGCCGATGTCGAGGGTCAGCACACGCTTCTCGCCAGCCTGCCGCGCGAACCAGGCCGCGCCGATCACGCCCGAGGCCGTGCCCGACAGCAGCATGGAGACGCAGGCGCGCTTGCCCTCGGCGGCGTTCATCACGCCGCCATTGGACTTGGTGAGCAGGCAGCGCGCGGGCACGCCGCGCCCCTCCAGCCGCGCTTCCAGCGCCGAGAGATAGCCGGCGATGCGCGGATGGACATAGGCGTTGAGGATCGCCGTCGTCGTGCGCTCATATTCGCGGATGACCGGCCAGACCTCGGCCGAGGTGAAGACGAAGAGCTCGGGCGCGAGCCGCGCGATCTCGGCTTTCACCGCCTCCTCCTGGGTGCCGTCGCGCCAGGCATGCAGAAAGGCGACGACGATGCCGACGGCGCCGCGCGCCTTGGCCGAAGCCACCGCGGCGGCAACCGCAGCAAGATCGGGCTTGACCGTCTCGCGGCCGTCCGAGCGCATCCGGGCGGGGATGCCGAAGACGCGGTCGCGGGTAATGAGTTGCTCGGGGCGGGAGCAGAACAGGGAATAGACTTCGGGCATGCGCAGCCGGGCGAGCTCGATAACGTCCTCGAAGCCGGCATTGGTGAAGAGCGCGAGCGGCGCGCCCTTGCGCTGGATGACCGTGTTGACGCCGACCGTGGTGCCGTGGACGAAGCGCGTCACGGCGGTGGCGTCGAGCCCCTCGCGCTCGGCCAGCAGCGTGAGGCCCGTCATCAGCTCCGCGCCCGGATCGTCCGGTGTCGTCAGCACCTTGAGCGAGGCGACGCGGCCGCTGCGCGCTTCCAGAGCGCAGAAATCGATGAAGGTGCCGCCGATATCGACACCGATCTTCCAATCCGCGCCGTCGCCCATATCCGTGCCGAGCGCTGCCCCGCCTGCCATGTCCATGCCTCTCCTGTGCCGACCCGGAAGCTGGCATGGGCGACGCTGTCCCGTCCAAGAGACAAGCCGGGCAGACGCATAAGCCGGACTTATGCCCTCGACGGCTGCCGCCTTGCACCATGTCCATAGGCGGCGCTTATGGCCTTCGCGCCAACGCGTCTTTGACTGGAGTTCCGGCGGGCAGCAGCTTCGGCGGATGGACGACCTGCCGCCTCGGCGCGGCGAGAGGCGGATATGGACGTGATCGTGCTCGGCGGCGGCCTGATGGGGACCGCCTCCGCCTATTTCCTGGCCCGGCGGGGCTTGCGCGTGACGCTGCTCGAGCGCGGCCGGGTGGGGACGGGAGCGACCGTCGCCTCCTTCGGCAATATCCGCCGCACCGGCCGCCATCTCACGCAACTGCCGCTGGCGCATCGTTCCCGCGCGCTCTGGGGCGAGGCGGCGCGCCTGCTCGGGCGCGACGTCGAGTTCCGCGCCACCGGCCATCTGCGCCTGATCTTCGAGGAGGACGCGCTGGCGGATATGCGCGCCTATGCCGAAGCCGCGCGTCCCTGGGGGCTGGAACTGGAAGAGCTCGGCGCCAACGAGATCCGGGCGCGTTTTCCCGGTCTCGGGCCGGGCGCGATCGCGGCCTCGTTCTCCCCGCAGGACGGGTCCGGCAATCCGCGGCTGATCGCGCCCGCCTTCGCCGATGCGGCGCGGCGGCTCGGCGCCAGCATCGTCGAGGATTGCGCGGTCACCGACCTCGAGGCGACGGCGGCGGGCTTCCGCGTCACCACCGCCAAAGGCGTGTTCGAGGCGGATCGCCTGCTCAACACGGCCGGCGCCTGGGGCGCAGCCATCGCCGCCCGTTTCGGCGAGCCCGTGCCGCTGACGCCGCGCGGCCCGCAGATGGGTGTGACGGAACCCCTGCCCCACCGCGTCCTGCCCGTGGTCGGCATCTGGAGCCGCCAGCATGGAGCGGACGGCTATTTTCGACAGGTCGAGCGCGGCAACATCGTCTTCGGCGGCGCGGCGGAGCGCGTCGCGGTCGATCTCGAGCCCGGCCACGCCAAGGCCGACCCGGCACGCCTGCCGGCCCAGTTGCGTACGCTCGTGCGTCTGCTGCCGGCGCTGGCGAATGTCGCGGTGATCCGCACCTGGTCGGGCTGCGAGGGCTATCTCGCCGATATGCTGCCGGTGATGGGCCCCTCCGCCACCACGCCGGGCCTGTTCCACGCCTTCGGCTTCAGCGGGCACGGCTTCCAGCTCGGCCCCGGCGTCGGCGACACCATGGCCGAGCTGATCGCGACGGGCACGACCGAGATCCCGCTGCACGATTTCCGCATCGAGCGCTTCGCGGCGGCTTCCGGGACAGCGGCGCAGAGCTGAACGCTGCGCTCTTCGGCACCGCACGCCGGGCGATCCACCGCGACGCCCCGGTGGATGCGGGCCTCCTAATCGCCTGAGCGACTATCGCACCGGTGATGGCCGCCTCAGGCCGCACGGTTCAACCGGCAATCAGAAAATCTCCGGGATCGATGCGGCAAACGGAACTCGCGAACCCGAACAGCGCACGGCTTCCCGCCGCCGCCATCTCGCGGTTGATTTTCGCTTCTGGTCATCGTACTGGTCTTACCAGAAAATAAGAACGGTGATGTCAGGGATGGATGCTCAAGGTACCGACAGCGCGTCGGGGTTCGAGCGCGTCTTCGCCTATCTGCGGGAGCAGCTGCTCGACGGCACGCTGAAGCAGGGCGAACGGCTCATGGCCGAACGCGAACTGGCCGCGCAGCTCGGCGTCAGCCGGCCGATCGTGCGCGAAGCACTGCGCGCCCTGCACATGCTCGGCATCGTCGAGATCCGCGAACGTGTCGGCACCATCGTGAAGCGGCCGGACGCCTCGATGCTGAAGGACTTCTTCACGCTCGCGCTCGCCCAGCAGGCCGACCTCATCGACGACGTGATGGAGGCGCGCATCGCCATCGAGTGCCAGGCCGTGCGCCTGGCCTGCGAGCGCGCGACCATCGCCGATTTCGAGCGGCTGCAACGCGCGCTCGTCCGCATCGGCGAGACCATCGACGATGCGGATGCTGGCGGCGACGCCGACTTCGAGTTTCACCGAGCCATCGTGCTGGCGTCGCGTTCGCCGACGCTCGCAGTGCTGCATGAATCCATGTCGACGCTGCTGGCGCGCTCGCATCGCAGCCGCCGCGAGCTCGTCCAGCGGTTCGGCTCGATGAAGACCTACCTGATCGACGACCACAAGCGCGTCTTCGACACCATCGTCGGGCGCGATCCCGACCGCGCCGAGGTGACCCTGCGCCGCCATTTCGCGATCGGCGACGAATACCGCCGCCGCGCGGCGACCGGCGAGGGCGACAGGTCGGAGACGCGGAGCGCCTAGCGAAACCAAGGCGCCGATTTCATCAAAACAATGCCGAAAGAGCAGGTTATGGGACGGAACGAAACGGGCAGCGTCGGCTTCATCGGCCTCGGCACGATGGGGCGCGAGATGGCGCGCAATCTCATCAAGGCGGGGCATCGGGTCACCGTCTACGATGTCCTCGACGAGGCGGTAGCCGTGCTGGCGGCCGAGGGCGCGAAGCCGGCTGCGAGCCCGGCCGAGGCTGCGGCGGATGCCGATATCGCCATCACCATGCTGCCGGATACGCCACAGGTCGAGGATGTCATCCATGGCGAGGACGGCCTGCTGGCCGCGCCGCCGCGCGGGCGCCTGATCGTCGACATGAGCACGATCTCGCCCGTGGCCGTCCGCCGGATGCATGCCGATCTCAAGGCGGCGGGCACCGATTTCATCGACGCACCGGTCTCCGGCGGCCCGATCGGCGCGAAGAACGCGACGCTGACGATCATGGCGGGCGGCGAGGCGGCGGCCTTCGCCAGGGCCGAGCCGTTCTTCCGTGGCATGGGCACGACCATCACCCATGTCGGCGCGCCGGGCGCCGGCCAGGCGGTCAAGCTCTGCAACCAGCTGATCTGCGGCATCAATATCCAGGCGGTCTGCGAGGCGATCGCGCTCGGCCGCGCCTGCGGCGTCGATCTGGAGCAGATGCGCTCCGTGCTGCTCGGCGGCTCGGCGGCGTCCTGGATGCTCGACAAGCTTGGCCCCGCGATGATCGCGGGCGATGCCGGGGCGGGTTTCCGCATCGACCTGATGCTGAAGGATCTGCGCCTCGTGCAGGAACAGGCGCAGGCGCTTTCGGTGCCACTGCCGGGCACCGCGCTCGTCACCAGCCAGTACATCGAGGCGCGCGCCCATGGCGAAGGCGGGAACGGCAACCAGGCGCTGTTTCGCGTCTATGACCGCATGACGAACCGGGCCTGACGGCGGCGATGGGGCTCCATCTCGACTTCTCCGTCGTGCTCGAACGCTGGCCGCTCTTCCTCGACGGCGCGGCGATGACGCTGAAGCTCGCCTTCATCGCGATCCTGACCGGCGGCGCGATCGGCACCTTCTGTGCCATCGGCCGCGGCAGCAGCAACCGCTTCATCGCCGGGCTCTGCGCCGCTTACGTCGAGACGATCCGCAACACGCCGCTGCTCGTCCAGATCTTCCTGGTCTATTTCGGGCTGGCCAGCATCGGCTTCAAATTCTCGGCCTTCTCCGTCGCGGCTGCCGCGCTCGCCATCAATGTCGGCGCCTATACCGCCGAGATCATGCGGGCGGGCTTCGAGGCGATCCCGCCCGGCCAGATCGAGGCGGCGGAGGGGCTCGCCCTCTCGCGCGTCCAGATCTACTGGCACGTCATCCTGCTGCCGGCGATCGAGAAGGTCTATCCGTCGCTGACCAGCCAGTTCGTGCTGCTGATGCTGGCGTCCTCGGTCACCTCGCAGATCTCGGCGGAAGAGCTGACGGCCGTCGCGAACTACGTCCAGTCCGACACCTATCGCGCCTTCGAAACCTATATCCTCGTCGCGCTCGCCTATATCGCGCTCTCGCTCGTCCTGCGCGCCGCCTTCTGGGCGTTGGGGCAGGCGCTCTTCCCGCGCCGCCGGCGCCTCGGCACGCCGCTCTAGGGGAGCGATCACCATGGGCGGCTCCCTCAACGCGAACCACCTCCTCTTCCTCGGCCAGGGCGCGCTCTGGACGATCGGACTCTCCGCGATCGCGCTGATCGGCGGCGGGCTCGTCGGCTTCCTGATCGCGCTCGCCAGGGTCTCGCCGAGCAAGGCCGTGCGGCTCGTCAGCGGCGCCTATGTCCAGCTCGTCCAGGGCACGCCGCTGCTGGTGATCATGTTCCTCGGCTATTTCGGCCTCTCCGCGCTCGGCTTCGCGATCACGCCGCTCTGGGCCGCCGGAGCCTCGCTGACGATCTATGTCGGCGCCTATTTCGGCGAGATCTGGCGCGGCTGCATCCAGGCCGTGCCGCGCCCGCAATGGGAGGCGGCCGAAGGGCTGGCGCTCAGCCGCACCCAGCGCATGCTCAAGGTCATCCTGCCCCAGGCCATGCGGATCGCCACGCCGCCGACCGTGGGCTTCATGGTGCAGATCATCAAGAACACGTCGCTCGCCTCGGTCGTTGGCTTCGTCGAGCTCGCCCGTTCCGGCCAGATCATCAACAACTCTCTGTTCGAGCCCTTCCTGATCTACGCGATCATCGCCCTGATCTACTTCGCGCTCTGCTTCCCGATCTCGCTCCTCAGCCGGCGTCTCGAACGCCGCATGGGCGTCGGCCGCGCGAAGCTGATGCCGGCCTGACGAGATTTGAAAGCCATGAGCCAGGAACGCCCCCAGGAACACCTCACCGTCGAACGCCCCATCGTGGTGCTCGACAAGGTCCATAAGAGCTTCGGCCCGCTCAAGGTGCTGGACGGAGTCAGCTTCACCGTCGAACGCGGCGAGGTGCTGGTGCTGATCGGCCGCTCGGGCTCCGGCAAGAGCACGGCGCTGCGCTGCATCGACCGCTTCGAGAAGATCGATTCAGGTGAAATCCGCGTCTGCGACCACCGCGTCGACGCCGCCGATATCGATCTCAGGGCGCTCAGGCAGGATGTCGGCATCGTCTTCCAGAGCTACAACCTGTTCCCGCATCTCACCATCGAGCAGAACATCACGCTGGCGCCGGTCTCGGTGAAGCGGATGAGGAAAGCCGAAGCACGCGAGCTCGCCAAGGCGATGCTGGCCAGGGTCGGCCTCTCCGAGAAGCTCGACGCCTATCCCGAGCAGCTCTCCGGCGGCCAGCAGCAGCGCGCGGCGATCGCCCGTTCGCTCGCGATGCAGCCCAAGGTGATGCTGTTCGACGAAGTCACCTCCGCGCTCGATCCGGAGCTGACCGGCGAGGTTCTCAAGGTCATCGAACAGCTCGCCGCGGACGGCATGACCATGGTGATGGTCACCCATGAGATGGGGTTCGCGCGAGGCATCGCCGATCAGGCGGTGTTCATGCATGCGGGCAGGGTCCACGAGGCCGGAAGTGCCTCGATCCTGTCGGCTCCGGCCACGCCGGAACTCGCCCAGTTCGTCGGAACCGGGCTCTAACGACCAAAAAGAAGGGAAGGAACCAAGGATGAAACGCTCTCTCACGCTTGCCCTGCTGGCGACGACGGCCCTGGCCTGCGCCGGCCAGGCCGCCCGCGCCGACCTGCTCGACGACATCATGAAGGCCGGGAAGATCCGCATCGCGACCGATCTCGCGATCCCGCCATCGGGCATGATCGACGGAGCCATGAAGCCGACCGGCTCGGATGTCGAGACCGCCGAGCTTCTCGCCAAGGATTGGGGCCTTCAGCTCGAATTCGTTCAGACCACGGGCGCGACCCGCATCCCCAACGTCCAGACCAACAAGGCCGACATCATCATCTCGACACTGTCGGTCACGCCCGAGCGCGCCAAGGTCATCGACTTCTCAAAACCCTATGCCGCGCTGCAATCGGTGGTGGGCTGCCTGAAATCGGTCGAGGCGAAGAGCTGGGACGATCTGAAAGGCAAGACGATCGCGGTCTCGCGCGGCACCACGCAGGACACGACGCTGACCAACATGAAGGAGCGCGACCTCAAGCTCGCCCGCTACGAGGACGATGCGACGATGGTCACGGCGGCCGTCTCCGGCCAGGCCGATTGCGTCGCGAGCTCGGCGACGATCGTCTCGCAGATCGGCGTCAAGGCGCCGGCGCGGCCCTTCGAGCCCAAGGTCTCGATCACCAATTTCGACCTCGCCATCGGTGTGAAGAAGGGCGAGCCGAAGCTGATCGAGAGGCTCGACGCCTGGGTCGAGCAGAACCTCAAGAACGGCAAGCTCAACGCGATCTACAGGAAGTTCCACGGCACCGACCTGCCCGCGAACATGCGCGGCTGATCCCTACCGAGCCGGCGCTCGCCATGGGCGCCGGCCTTTCGCTCCAACCACCACAGGATATCCCATGCGCCTCGTCATCGGCTCCGACCATGCCGGCTGGTCCCTCAAGCAGCACGTCATCGACCACATCACATCGCTGGGCCACGAGGTCGTCGATGTCGGCTCCCACGACGACCAGCCGGTCGATTTCCCCGACATCGCCCGCGAGGTCGCCCGCAAGGTCACGTCCGGCGAGGCCGAGCGCGGCATCATGGTCTGCGGCACCGGCGTCGGCGCCTCGATCGCCGCCAACAAGATGAAGGGCATCCGGGCGGCCGTCTGCCACGACATCCATTCCGCCCATCAGAGCGTCGAGCATGACGACGTCAACGTGATGTGCATCGGCGCCAAGATCGTCGGCCCCTGGCTCGCCAGCGACCTGATCTCGTCCTATCTCGCCGCCGAATTCTCGACCGACGCGGATTTCCGCCGCCGCGTCGAGAAGCTCCACCAGATGGATGCCGAAGGCTGAGACCGGATCCGGGAGCGAAACGATCCCGGTTTCCGGCTCCACGGACAGCGATCTGACGGCGCGGGCCGCCGGCATCGGCGCCTCTTTTCTTGCGGCCGGCCCGCCCGCTCCGGATCCGGCCGGATCGCTCCGGGCCGAGCCCGATCGACCCGAAAAAGCCGCCGGGCTGCCACGTTTCATTCAAATACCGTTCAGCCTGATGGGCACAGCCTCGTTTACGGCGATCTTTCGCGGGAGGCTCCCATGTCACTATGGCGCATCGTTTGCGGCCTGTTTTGCGCAGCCGCTCTGCTGGGCGGCCCGCCCGCGCACGCGCAGTCGTCGGAAAAGCGAATCGCGCTGGTCATCGGCAACGGCGCCTATCCGGACGGCGCGCTGGCGACGCCGGCCAACGATGCCGGCCTGATCGCGCAGACGCTGCAGGCCGCCGGCTTCGATGTGGTCGGGGCGCGCGACCTCGACACCGCGACCCTGCGCTCCTCCCTGCGCGAGTTCCTCGACAAGGCAGCGGCATCGGGCCCCGATACCGTCGCCTTCGTCTACTATGCCGGCCACGGGCTTCAGTTCGAGGGCGAGAACTATCTCGTTCCCGTCGATGCCCGCATCGCACGCGACGCCGACGTGCCGCTCGCCGCCATCCGCCTGACCGATCTCGTCAGGCCGCTGGCGACGCTGCCGCTGAAGGCGCGGATCGTCGTGCTCGATGCCGCGCGCGCCAATCCGTTCGCCCGCTCGGGCCAGCCGCTGGCGGGGGGCCTCGCGCTGATGCAGCCCGATCCCGGCTCGCTGATCGCCTTCAATGCCGCCCCCGGCACGATCGCACCCGAAGGCAAGGACTACAGCGCCTACGCCACGGCGCTGTCGGAGATGATCAAGCAGGGCGGCCTGCCGCTCGACGATCTGTTCGAGCGCGTGCGCCTGCGCACCAGCGAACTGACGGGCGGCGCCGAGGTGCCCTGGCAGGCCTCGAAGGTGCAGGTGCCTTTCCTGTTCTTCGAGCGCACCAACGCCGCGCCGCCGGACCAGAACCGCTTCGTCGAGCTTCGCGACAAGCCGATCCGGGGTTTCGACGCGCGCGACGCCTATCTTGCCGCGCTGACCCGCGACACCATGCGCGGCTATCAGGACTTCCTGGCCGCCTATCCGGGCGATCCGCTGGCGAAGCGCGTGCGCGCCATCCTGGCCGCCCGGCGCGAGGCCATCGTCTGGCGCGAAAGCGCCGTCGCCGACACCCCGGAGGCCTACTGGTCCTATCTCGGGCGTTATCCGCGCGGCCCCCATGCCGGCGACGCGCGTCGTCGGCTGGCCCATTTCGCCGTCGCCTACGAGCCTCCGGCGTCGTTTGCCGCCCTCTCCTACGACGTGCCCCCGCCCCCGCCCGACGAGATCGTCTATGTCGAGCGGCCGGTGGTCTATTTCGCCGATCCGGTCTACGAGCTGCCGCCCCCGCCACCGGTGCCGGTCGTCTTCCTGCCGCCGCGGCCCGTCTTCTATGTCGATCTGGCGCCCCCGCCGCCGCCCGTCGCCGAGTTCGTGCTGCCGATCCCCATCTATCATCCGGTGCCGCTCTGGGTGGAACGCCCGTCCTATGTCGTCCCGCCGCCGGTCAATGTCGTCAACGTCAACATCCATAACACCGTGGTGGTGAACCCGGCCTCGCAGAGCGTGGTGGTGACGAGCCCGCAGGGCCAGTCCCTGCCTCCCCTACCGCCTACGGTGACGGGCGGCGCCTCGGCAGCGGCGCCGCCAGCAGGGGGACCGGCGCCGGCTCCCGCCTCGGGCCTCCAGCAAATGATCCAGGCGCATCCGGTCGCTTCCGCCGCGATCGCGGCAACCGCCGCCGCGCTGCCGGCCGCCGCCCTGTTGCGCGCCCGGCAACAGCAGGCGCAGCCTCCGCACGCCGCGGCGCCGGCCGCGACGGGGCCCCAGCCCGGAGCGCCGCAGGGCTCGCCCGCCACCATCGGCCAGCCACGTCCCGGCCAGCCACCCGCTGGCGGCCCCGCGCCTTCGGCCGCGGCTCCCGCCGGTGCAAAGCCTTTGCCGGCGCCGGGTGCCTTGCCCGCCGCTCCCGGCAACACGGCCCCGGCGCAGCATCTCGCCACACCGCCGCAGACGCCTCAGACGGGTCGCCCCGGCGCGCCGCCGGTTGCGACGGCCCCGCAGACCGCGCCCTCGCAGGCTCCGGCCGGCGCGAAGCCTCTGCCGGCGCCGGGTGCCTTGCCCGCCGCTCCCGGCAATACGGCCCCGGCGCAGCATCTCGCCACACCGCCGCAGACACCTCAAACGGGTCGCCCGGGCACGCCGCCGGTTGCCACGGCTCCGGCCGGTGCAAAGCCCCTGCCCGCGCCGGCCGCCCTGCCCGCCGCTCCCGGCAACACGGCCCCGGCGCAGCATCTCGCCGCACCGCCGCAGACGCCTCAGACGGGTCGCCCGGGCACGCCGCCGCTTGCGACAGCCCCACGGACCGCGCCCCAGCCTGCCCAAATTCCGCAGACGAATGCGGCCGACGCGGCGCAGCGTGCGGCGGCGCAGCAGGCCGAGCGCCAACGCGCCCAGCAGGCCGCCACCGTCCAAGCGCAGCAACAGCGCGCGGCGCAAGCTGCCCAGCAGAGGGCGATGCAAGCGCAGCAGCAACAGCGTGCCGCACAGGCGCAGCAACAGCAGCGGGCCATGCAAGCCCAGCAGCAGGCTCAGCAAAGAGCCGCCGCGCAGGCCTCGCAGCTTCAGCAGCAGCGCGCGGCGCAAGCGGCTCAGCAAAGGGCGATGCAAGCTCAGCAGCAACAGCAACAGCGTGCTGCGCAGGCCGCCCAGCAGCGGGCCGCGCAAATGCAGCAGCGAGCTGCGATGCAGGCCCAGCAACGCGCCCAGATGATGGCCCGGCCGCGGGCACCGCAGCCTGCCCATGGTCCGCAGCCCCAGCACCGGCCGCCCTGCGAGCCCGGCAAGCCGCAATGCCGGTGAGGGGTACGCCGGGTCCCGAAATCGATGCGCGGCGGCCCTCGCCGCGCAGAATCCGAGGGAACCATCAAATCTTGGTGCTCCCGACACGGAATGTCGGAAGCATCATCCGCGATACGGATCACTCCGGATAAAGCATCAAAGCAGCCATTCGGGATTTCCCATCGATATCAAGGGACAAGCCGGTCGAACAGGAGAGCCCCCGCGCCGCTCGCGCCGGCAGGACGGTTGGCACGGAACCTGCCCTACGCGCTGCAACCCGTGACGTGCGAGGTGCGGCGCCCTTGCTTCGGCGAGCGACGCTCCTTGCCCCGTATCGGCCACGAAACCGTATCGAGTCAGACGAGCGCATTTTCAAGCGAGGCGGACACCGGTTCGCGTGAAGAAAATGCGAGAAAACAAAGAGGTAGAGCAATTCGGCGGCGCTTGAAAACGCGGAATTCCTCTAGCCCCCAGCATCATGGGCAGTCGCAGGTTCGGGAATGAACATACTCAAGGTCGTGCAAGAGATCGTGGCTGGACAGATCAGCCGCGATCCCGCGGAGATCACTGAAAAGACCAGCCTCGAAGAGGCCGGATACGATTCTCTCGACGTGCTCGAAACGATCTTCGCAATCGAAGAGCGCTTCAAGATCCGCGTCCCCTTCGATGCCAACGACCCCAGGGTCAAGGAGCTGAGGACGGTCGGAGACATCGCCCGCATCGTCGAGTCGGCCCTGGGCGAGAAAGCGCCGGCGTGACACGGAGACGCGTTGCGATCACCGGCCTCGGCGCGATTTCGCCGGCCGGGCCGACCATGCCAAGGACCTGGGAACGCATCGTGGCCGGGGACAGCGCCATCGGGCCGCTGGTGCTGCCGCAGATGGACGAGCTTCCCTGCCCGATCGCCGCCCAGATCCATGACTTCGACCCCGACGCCCATTTCACCGCGAAGCGGCTGGGGTCACTCGACCGGATGTCCCAGTTCGCCGTCGTGGCGGCGCGCGAAGCGGTCACCGATGCGGGGCTGGAGCCGGACGACGCGGCGCTCGCCCAGGCGGATGTCGTCGTCGGTGTCAGCGTCGGCGGCATGACCACGCTGGACGACAGCTTCCAGCGCCTTTACCGCGAGCAGCGGCGCTCGGTTCACCCGCTCACGATTCCGAAGCTGATGGCCAACGCGCCGGCGAGCCAGATCTCGATGGATCTCGGCCTGCACGGCAACACCTTCGCCGTGGCGAGCGCCTGCGCATCGGGAACGCACGCCATCGGCCTGGCCTACCGCGCCGTCCTCCATGGCGATTGCGACATCGCGATCACGGGCGGCTCGGAAGCCTCGATCACGCCCGGCACGATGACCGGCTGGAGCGCGCTGCGCATTCTCTCACGCGACACCTGCCGGCCGTTCTCGCGCAACCGCAGCGGGCTGGTGCTCGGCGAAGGCAGCGCCATCCTCGTCCTCGAGGAATGGGAGCATGCCGTCGCCCGCAAGGCACGCATCTATGCCGAGCTGGTCGGCTTCGGCGCCAATGCCGATGCCGGCGACCTGACCTCCCCCGACCAAGCGGGGGCCGAAGGGGCGATGCGGCGCGCCCTGGCGAGCGCCGGGCTCGATCCGACGGCTATCGACTACATCAACGCGCATGGCACCGGCACGCTGATCAACGACGTCGTCGAGAGCCGGGCCATTCGCGCGGTCTTTCCGAACGGGAAGCTGCCCCCGGTCTCCTCGATCAAGGGCGTTCTCGGCCATTGCCTGGGCGCGGCCGGGGCGTTCGAGGCGCTGGCCACGGCGCTCGCGCTGCACCACCAGATCGTTCCCCCGACGGCCAATTGCTCGGAGCCCGACGCGGAGTGCGGGCTCGACGTCGTCCCGGAGGGCGCGCGGCAGGCGGTGCTGCGCCATGCGCTGTCGAATTCCTTCGCCTTCGGCGGCCTCAACGCGGTGCTGGCGTTCGGCCGCGGCGCGTGAACGCCCAAGCGGCGGCAGGCTAATCCTTGACCGGTCCGCACCAGCCGGCGAGGTAGCTGGCTTCCTGGCCTTTGGCCAGTTTCAGCGCCTTCTTGAGCGCCTTCTCGAAATCCGCATCGACGAGCTCGCGCCCGATGCGTCTGCGCAGAAAATCCGCCCAGAGGAACTCGGAGTAAGGGGTGACGTCCTTGGCGAAGCCCCCGAGGCGGCGCAATTCGCCGGCCAGGGAGCGATAGGGATCGTCCTCGAGCTTCTCGATGCGCTTCGGCATCAATTCGATGCTACGGCGGCGGCCTTCGCTGTCATAGGGGTGAGCCCAGTTCCGGTGCTCGCAGACGACCCAGAAGGCCGCCGTCGAGAGCCATGAGACATCGGCGATGACGCTGACGAAAACCTGCTTCTGACCCTCGTCGTGCAGGGCCCGGACGAGATGATGGTGATCGATGATGTAGAGGCGCGCCTTGGGCCCCTTGATCGCCGGGACCATGTGGCTGCCGAGGAACCCCTCGGCGCGGCCGCCCTCCCGCTCCCGCCAGCTCTGGCGCTTGGCCTCGACCTCCCGGAGGCCCACCGTCATCTGCGTGGGGCGAAGATCGGCGATCGGAACGGAATGGAGGACGGGTTCCCGCAGTGACATGACCTTGCTCCAAAGCCGCCGCGGCAACATTCTCGACGGATATGCTGCAATGTCGAGAGCCAAGCCGGCCCGCCAGCCGCACTGGCACGATTCCTGATAGGGCGACGCCGGATCACTCGATGGGAACGACTGAAAGGCATGGTGCCCACTCTGCGCATCCTCATCGTCGACGCGAACCAGGTCAGGGCCGCCATCATCGAGGAAGGCCTGCGGGAAGCGGGCTACCAGCACCTGATCCGCATCGCTGCGACCACGGGGCTGGTCGCCGCCATCGAGGCCCATGATCCCGACGTCGTGGTGATCGACCTCGAGGATCCCAGCCGCGACGCGCTGGCCGACATGTTCCTCGTCAGCCGGCATATCCGCCGGCCGATCACCATGTTCGTCGACCAGTCGGATTCCGCCTCGATCGAGGCCGCGGTCGAGGCCGGCGTCTCCGCCTATATCGTCGACGGGCTGAAGAAGGAGCGGATGCAGCCGATCCTGCAGACCTGCATCAGCCGCTTCAATGCCTTCCGCCGGCTGCGCGAGGAGCTCGACGAGGCCCGCTCGCAGCTGGAGGACCGCAAGACGATCGACCGCGCCAAGGCCATCGTCATGCGGCTGAAGGGCCTCTCCGAGGAAGAGGCCTACGCGCTGATGCGCCGCACCGCGATGAACGAGAAGCGCAAGCTCGTCGATATCGCCCGCTCCCTCATCACCGCCGCGGAGATGCTCAAATGACGACGCTGCACCTGCGTGTCGGCTTCATGCCGCTGGTCGATTGCGCGCTGGTCGTGCTGGCGAAGGACGAGGGCTTCGCCGAGGCCGAAGGGCTCAATCTCGAACTGGTGCGGGAGGTCTCCTGGTCGAATCTGCGCGACAAGCTGAATGTGCGCTTGTTCGACGCCGCCCATATGCTCGGCCCCGCGGCAATCGCCGCGACGCTGGGGATCGGCGGGGTGAAGGCCCCGATGGCGGTGCCGATGGCGCTCAATCGCGACGGCGCCGCGATCACGGTCTCGGTTCGGCGCTTCGAGGAATTGTCGCGCCTGGCCGAGGGCGATATGGCCGATACGGCCGTCTCGGCCCGCGCCCTCGCGGCCATGGTCGCGCGCCGCAAGGCCGCCGGGCTGCCGCCTTTGACGCTGGCCGCCGTCTTCGGCTTCTCGATGCATATCTACCTGCTTTGCGAATGGCTGGAGAAGGGCGGGCTCAGGCTCGGCGAGGATATCCGCTTCGAGGTCGTCCCGCCGCCCCAGACCGTCGAGGCCCTCGCCAGCGGACGGATCGACGGCTTCTGCGCCGGCGCGCCCTGGAATTCGGCGGCCGTGGCGGCCGGCGTCGGCGCGATGGTGCATGCCAGCGTCGACCTGCGGCGCGACTGCCACGACAAGGTCCTGGCCTGGCGCGCCGACGACGTGCACAGGCGCCCGGCCGCCGTTGCGAAGCTCGGCGCTGCGATCCTCAAGGCCAGCGCCTGGGCCTGCCGGCCCGAGAATTTCACCCGCATGGCGCATCACCTCTCGGCCCCGGACCGGCTCGCGCTGCCCGCCCCGCTGATCGAGCGCATCCTGCATGGCGAGCTGATCCAGGGCGCCGAACGGCCGCCCAGGCTGATCGAGCGCTTCATCCGCTTCGACCAGGAGGCGCTGCGGCCCGAGCCTGATGATGCCGATTGGGTCCTGGCCGGGATGGAGCGCGCCGGCCAGATCGTCGCGACGCCGCAGATGCGGGAGATCGCCGCCGGCGTCTTCCTCCCCGCCTCTTTTGAAGGCATTCTTTCCACAAGCAAAGTTTCGCCTAAAAAATAGGCTCTTGCGCTTCCATTGTGCGACGCAACAAGGCAATTGCGCCGCCGTCCGCATCTCCCCGAATTCGCAAACTGTTGCAATTCAAAGCCGGCCCCATGGCGGAACGGTTGGCACGATCCTTGATACGTCTGCCGTGACGCGGCCAACGCTGCCCGCGCCACCCCCGATCCGGAAGACACAGCAACGTCGCTGTCGAAATGCGCCTGGCAAGGCGTCTTTCGCGCGGCGTTTTTCGCGTTCGGGGCCAGCTCCAGGGCAAGCGGTTTTCAGCAACCGAGAGGCGATCGATGACGCAGAGCTCCAAGACCAGGATCGGGATGACCGCATTGGCGCCGGCAGGTGCCAGCCGTCGCCGCTTTCTGCAACTGTCCGGCACGGCCGCGCTGCTGGCGGCGGCGAAGACCGCCCTGCCGTCGGGCGCCTTCGCGCAAGGGACTGGGCCCGAAGTCAAGGGCACGCGCCTCGGCTACATCGCCCTGACCGACGCCTCGCCGCTGATCATCGCGAAGGAGAAGGGCCTCTTCGCCAAATACGGCCTGCCCGACATGGACATCGCCAAGCAGGCCTCCTGGGGTGCGACGCGCGACAACATGGCGCTTGGCTTCAAGGCGAACGGCATCGATGGGGCGCACATCCTCTCGCCCAAGCCGTATCTCTACACCACCGGCAAGGTCATGCAGAACAGCCAGCCGCTGCCGATGTACACGCTGATGCGGCTGAACGAGGACTGCCAGGGCCTGTCGGTCTCCAACGAATACAAGGAACTGCCGGTCGGAACCGATTCCTCCGCGCTGAAGGAGGCCTTCGCCAAGAAGCGCGCGGCCGGCAAGGAGGTGAAGGTCGCCATGACCTTCCCTGGCGGCACGCACGACCTGTGGATCCGCTATTGGCTCGCCGCCGGCGGCATCGACCCCGACAATGACCTCGCGACCATCGTCGTGCCGCCGGCCCAGATGGTGGCGAACATGAAGGTCGGCACCATGGACTGCTTCTGCGTCGGCGAGCCGTGGAACGAGCAGCTCGTCAACCAGGACATCGGCTTTACCGCCGCCACCACCGGCGAGATCTGGTTCAAGCATCCCGAGAAGGCGCTGGGCATGCGCGCCGACTTCGTCGACGCCAATCCCAAGGCCACGCAGGCCATCATGCTAGCCACGATGGAAGCCCAGATTTGGTGCGAGAAGATGGAGAACAAGCAGGAGATGGCCGAGATCATCGGCCGTCGCCAATGGTTCAACGTGCCGGTGCCGGACATCATCGGCCGCATCAAGGGCGACATCAATTACGGCCGCGGCAAGGTCGCCAAGGGCACAAACCTGCTGATGAAGTTCTGGGGCGAAGGCGGCTCGGTCTCCTATCCCTGGAAGAGCCTCGATACCTGGTTCGTCACCGAGAACATCCGCTGGGGCAAGTTCGAGGCGAACACTGACATCAAGACGCTGGTCAACAAGGTCAATCGCTCCGATCTCTGGCTGGAGGCCGCCAAGACGCTCGGCGTCGCAGGCGCCCCGACCTCGGATTCGCGTGGCGTCGAGACCTTCTTCGACGGCATGAAGTTCGATCCTGCGGCGCCGATGGACTACCTCAAGGCGCTGAAGATCAAGCGGATCGCCTGACGCATGGCCGAGCCGCTGATCATCGTCGGCAATGGCATGGCCGCGACGCGGCTGGTTGACGAGCTCAGCCAGCACGCGCTCGGGCGCTATTCCATCGCGGTGATCGGGGACGAGCCGCGCCTCGCCTATAACCGCGTCCTGCTCTCGCCGCTGCTGGCGGGCGAGATCGGCGAGCCAGAGATCGAGCTCAAGCCGGCCCCCTGGTGGCGGGCGCGCGGCATCTCGACCTTCTACGGCCGGCCGGCCCAGACCATCGACCGCGCCGCGCGGAGGGTGACCCTCAGTGACGGGCTGACGCTGCCCTATGGCAAGCTCGTGCTCGCGACCGGCTCGACGCCGCTCAGGCCGCCCTTCCCCGGCAGCGATCTCGCCGGCGTCGCGACCTTCCGCGACACCGCCGATGTCGGCGCGATGCGGGCCTATGCCCAGCGCGGCGCCCGGATCGTGGTCATCGGCGGCGGCTTGCTGGGACTGGAAGCCGCCTATGGCCTTTCCCGAGCGGGCGGTGCGGTGACGCTGCTGCATCTGGTCGACCGCCTGATGGAACGCCAGCTCGACCATGAAGGCGCAGGATTGCTTGCGGCAGCGATGGCCGCGCGCGGCATCGATGTGCGACTGGGAGCAGAGACGAAAGGTTTCGTGGGCCGCGACCATGTCGAGGCTGTCATGCTGACCGACGGCATCGAGATTCCCGCCGATCTCGTGGTCATCGCCATCGGCGTGCGCCCGAATACCGGCCTCGCGCGGGCTGCTGGCTTGAGCGTCGGGCGCGGCATCCTGGTCGATGACGGGCTCGCCACCGACGATCCCGCCATCTTCGCCATCGGCGAATGCGCCGAGCATCGCGGCCTCGCCTATGGGCTGGTCGAGCCGGCCTATGAACAGGCGCGCGTGCTGGCCGCCCGGCTCGCCGGGCGGGAGGGCGCCTATCAGGGCTCGCTGCTCGCGACCAATCTCAAGGTCTCTGGCGTCGGCGTCTTCTCTGCCGGCGAGTTCGAGGCCGGTGACGGCGCCGAGACCGTCGTGCTGCGCGATCCCAGCGCCGGCATCTATCGCAAATTCGTGCTGCGCGACGGGCGCCTCGCCGGCTGCGTGCTCGTCGGCGACACGCAAGGCGCGCTGTTCTATCTCGGGCTGATCCGCTCGGGCCAGGACATCAGCGCGATCCGCGCCGACCTGCCTTTCGGCGAGAGCTACTGCGTCAGGGAAGCCGCCTGATGCGCCATGACGCCCCCCTCGCCCCGGCTGCGACGCGCACGACCTGTCCCTATTGCGGGGTCGGCTGCGGCGTGCTGGCGACGCCGGACGGGATCGGCGGGGCCGCGATCGCGGGCGATGCGGATCATCCGGCCAATCGGGGGCGACTCTGCTCCAAGGGCTCGGCGCTCGGCGAGACGCTGGGACTGGGCAGCCGGGTGCTCCATCCGCTGAAGCGCAACGCCGCCGGGAGCTATGACAGGATCGGCTGGGGCGAGGCGCTCGACGCCGTCGCCAACGGGCTGCGGAGCATCGCCGCAGCGCAGGGGCCCGAGGCGATCGCCTTCTACCTCTCCGGCCAGCTCCTGACCGAGGATTATTACGTCGCCAACAAGCTGATGAAGGGCTTCATCGGCTCGCCCCATGTCGACACCAATTCGCGGCTGTGCATGTCCTCGACCGTCGCGGCGCAGCGTCGGGTCTTCGGCTCGGACACGGTGCCCGGCGCCTATGAGGATTTCGACGGGGCCGACCTGATCGTCCTCGTCGGCTCGAACACGGCTTGGTGTCACCCGGTCCTGTTCCGGCGGATGCAGGACAATCGTCAAGGGCGCGGCGCGCGCCTCGTCGTACTCGATCCGCGCGTCACCGCGACGGCGGAGGACGCCGACATGGTGCTGGCGCTGAGGCCCGGTTCCGACGCAGCACTCTTCGCGGGGCTGCTTGTCCATCTCGCCGGGCGCGGCCTCGTCGACCGCAGCTATGTCGCGCGCCATGTCGCCGGCTTTGAGGAGACACTCGCCAATGCGTGCGAGATCGCCCCCGACATCGCCGCGGTTTCCGCCACCACCGACCTGCCCACCGAGCAGATTGCGGCCTTCTACGAGCTTTGGGCCAGCACACCGCATGTCGTGACGGCCTGGAGCCAGGGCGTCAACCAATCGGCGCAAGGCACGGACAAGGTCTCCGCAATCCTGAACTGTCATCTCGCGACGGGGCGGATCGGACGGCCCGGCTGCGGTCCCTTCTCGCTCACCGGTCAGCCGAATGCGATGGGCGGACGCGAGGTCGGCGGGCTCGCCAACATGCTGGCCGCCCATATGGGTTACGCTCCCGAGGACATCGACCGCGTGCGCCGCTTCTGGCAGGCGCCGAACATCGCCCGCCGCGAGGGGCTGAAGGCCGTCCAGATGCTGGACGCGGTCGCTGAGCGCCGAATCCGGGCGATGTGGGTGATGGCGACGAACCCCGCCGCCTCTCTCCCGGAGGCCGACAAGGTTCGCGCCGCGCTCGCCGGCCTCGACCTCTTCGTCGTCTCCGAGAACGTGCTCTCGAACGATACGGTCGCGGCGAAACCGCACTACATCCTGCCGGCCGCCGCCTGGGGCGAGAAGGACGGCACCGTCACCAATTCCGAGCGGCGGATCTCGCGCCAGCGCGCCTTCCTGCCGCTGCCGGGCGAGGTGAAGCCGGATTGGTGGATCGTCTGCGAGGTGGCGAAGCGTCTCGGCTTCGGCGCCGCCTTCACTTACACCGGCGCGCACGACATCTATGCCGAGCACGCGGCGCTGTCGGCCTTCGAGAACGATGGCAGGCGCGATTTCGACATCGGCGCCCATGCCCGCCTCGACAAGGCCGCCTATGACAGGCTGCGGCCGGTGCAGTGGCCGGTACCGGAGCGGCAGCGCGAGGGCACCGCGCGGCTCTTCGCCGATGGCGGCTTTTTCGGCCCCGAGCGCCGCGCGCAGATGCGCCCGCTCGCCGCGCCGAAGCTCGCCTCGGACACCGACGGCACCTTCCCGCTGCTGCTCAACACGGGCCGCGTCCGCGACCACTGGCACACGATGACGCGGACCGGGCTCAGCCCCCGGCTCAGCGCCCATATCGCCGAGCCTTCGGTTTCCGCGAATCCGGCCGACATCGCGCGTTTCGGGCTGATCGAGGGCGGCTTCGCACGGCTCGCCAGCGCCCATGGCAGCGCTGTACTCAAGGTCTCGGCCGATGAGGGCGTGGCCCAGGGCTCGCTGTTCGCGCCGATCCACTGGTCCGGAGAAACCGCCTCCGACGCGCGCATCGGAGCGCTGGCGCAGCCGCTCTGCGACCCCTTTTCCGGCCAGCCCGAAATGAAGGCGACGCCGGTTTCGATCGCGCCGGTCGCCTATCGCTTCGAGGGCTTCGTCCTGTCGCGCGAGCCCTTCGCGCTGCCTGCAGAAAGCTGGTGGGCACGGCTCGCGGTGCAGGGCGGCGAAGGCCGGCTCTTCGCCACCGACTCGGCCATCGATGCCTTGGCGGCGCTGATGCGCGAACGCTTCGGCGGTCATGAGATGACCGAGCTGATCGACCGCGACGGCGGCAGCTATCGCTGCGCCGTGCTCCGCGAAGGCCGGCTCGCGGCCGCCCTCTTCCTCGCACCGGCGGGCCGCGCCCCGCTCTGGGATACGGTCAAGGCCGTCTTTGCCGATCCCGCCGCGACCGTGGAGAGCCGGCTCGCCCTGCTGTCCGGACGCAGCCCCGACGGGAGCGATCCCGGTCCGACCGTCTGCGCCTGCTTCGGCGTGGGCCTGAACGCCATCCGCGCCGCCTTCGAGGCCGGCGCGACGACGGCCAAGGAGATCGGCCTGCAACTCAAGGCGGGCACCAATTGCGGCTCCTGCCTTCCCGAAATCCGTCGCATCGGGGCGCGGCCACGCGCCAGCGAGGCGGCATGACGCATGCGACGCAAGAGCTCGGTCAGAGGAGAGACTGGAACATGGGTCAGCCTGTCTTGAAGGACACGATCGCGGGCGCGACAGTCGTCACCCTTCCCGGCAAGCCGCCGGAGGTCGTGTCGCTGCCGGCCGCGACGTCGAAGCCGCTGGGGGCGAAGCTCGCGGGCTGGGCGAAGGCAGCGATGGTCAATCTGCTGCCGCCGCTGATCACGGTGGCGCTGATCCTGCTGTTCTGGCAGCTCGCCGCGCATGGACCGCAATCCTCCCTGCCGACGCCCACCAAGATCTGGGAAGAGGCGAAGGACCTGATCGTCGAACCGTTCTACTGGGCGGGCTCGCAGGATATCGGGCTGGGCTGGCGCATCCTGGTCTCGCTGCAGCGCGTCGCCATCGGCTTCAGCCTGGCGGCCGTGGTCGGCGTGCTGCTCGGCGCGCTGGTCGGCCAGTCGATCTGGGCGATGCGCGGGCTCGACCCGGTCTTCCAGGTGCTGCGCACGGTGCCGCCGCTCGCCTGGCTGCCGCTCTCGCTCGCCGCCTTCCGCGACAGCCAGCCCTCGGCGATCTTCGTGATCTTCATCACCGCGATCTGGCCGATCATCATCAACACGGCCGTCGGCATCCGCAATATTCCGCAGGATTATCGCAATGTCGCGAAGGTGCTGCGGCTGAACCAGATCGAGTTCTTCTTCAAGATCATGGTGCCTTCGGCCGCGCCCTACATCTTCACCGGCCTGAGGATCGGCGTCGGTCTGTCCTGGCTCGCCATTGTCGCCGCCGAAATGCTGACCGGCGGCGTCGGCATCGGCTTCTTTATCTGGGATGCGTGGAACTCCTCCCGCCTCTCCGACATCATCGTGGCGCTGGTCTATATCGGCGTGGTCGGCTTCTTGCTGGACCGCCTCGTCGCCCTTCTCGGCCATGTCGTCACCCGCGGCACCGCGACCCATTGAGGGCTTGAACGATGAGCTATCTCAAGATCGACCACGTCGACAAAAGCTTCCAGCGCGGCGCCGCCACGACGGAGGTGCTCAAGGACATCAGCCTCGTCATCGACAAGGGCGAGTTCGTCTCGATCATCGGCCATTCCGGCTGCGGCAAGTCGACCCTGCTCAACATCGTCGCGGGGCTGACGCCGGCGACGAGCGGCGGCATCCTGCTCGAGGGCAAGGAGGTCAATGCGCCCGGCCCGGACCGGGCCGTGGTCTTTCAGAACCATTCGCTGCTGCCCTGGCTCACCGTCTACGACAATGTCGCGCTCGCCGTGAACAAGGTCTTCGGCAGCTCCAAGAGCAGGGCCGAGCGGCATGGCTGGATCATGCACAATCTCGACCTCGTCCAGATGGCCCATGCCAAGGACAAGCGGCCGGCCGAGATCTCCGGCGGCATGAAGCAGCGCGTCGGCATCGCGCGGGGGCTCGCCATGGAGCCGAAGATCCTGCTGCTCGACGAGCCCTTCGGCGCGCTCGACGCGCTGACGCGGGCGCATCTGCAGGATTCGGTGATGCAGATCCATGCCGCGCTCGGCAACACCATGATCATGATCACCCACGACGTCGACGAGGCCGTGCTGCTCTCCGACCGGATCGTGATGATGTCGAACGGCCCCTCCGCCCGCATCGGCGAAGTGCTCGACGTGCGGCTTGCCCGCCCGCGCAAGCGGCTGGAGCTGGTCTCTGACCGCACCTACATCGGCGCGCGCGAGGCGGTGCTGAAATTCCTCTACGAACGCCACCGCTTCGTCGAGGCGGCGTGACGACGCCGGCCATGAGCGACGATTTCACACCCGATCAGAAGCGCTATCTCGAAGGCTTCACCAGCGGCATGCAATCGGCCCGGGCCGCGCGCGGGCTCGCGCCGCTCGGCGGAGCAGGTGGCGGAACGCCTCCCGCCGGGCCCGACCGAGAACATCTGGAAGCGCAGGAGCGCGCGGTCGCCGCCGGCGGCAAGCTCGTTCCGCAGGAGAAGTGGAAACAGGCCGAGCACCCTTTCGACGCCTATGCCCGCTTCAAGGCACAGGCCGCCACCGGCGCATTTCCCAAGCCCGAGGATGATTTCCGCTGGCGCTATCACGGCCTATTCTATGTGGCGCCGGCGCAGAACAGCTATATGTGCCGGCTGCGCATTCCCAACGGCATCCTGAACGCCTGGCAGTTCGAGGGCGTGGCCGATCTCGCCGAGCGCTGCGGCGGGGGATACAGCCATGTCACCACGCGGGCCAATCTCCAGATCCGCGAGATTTCGGCCGAGAATGCGCCGTCGCTGCTGGAAGGGCTCGCCGATCTCGGCCTGACCGCCAAGGGCTCGGGCGCCGACAACATCCGCAACGTCACGGGCTCGGCGACGGCCGGCATCGACCCGCTCGAACTCCTCGACACGCGCCCGCATGCCCGCGCCTGGCACCACCACATCCTCAACGACCGCTCGCTCTACGGCCTGCCGCGCAAGTTCAACGTCGCCTTCGACGGCGCCGGCTCGATCGCGACGCTGGAGGACACCAACGATATCGGCTTCCAGGCCATCGACGTGCTGGAAGGCGCCTCCTGCGACGGGCAGCCGGTCGAGCCGGGCATCTGGTACCGCCTTGCGCTCGGCGGCATCACCGGCCACAAGGATCTCGCCCGCGACACCGGCGTGATCGTTGCGCCTTCCGACGCGATTGCCGTGGCGGATGCCATCGTGCGCGTCTTCATCGCCCATGGCGACCGGACGGACCGCAACAAGGCCCGGCTCAAATATGTGCTCGATGCCTGGGGCTTCGAGCGGTTCCTCGCCGCCGTCGAGGAGAAGCTGGGGCGCCGGCTGCTCCGGCTCGACGGCGCCTTCGTCGCGCCGCGCCCCGTCTATGACCGCCTCGCCCATATCGGCGTGCATGCGCAGGCTCAGGCCGGCCTGAACTGGATCGGCGTCGCCTTGCCGGTGGGCAAGCTCACCGTGCCGCAGATGCGCGTCATCGCGGCGATCGCGCGCCAATGCGGCGACGGCGATATCCGCCTCACCGTCTGGCAGAACCTCCTGATCTCCGGCGTGCCCGACGCGAAGATCGAGGACGCGCTCGCGAATTTGCAAGCCGCCGGCCTCTCGGCCGAGACCTCCATCCTGCGCGCCGGGCTGATCGCCTGCACGGGCGCGACCGGCTGCAAATTCGCCGGCGCGCACACCAAGGAGGACGCGCTCGCCATCGCCGCCCATTGCGAGCCGCGCATCGCGCTCGACCAGGCGGTCAACATCCATCTGACCGGCTGCCACAACTCCTGCGCCCAGCACTATATCGGCGATATCGGCCTGATCGGGCAGAAGGTGCCGGTCGGTGACGAGGGCGACACCGTCCCCGGCTACAATATCCTCGTCGGCGGCGGCTATGGCGTGGAAGGCGGCATCGGCCGTGAATTGCTGACGCATGTGAAGGCCGAGGAGGCCCCTGCCCTCGTCGAAGCGATCCTGCGGAGCTGGCAGTCGCACCGCGCGGCGCCCGACGAAAGCTTCGTCGCCTTCGCGCGGCGCCACGAGATCGCGGCACTGAGGGCGCTGGTCACCGAGGCGGGAGAAGCGGCATGACCGTGCAGACGCCGACTCCGCTCGCGCAGATCGTCCCCGAGAGCGCGCCCTTCAGCGAGGAGCAGCGCTCCTGGCTCAACGGCTTCTTCGCCGGGCTGCTCTCGCTCGACAATGCCGGCGTCACCGCCCTGTCCCCGGCGCAGAACGCCGCGATGATGGAGCAGGCCGAGGATGACGGAGCGCCCTGGCACGACCCGTCCATGCCGATGACGGAGCGCCTGCAGCTCGCCGAGGGCAAGCCCCTGCCCCGCCGGCTCTATGCTGCGATGGCCCAGCAGGATTGCGGGCAATGCGGCTATGTCTGCGAGACCTATTCCGCCGCCATCGCTTCCGGCGCGGAAGGAAGGCTCAATCTCTGCGCGCCAGGTGGCAAGGAGACGCTGCGGCAGGTCAAGGCGCTGATGGAGGAGCCCGGCGGCTCGGCCCCGGCCGCCCCCACCGAGACTGCACCGGCAGCGGAATTGGGGCCGAAAGGTCGCTGCCGCGAGAACCCGGCGCTCGCGACCTTTCTCTCGCGCCGCAAGCTCAATGGCGCGGGCTCCGAGAAGGAAACCTGGCATGTCGAGTTCGACCTCTCCGAGAGCGGGCTCGACTATATGGTCGGCGATGCCTTCGGCATCGTCGCGCGGAACGATCCCCGCCTCGTCGATGCGGTGGTCGCGCTTCTGGGCGCGCGGCCGGACGCAGAGATCGGCGGCAAGCCCCTGCGCGACAGGCTCATGGAAGATTGCGCGCTCGGACCGGCGCCTGATGCGCTGTTCCAGCTCATCTCCTATGTCACCGGCGGGGAAGCCCGCGCCAAGGCGAGGCGCCTCGCCGCCGGGGAGGATCCCGACGGCGATATCGACCGGCTCGACGTGCTCGGCACGCTGCACAAATTCTCGCAGGCGCGGCTCTCGGCGGAGGCCTTCGTCGAGGCGCTCGATCCGCTGCAGCCGCGGCTCTATTCGATCTCCTCCTCGCACAACGCCACGCCGGGCCGCATCACGCTGACCGTCGATACCGTGCGCTACAAGATCGGCACGCGCCCGCGCTGGGGCGTGGCCTCGACCTTCCTCGCCGAGCGCGTCGAGCCCGGCGACAAGGTGCCGGTCTATGTCCAGCGCGCCCATGGCTTCGGGCTGCCCGCCGATCCGGCGACGCCAATCATCATGTGCGGTCCGGGCACGGGCGTCGCGCCCTTCCGCGCCTTCCTGCACGACCGGCAGGCGACCAAGGCACCGGGCCGCAACTGGCTGTTCTTCGGCCATCAGCGGCGTGCCTGCGACTTCTTCTACGAAGACGAATTGCAGGCGATGAAGGATGCCGGCTTCCTCACCAACCTGACGCTCGCCTGGTCGCGCGATGCGGGCGAGAAGGTCTATGTCCAGGACCGCATGCGCGAGCGTGGCGGCGAACTCTGGGCCTGGCTCGAACAGGGCGCGCATTTCTACGTCTGCGGCGACGCCAAGCGCATGGCCAAGGATGTCGAGCGCGCTCTGGTCGATGTCGTCGCGGAGCATGGCGGGCGCTCCAGCGAGGAGGCGATCGCCTATGTCGCATCCTTGCGGAAGGCCGGGCGCTATCAGGCCGACGTCTATTAGGGCATGCCGATTTTGCGCCGAACCACGCCGTCATCCCGGGCCTGACCCGGGATCCATGCCTGACCCTTTTCGATCAAGGCTCCGGCATGGATCCCGTGCTTCCGCGACAACGCAGCAAGCTCTACGGATGTCCCGCGATCAGGCCTTCAGATGGAAGGTCACCAGCACGGTGATCTCGGCACCCTTCGGCACCGTCGCGGCGATGCGCAGGAAGTTGCCGAAATGGGCGAGCCGCTGGAAGGTCACGGCGTCCTTCGCCGCCGGCAGGTCGAACTCCGAGCCCTCGGGACACCAGTGCATGCCGTCCGCCGAGATTTCGACCCTGGCCTTGGGCAATGGGCCGACCGGGGCCTTGAGCGCCCGGACGAAGACGATGGCCTCCTTCGCCCAGCCGGCCTCGTAGGGCTCGGTCGCACTCGCCCCCGTCCAGCTTTCGTTGCGGGCGACGATCGCCGTGAGGTTTTCGGGCAGCATCAGAAATCCCCCGACAGGCAGACGGAGTCGAGATAGGCGAAGGCGCGCTTGTCGGTGTCCGTCTCGGCGAAGAAGGCGAGGTTCAGCATGCACCACAGGTTCTTCATCGCCGGGATGCGGATGCAGTCGAACCCGTCCATGGCGAAGACGCGGTCGTTGACCTGAAAGCGCGTCGCCTGCATCGCCGCGAGGTCGAAATCGAAGCGCAGATAATGCCAGTTCACCTTGGTCGGGATCTCGTTGTAGCAGAGCCGCTGCTCGCCGCCCGGCAGATCCTCCCAGTCCTCGGGAGCGAGATGGTAATGCGTGATCGTCTTGCCGGCGGTGCCGATCGGCTTGATCGGCGTGGTCTTTCGTTTGAACTGCCATTTCTGGATGTGCTGGCCGTCCTGCGCGTTGAGGAAGCGCAGATGCGGCATGACGCGATCTCCCGGCCCTGAGGTGTCGCCGATCTGGAGATCGTAGAGAAAGCCGAAGGAGCGGATATCGGTCTCCGACAGGGCGAGCTCCGTCGCCTCCGGCTTGAAGGTAAAATAGGCCTCGAGCCGGATCGGCCCGGCCTTGCGGAAGGTCAGGCGCTTGATCGCGACATTCTGCGCGCCCTTTTTCGGGCGCGTCGCGATCTTCAGCGCGTAGGAGCCGTCGACGCCGCCATGCGAGCCGAAATCCCAGTTCGGCAGGGTCGAGAGCATGGCGTGGCTGTGCTGGGCATAGCCCGGCAGCATCGCGTCGAGCGTGTCCTCGTAATTGCCGACGAGTTGGGTCCAGCCGCACATGCCGCGGTCGAAATCGTCGAGGCAGATGATCCGCGGCAGCGGATCGAAGCGGCTTAAGCTTGGGTCGCTCTCGCGCAAGGCGCGTCTGAGATCGTCGAGCCGGGAATCTGACGGGGTCATGGCGATCAGCCTTTCACCGCGCCGGCGGTGAGGCCGGCGACGAGGTGTTTCTGCATGAGGATGACGAAGGCGAGCACCGGCACGAGCTGCACGGTGGACGCAGCGAAGAGCACGCCCCATTCGACGCCCTCGACGGCGCCGATCATCTCGGAGATCACCAGCGGCGCGGTCTTGGCCTTGGTGGTGGTGAAGATGAAGGCGAAGAGGAACTCGTTCCAGGCATAGACGATGACGAAGACCGAGACCGCCAGCATGCCCTGCGCCGCCATCGGCAGGATCACGCGCATGATGATCTGGAACTGCGAGGCGCCGTCCATCATCGCGGCCTCGTCCAGCTCGCGCGGGATCTGGTCGATGAAGGTGCGCATCACCACCGTGCCCAGCGAGACGAAGAAGGTGGCGTAGAGCACGATCAGCACGACATGCGTGTCGTTGAGGCCGAGCCAGTTCACCACCGGGAAGAGCGGCAGCGTGATCACGATCGGCGGGATCAGGCGGATGAAGATCAGGAAGAAGGCCGAGGCCTGCAATCCGCGCGAGGCGAAGCGCGAATAGGCGAAGCCGGCGAGCAGCGAGACGCCGACCGCGAGCACGGTCGCGCCGACCGTGACGAGGAAGCTGTTCCAAAGACCGAAGAAGAAATCGCCCCAGCGGCTCCACAGCGCCTGGTAGTTCGCCAGCGTCGGGACGAAGGAAAAGGCGCCCGTTGGCGAGAAGATGTCGCGGTCGGCCTTGAAGGACGACATCGCGATCAGGCCGATCGGCACGAGCGACCAGGCGACGACCGCCAGCACGCCCAAAAATTTCAGGAAATGGCGAAGCAGCTTAGGCACGCGCGAACATCTCCCGGTAGAGCCGGCGCAGATAGAACAGCGCGAGCAGGAGCGAGGCGAGCACGAGCAACCAGCCGGTGGCCGCGGCCGGGCCGAAGGCGTTGTAGCGGAAGGCCTCGAGATAGAGATAGACCGCCATCACCTCGGTCGAGCGTGCGGGTCCGCCGCCGGTCATCAGCCAGACCTCGGAAAACAGGCGGAAGGCGAAGATGTAGCGGAACAGCGCCGCGATCAGCAGCGCCGGCATCAAGAGCGGCAGCGTCACGCGGCGAAAGCTGGTCCAGGCCGAGGCGCCGTCAATGGACGCCGCCTCGTAGAGGTCGCTGGGGATCGAAAGCCGTGCGGCATAGAGGATGATGAATGAGAACGGCAGGTGCAGCCAGATCGAGAGCAGGCTGACCATGGCGAGGCCGTGGCTCGGATTCACCGCCCATTCGATCGGCGGCAGCCCGATGGTGGCGAGCAACCGGCTCATCATCCCGACATCGGGCTCGAACAGGTAGCGCCACATCACCACCGCCGAGACTTCGCTGACGGCATAGGGCGCGAGCACGATGGCGAGCAGGAGCGCGCGAAACGGCACGCCCGAGGCGAAGAACAGCGCCATGCCGAGCCCGATCAGCAACTCCACATGCACGACGATCGCGACAACGATGACGGTGTTGAGCAGCGCCTTCCAGAAATACGGATCGGCCAGCACCTTGGCGTAGTTGGCGAGGCCGACGAATGTCGCCTGCTGGCCGAAGGAGGACTGGTTGAGGCTCAGCCAGAAGACGTAGATCGCCGGCAGGAAGATGATGCCGCCGATCATGAGCTGGACCGGCGTGACCAGCGCGATGGCGGAAAGGGGCGTGCGGCTGGTCATCAAGCGATCCTGAAGCGCTTCAGCACCTCGCGGTCGATCTCGACGCCGAGGCCCGGCCCCTGCGGAATGGCGAGCTTGCCGTCGACCAGTTGCGAGCCCTCGCCGACGAGCGGTCGCGTGAAGGCATCGCGCAGTGGGTTCTCGTAGACCATGCATTCGAAGGTGCGGAAGGTTTCCGCCGCCGCCGCCAATTGCAGGCTCGCGGCAACGCAGATCGCGCCTGACCAGCCGACATGCGGCGCATAGGCCGTATTGAAGGTCGCCGCGAGCTCGGCGATGCGCCAGGTCTCGGTGATGCCGCCCGAGCGCGTCACGTCCGGCTGGATCAGCCCGAGCGAGCGGTCCTGCAACGAGATCAGCGCCTCAGACGCGACATAGTCACTCTCGCCGGCCGCCAGGCGGATCGGCAGGTGCTGCGCCAGACGGCGATAGCCTTCGCGGTCATGCGGAGCGATCGGCTCCTCGAAGAAGCCGTAGCCGAGATCGGCGAGCGCCCGCCCGACGATCATCGCGTCGTCGACGTCATAGGCCCAGTTGGCGTCGACATAGAGGGCGATGTCGTCGCCGGCGAGCCTACGGATCAGTTTCGCGCGGGCGATGGCGTCCCTGAGCGGATGGCCGAGCTTGACCTTGATCTCGCGGAAGCCGGCTTTCAGAACGGCCGCCACCTCGGCCTCGACCGTCGCATCGTCGAGCCAGTTGATCGAGGAGGCATAGGCCGCGACCTCCTTACGCCCCATGCCGCCGAGCAATCGGTGAATCGGCTCGCCCGCCTGCTTTCCGGCGATGTCCCAGAGCGCGATGTCGATCGCGGCGATCGCCTCGACGATCTGGCCGCCGGGCCGGCCGGACAGTGCCGCGCGCATCGCCTTCCAGAGCGCGCGCCGGTCGGCGGCGTCGCGTCCGATCAGGCGCGGAACCAGCGCCTCCTCGATGAAGCGCGCATAGCCCGCGGCGCCGCGCCGGCAGAGCCCCTCCCCGAAGCCGACCGTGCCGTCCTCGGTTTCGACCTCGACGACGACGATCTCGATCGCCGGGTAGTCACCCTGCGATGTCCGCTGGACCTTGGGCAGGGTCGCCCGCAGCGGATGCACGGCGATCTTCGATATCCGGCTGGCCGGCATGGGCTCGCGTCCTCCCTGAAGGACATCATCTTATCTGATAGGTTGAACAGTTGCCAAGGAATGCGGCATCTGTCAATGATCGCCGCCGGAGGAATTTGATGAGCGACACCGCCCGTTCCGTGCTGGATGAGGACGACCTTTTCGCCGGAGGCGATGTCGTGCCGATGCGTCTCGGCGATGCCGTGATCCAGCGCATCACCCAGGCCATCCATGACGGGCGGCTCAAGCCGGGCGATTTCCTGCCCTCGGAAGCGCGCATCGCCGCCTCCTTTGGTGTCAGCAAGCCGATCGCCCGCGAGGCCATCCGCCAGCTCGCGGCGATGGGCGTCGTCCATATCCAGCAGGGCAAGCCGACGCGAGTGCAGGCGCTCGATGCCGCCCCGCTCGACCGCTTCTACCGCTTCGCCGTGCGCGGCCGCGCCAATGGCCTGACCGAGGCGGTAGAACTGCGCCGCATCCTGGAGCCGCCGATCGCCGCGCACAGTGCCGAGCGCCGCACGGCCGAGGATATCGAGAAGCTCGACCTCATTCTCGCCCGGATGGAAGATGCGCTTGGCAACGTGCCGCGCTGGATCGAGGCCGATCTCGATTTCCATGAGGCCGTCGCCGCCTCCTCGGGCAACCGCCTGCTGGATTTCCAGATCCGGGGCCTGCGGCCGGTGATCCGTGAGGTGATGGAGATATTCAATTCGCGCGAGGCGCGTGGCCCCGCCGACTGGCAGCGCACCTTCGAGCGGCATGTCCGCGTCGTCGACGCGATCCGGGCCGGCGATCCGGTTGCGGCCTTTGCCGCCATGAACAAGCATTTCGAAGCGGCCGAAGCCGCCATCGCGGAACTCGCGAACCACAGGGAGGATCACCATGAGCCAGAGGGCGACGCTCGACCGTAGGCAGTTCGGGGCCGGCATCCTGGGTTTGAGCTTCGCCGGGCTCGGCGGCGCGGCTCGGGCGCAGAGCAATCCGTTCAACGTCTTCACCCATCGCGTCATGCAGACGGTCGCGACCGGCGCGCAGGGCGGCGACATCACCAAGGACTGGGCGCAGAAGAACGGCGTCACCGTCCAGTGGACGACCTTCGACACCGGCCCGCTGCAGGAGCGGCTGTTTCGCGAGGCGAGCCTAGGCGAGAGCTCGGTCGACGTCGGCTTCGTGGTCAATACCCAGGTCGTGCCGCGCGCCGCGACTTTGTTCGAGCCGCTCGACGACTACCTCAGGAAGGACCCGGTCGAGGACCCCGCCGACATCTTTCCCGGCCTGATGCAGGGCATGAAAGTCGGCGGAAAGCAGCTCGCCATCCCCTTCCGCCACGCCTCCTCCGGCCTGCACTACAATGAGGAGATCCTGGCCGAGAAAGGCTTCTCCAAGCCTCCCGCAACGATCGAGGAGATGATCGAGATCGCCAAGGCCTGCAGCTATCGCCGCAGCGACGGCACCCAAGTCGTGGGCTTGTGCACGCCGGGCGTGACCTATCCCAACGTGATCGACCTCGCCCGCGCCTGGGATGGCGACTTCATCACGCCCGATTTCAAATGCGTCGCGGACCAGCCGCCGATGCTGAATGCGATCCGCACCTTGCGCGAGCTTTTCCAGATCAACGCCTTCCCGCGCAGCTTCGCGACGCTCTCGCCCGAGGACGTCAATGTCTGGATGCAGCAGGGCCGCGCCGCGATGAGCCTGCAGAGCATGGGCCGCAACCGCATCTACAACGACCCGCAGAAGTCCAAATTCCCCGGCAAGATCAAGACGATCGCCGTACCGGCCTCGAAGACGCTCGCCGGCAAATACGATGCCGCTCCGGCCAAGGTCGAGTTCTGGGGGATGGTCATTCCGAAGAACGCGAAGCGCAAGGACCTCGCCTGGAGCTTCATCAAGGCGATGACCTCGAAGGAGGCGACATTGAAAGCCGCGCTCAACGGCAACGGCCCGGTGCGCGCCTCGACCTATGCCGACCAGAGCTTCGCCGGGACCGTGCCCTATGCCGCCGAGGAGCTGAAGGTCTTGAAGGTCGCACGCGTGCCCCTGCCGGCCTTCGACGAGGCTGCCCGCGCCGGCGACTTCTTCAAGGAGGAGGCGGAGGCCGCCGTGCTCGGCATGAAGACGCCCGAGGAGGCGATGGCCTCGCTGGTCAAGCGCGTGCAGCCGCTGCTGCCGGCCTGATCGATCGACAAAAGCGGCGCGACGACAGCGTCGAAACAACACCTCGGAGGACCATCGATGACGCTCCGCATTTCACGCCGCCGGTTCGGCGCCCTCGCCGGTGCGACCGCTACGGCGGCGCTTCTTCCCAAAGGCGCCCTCGCCCAGGCCAAGACGCTGACCGCGCTCGGCCACCGCGTCCACCAGACGGCCGCGACCACCGGCCCCGGCGGCGATGCCACCGAGGGCTTTCGCAAGGCGAATGGCGCCGAGGTCAATTGGGTGACCTTCGGCGATGTCAATGCCGTGCATGAGCGGCTGCTGCGCGAGGCTTCGCTGTCGGAGACCTCGATCGATGTCGCCTATCTCGTCAATGGCCGGGCGGTTCCGCGCAATCTGCAGCTCTTCGAGCCTCTCGACGCGCTGATGAAGCAGGCGCAAATCGAGGCCTTCGACGATGTCGCGCCCGGCCTGATCGCGCCGCTCAAGGTCGGCGATGCCTTGCACGGCATCCCCGTCCGCCATGCGACCAACGCGCTGATCTACAACGAGGCCCTGCTGGAAGAGCGCGGCGTCACCAAGCTGCCGACGACCTTCGAGGAGCTGACGGAACTCGCTCGCAAGCTCACCTTCAAGCGCGAGGACGGCACGCAGGTCTACGGCCTCGCCTTCACCGCCGTCTTCGCCTCGAATTTCCTGACGCTCGCCCGCTGCCTCGGCGGCGACTACATGACGACCGACGGCAAGATCGTCGCGGCCGAGCCGCCGATGGTGAAGACGCTCACGCTCCTCGCCGATTTCTACAAGGCCGGCGTGCTGCCGCGGAACTTCGCGACGGTGAACAACGAGGAGATCACCACCTGGATGCAGCAGGGCCGGGCCGCGATGACGATCAACCCCTTCGCCCGGCTCGTCACCTATAACGACCCGTCCAAGGGCAAATATGGCGGGCGCTTCAAATCGCTGCTGCCGCCGATGGCGGCCGATCTCGCCGGCAAGGTCGCCTTCGCGCCGACGGTCGAATTCTGGTCGCTGATGATCCCGAAGAACGCCAAGCAGAAGCCATTGAGCTGGGAGTTCATCCGCACCCTGTCTTCCAAGGCCGGCACGACGGCGATGGCGCTCAACGGCAACGGCCCCGTCCGCATCTCGACCTATGCCGACGACAAGCTGAAGGCGGCGATGCCCTATGCCGCCGACGAGGCCGCCGCGCTCAAGGCCTCGCGCATCCATCTGCCGGCCTTCGACGAGCAGGCGCGCGCGCACGACATCTTCATCGAGGAAACGCAGGCTGCCGTGCTCGGTCGCAAGCCCGCACAGCAGGCGATGGACGACGCGACCGCGCGCGTGAAGCCGCTGCTCGGCTGATGGCGGGGCCGCTTTCGGGGCGCGTCGCGCTGGTCACCGGCGCGGCGCGGGGGATCGGGCTGGCCATCGCGACCGCTCTTGCGGGCGCGGGCGCCTTCCTCGTCATCCATGACCGCGACGAGGAGGCCGAAGCGGTTGCGCGCCGGCTCGGTGGCGAGGGTGGTCGGGCAACGCCGCTCATCGCCGATCTGGCAAAGCCCGGCGCCGTCGACGGCATGGCCGCCGCGCTCGCGCGGCTGGCGCTGGCACCCGACATCCTCGTCCTCTGCGCCTCGGCCGAGATTCGCCAGACGCTCGATACCTTGAGCGACGAGGCGCTCGCCGTGCAGAGCGAGGTCAATCTGCATGCGACGGCACGGCTCCTGAAGACCTTCCTGCCCGGCATGCAGGCCCGCGGCTTCGGCCGCGTCATCGCGATCGGCTCCGTGCAGGAGGCGCGCGCCAATGCCGACTGCCTCTACTACGCCGCCACCAAGGCCGCGCAGACGAGCATGATCCTCACCCTCGCCCGCACCACGCAGGCACAGGACATCACCTTCAACACCATCCAGCCCGGCGCCGTGCGCACCGACCGCAACCGCGCGATCCTCGCGCAGCCGGGCCGGGAAGAGCTGGCTCTCGCGCGTATCCCGCTGGGCCGGATCGGCAATCCCGAGGACTGCGCGGGCATCGCGCTGCTGCTCTGCTCACCGGAGGGCGCCTATATCAACGGCGCCGAGATCCCGGTGGATGGCGGCATGCGACTCTGACGGTTGACGTCGCGCCTGCCGCAGGCGGAGAATTCGCGGGTGGCCGGCGATCGCCTTGCCTGAGTGCGAAGGATCGGGGAACCCGCCGCGCGAAAAGGCCCTGTTTCCCTGAGCATCGCCGTTCGGAACCGCCTGCCCGGCAGCAGGGAGCAGGCCTCGCCATAGGCTCCGGGATTTGCTGCAACAGCCTACAAAATTTGATGGCGCTTCCAAACTTTGCAGGTCCCCCACGCTGTCCCAAACTTAAAAACTTATATATGACAACGATGTAAGGTTTGGCACACCGCTTGCGCTATGCGCACGGTTCCGGAGCGCATACGCATGCAGTGGCAGGCCATCATTGATTTCGACGGCACGATCTCGCGCCGTGATACGACCGACAGTGTCCTTCAGCGCTTCGCCGCGCCGGGCTGGGAAGAGATCGAGGCAGAGTGGACCGCGGGCCATATCGGCTCGCGGGAGTGCATGGCACGGCAGGTCGCCCTGCTGCGCGTCTCCCCCGACGTGTTCGACACCTTCGTCGAAAGCCTCGAGATCGACTGGGCCTTCGCCGCTTTCGTCCATCTCTGCCAGCATCACGGCATCCCCGTCACCGTCGTTTCCGACGGGCTGGACCGGACGATCCGCCGGATCATGCGCAAGGCCGGTCTCGGCGACCTGACGATCATCGCCAACCATCTGGAATCGATCGGCGGCGATCGCTGGCGGCTGGATTCGCCGCATGCCGACCCGTCCGGCGGCTGCGCGAGCGGCACCTGCAAATGCCGGGTCGCGAGCAATCTCAGCCGGCCCCTGACCCTGCTCGTCGGGGATGGGCGCTCGGATTTCTGCGTGGCGGCCCAGGCCGACATGGTCTTCGCCAAGAACAGCCTGGTTTCGCATTGCCGCGAGAACGGCATCGCCCACAGGCCCTTTACCGTCTTCTCCGAGGCCATCAGCCTGCTGGAGGGCGTCCTCGCCGACACTGTCGTGCCCGAGGAACATACAGAACTCAAGGACAAGATCGATGGATGACGGATTCCCCCGGCTCGCCACCGCCGATGCGGTGCAAGCGGCATCGCGCGCCAGCCTCGCGGCGGAAGAAGCGCGCCTGCTCGCGCTCGAGGCGGAGTACTGCTCGCATGGCGACACCGTCCACTACACGCAGTTCCCCAAGATCTTCTCGGGCTGCGAGGGTTCCTTCATGCTCGATGCGGCGGGCAACCGCTTCCTCGACCTGCAGATGTGGTATTCGGCGGTCAATTTCGGCTACGCCAATCCGCGCCTCAACAATGCGCTGAAGCGCCAGATCGACACGCTGCCGCAGGTCGCGAGCCAGTATCTCCACCGCGAGAAGATCGAGCTCGCGGCGATGATCGCCAAGGACGCGGAAGCCAAGTTCGGCGCCAAGGGCCGGGTTCACTTCAATGTCGGCGGCGCGCAGGCGGTCGAGGATTCGCTCAAGCTCGTGCGCAACGCCTCCAACGGCAAGAGCCTGATGTTCGCCTTCGAGGGCGGCTATCACGGCCGCACGCTCGGCGCCTCCGCCATCACCTCGTCCTACCGTTATCGCCGCCGCTTCGGCCATTTCGGCGAGCGCGCCCACTTCATCCCCTTCCCCTATCATTTCCGGGGCCCGAAGGGCATGAGCAAGGAGGAGTATGGCGAGCACTGCGTGCAGCAGTTCGCGCGACTCTTCGAGAGCGAGTACAATGGCGTATGGGACCCCAAGGTCGGCCAGGCCGAATACGCCGCCTTCTATGTCGAGCCGCTGCAGGGCACGGGCGGTTACGTCATCCCGCCGCCGAACTTCTTCACCGGTCTGAAGAAGGTGCTCGACGACCACGGCATCCTGATGGTCGTCGACGAGATCCAGATGGGCTTCTACCGGACCGGCAAACTCTGGTCGATCGAGCATTTCGGCGTGACGCCGGACGTGATCGTCTTCGGCAAGGCCGTGACCAACGGGCTGAACCCGCTTTCGGGCGTCTGGGCCAAGGAAGCGCTGATCAACCCGACCATCTTCCCGCCCGGCTCGACCCACTCCACCTTCAACGCCAACCCGCTCGGCACCGCCGTGGCGCTCGAGGCGATGAAGATGATGGAGGAGGAAGACTACGAGACCATGGTCATGGCCAAGGGCGCGTATTTCCTCGACGGCCTCAAGGACCTTCAGAAGCGCCACAAGATCGTCGGCGAGGTCGACGGCCTCGGCATGGCGCTGCGCATCGAGATCTGCGAGCCGCACGACAGCTACACGCCCTCCAAGCGCCTGGTCGACCTGATGTGCGACGAGGGCATGAAGGCCGATCTCGAGATCGCGGGGAAGCGCTACGGCCTCGTCCTCGATATCGGCGGCTACTACAAGAACGTGATCACGCTCGCGCCCGCACTGACCATGAGCTACGCCGAGATCGATCTGGCGATTGCGCTGCTCGATCAGCTCTTCACCCGCGTCGCAACGGCCTGAACGCCGCAGAGGCCACCTTGCGATTGCGCGTGATCGATCTCGACGCAGGCGTGGCGGCTCAGGAGCCGCTGCGCCGGCGCATCGATGCGGGGGCCGCAACCCGCATCGATGCTGCCGACCTTGCCTGCCGCCTGCGGATCGTGGCGAGCCGGGAAGCGCTGCAAAGCCTCGCTTCCCGGCTCGCACCCGATGCCGGCAGCGGGCGGGAGATCACGGTGACCTTTTATGGGTCCGGGGACTTTCACCACTTGACCGCCAGCCTCGTCTCTGGCGTCGAGGAGGACGTGACCATCGTCCATTTCGATAACCATCCCGACTGGGTGCGTTTCCCCGCCACGGTCAATTGCGGCGCCTGGGTCAACCGGGCGCTGGAGCTGCCGCATGTGCGCAAGGTCGTGACGATCGGCCCCTGCAGCGACGACCTCGTCCGGCCCGAGCTGCAATTCGCCAATCTTGCCGCCGTCCGCGACGGGCGCATCGCGCTCTATCCCTGGCGCCACCAGCCCTCGCGCGTCTGGGGACGCTACGGGCGGACGGCATGCTATCGGCAGGAAGGCGGCCATCTCCACTGGCGCAATCTCGCCGAGGAGGATTGGTCGGACTTCCTCGACGAGCTCGTCGAGGCGATCCCGACCCGCGCCATCTGGCTGACCATCGACAAGGATGTGCTCGGCCCCGAAGACGCCTTCACCAACTGGGACCAGGGCGAGATGCCGCTGACGCATCTGCTGCGCGCGGTCCAGCGCCTGGCCTCCGCGCGCGCGATCCGCGGCATCGATGTCTGCGGCGACTGGTCCAAGCCGCGCTTCACCGATCCGTTCCGCGCGACGCTCGCCTATTTCGATCACCCCAAAGGCCTGAAGCCGGAGCCCGGGACACTCGCCCGCAATGCGCGCGTCAATGCGGCCCTGATCGACTGCTTCGAGACGGTGCTGTCATGACGCCTTGGATCATCTTCTGGTTCGTGCTCTCGGTGGCCTGCGACGTCGCGGGCCAGCTCTGCTTCAAGATCGGCGCCGACAGGCTGCCGCAAGGCGCCGATTTCCGGACCACCGCCGTGGCGGCGCTTCGCTGCGGCTGGGTCACCGCCGGCCTTGCCACCTATGTCGCCGAGTTCTTCATCTGGCTGCGCATCCTGGCGGAGGTGCCGCTTTCGATCGCCTTCCCGATCGCCAGCGCCAACTTCCTCGCCATCGCGCTCGCCAGCGCCGTGCTTCTCGGCGAGCGTGTCGGCCGCCGGCAATGGCTCGGCGCCTTCCTCATCACCTGCGGCGTCATCGTCGTCGCCCAAACCGCCTGAGACCGCGCCCGTGACCATTCAGGACCATAGCCTGCGCTACGCCGGCAACCGAACCGGGTTCCTGCTCATCCACGGGCTGGGCGGAACCCCCGTCGAGCTCAGGCTGGTGGCGCGGGCGATCCATCGCTCGGGCTACACCGTGAATTGCCCGCAGCTCGCCGGCCATTGCGGCACGGAGGCCGACCTGCTCGCCACGAGCTGGCGCGACTGGGTGGCGAGCGTGCTCGCCGAACTCGACCGCATGAAAGAATCCTGCGACCGCATCATCGTCGGCGGGCTCTCGATGGGCGCGGTGATGGCGATGCATATCGCGGCCGAGCGCCCCGCGGACGTCGCCGGCCTCGCGCTCTATGCGCCGACGCTCTGGTATGACGGCTGGTCGATCCCGCGCTATGCCTTCCTGCTCAAATGGCTGATCAACACGCCAATGGGTCGGCGCTACAGCTTCGCTGAACGCGAGCCCTACGGCATCAAGGATCCGCGAACCCGCCAGGTGATCATGGGCGCAATGAGCAGCGGCGACAGCACGCAGGCGGGGCTGCTGACGACCCCTTCCCGCGCCTTGCAGCAGATGTGGCAGCTCATCGCGCTGACGCGCCGCCAGATGCCCTCGATCCGCTGCCCGGCCCTGCTCGTCCATCCCCGCGAGGACGACATCGCGAGCCTCTCCAACGCCTTCCATATCCAGCGCCGCCTCGGCGGCCTCGTCGATGCGGTCGTCCTCGACGACAGCTACCATCTCGTCACCATCGACCAGCAGCGCGACATCGTCGTGGAGCGCTCGGTCGCACTCGCGGCCCGGCTCGAAGCCGCCCATGAGGCCGAAAACAAGACGGTGCTCCTGCGCGCCGTCGCGGCCCCATGACCGGCCTGACCGGCCAGATCGCAGGCAGCATCGCAGAGGTCGAGAGCGCGGCCTGGGACGCCTGCCTGCCGCATGAGGCCGAGTGCCATGCCTATTATGCCGCCTGCGAGACGGCCGCGGCGGTCTCGGCCGTCGGCATCCGCAGCCTTGCCGTCACCGTCTCGGATGCGCAGGGTGTCGTCGCGGTCGCGCCGTTCTTCCGCCTCGACTACCGTCTGGACACGCCGCTCCAGGGCCCGCTGCGCGCGCTCGGCGAGGCCGTCTTCCGCCGCCTGCCCGGGCTGATGACGCTGCGGGTGCTCTGCGTCGGCTCGCCCTATGCCGAACGCTGCCATGTCGGCTTCGCCCCTCGCCTCGACGATGCAGCCCGCCAGCAGGCCTGCGGCGTCATGGTCGAGACGCTCGCCGCCAGCGCCGCGACCGAGCGCGCGCATATCGTGGCCTGGAAGGATCTCGCCCCCGCTGAGGACGCCCTGCTCGGCCCTCTTCTCGGCGTGCAGGGCTTCGCGGAGCTCGGCAGCCTGCCGATCGCGGTGCTCGACCTGCCCTTCGCCGACGAGGCCGGCTACCTCGCCTCGCTCTCGGGGTCGACGCGCAAGGACATCCGCCGCAAGCTCGCCAAGGCGGATCAGGTCCGCATCGAGTTCCGCGGCGATATCGCCGGCCTCGAAGCCGAGATCGACGCGCTCTACGAATCGACCCGGCAACAGAGCGGCCTCGACTATGGCGACCTCGAAGTGCTGCCGCCCGGCTATTTCAGCGGCCTGTCGCAGGCGCTCGGCGCGCGGGTCGTCTTCGCGCTCTACTGGATCGGTGCGGAACTCGCCGCCTTCAACCTGCTGCTGGTCGAGGCCGACCGCGTGATCGACAAGTTCCTGGGCATGCGCTACCCGCTCGGCCGCGAGCACAATCTCTACGCCGTGAGCTGGATGGCGAATGTGCGCTTCTGCCTGGAGCGGCGCATCAAGCTGCTGCAGAGCGGGCAGACGGCCTATGCCGCGAAGCTGCGCTTCGGCAGCCGGCTGGTGCCGTCCACCATCCGCTTCCGGCATCGCGCCGCGCCGCTGCAATGGGCCATGCGCAAGCTCAGCCCGCATCTTTCCTTCGCGCGCTTCGACCCCGATCTCGCGGCCATGGCCAGAAGGAGCGCCGCATGAGCGCCGTCGCCCCGACCCTACAGCCGTCCCGCTGGCGCCAGATCGCGATCTGGACGGCCTTCATCGTGCTCGATACCGGCACGCAGCTCGCCTTCAAATGGGGCGCGGACGGACTCGGCGACATGGATTTCGGCCTCGCCATGATCGCGAAGGCGATCTCCCTGCCGGGTGTCTGGCTCGCCTGCATAGGCTATATCGGCACCTTCGTCGTCTGGATGGCGATCCTGCGCGACATGCCGCTGAGCCGCGCCTTCCCGATGACCGGCCTCGCTTATGTCACGGTTCCGCTGTTCGCTTGGCTCGCGTTCGGCGAGCGCATCGACCTCACCCGCAGCATCGGCATCGCGCTGATCCTGGCCGGCGTGGTCGCCCTCGGAGAGAAGAATGACGATGCCGATTCCTAAGCTGTCACATGCTCTGCTGATTGCCGCGGCACTGATGTCGCTGCCAGCCCGGGCCGACAGCACCGGCGAGGTCATCGGACGTTGGCGCGACTCGGATGGCGTGTCGGAGATCGCGATCAGCCGCTGCGGCCCGGCCCTATGCGGCAAGATCGTCTGGCTGAAGCAGCCTCACGTCGACCGCTTTAATCCCGATCCGAAGCTGCGCGAGCGCCCGCTGCTCGGGCTGCAGGTCCTCAGCGACTTCAAGCCGGACGCGTCCGGCGTCCTGACCGGGACCGGCTACAATCCGGAAGACGGCAAGAGCTATCGCACGACCCTTTCGCCGAAAGGGCCGGATACCTTGGAGATCCGCGGCTGCGTGCTCGGCGGCCTCGTCTGCGACGACGATCTCTGGACGCGGCAGCGATGAAGCGGCGGTTCCGCCACACGCAGCGGGACCGTCTGCCGTCGGGGTCGCCGGGCGTCCGACAGGGCGCTGAAACGGCGACCTGTCTGTTTGTTTTCGCGTTCGATTTTTCCGGGAAGCGGATTCAATCCTTCGGTCCGGCGCGGTAGGGAGGCGAAGCCGTGCGCTTCCGCATGACGACCTTGCGACTGCGGCTCGTGATCGGGTTCATGCTGGTCAGCGTGCCGGCGATGCTGGCGTCCGCCTATGTCGCCGCCTGGCTCCTTTCCAGCGCCTTCGAGGACAATGTCGAGCAGTGGCTGGGGGAGACGTCGCGCTTCTTCAGGCTCGAGGTCGAGGAAGCCTCGCAGGAGGCGCAGCGCGTTGCGGCGGTGATCGGCCAGCGCATCGAGAGCAATGCCGACATCGATGTCCGCTCGTCATCGACCTTCGACGCGGAATCGGCCCTGCTGAACTCGGTCGGCTACGATGTGATCGCCGTCTATGACGACCAGCGGACGATCCGTTACACCTCGCAGCCCTTTCAGCCCATCACGCCCCTTCCGACGGACGAGAAGCAGGGCATTTTCAAGATGACGGCGAATGGCCAGCGCCGGATCATGGCAGGCGCCGTCCAGACGATCTCCGTGAAAGGGCAGACGCTGCACGTGCTGGTCGGCTCCTGGCTCGACGAAGCCTATCTCGGCAGCATCAAGGTGGTGACGTCCCTGAACGTCCGGCTCTTCGCCGATTTCGGGCCCCGGCTCGAACCCGTGCTGGAAACCCATCCCGACAGCGTCAGCCCGGTCCCCCAGGAGATCAGGCGCCAGCTCGCAACCGGGCAGGAGGCGGTGTTCGATCCCTCGGCCGATGGCGGCACCTACCGGGCGGTCTATATCGGCTTCCAGGGGATCGACGGCGAATTGGCGGCGGTGGCTTTCGTCGGCCTGCGCAGCGAGGCGGGGCTGTTCGAGCAGCTCGGGCGCGAAAGCCTCTTTCTCGGCATCTTCCTGTTCGGGAGCCTCCTTTCCGTCGCCGTCGGCATCGTGATGTCGGACATCCTGGTGCGTCCGCTGCGCGCGCTCACCCGCGGCGTGCGGGCCATCGCCGCGGGCGATTATCGCCAGCGCGTATCGGAGACGGGAGGGCGCGAACTCGTCCAGCTCGCGGCCGGCTTCAACAGCATGGCCGAACAGCTCGGCGCGCTGCGCGACCTCGAAACCGAGCTCCGGCGCCGGGACCGGCTGTCGGTGCTGGGTCAGGCGGCCATGGTCATCGCGCATGAGGTCCGCAACCCGCTCGGCATCATCAAGACCTCGACCGAGGTCGTCCGCAACCGCGCGAAGCTCGCCGGCTCCGAGGACAAGATGCTCGGCTACGTCATCGACGAGGTCCGCCGGATCGAAACGCTGGTGCGCGACTTTCTCGAATTCGCGCATCCCAAGCCGCCGATGACGAGCGAATTGCGGATGCGGTCGATCATCGATCGCGTCGCCGCGATTGCCGGGCCGGAGCTGGCGCGGCACAAGATTTCCGTCGCGGTCACCGACGAGAGCGGCGATGCCACGGTCCGCGGCGACCCCGACCAGTTGCATCAGGCCTGTCTCAACCTCGTGCTCAACGCCATCGACGCCATGCCGAACGGAGGCACGATCCATGCGGACGTCACCGCCCAGGGCGACACCGTCTCGCTGACGATCCGCGACGAGGGCGCGGGCGTGCCGGCGGAGATGCGCGACGAGATCTTCAACCCATTCTTCACGACAAAGACGAAAGGTACCGGGCTTGGCCTTGCCAAGGTCCAGACTGTCGCCGAAGCCCATGGCGGCCAGGCCACCTGCGCGAGCGAGCCAGGCCGGGGCGCCGCCTTCAGCATCACCTTGCCGCGCTGGCGATCAAAGGAAGCGCCATGAGCCACGCTGTTCTGATTGTCGACGACGAGGCGCGGCTCGCCGACGTGCTCGCGGCAGCCCTCGAAGACCTCGGCTATCGCACGACCGCGGTGGACAACGCCCGCGCCGCGCTGCAGGAGCTGGAACAGGCCCGCTTCGATCTGGTCCTGACCGATCTGCGGCTCCCCGTGATGGACGGACGCGAGCTGCTGCAGGAGGTTCGCAAGCACTGGCCCGAGATCCCCGTCGTGATCATCACCGCCTTCGCGACCGTGCGCGACGCCGTCGATCTCGTGAAGGAAGGCGCCTTCGACTACATCGCCAAGCCCTTCGAGATGGACGAGGTCGCCGCCACCGTCCGGCGGGCGCTGCGGCTGTCCGACGTCGTGCGCGACAACGATCGTTTGCGCAGCGAGCTGGAGGGACGCTACAGCTTCGAGACGCTGATCGGCTCGAGCGCACCCTTCCGGCGGGTGATCGAGCAGGTCACCGAGGTCTGCGAGACGCGGGCGACGGTGATGCTGAGCGGCGAGAGCGGCACCGGCAAGGAGGTCGTCGCCCGCGCGATCCATTTCAACAGTCCCCGGCGCAACAAGCCCTTCGTCGCCGTGAACTGCGCGGCGATCCCCGAGACGCTGCTGGAGAGCGAGCTTTTCGGCCATGTGAAAGGCGCCTTCACGGGCGCGCTGTCCAACCGCATCGGCCGCTTCGCCGCGGCGGATGGCGGCACCCTCTTCCTCGACGAGATCGGCGACATGCCGGTGGCCGTGCAGGCGAAGCTGCTGCGCGCCGTCCAGGAGCGCAGCTTCGAGCCCATCGGCGCCAACCGGAGCCAGACGGTCGATGTCCGCCTCATCGCCGCCACGCACAAGGACATGCGCCAAGCCGTCGCGGAAGGCCGCTTCCGCGAAGATCTGTTCTACCGGCTCAACGTTTTTCCCATCGCCCTGCCCGCCCTGCGCGATCGCCGGGAGGATATTCCGACGCTCGCCACGCATTTTCTCGGCCAGTTGAGCGAAGCCATGGGAAAGCGAGTCATCGGCTTCACGCCCGCCGCGATTTCGGCTATGTCCGACCATGAGTGGCCCGGCAACATTCGGGAACTGCATAACTGCGTGGAGCGTGCCATCATCGTCGCGAAGTCACCCACGATCGATGTTCACGACCTGCCGCGCGACCTCTTTGAATCGTCGCCACGCCGTGGCGATTCTGGCAGCATCCCCGGCGATCTTGATGCCGAGCTCGAACGCATCGAGCGTGACTTCATCCTCGCTGCTCTGCGCCGCACCGGCGGCGTGCAGGTCCAGGCCGCGCGGCTGCTCGGCGTTGCGGAACGCAGCCTGTGGCACCGCATCAAGAAACTCGGAATCAAACTCAGCCGGAGCGCCAGCGAATGACGCGGACAACCTGCGTATCCAAGGGCCGCGGCAAGCGAGTGCCTCTTGTCCAAAGCCGCGGAGCATGGCTCTCGCTGCTCGCGCTGTCCTGCGGCCTTTCCGCCGCCCGGGCCGCCGACACGACGCCGGCCCTGACCGACCCGACCCCCGCCAAGGGCTGGATCATCACGATCGGCGGCTCGCTGCAATACGAGCCCGATTTCGAGGGCTCGAAATGGCGCCGCTTCTCGCCCATGCCGTCGCTGAGCTGGCGCCGTGTCGGGGAGGCCGAAGGCTTCAGCGCGCCCGATGACGGACTCGACTTCGCCCTGTACGACACCGACCGGCTCAAGGTCGGCGTGGTCGGCGACTACAAGTCAGGCCGCTATTCCGGCGCGGACCGGAAACTTTTCGGCCTGCGCGACGTGCCCTGGACGATCGAGGCCGGCGTCTTTGCCGAATTCTGGCCCGTCCTGGATCGCTTCCGCTTGCGCGCCGAGGTGAAGCAGGGCTTTCACGGCCATCACGGCGTCGTCGCGGATCTCTCCGCCGACTGGGTCGAGCGCTTCGGCAGCTTCACCTTCTCGGCGGGCCCGCGTTTCAGCATGGGCAGTAAGAGCTACATGACGCGCAATTTCGGGATCACGCCCGGAGAAGCGGCGCTGAGCGGCATCTACAGGCCCTATCGCCCGGACTCCGGCGCGAAATCGGCGGGCTTGGCCACGGCCGTCACCTATGACTGGTCCGAAAACTGGGCGACGACGGTCTACGCGCGCTACGACCGGCTCCTGGACGAGGCGGCGGGCTCCCCTCTCGTGCGGGTCAATGGCAGCCGGGACCAGTTCACCTTCGGCACGACGCTGAGCTATTCGTTCCAGGTCGGCGGTTAACCGGATCCTGATCGAGCGGGCCTGCCGCCCAAGCGGGCGCCATATCGATCAGGCCGCAGCAGCCGTCTCGTGGCGCGAGACATGCGCGGTGGCGGCACGCAGATCGGCGAGCCCGGCGCCGGCTGCGACGCAATGCTCGGCGAGATGGCGGCGGAAGAGGCGTGCGCCCGGACGGCCGGGGAACAGCCCGACGAGATGGCGCGTAAAGGCATGCAGCCGCCCGCCTCGCTCCAGATGCGCGGCGAGATGGGGCTCCAGCGCTTCCAGCATCGCGAAGGCGTCGGCGACCGGCGATGCCTGCCCGAACAGCAGCGGATCGACCTGGAGCAGGATTTCCGGGTTCTGATAGGCCTCGCGGCCGACCATGACGCCGTCGAGCCTCTCCAGATGCGGCAACCACTCGGCCGGCGCCTTGATGCCGCCATTGATCGCCACCGGCAGATCGGGATTGGCGGCCTTGAGGCGGTAGGCGCGCTCATAATCGAGCGGCGGAATCTCGCGGTTCTCCTTGGGCGAGAGGCCCTGCAGCCAGGCTTTTCGGGCATGGACGATCAGCGCATCGACGCCCGCCGCGCGGACCGCTGCGGTCAGGGCATCGAGCGCGATTTCCGGATCCTGATCGTCGACGCCGATGCGGCATTTCACCGTGACGGGGATCGCGACCGCTGCCTTCATCGCCGCGACGCAATCGCCGACCAGCGCCGGCTCGCGCATCAGGCAGGCGCCGAAAGCGCCGCCCTGGACGCGATCGGACGGGCAGCCGCAGTTCAGGTTGATCTCGCCATAGCCGAATTCGGCGCCGATCCGCGCCGCCTCGGCCAGAAGCTTCGGGTCGTTGCCGCCGAGCTGGAGCGCGACGGGGTGCTCCATCGCGTCGAAGCCGATCAGGCGCTCGCGGTTGCCGTGGATCACCGCCTGCGCCGTCACCATCTCGGTGTAGAGCAGCGCATGGCGCGACATCAGGCGATGGATCGTCCGGCAGTGGCGATCTGTCCAATCCATCATCGGTGCGATGGAGAAGCGAAAGGGCGAGAACTGAGGCATGTTTCCGTGAGATGGGTGGCGCGCGCGTCATCGCAAGCGGTCGGCGCTCATACCTCATTTGCCGCGACGGCGCGAGATGCCGGCCAGGCCGCTGCGGATCAAAAACCCGGCCGCCGCGTTGGCCCGTCAGGAGGTCCGCTCATGAATTTCAGGCAAGTCGGCGAGCAAGGCGGCACGCGCCGTTTCGTGGTGATCCTGGACGCTGGCGAGGAGGCATTCGAGACGCTGACCCGCTTCGCCGACCAGCAGGGCCTAAGCGGAGCATCGGTCAGCGCCATCGGCGCCTTCCAGAAGGCTGTCGTCGGCTGGTTCGACCTGCCCGCCAAGACCTATCGCGAGATTCCGGTCGATGAGCAGAGCGAGGTGCTGAGCCTTCTCGGCGACATCGCCCGCGACGAGAACGACGAACCGAGCCTCCATCTGCACGCCGTGCTGGGCCTGCGCGACGGCTCGACCCGGGGTGGTCACTTCCTGCGAGGGACCGTGAGGCCGACGCTGGAAGTGACGATCACCGAGGCACCTGCGGAGCTGTGCCGCCGCAAGCGCCCGGAACTCGGCATCGCGCTGATCGATCTCGGCTAGCGCGCCGCCCTCACCTCTTGGCGCGGGCGACGATCTGGGTCGGGTTGACGAAGCGCAGCGCGATGATGAGCCAGATCAGCGTCGTGACCATGTAGATCACCGCCATGGCGTCGATCGACTGCACCGCGCGAACGCCGGAGGCGAAGACCGCGTAGTAGAGCGCGACGACGAGCGTCTGGCTGGTCGGACCGGCCGTGAGGAAGGTCAGCTCGAACATGGCGAGCGTGCGCACCAGCACCAGCAGCAGCGCCGCCAGGATGCCGGGCGTTAGCAGCGGCAGCAGCACGTGCACGAAGAGCTTGAAGGTGTTGGCGCCGAAGACACGCGCCGCCTGCTCGATCTTGGTGTCGATCTGCTCGATGAAGGGGATCATCACCAGGATGACGAAAGGCACGGTCGGCACAAGGTTCGCCAGCACCACGCCCGACATCTGGCCGGCGAAGCCGGTCTGGTAGAGCACCGTCGCCAGCGGGATGCCGAAGGTGATCGGCGGCACCAGGAGCGGCAGCAGGAAGAGCAGCATGACGAGCTTCTTGCCCGGGAAGTCCCGCCGCGCCAGCGCATAGGCCGCCGGCACGCCGATCAGCCCCGAGATCACCACCACCAGGAAGACGATCTGGAAGGTGACGAACAGCACGTCATGGAGCTGGAATTCCGACCAGGCGGCCGCATACCAGCGCGTCGTCCAGTCGGCCGGCAGCCAGGTTCCGAGCCAGCGCGTGGCGAAGGAGGAGGTCACCACCGTCGCGATCATGCCGAACAGGTTGATGATGAAGAAGCCGATCAGCGCCCAGTTCGCGGCCGCCCAGAGCTTCGTCGAGATACGGGTGTCCTTGATCATCGGCTCAGCCCTTTCCGCCGCCGGCCGGGCCGCGATAGAGCAGGCCGCGCGCCGCCAGCACCGCGACGACGATGGCGAGCTGAACCGCCGCCATGATCATCGCCACTGCCGAGGCCATGGAGTAGTCGTATTCCTCGAAGGCCGCCTGATAGGCCGCGATCGAGATGACGCGGGTCGGGCCGGCCGGCGCGCCGAGCAGCACCGCCGAGGGGAAGACCGAGAAGGCCTGCACGAAGCTCAGGCAGAAGGTGATCGCCAGACCGGGCAGCAGCAGCGGGAAGAGGATGTGCTTGAAGCGCTCCCAGGGCCCCGCGCCCAGCGTCGCGCCGGCATTTTCCAGCGCCGGGTCGATGCCCGACAGGTAGGACAGCGTCAGCAGGAAGGTGAAGGGGAAGCCGGTGATGACCAGCGAGAGCATCACGCCCCAGTAGTTGTGCAGCAGCTTCACCGGCGTCGAGATGAGGCCGAGCGTCATCAAGGTCCGGTTGAACCAGCCTTGCGGGCCGAGATAGTTCAAAAGGCCCTCGGCGACGAGCACCGTCCCCAGCGTGATCGGGATCACCAGGATCGTGGTGAGCAGGCGCTGGTTCTGCATCAGCCGGACGCGGAAGGCGATCGGGATGGCGAGCCCCAGCGTCGCGACCGTCACCGGCAAAGCGAGCCAGAGGGTCGTCGCGATCGTGCCGTAGAGGAAGGAATCGGAGAAGAAGCGCTGGTAATTCGACAGCGCTCCGCCCGCCTTCGGCTCGAAGGAGAGGATGAGCCCGTAAAGGAACGGGTAGATGAACAGCGCCAGCAGGAACAGGATCGCCGGCACGACGAGCAGCGTCAGCCCGTCGAGCCCGCGCGCCGCCAGCCGCTGCTTCAGCGGGATGGAGGTGGCTTCCGCGCTCACGCCGCCTCTCCATAGACGAGGACGCGGTCGGCGTCGGCGGCGAGCGTGACCGCCTCGCCGGGCGACAGCTTGTCATGGGCGAGGAAGGACAGGTCCGTGCCATCCGCCATACGAGCGAAGCCGACGAATTCGCGGCCGCGGAACTCGGTCGAGACCACCTGCGCCTTGAGGCCGGGCTGACCGGCCGCCACAGGATGGAGATCCTCAGGGCGGATGGCGAGCCAGGCAGCGCCGCCGGCAGAGACCGCGTTGCGGGTGCGGCCGGAGAGTTGCGCCTCGCTAACCGCGACCGTGGCGTGGCCCTCGGTCACCGTGGCGACCGTGCCCTTGACCTTGTTGCGGAAGCCCATGAACTCGGCGACGTCGAGATGGTCAGGGCGCGAGAACAGATCCTCGGGCGTGCCGACCTGGCGGACCACGCCGTCGCGCAGCACGACGATGCGGTCGGCGAGCGAGAGCGCCTCCTCCTGGTCGTGGGTGACGTAGATCGTGGTCGCGCCGAGCGTATTGTGGATGCGGCGGATCTCGGCGCGCATCTCGAGGCGCAGCTTGGCGTCGAGATTGGAGAGCGGCTCGTCCATCAGCACGAGCGGCGGCTCGACGACGATGGCGCGGGCGATGGCGACGCGCTGCTGCTGGCCGCCGGAGAGCTGGCCGGGCAGCTTCGCGGTCTGGCCCTGCAGGCGCACCAGCGCGACCGCCTCGGCGACGCGCTTGTCGATCTCGGCCTTGGCCACGCCGCGCATCTTGAGGCCGAAGCCGATGTTCTTCGCCACCGTCATATGCGGGAACAGCGCATAGTTCTGGAAGACCATGCCGAAGCCGCGCTCTTCCGGCCGCAACGGGTCGATGCGCTTGTCGTCGAGCCAGATGCCGCCACCGGTCGCCGGCAGCAGCCCGGCGATCAGGTTCAGCGTGGTCGACTTGCCGCAGCCCGAAGGCCCGAGCAGGGCGATGAACTCGCCCTTGCCGATGGTCAGCGAGACGTCCTTGAGCGCGTTATGCGTGCCGAAGTCACGGCTCAGGCGATCGAGCTTGAGCTCGCGGAAGGAGGCTGCGTTGATCGTCATGGCTTCCGGGTCTTGATAACGGTGTCGTTGCGGGGCCGCCCTCGCCGCGAGAGCAGGCCCCCATGTGGAAGCGGCAGGCCCGGCCCTCGGCCGCGCCTGCCGGCCAGTCCGTGGCCTACTTCTTCTTGGCGCCGCCGACCTGCTCGTCCCAGATCCGGAAGGCGATGACCATCTTGTCGGGATTGAGCGGGGTTTCCATCGGGTTGTCGGCGATCAGCTTGTCGTATTCGGGCCGGCCGTATTCCTTGATCGCCTTCTGGCTCGATTCCGGCGCCATCGAGAGCGGCACGTCCTTCACCGCCGGACCCGGATAGAAATAGCCTTCGTCATAGGTATAGGCCTGCTGCTCCGGCGTGAGCATGTGACGGACCAGATCGAGCAGCACGGCGAGCTTCTCGTCGGAGACGCCCTTCGGGATCATCATGTACTGGGCGTCGGTCACCCAGTGGAAGCCCTTCAGCGTCTGGACCTTGGCTTCCTTGGGCACGATGCCGAGGACGCGCGGGTTGATGTCCCAGCCCGTGGTGCTGACGATGATGTCGCGCGTGCCGTCGCCGAGCTCCTTCATCGTCTGGCCGGTGCCGCCGGGGTAGTACTCGATGTTCTCGCCCAGCTCCTTGAGATAGGCCCAGGTCTTGTCCCAGCCCTTCTCGGGATCCTTCGGATCCTTGTCGCCGAGGATGTAGGGCAGGCCCATGAGCCAGGTGCGGCCGGGGCCGGAATTGGCCGGGCGTCCGTAGAAGAAGCGGTTCTTGTTCTGCTTGGTCCAGGCCAGCAATTCCTCGGCCGTGGTCGGCGGGGTCTTGACCCGGTCGGGCATGTATTCGAGCAGCGGCCCGGACGGGTAGTAGACCATCGCCATGCCCTGCCCCTGCCCGAGATTGTGCATCGCGAGAGCGGGCGCGAGGTAGATGTCCTCGGGCTTCGGCAGCTCGCCCGCGAAGCGTGGCAGCAATTCGACCCACAGCTTCTGCTCGATGCCGGCCGACAGCACGTCCAGGCCACCGATGACCATGTCGATGTCGACGCGGCCGGCGCTCTGCTGAGCCTTGATCTTCGACGGCAACTCGGGAGCCGGAGCCTTGGTGAAGACCATGCGCGAAGCGAGCTTGGGCTTCATCTTGGGGAAGTTTTCCATCGGCGTCTGGACCAGCGCCAGGGCGCCGCCGACATCGATGACACTGATCGTGACCGGCGATGCCGGCAGCTTGAGCTGCTGCGCAAAGGCGCCGGGCGTCTGGGCGGCAAGGCCGAGACCGGCGACACCGCCGATGAAATGACGCCTGTTGATGCTGTCGTAAGCCATGGTTTCTCCTCCAGATGCGGATTTCCGCTTCTTTTGACGGATGCTTTTTGTGATGTTCCGGCCGCCGCCCACCGGAACCCGTTGTTCAATCCGCCGACTGTGCGATTGACGCAGCGCCGGATTACTCGGTATCCTAGTATACTAGTCGATAAGAGCTTGGCAATGGCCCACCCAGCAACGCGGCACAGCACAGATCAAATCTACAGCGTGCTGCGCACCGACGTCATCAGCGGCGTGCTGAAGCCGCGCGAGGCGATGTCCGAGGCGCGCATGGCGCTGCGCTTCGGGGTCAGCCGCACGCCGGTGCGCGAGGCGTTCAAGCGGCTGGTCGACGAGGGCTTCCTGGTGGCGGTGCCGCAGGTCGGCACCTTCGTCGCGCCGATCGACCTCGCAGCCGTCCATGACAGCCAGTTCGTGCGCGAGACGCTGGAATGCCGCACCGTCGTGCTCGCCGCCGAGCGCATCGGCGATGCCGACCGCCGCCGGCTCGAAGAACAGATCGAGGAGCAGGCGGAAGCCGTGCGGCGGCAGGATCGGCCAGAGATTTTCCGCCTCGACGAGGTGTTCCACGCCGAAATATCGCGCATCGCCGGCCACAGCGCGGTCTGGAGCATGATCGAGGGCGTGAAGGCGCAGATGGACCGGGTGCGCTGCCTCTCGCTGGAAACGCCCTCCTGGTCGAGCGTGATCCTGCAGGAGCACCGGATCATCGCCGCGCATATCATCAAGCACGACGCCGCAGGCGCCGAGGCGGCGATGCGGGCGCATCTGCGCACCGTCTTCGCCACGATCGACGCGATCGCGAAGGACCATGCCGACGCCTTCGACGATTCCAGGCTTGTCCACGAGGCGAGCTGAGACGCGGCGCCCACCACCCGACGACACCATACCTCCCAAAGGATATTAGACCATGGAACAATGCTGGCGCTGGTTCGGCCCGGACGACGTCGTGACTCTGGCGCAGGCCAGGCAGGCCGGGGCGACAGGCATCGTCAACTCGCTGCACCAGATCCCCTATGGCGTGGTCTGGAGCGTCGAGGAGATCGAGAAGCGCCAGGCGATCGTTCGCGGCGACAGGAGCCTCGGCCTCGAATGGAAGGTGGTCGAGAGCCTACCGATCCATGAAAGCGTCAAGATCGGCGAGGGCGACCTCGAAACCGTCTTCGAGAACTACCGCCAGTCGATGCGCAACCTCGCCGCCTGCGGGCTTCAGGTGATCTGCTACAACTTCATGCCGGTGCTGGACTGGACGCGCACGCAGCTCGCCGAGCCGCTGCCCGGCGGCGGCACGGCGCTGCGCTTCAATCTGCACGAATATGTCGCGCTCGATCACTTCATGCTGAAGCGCAAGGGCGCCGACGAGGGCCATTCCGCCGAGGTGATGGACAAGGCCAGGGCCTGGTTCGAGCGCTCGACGGAAGCGGATCGCGACCGGCTGCTCTCCAGCGTGATGGCGGGACTGCCCGGCGCCTTCGACCGCTACGACCTACCCGGCCTCGCCCGCATCCTCGAGCGCTATGCCGGCATGACGCATGACAAGCTCAGGGCCAATCTCAAGCGCTTCCTGGAGGCGATCATCCCGACCGCCGAGGAGGTCGGCATCCGCATGTGCATCCATCCGGACGACCCGCCGCGCCCGCTCTTCGGCCTGCCGCGCATCTGCTCGGACGAGGACGACATCGCCTGGATCCTCGGTACGGTCGATTCCCCGGCGAACGGGCTGACGCTCTGCTCCGGCTCGCTCGGCGCCAATCCGAAGAACGACGTGCCGGCGATCGCGCGCCGCTTCGCCGACAAGGTCTGGTTCGCGCATCTGCGCAACGTCGCGAAGGATCCGGACGGGTCCTTCATGGAGGCCGAGCATCTCGGCGGCGACACCGACATGGTCGCGCTGGTCGATGCGCTGATGGCCGAGGAGAAGCGCCGCAAGGCCGCCGGCCTGCCGCATTGGCGCATCCCGATGCGCCCCGACCACGGCCACGAGCTGCTCGACGATGTCGGCAAGGGCAGCTTCCCCGGCTATCCGGCCGTGGGGCGGCTGCGTGGATTGGCGGAACTGCGCGGCGTGATGACCGCGCTGGCGCAGGTCAAGGGCTACGACGCCTGAGCCGGGACCGGCCGCCGCAGCCAGAGACAACAAAAAGGGCGGGCCTCGTGCCCGCCCTTTCCTTTTTTGGGATGACCTTGTTTCAGCCGGCGAGGAAGGCGATTCCGGCGACGGCCATCGCCCCACCGGCAAAGCGGGCCAGGCGCGGCGCATAGCGCGCGATCTGTGCGGCGAGAACCAGCCCGACGCCATGCAGCGCCGCGGTCGCCACAACGAAGCCGGCGGCATAGCTCAGCCCGCTCGCATCCTCCGGCAGTTCCGCGCCATGGGCATGGCCATGGAAGATCGCGAATGCAGCGCAGATCGCGACACCGGCCGCCAGCGGCGGCGTCAGGTTGAAGGCGATGGCGAGGCCGAGCGCCACGACCGAGACGCCGATCCCGATCTCGACGCCGGGCAAGGCTGCGCCCGTCATGCCCCAGATGCCGGCGAGAACCATGGTGACGACGAAAGCGGCGGGATAGGCGAAACGCGCCTTGCCGCCGACCAGCCCGGCCCAGAGGCCGACCGCGACCATGGCGGTGAGATGGTCCAGCCCGAACAGCGGATGGGTCAGCCCCGCCGTGAAGCCATGCACGGAGCCGACGCCGGTATGGGCCATGGCGCTACCAGCAAAGAGCGTCGCCGCCGCAGCAAGCACCAGCCGCTCGATCATCTTCGTGTTCATCCGCCTCTCCTCACGCCGCCGAAGCCGGCTTCAGGCCGCCGGCCATCTCGATGAAATCGATCACCGCGTCGACGCCCTCGCCGGCACGGGTATTGGTGAAGACGAAGGGGCGTTTGCCCCGCATCGTCCGGGAATCGCGCTCCATGACGCCGAGATCGGCGCCGACATGCGGCGCGAGATCGGTCTTGTTGATGACGAGCAGGTCGGAGCGGGTGATGCCGGGCCCACCCTTGCGCGGGATCTTCTCGCCGGCGGCGACGTCGATGACGTAGATCGTCAGATCCGCCAGTTCGGGCGAGAAGGTCGCGGCGAGGTTATCGCCACCGGATTCGATCAGGATCAGATCGAGCGCCGGGAACTTGCCGCGCATCTCGGCGACCGCCGCGAGGTTGATCGAGCAATCCTCGCGGATCGCGGTATGCGGGCAGCCGCCGGTCTCGACGCCCATGATCCGCTCCTCGGGCAGCGCGCCGGCGACCGTCAGCAGCCGCGCATCCTCCTTGGTATAGATGTCATTGGTGATGGCGCAGAGGTCGTAGGCGCCGCGCATGCGCTTGCACAGCACCTCCATCAGCGCCGTCTTGCCGGAGCCGACCGGGCCGCCGATGCCGACGCGCAAAGGGCCATGGGGGGAGCGGGTCATGAGCGGAAAAGCCTCGAATACTGGGTTTCGTGACGCAAGCTGGCGATGTCGGAGCGCAGCGCGCAGCCGCCGAGATCGTCGAGCGTCGCGCGCTCGGCCCCGGCCGCCGCCTCATGCAAGGCCGGGACCAAGGCGGCAGTGACCCTCTGCCCATCGGTCTGACCGACGATGCCCAGCCGCACCGACGCCGAGACGAGATTGGCGACGAAGGCGAGGCTGTAGGCCTCGAGGCAAGGAGCCAGAGGCAGGGCGTGACCGGCGCTGGCGACCGCCACGGCGACCGGATAGGCGACATCGCCATCCCAGGTCTCGCCGAGCCGGCCGATGGCTTCGCAAGGCCAGGACGCCTTCACCGCCGCGACGAAGGCATTGCCCTGCGTCACCGTTTCCAGCCTTCGCTCGGCGGAGTTGGCGAGCGCGAGCGCGAGCTCCGCGACCTCGCGCAACGCTCCCGTGTCCTTCTCCTGCGCGGCGTGAAAAGCGGCCGCGAAGAGAATCAGGTCGTTATGCAGCGAGCCGTGACGGACCAGCGCGTCGAGCCAGTCGCGCAGGGTTTCCGCGTCGTGCAGGTCGCCGGCCTCGAAGGCCCATTCCAGCCCGTGCGAATAGGCGAAGGCGCCGACCGGGAAGGACGGCGACAGCCAGACCATCAGGGGCAGATGGGCCGACATGCCCTGCCGGCTCAGCGGTCGTGCGAATGGCCCTTATGGCCATGCTCGGCGCCGTGGCGGTGGCCGTGGTCGTGATGCTCATGATCGTGATGGTCGTGGCCGCAGCCGCAGGCATCGCCATGGGCGTGATGGTGCTCATGGCCGTGGGCATGCTTGTGATCATGCGCGTGTTCTTTGCCATGCGCATGTTCCTGGCCATGCGCGTGCTCATGGCCATGCTTGTGGTCGTGGCCATGGCCATGATGATGGTGATCGTGACCGTGGTGATCATGCCCGCAGCCGCAGGCGTCATCATGGGCGTGATCGTGGCCGTGAGCATGGTCGTGGTCGTAGGCGCCGCGCTCGGGCTGGAAGGGGCGTTCCACCGTCGTCATCGCACAGCCCTGCCCGCGCACCATCTCGGCCAGGACGTGGTCGTTCTCGATGTAGATCGCGTCGGCGGTGATCTCGGCCGGGGTATGGCGGTTGCCGATATGCCAGGCGACGCGCATCAGCCGCAGCGGGTTCTCGGCGCGGATCTCCAGCAGGCTCTGCGGTGCGGCCTTGATCTGGACAAGGCTCCCGTCCTCCAGCTTCACGGCGTCGCCATCAGCCAGCACCGTGGCCTTGTCGAGATCGAGCAGGACATCGAGCCCGCCATCGGCCTTGAGGGCAAGGCGGCGGCGATTGCGGTCGTCATGGTCGAGGGTGAGCGTGTCGACGACGCGCTCGGCCCGGACGGCGGCCTTGCGAACGACGGAGGTGGCGCGAAGCATGTCTGATGATCCCTATGGGAAGCCGAAGCTCCCGAAGCCCTTGCCAAATTAGTAGCACGAACGCGTGTTCGTGCTACCAGGCTTTCAGGATCATCGCGGCGTTATCGCGGCAAGGTCTTGATCTCGGCGTCGAACTTCTTGAGCAGGCGCGAGCGCTCGGCCGGTGAGCCCCAGCGCGGCGTGTCGTAGTCGATCAGCTTGATCTCCGAGAACTTCGGTGCATCCGGCGAGAGCAGCGCATTCCTGTTCGAGGGGATCGAGTTGATCTTCAGCCTCGCATTGATGTTCTGGGCATCGGGCGACAGCGTGAAATCGACGAATTTGCGTGCGGCCTCCGGGTTCTTGCCGCCCTTGACGACCGAGACCGAGCCGGTCTCGTAGCCGGTGCCCTCGCAGGGTGCCACGGTCTCGATCGGCGCGCCCTGCAGCTTCTGCGTCAGCATGTCGTGGATGAAGGCGATGCCGACCGCCGTCTCGCCGAGCGCGGTCGCCTTCACCGGCGCGATGCCGGATTTGGTGTACTGGCTGATGTTCTTGTGCAGGCTCTTGAGGAACTCGAAGCCCTTCTCCTCGCCGAGGCGCTGCACCGTCGTCGCCAGGAAGACATAGGCCGTGCCCGAAGAGCTGGGATCGGCGATCTGCACCTCGTCGCGGAACGCCGCATCGAGCAGATCCGCCCAGCATTTGGGCGCAGCGATGCCGCGCTTCTTGAGAATATCGCTGTTGTAGCCGATGCCGAGCGCGCCGAGATAAATCGCATTGGTGCGGAATTTCGACTGCTCGGCATGGCGCTGCGCCCAATCATGCAGTTCCGGCAGCTTGGGCGATTTGTATTCGTCGAGCAGTCCCTCCTCGGCCGCTTGCAGATGCGGCTCGCCCGGCCCACCCCACCAGACATCGCCGCGAGGGTTGTTGGCTTCGGCCTTGACCTGGGCATAAACCTCGCCGGTGCTCTTTCTGATCATCGCGACCTTGATGCCGGTCGCCTTCTCGAACATTGCCGCGCCCTCGCGGCATTGTTCCTCCAGGATCGAGCAATAGACCGTGACCTGTCCCTGCGCAAAGGCAGGCCGTTGAGGCGAGACCACGACGGCAGCAGCGAGCGCCAGCGCGCTCAAGGTCGTGAAGTGGAAACGCGTCATCCTGTCCTCCCGAGGCAAATTCTTTTGCCGACGAAAAGACTGGCATGGTCGAACCAAGTCAAGAGCAGGCACTGGCGGCAACCATGCCGCGCGTCATGCTCGGGCTTGCCCCGCGCATCTTTCGCCAAAGGAGGCTCCCGCGGCCTGACGGTCCGGAGATTCTCGGATCTGCGCTTCGCTTCGCCCGAGAATGACGGCCTTATTTATCAGAACAGGAAGTAGCGCTGCGCCAGCGGCAGTTCCTTCGCGGGCTCGCAGACCAGCAATTCGCCATCCGCGACCACCGCATAGGTTTCCGGATCGATCTGGATGTCCGGCGTGGCGTCGTTGTGGATCATGCTCTTCTTGGAGATGCCGCCACGGGTGTTCTCGACCGCGACCATCTCCTTGTCCGTGCCGAGCCTGTTCCGCAGCCCGTTGGCGATGGCCGCCTGCGAGACGAAGAGCAGCGAGGTCGAGGTCACGGCCTTGCCGAAGGCGCCGAACATCGGCTGGTAATGCACCGGTTGGGGCGTTGGGATCGAGGCGTTGGGGTCCCCCATCGGAGCGGCCGCGATCATGCCGCCCTTGATGATGAGATCGGGCTTGGTGGCGAAGAAGGCCGGCGACCAGATGACGAGGTCGGCGAGCTTGCCCACCTCGATCGACCCGATATGTCTGGATATGCCATGGGCGATGGCGGGGTTGATCGTGTATTTCGCGACATAGCGCTTGGCGCGGAAATTGTCGGCGCCGGTCCCGGCGTCCTCCGCCAGCGCCCCGCGCTGGACCTTCATCTTGTGCGCGGTCTGCCAGGTGCGGGTGATGACCTCGCCGACGCGGCCCATGGCCTGCGAATCCGAAGACATCATCGAGAGCGCGCCGAGATCGTGCAGGATGTCCTCGGCCGCGATGGTCTCCTTGCGAATGCGGCTCTCGGCGAAGGCGAGATCCTCGGGGATCGAGGGCGACAGGTGATGGCAGACCATCAGCATGTCGAGATGCTCGTCGAGCGTATTGACCGTGAAGGGCCGCGTCGGATTGGTCGAGGAAGGCAGGACGTTGGGCAGCCCCGCCACCTTCATGATGTCGGGTGCATGGCCGCCGCCCGCCCCTTCCGTGTGGAAGGCGTGGATGGTGCGACCCTTGAAGGCCTTGATGGTGTCCTCGACGAAGCCGGATTCGTTCAGCGTGTCGGTGTGGATCATCACCTGCACGTCATAGTCGTCGGCGACGGAAAGGCAGTTGTCGATCGCGGCGGGCGTCGTGCCCCAGTCCTCGTGCAGCTTCATGGCGCAGGCGCCGGCCTCGATCATCTCGACCAGCGCGCCGGGCAGCGCCGCGTTGCCCTTGCCGGCGAAGGCGAGGTTCATCGGGAAGGCGTCGGCGGCCTTGATCATCTGGCCGAGATGCCAGGGGCCGGGGGTGCAGGTCGTCGCCAGCGTGCCATGGGCCGGGCCAGTGCCGCCGCCCAGCATGGTGGTGAGCCCGCTCATCAGCGCGTGCTCGATCTGCTGCGGGCAGATGTAGTGGATATGGCTGTCGAAGCCGCCGGCCGTGACGATCTTGCCCTCGCCCGCGATGACCTCGGTGCCGGGGCCGACGATGATCGTCTCGCTCGGATCGAAATTGCCGAAGCCGGCCTGGATATCGGGGTTTCCGGCCTTGCCGATCGCGACGATGCGCCCGCCGACAATGCCGATATCGGCCTTCACGATGCCCCAATGGTCGAGGATCAGCGCGTTGGTGATGACGGTGTCGACCGCGCCATCGGCGTTCCTGACCTGCGACTGGCCCATGCCGTCGCGGATGACCTTGCCGCCGCCGAACTTCACCTCCTCGCCATAGGTGGTGAAATCCTTCTCGACCTCGATCCACAGATCGGTGTCGCCGAGGCGCACCTTGTCGCCGGTGGTGGGGCCGAACATCGCGGCATAGGCGTTGCGCGGGAATGTGAAGGGCATGGGCTTAGCCTCGGGATCGGACAGAACCGTCGATGACGGGCGATGCAAGATTCGCCGCAACGGCCGGCATCGAAGACCGGCCGCCGGGCCTGAGACTCAGTTCTTGTGGGAAAAATCGGCCTCGGGGGGCGGCTCGGTCGCTTCCGCCTCGAGGGTCGGCTCGGCCGGCTTCGCCTTGGTCTTGGCCTTCGGCTTCTTGCGCGCCTTCTTGACCACGACCTTCGACCGCGCGGGCCGGGCCTGCTGGTCCTGCAGCATCTCGAGCTGGACCTGCTGGATCTCGGCGAGGCGCTGCCACTGCCGCGTGATCAGATGGTCCATTTTCTCGTGCAAATGGCGGATTTCGAGCTCGGCCTTGAGGTTGACCTGATAGTCGTTGGCCGAACGCAGGCGGTCCTTCGCCTCCTGCCGCTTCTGGCTCATCATGATGATCGGCGCCTGGATCGCGGCAATGCAGGACAGCACGAGGTTCAGGAGGATGAAGGGATAGCTGTCGAAGGCCCTGTTTTCGCCGAGCAGGACGTTCAGGGCCATCCAGCCGAACAGCACCACGCCGAAGCTGATGAGGAAGGCCCAGGAGCCGCCGAAGCTCGCCAAAGCGTCCGAGAACTTCTCGCCCAGCGTGCGATGCTCCTCGAAATCGTCCTCGACGTTCTCGGCGATGGTTTCCTGCCGGGCGATGCTTTCGGCAACCTCTCGGTCGAGGTCTGAATATTCGCCGTGCTCCTCGCGCAGGATCTCCTCGACATAGCGCGTGCGGTAGCGCGCCAGCTCCTTCAGGCTGATCAGCGCATGGTCTGACAGATCGGGGAAATCGGCGCGGATATGCTCGACCAGCGCCGGGCGCAGCGTGCCGATCTCGACCAGATTCTTGCGGGCCGTCTCCTGCCCGCTGATCGCGCAGATTCCGCGCTTCTTGCCGATCTGGGCCGCCGTCGGCGCCATATCCGCGAATGGCGGCGACACCGGCGGAATATCGAGCCCCGACATATCGTGCTTGTGGTCCGGCTGATCGCTCACAGTTTTCCCATCACATCCTGGCGGAAACCATAGACCTCGCGCTTGCCGGCAAGCGCCACCAGCCTGACCTCGCGGGTCTGGCCAGGTTCGAAGCGCACCGCCGTGCCGGCGGGAATGTCGAGCCGGAAGCCCCGCGCCCTGTCGCGCTCGAAAGCGAGCGCCGGATTGGCCTCGAAGAAATGGTAGTGCGAGCCGATCTGGATCGGCCGGTCGCCCGTGTTCGCGACCGTCAGCGTCAGGCTCTCGCGGCCCTCGTTCATGACGAGGTCGCCAGGCAGCGTCACGACCTCGCCGGGCTTCAGCCGGCCGGCCGAACCGCGGACCGGCTCATGCACCGTGACGAGCTTGGTGCCGTCGGGAAAGGTCGCCTCGATCTGCACGTCGTGGATCAATTCGGCGATGCCGTCCATGACCTGATCGGCCGTGATCACATGCGCGCCGGCCTCCATCAGCTCGGCGACGGATCTGCCGTCGCGCGCACCCTCGACGACGAAGTCGGTGATGAGTGCGACGGCTTCGGGATAGTTCAACTTGACGCCGCGCTCGAGTCGTCGCCGTGCGACCATGGCCGCCATGGCAACGAGCAACTTGTCCTTTTCGCGCGGCGTCAGATTCATGATTTTACCTTCTCGTCTCCAGCGGCTTCATCGTCCTCCGAATCGTCCTCGGAGTCTTCCTCTTCGTCCTCATCGGCTTCGTCCTCGTCATCTTCGTGGTCGAGGTCGAGATATTCGTAACCGAAGACGATCTCGCCGGTCTGGGGGTCGAAGACGCTGACGGAGGAATCCTCGAAAGCCTCGATCAGCATCTCGGCATCGTGCGGCCCGTCGACGTCGAAGCGGCGCAGCGCATCCTCGCCCTCGGCCCTGATGACGAGCTCGATCGACCAGCTCCGGCCGGCGGTGTCGTAGATGCACTTCAAACCCTGGATCGGCAGCATGCGGCTCTCCTTAGGTTGACCAGGTGCGCGGCAGCGCACGACCGGTCAGATGCCCGAGCAGCGTGACGAGCACACGACGCAAGGGCGCGGCCTCGGGAGAGACGAGGCGGATGACGAGAAGCTCGGAGACGATGCCGGCCCCGCCCTCGACATCGGCAGCCTCCGACAGGCAGGCGCGCGCCGCCTCCAGAAGCGCCGCGAGACCGGGGCCAGCGACGAGCAGCGTGGCGGCGGCGCGGGCGCCGGCGCCGATGGCCGGGCGCGCCAGCAACTGCGCCATCGGGCCCTCCAGCCGCATATCCTCGGCGAAGACGAGGCGCCCGCCGCGCCGCACCCGCCAGCGATCCCGCAAGGCGCCGCGCTCGACCGTCTCGCCCATGGCGCTGCGGCCGAAGAAGACGGATTCGCAAGCGACCAGCCGGGCGTCGGCGGCGAGTTCGATCGACAGGCTGCGGCTGAGGCGGGCGCCGGAGAACAGGATGCTCTCCTGCGGGATCCAGGCGAGGCTCGCGCCCTCCCCGACCGACAGCATTGTCTCGATGCGGGTTTCCGCGCCCTGGCTACGATAGATTTTCTCGGCGGCTTGCGTGGCGATGACGGCGTCGCCGCCGGCCTCGAGCACGGCCTCGACCCGCATGCGGTCGCCGCCGGCCATGCCGCCGCCGGTATTGATCAGCACCGCCTCGCAAGCGTCGTCGAAGGTGTCGGGAAAACGGGCCCGATAGCCGCCGGATTCAGCCAAAGCGAGCCTTTGCGTACGGGTTCCGGTTCGGCCGAAGCGCAGCCGCACCCCGCCATCCGCACGGACATAGGCCGGCAGTGTCAGATCGACAGCGGCAGGAACGGACGGTGCGAACATCGGGACTCCAGCAACGCAGCCGCCTATCTTCCGCCTGCCTTATTGTTGGGCAAGTCCTCCACCAATCCCGTTCGCCTCAATTTCAGGCAGGGATTGAGCACGGATTGGGCATCAACTTTCCCCGGCCAGGAAGCGCTCCACCTCGTCCCGGCTCGGCGCGCCATCGCGGCCACCGAAGCGGGTGCATTTGATGGCAGCCGCGGCCGATGCGAAACGGATCGCGGCCACCTCGTCGCGGCCTTCCGCCAGCGCCAGCGCGAAGGCGCCATGCCAGACATCGCCAGCCCCCAGCGTATCGACGGTCTCGACCGCGAAGGCCGGGCTGCGGCGGATTTCGCCGTCCCAGTGGAGCACGCCCTCCTTGCCGAGCGTTACCGCGAGCCAGCTCGGCGCGCCCTGCGCCATCCTGGCGAGGCCGAGACGAGGGTCCTCCTCACCCGATATCTCGCGCAAGGCCTGCTGGCTGAAGGCGACATGGCTCGCCGTCGCGACGAGATCGGGGTGGGGCGGCCTGCGGTCGCCGTCGAGGACGCCCGGCACGCCGGCCTGGCGCGCCAGCTTCAGGGCCGCGAGAGCCCCCTCTCCCCAGCGCGTATCGGCAAGCACCGCGCCAGCGCCCTCCGGAAGGCTGCGCGGCAGCCAGCCGGCATCCTCCGGCATCGCCGGATCGGAATGGGAGATCACCATGCGCTCGCCCTGCGCATCGATCAGGATGGCCGAAACCGGCGAGGTCAGGCCGGCGACACGGCGCGCGAAAGCGGTGTCGACGCCCTCGGCGTTCAGGTCGGCGACGATGCGGTCGCCGGTGAAATCATCGGCGAGGCGCGTCGCCAGCCAGCAGGCCCCGCCGAGGCGCGCGATGGCGACCGAGGCATTGCCGGCGCAGCCGCCACCGACCACGGCGAGACCGCGCGAGCGGTATTTCTCGCCCCGCGTCGGCATGGTCTCGACGCTGTAGACATAGTCGAGCGTCGCGATGCCCAGGCAGAAGACGCCGGCGCGCGCGGGTTCAGGAGCCAAAGCGCTGACCTTCGATATCGGTGTGGATGAAGTCGTCGCCCTTGTAGGCAAGCTTGAGGCTCGCCGCGCGAGCCGAAGCGTAGGCGAAGCAGTCACCCATGTTCAGACGCGCGGGATGGCCCGTCGAATGATGATAAAGGCCAGCACAATGATGTGCGATCCGGCCGACCTCCGCATCGATCGCGGCAACACGGACGTTCGCATCCTCCATGAAGGCCTGAACCACCCGATACCCGTCATCGATGCTGAAGCGCTTCACCGCCGCAAGACGGGTCGACGCCTCGAACATCGCAAGCGGCGAGGTGACCAGTTCGTTCTCGTCGAACAGAGCCTCCCTGATCGCAACGGCCTCCGCCTCCTCGAGCAGATTGGCCACGATGACCGATGCATCCAGAAACATCAGGCGTCGCCATATTCGCGGTCGAAGAATTCCTTATGCGTCAAGCCGTCATCGACCGTTGGATAGGCGGCCAGCTTCTCCTGCGCCTTGCGGGTCGCCTCTTCGATTTGTCGGCGCCTCTCGTCGCGACGCTTCAATTCGCGCTCGACGGCCATGCCGATCGCGGCCTGCAAGCTGATGCCGTCACGCTCGGCGAGCTCGCGGACCATGCGGTCGATCTTCGGGTCCCGGACAAGAATGCCCATCGGAGCCTCCATGATATCATCGGATGATATCATGGAGGCTATCACCCATCAAACGTCGGCTGACTCCTCACCAGCTCCCGGTGTTCGGCATGCTCGCCCAGGGCTCCGACGGCGGCTTGGGGTCGCCCTTCTGGAGCAATTCGATCGAAATGTTGTCGGGCGAGCGGATGAAGGCCATGTTGCCGTCGCGCGGCGGGCGGTTGATCGTGACCCCGGCCTTCATCAGCTTGTCGCAGGTCGCGTAGATGTCGTCGACCTCATAGGCGAGATGGCCGAAATTGCGACCGCCCGTATAGGTTTCCGGATCCCAGTTATAGGTCAGTTCCAGCGTCGGGCGGCCACGCGAGGCGCCGGCCTTCGCCTCGGCCAGATCGTCGGAAGCGGCGAGGAAGACCAGGGTGAAGCGCCCCTTCTCGTTTTCGATCCGGCGGGTTTCGACCATGCCGAACTTGTTGACGTAGAAATCCAGCGCCTGATCGAGATCGGTCACGCGGACCATGGTGTGGAGATATCGCATCGTTCATCCTCGTTGAGCAGGAAGAGGGTTGATCCGTTCCCTCATTCGGGCAAGAGCTTCCGGGTTCCAAGGGGCGCCAAGCAGGACGAGCCATGACCACAACGCAAGACGGACCGGTGACGGCACCGCCTGAGCGCGCAACGCCTGCCCAGATCGCCCAGATCAAGCAGCGTGCGGCAATCCTCTCGGTGATGGCAACCATTCTGCTCACCGCGGCGAAGATCGTCGGCGCCATTCTCTCCGGCTCGCTCGCCTTGCTCACCGACGCGTTGCAAGGGCTGATCGATGTCGGCTCGACGCTGTTCACCTGGTTCGCCGTGCGCGCCTCCGACAAGCCGGCCGACGATGAGCATCATTACGGCCATGGCAAGGTCGAGGCGCTCGCCGCGCTGGTCGAGACCGCGATCCTGTTCACGCTCGCCGGCGCGATCCTCTGGGAGGCCGGCAACCGGCTGTGGAACAACCTGATCGAGCATGTCTCGGTGACGCCGCTCGTCATCGGCGTGCTGGTGCTGTCGATGACGGTCGATGCGATCCGCTGGCGTTCGCTGACCAAGGTCGCCAGGGAAACCGGCAGCGAGGCGCTCGCCGGCGAGGCCACGCATTTCTCGGCCGATTTCGTCGGCTCGGCGCTGGTGCTGGTCGGACTCATCGGCGTCTGGTACGGCTTCGAGCGGGCCGACACCGTCGCCGCCTTCGCCATCGCGGCCTATACGGCCTACTCGGCCTTTCGCCTCGCCCGGCGCGTTCTGGACACGCTGATGGACACGGCGCCGGAAGGCGTGAGCGAGAAATTGCGCGAGGCCGCGCGCGGCGTGCCGGGCGTGGTGGGGATCAACTGGCTCAGGGTCCGCCCGGCCGGCGGGCGCATCCATGGCGAGATCGGCATCGGCGTTTCGCGCACGCTGCCGCTCGAGCGCGTCACCGCGATCAAGGCCCAGCTTTCCAACGCCCTGGTGCAGGTCGAACCGGGCTCCGAGATCACCATCACCGCCGATCCGGTGCAGGTCGACGACGAGACGGCGCTGGAGCGGGTGCTCCTGATCGCGCTCAAGCTCAAGATCCCGGTCCATCACGTCACCGTTCACAGCATCGGCGACAAGCTCTCGGTCAGCCTCGATATGGAGGTGGACCAGAGCCTGCCGCTCAGCGACGCGCATGAGATCGCAACGCGGCTGGAAAGCGCCATCCGGGCCGAATTCGGCGGCGAGACCGAGGTCGAAACCCATATCGAGCCGATGGAGACCGGCCAGCCCGCCGGCCACAACGCCGCCTGGGAGACGGTCGAGGATATCGGCAAGGCGCTGGCGAGTGAGGCAACGAAGCTCGCCGGGCCGATCCACGACATCCACAGCGTGCGCGTGCGGCAGACAGCGAAGGGGCTGGTGGTGAACTATCATTGCCGCGTCGACCCGGCGCTCGACGTCGCCGCTGTGCATGACGCCGTCGACGCGATCGAGCGTGCCGTGCGGATCGCGCGGCCGCAGGTCTGCCGGCTGGTCAGCCATGCCGAGCCGGCGGTTTCGCCGGTGGCGTGAAGCGCTCCCGCCGTCATTCTCGGGCGGAGCGCGGCGCAGATCCGAGAATCTCCGGTCGAAAAGGGCACGGAAGGCCATTTCGTCACGAGATGCTCGGGTCAAGCCCGAGCATGACGGCCGTGTTTCCATCCCAAGCCGGCATGCTCTAGAAACACTCCCTGACCTCCGCCATCAGGGTTTCCATGCGTACCGAAGATGCTCCGCTGATCCGCCTCGAGGATTACCGCCCGTCCGACTGGCTGATCGACACGGTCGATCTCGACATCGGCCTGCACCCGACGAAAACGCGGATCCGCTCGCTTTTGGCCTTGCGCCCGAATCCGACCGGGCAAACCGACGCACCGCTGGTACTGGACGGCGACGAACTCGTCCTGAAAACGATCAGCCTCGACGGCACGCCGCTGGACGCTTCTGCCTATACGGCCACGCCGCAGACGCTGACGCTCCACGCGCCGCCGCGGGGCGGCTTCACCCTGACCGTCGAGACCGAGACCGACCCTTCCGCGAATACCAAGCTGATGGGGCTCTACCGTTCCTCCAAGGTTTACTGCACACAGTGCGAGGCGGATGGCTTCCGCCGCATCACCTATTTCCTCGACCGGCCGGACGTGATGAGCGTCTATACGGTCCGGCTGGAGGCGGCGAAGGCAGAGGCGCCCGTGCTGCTCTCCAACGGCAACCTCGTCGCCACCGGCGAGGTGCCGGGCAGCGACCGGCATTTCGCGATGTGGCACGACCCGCATCCCAAGCCGGCCTATCTCTTCGCGCTGGTCGGCGGGGCGCTCGACCATGTCCGGCAGGATTACGTCACCGCCGACGGCCACAAGGTCGAGCTCGCCGTCTATGTCGAGCCCGGCAAGGCCGATCGCGCCGGCTGGGCTCTGGATTCGCTCGTGCGCTGCATGCGCTGGGACGAGCAGGTCTTCGGCCGCAACTACGATCTCGACGTGTTCAACGTCGTCGCCGTGTCGGATTTCAACATGGGGGCGATGGAGAACAAGGGCCTCAACATCTTCAACGACAAATACGTCCTGGCCGATCCGCAGACCGCGACCGACGGCGACTACGCCTCGATCGAGGCGATCATCGCGCATGAGTATTTCCACAACTGGACCGGCAACCGCGTCACCTGCCGCGACTGGTTCCAGCTCTGCCTGAAGGAAGGACTCACCGTCTTCCGCGACCAGGAATTCTCTTCCGACGAGCGCTCGCGTCCGGTGAAGCGCATCGCCGATGTCCGCACGCTGCGCTCGACCCAGTTCTCGGAGGATGCCGGCCCCCTCGCCCATCCGGTGCGGCCGCGCGCCTACAAGGAAATCAACAACTTCTACACGCCGACGGTCTACGAGAAGGGCGCGGAGGTCATCCGCATGCTCAAGGTGCTGATCGGCGACGACGCCTTCAAGCGCGGCATGGACCTCTATTTCGAGCGCTGCGACGGCACCGCGGCGACGATCGAGGAATTCCTGGCCTGCTTCGCCGAGACCTCCGGCCAGAACCTCGACCATTTCGCCAGGTGGTACGAGCAGGCGGGCACGCCGACTATCGTCGCCTCCGGCCGTTACGACGCCGCGGCGCAGCGCTATACGCTCGACCTGGCACAGAGCACGCCGCCGACGCCGGGCCAGAGCGAGAAGCAGCCGATGGTGCTGCCGATCAAGCTCGGGCTGGTCGGCAGCCAGGGCGACCTGCCGCTCAAGACGCAGTCCAATGCCTATACCGGGGACGGACTTGTCATCCTCGACGGCCCCTCGCTCTCGATCAGCTTCGACGGCATCGCCGAGCCGCCGATCCCCTCGCTGCTGCGCGGCTTCTCCGCGCCGGCGCGGCTGGAGCTCGACCTCTCGGACGCCGATCTCATCAGGCAATTCTCGGCCGACAGCGATTCCTTCAACCGCTGGCAGGCCTTGCAGAGCATCGCGACGCGCGCTCTCGTCACCGCCGGCAGGCCGGGCACCGACTCTGGCACGCTCCCCGCAACCGCCGCCGAACTCGGCCGGGCGCTCGACGGCTTCCTGCAGGCGGATGCGCTGGCGGACCCTGCCTTCGCGGCGCAGGTGCTGCGCCTGCCGGCGCCGGCCGACATCGCCCGCGAGATCGGCAGGGATGTCGATCCGGATGCGATCTTCGCCGCCCACCGCGCCCTGTCGACCGCCATCGGGACAACGCTGCTGCCGCGGCTGCCCGGCTTGCGGCAAGCCCTGGCGACGAAAGGCCCCTACAAGGCGGATGCCGCCTCGGCAGGCCGGCGCGCGCTGCGCAACGAACTGCTCGGGCTTACCGCGCTGGCGGCGCCGGAGGACGGCGCGGCGCTGTGCGAGCAGCAATTCGAGACGGGCGACAACCTGACCGACCGGCTGGCGGCGATGGCCGCGATGACGCTGATCCCCGGCGAGCGGCGCGAGCAGCTCGTCACACGCTTCGCGCAAGCCTATGCGGGCGAGCCGCTGGTCCTCGACAAGTGGCTGATGGCGCAGGCCCTGATCGCCGAGCCGGAGACGCTGGAGCGGGTGAAGCGCCTGATGCAGCACCCGGCCTTCTCGCTCGGCAACCCGAACCGCGTGCGCGCGCTGATCGGCGGCTTCGCTGCCAACCTGACCCAGTTCAACCGGGCCGATGGCGAGGGCTACGGCTTCGTCGCCGACATCGTCGTGGCGCTGGACCGGACGAACCCGCAGGTCGCCTCGCGCCTGCTCGGCTCGTTCAAGAGCTGGCGCATGCTGGAACCTGGCCGCCGGCGCCTGGCGCAGGAGGCACTCGGCATGGTGGCGCGCACGCCGAACCTGTCGCGCGACGTCTCCGACATCGCCGAAAGGGCGTTGGCGTAAAAGGGCTCCGTCATGCTCGGGCTTGACCCGAGCATCCCTTAAACCGGAGTGCTCTGGAACGCGCGTTGTCTGGTCCCGTACTTCTCGGGTGTGTGCTTCGCTCCACCCGAGAATGACGCCTTGGCGAGTCGTTAACGACGCCTCGCCCAAAAGGTTAACGTTCGATTACCCGCACAAGATTCATTCGCATATTCGCCACAACCAGAAGGCGAATTCTGCTGCCTTGACTCAACTCAGAGCTAGACAAATCGAGTCGCGCAGATTCAACTGACGGTGATTCGCGGGGATGCGGCACGTCTCCCGATCTTACTGTCGGTAAAGTATCCGAAGGGGGACCGGGCATGTCGCGTGCCAACGCGGAGTGCGCATCTGCGCGCGCCGATACGATTCTGGGTGTAGCACGGTCGCTGACCCATCCGTTGTATCAGCGTTTCGAGAGCTTCGAGCCCACCTTCCGCACGGCGATCCCCGTGCTCGTCGGCCTCTTCATCGTCATCCTCAGCGCCGGCGCCGCCATCCAGACGGCGGCCCTGCGCGACGACGCGCTGATCAACGCCACGGGCGAGATGGAGGTGATCTCGGCACTGATCGCCCGCGAGCTCGACAACGGCACGCAATCCGGCAAGGAGCCGACCGCCGTTCTCGCGACGATCGCCTCGAAGCACCTCGCCCCCCATGGCCGCATCGTCCATGTCAGCGGCGCCGACGGCCGCGTCCTCGCCAGCGAACCCGCGATCGGCCAGACGCCGCGCACACTGGTCGACTTCCTCGGCCAGGCCCAGCCGCTCACCGTGTTCGGCGACCGCGCCGGCGTGATGCGCATCACCCCGCCCGGCGGCCCCGAGGTCCTCGCCATCGTCCGCAACCTCGCAGGCCCGCTCGGGCAGGTGGCGGTGCTCCAACCCGTCTCGCGCGCCCTCTCGATCTGGCAGGACCGGCGCAACAGCCTCACCATCCTCTTCGGCTCCGCCGGCCTCGTCCTGGCGATGACGACGCTCGCCTTCATGCTGCAGTCGAAGCGCGCCAGCGCCGCCGATCAGGATTGCGACTGCGTGCGCGAGCGCATCGACACCGCGCTCAATCGCGGCCATTGCGGCCTGTGGGACTGGGACCTCGCGCGCGGCCGCATCTACTGGTCGGATTCGATGTACGCCCTGCTCGGCTACGACCGCCGCGGCGAATACATGTCCTTCGGCGAGGTGATGAGCTTCATCCATCACGAGGATGTCGATCTCTACGCCCTGGCCGATGCGATCAGCCGCGGCGAGACCAGCCATATCGACCAGGATTTCCGGGTCCGCAACGTCCATGGCGAGTGGATCTGGCTGAAGGCCCGCGCCGAGCTCGTCGTCGATCGCCGCACCCACTCGCATCATCTCGTTGGCATCGTCGTCGACATCTCCGAGCAGCGCCGCATGGCCGAGCGCACCGCCACCGCCGATGCCCGCCTGCGCGACGCGGTCGAGGCGATCTCGGAAGCCTTCGTGCTTTGGGATTCGGAAAACCGGATCGTGCTCTGCAACGCGAAATACCAGCAGCTCCACCAGCTCTCGCCCGAGGCGCTGCAACCCGGCACCAGCCATGACGAGATCATGGCGATGAGCGCCCAGCCCCATATCGACCGCGAGCCGATGCGCGCGCAGCGCGGCGCGGCCTCCTACGAAGCCCGCCTTTCCGATGGGCGCTGGCTGCAGATCAACGGGCGGCGCACCAAGGATGGCGGCTCGGTCTCGGTCGGCACCGACATCACCAAGCTCAAGCAGCAGGAAGAGCGGCTGACGCAGTCCGAGCACCAGCTCCTGATGCATGTCACCGACCTCAAGGCCTCGCGCCAGAAGCTGGAAGCGCAGGCCCAGCAGCTCGCCGACCTCGCCGAGCGCTATCTGGAGCAGAAGGCCGCGGCCGAGAGCGCCAACCGCGCCAAGTCCGAATTCCTCGCCAATATGAGCCATGAGCTGCGCACGCCGCTCAACGCCATCATCGGCTTCTCCGAGATCATGGAGAACGAGATGTTCGGCCCGCTCTGCGACAAATATACCGACTATGTCCGCGACATCCGCTCCAGCGGCGGTTATCTGCTCGGGATCATCGACGATGTCCTCGACATGTCGCGCATCGAATCCGGCAAGATGCGGCTGGAGCGCAGCGAGATTTCGCTCGGCCCGGTGCTCGACGAGGCCATCCGCAAGGTCCAGCCGGAACTGGAGCGCAAGCAGCTCTCCTTCACCCTCGAAGGACCGACCGCCACCCATATCGACGCCGATCCGCACGCGCTCTACCAGATCCTCGGCAATTTGCTCGACAACGCCGTCAAGTTCACGCCGGAAGGCGGGCGCATCGCGGTGCGCACCCGCCATGTGCCGGGCGCCCTCAACATCTTCATCGAGGATACCGGCATCGGCATCCCCAAAGAGAAGATCGACCGGGTCGGCCGCCCCTTCGAGCAGGTCGAGGGCGATCTGGTGCGCAGCTACAAGGGCTCGGGCCTTGGACTTGCCATCGCCCGCTCGCTCACGGAACTGCATGGCGGCTCGCTCAGGCTGCGCTCCGCCATCGGCGCGGGCACCATCGTGATGGTCCACCTGCCGCTCGACGGCGGGGTCGGGCGGGTCACGGCGCAGGCGGCGTAGGTCACCTCATTCCTGGGTATGCCGCAGGCGCGAGCCCGAGAATGACGCCTTAGGCCCGCGCCTGCCCCAGCACACGGGTGAAGATGGCCCGGACGCCGCCCCTCACCTCATCCAGCTCCGCCTTGAGCACCTTGGCATCCGGCCGCCCGACGGCCGTCGCGATCCGCCGCAGCACGCGGGCCGGCACGGCCTTGGGGTCGAAGGCTTCCTCGACCGTGAAGCGCTGCCAGAGCTGAACGTCGCCGATCAGGCGATGCGCCTCCAGCAGGGCCGAGGCATCGGCCTCCGAAAGCAATCCCGCAGCACGCGCGGCTGCGAAGACGGACGCCGTATCGTTGACGATCAGCGATGGATGCTCGCTGGCATAGGCGAGCAGCAGGAACTGGGCGAGGAAGTCGAGATCGGTGATGCCGCCGGCGGCGAGCTTCAGATCCCAGGGGTCCTTCTCGCCCTTTTCCCTGGCGATCAGCGCCCGCATCTCGGCGACGGCGGCCGCGACCTTGGCAGGCTCGCGCTTGCGGGAGAGGATCGCGCGGATCGAGGCTTCGGCGCGCCTTGCCAATCCGGCATCGCCGGCGACGACGCGGGCGCGCGTCAGCGCCATCTCCTCCCAGATCTCGGCCTCGCCCCTATGATAGCTCTCGAAACCGGCGAACTGGGTCGCAGCCGGGCTCTTGTTGCCGGTCGGGCGCAGGCGCATGTCGACCTGATAGAGCGTGCCGCGCCGCGTCGGCACGGTCAGCGCCGCGACGAGGCGCTGGGTGAAACGGACATGCCAGGTCACCGGATCGAGGCTCCTGGCGCCGTCGCTTGGCCCGGCATCGTCCGGCCGGTCGTATAGCAGGATCAGATCGAGATCGGATGAGGGCGTCAGTTCGCCCGCGCCGAGCCGTCCAAGCCCGAGCACGACAGTCTCGGCTCCTTCGATCACCCCGTGATCCGCCGCAAAGGCCGTGCGCGTATCGGCAAAGGCGACGCGCAGGCAGGCTTCCGCCACGGCGCAATAGGCCTGCCCCGCCCCTTGCGCCGGGTAGACGCCGGAAAGAAGCCGCGCGCCGACCAGGAAATTCTCCTGCCGCGCCGCGTCGCGCAAACGGTCGAGCCCGTCCTCGACGCTGGGCGGCGGCGAGCCGACATAGTTGCGGATGCGCCCTTCCAGCGCCGCGACATCGACCACCGCCTGACCGAAGGCCGGATCGATGACGCCGTCCAGAACATGCGGGTGCAAAGCCGCGACCTTGGCGAGACGTGGTGCGCTGCCGAGGATTTCCGCGAAAAGCGTCAGCAGGGAATCATGCGAGCGCAATAGCGTCAGCAGCTCGATGGCCGCCGGCATCCGGACGAAGGCGTTGTCGAGATGGGCGAGCGCACCATCGGGATCGGCAGTGCGGCCGAGCGCGACCAGCAGGGCCGGCGTGAGCTCCGTCAGCACCTCGCGGGCGCGGGCGCTGGTGACGGCCGGGCGACGGCCGAAATGCCAGCCGCGCACCGTCTCGGCCGCGGTCAGGGCATCGCGGAAGCCGAGCTTGCCCAGCGTGGTCATGGTCTCCGGATCGGGCTCCGAGCCGGTGAAGCTCAGCGTGCCGGCTTCGGCGGCAAGACTCGGCCCCTCCTCGAACAACAGGGCGTAGTGCCCCTCGATGCGCTTCGCATGAGCGGTCAGCGCCTTGCCGAAGGCCGCGGCATTGGCATAGCCGCAGAAGCGGGCGAAGGCGTCGAGCTCGCCGGCGGCCTTGGGCAAGGTCTGGGTCTGCTCGTCGTCACGCATCTGCAGACGGTGCTCGACGGTGCGCAGCCAGCGATAGGATTCCGAGAGCTCATCGCGCGCCTGCGGCGTGATCCAGCCTTCGTTCGTCAATTCCCCGAGCATGTCGAGCGTGCGCGGGCCGCGCAGAGCCGGGCGTCGGCCGCCGAAGACGAGCTGCTGGGTCTGGACGAAGAACTCGATCTCGCGGATGCCGCCGCGGCCGAGCTTCACATTGTGACCGGCGACGGCGATGGTCTCGTGGCCCTTCACCGTCTGGATCTGGCGCTTCATCGCATGGATGTCGGCGATGGTCGCGAAGTCGAAATATTTGCGCCAGATGAAGGGGGCGAGATCGCCAAGGAAGCGCTGGCCGAGCGCGATGTCGCCGGCGATGGGCCGCGCCTTGATCATGGCGGCGCGTTCCCAGTTCTGGCCGACCGTCTCGTAATAGGAATAGGCCGAGGGCAGCGAGACGGCGACATGGGTCGAGGCAGGGTCCGGCCTCAGGCGCAGATCGACGCGGAAGACATAACCGTCCGGCGTGCGCTCCTGGATGATGCGGGCGATCTGCTGAGTGATCTTGACGAAGAAACTCGACGGCTCGCCCACGCCGGCCGCCTCCGCCGCCTCGGGATCGAAGAACACGACGATGTCGATGTCGGAGGAGTAGTTCAGCTCGCCGGCGCCGTGCTTGCCGAGCGCCAGGACGACGAGGCCGGAACCGAGACCGGGATTGGCGGGATCGGCGAGGTTGATCCGGCCGAGATCGGCGGCCTGACGCAGGACGTGGTCGGTGGCGAGTTTCGTGGCCATGTCGGCGGTGGCGGTCAGCGCCGCCGTCACCGTCTCAACGTCCCAGACGCCGCCGATATCGGCGAGCGCGATCAGCAGCGCCATGGCGCGGCGGAAGCGGCGTAACTCTCGCATCAGATCGGCCGTCTCGCAGCCGCCCGCACCGAATGCGGCCATGCCGGCGAGAAGCATGTCGCGACGCGCCTCCGGCGCTTCCGTCAAACTGGCGAGCAGGCCGGCGGGATCGAAGCGCATCACCTGGGTGAGGAAGGGGGAATGGGCGAGGATACCCGCCACCAGCGCCACCGAGCGCGGATGAGCGGCGAAATGCGCCTGCAGGGCTTCCGCCGCCGCTTCGTCATGGAGGCGCTCGATCAGCTCGCGCGCGAGCAGCGTCTCGGCCTTGGCCTTCGCCGGCAGGACCGGCGCCGCCTCCAGCCTGTCACAGAGCTGCCCCGTCATATCCACGCACTCCCCCGCAACCGCCGAGCGCTCATCCGGACGCATGGCGATCGATGTCCTCGATTTCACATGAACCGCGCCGTCATCCCGGGCTTGACCCGGAATCCATCATAGAGCGTCGACGCCTTATGATGGATTCCGGATCGGTGCCGCTAGCGCGGCTTGGCCGGGATGACGGCGCGGTTCATGTGAAATCAGCAGCCCCTAAAGCGACGGCACGCCAGCAGGGTTTGGCTCGGCTGTCGAGACGGCGGGGTCGGATGGCGGCGGCGTTTCCACAGGCTTGCTCTCGCCTGCCGACGGCTTGGGCGCGATGGCGGGCAGCGCGATGACGGTGCGCAAGCCCGGCGCATTGTCCTCCAGCCTGAGCTGGCCGCCATGGAGGCGCACGACGCCGGCCACCATCGACAGCCCCAGCCCGAAGCCGGGCTGGCTGCGGCTGGCGTCGAGCCTGACGAAACGGTCGAGCACGCGGCCACGATCTTCCTCCGGAATGCCCGGTCCGTGATCGGACACCGAAAGCTCGATATCCGCGTCCATGCGGCGGGCGGCGACTGTGACAACCGCTTCCCCACCCGATTCCGGCCTGCCATATTTCAGGGCATTGTCGACGAGATTGGCGAGGGCCTGGCCGATCAGCTCGCGATTGCCGAAGACATGGAGGCCGGGCGCGACATCGCCGACAAGCGTCAGCCCCGCCTCCTCCGCCAGCGGCTCGTAGAGCTCGGCGACCCCCGAGACGATCTCGGAAAGGTCGAGATCGTCCATGTTGTCGCTGATCCGGCCGGCTTCCAGCCGCGCAATCATCAGGAGCGCGTTGAAGACGCGGATGAGATTGTCGGCCTCCTCGATCGCCCCGTCGAGCGCGGCGCGCAACGCATCGGTCGACTTGGCGCTGCGCAGCGCCTCCTCGGCCTTGTTGCGAAGCCGGGTCAGCGGCGTCTTGAGGTCGTGAGCGATGTTGTCGGTGACCTGCTGCATGCCGGCCATCAGCTCGCCGATGCGGTCGAGCATGGCGTTGAGGTTGAGCGCCAGCCGATCCAGCTCGTCGCCGGTGCCGGCGATGGCGAGCCGGCCCTTGAGGTCGCCCTCCATGATGCCATGCGCCGTCTCGCTCATGTCGTCGATGCGCCGGAGCACGCGGCGCGCCACGAACCAGCTCGCGAAGCAGCCGAGGATGAAGATCAACGCCAGCGACCAGCCGATCGCCCGGCGGATCACCGTGCCAAGCCGCTCGCGCTCCTCGACATCGCGGCCGACGAGCAGGCGGAAGCCTCCCGGCAGCACGAAGACGCGGACGATGGCATGGCTCGGCGTGTCGATCGCATCGCTCGTGCGGGCGTAGTCGATCTCGCTCTCGCCGGTCTTGTCGAGCGTGCCGGGCGGAATCGCCTCGACATTGCCGGCAACGCGCTCGCCGACGGGCGTCGTGACCAGATAGAGCGAGGCGCCCGGAGCGCGCGAACGCCGCTCGACGATGTTCACGAGCCGGCGGATGCCGCCCTGGCGCGCCTGCTCGGCCAGGCCCTGGATCTCGGCGTCGATGGTCGAGCGGATCTGGTCGTTCAGCAGGCGCTGCGCGTTCCAGGCGACATAGCCGAGCACGAAGGCGGCGAAGAGCGCGAAGATGAGGAGGTAGACCGCCGTCAGCTTGAACGCCGTCGTGCGGAACAACGTCGGCAGGAAGTGCGGGCGCTTGCGCGGGGTGGGCTCAATGCGCGCTGTCACGAACCATGTATCCCGCGCCACGGACGGTATGGATCATCGCATGCTCGAAGCCCTTGTCGACCTTGGAGCGCAAGCGGCTCACATGCACGTCGATGACATTGGTCTGGGGATCGAAATGATAGTCCCAGACATTCTCCAGCAGCATGGTGCGGGTGACGACCTGTCCGGCATGCTTCATCAGATATTCGAGCAGGCGGAACTCGCGCGGCTGCAGCACGATCTCGTGCCCCTCGCGCGTGACACGGTGGGCGAGCCGGTCGAGCACGAGCTCGCCGGCGCGATAGGTCGTGGGCTCGGAGGCAGGGGCGCCGCGGCGGCGCGCCAGCACCTCGACGCGAGCGAGCAATTCGGAGAAGGCGTAGGGCTTCGGCAGATAGTCGTCGCCGCCGGCGCGCAGGCCCTTCACCCGGTCATCGACCTGCGCCAGCGCCGAGAGGATGAGCGCCGGGGTCTCGTCCTTCTGCTCGCGCAGCGAGCGGATGAGGGAGAGGCCGTCGAGCCGGGGCAGCATGCGGTCGATGACCAGCACGTCATAACCGCCGCCCTCGGCCATGGCGTAGCCCTCGAGGCCATCGGCGGCATGGTCCGCGATATGGCCGACCTCGCGGAACGCCTTGGTCAGATAGGCCGCAGCCTCGGCATCGTCTTCTACGATCAGGAGTCGCATGGGGGACATTGTAGCCCAATCTCCGAGCAGGCTGCACGTCATTGCGAAGGCAACGAGGCAATCCGGGGAACGCGGCGCCATGCCGTTGCGGGGGCCTCGGCGGCCGCACCGCCCCGCCAGGACGGAGACGCACCCGACCCAGACCCGAACACGACGGGTCCGACAACGAGAAACGGCAGGCCGGAGGATACGCATCCGGCCTGCCGCTGCGACAGCTGGTCCCTCGGCTGGGGCGACAGGAAACCGAAGGGACCCGCCTGCCTCGTTCAGGCCGCGGGCTGGCGGCCGACCTCGAAGGTCACGTCACGTGACTTGCCTTCGCGGAACAGGGTGATCGTGGCCTTGGTGCCGGGCGCGAAATTCGCGATCTTGCGCGACAGGTCGCGGGCGTCCTTGACCGCCTCGCCGTTGAGGGCCGTGATCGTGTCACCGCGGCGGATGCCCGCCTTGGCGGCCGGGCCATTGCCCTGCGCCTCGGCGACGAGCGCGCCCTGGGCGTCCTTCAAGCCGATCGCATCGGCCATCTCGCTGGTGACAGGCTGGATCTGCACGCCGATGAAGCCGCGCGCCACCTTGCCGTCCTTCTTGAGCTGGTCGACGACCTGCTTGACGGTCGAGGCGGGAATCGCGAAGGCGATGCCGACATTGCCGCCCGAGGGCGAGTAGATCGCGGTGTTGACGCCGACGACCTCACCGTTGCCGTTGAAGGTCGGGCCGCCCGAATTGCCGCGGTTGATCGGCGCATCGATCTGCAGGAAGTCGTCATAGGGACCCGAGCCGATATCGCGACCCTGGGCCGAGACGATACCGGCCGTGACCGTGCCGCCGAGACCGAACGGATTGCCGATCGCCAGCACCCAGTCGCCGATACGCGGCTTGCTGTCGGAGAGCTTCACATAGGGGAAGTCACCGCTGTCCTTGACCTTGAGCAGGGCGAGATCGGAGCGCGGATCGGTGCCGACGACCTTGGCTTCCAGCGTCTTGCCGGCATCGGTGACGAGCTGAACGTCGACCGCATGCTCGACGACGTGGTTGTTGGTCACGACATAGCCGTCCTGGCTGACGAAGAAGCCGGAACCCTGCGCCATGCCGATCTGCGGCTTGGGCTTGCTCTGGCGACCGCCCTCCTGATCGCCGAATTCGCGGAAGAAGCGGCGCAGCTGCGGCGGCAGATCATCGAGGCTCTGCTGATCGGAGGCAGCGGCGACCTCGGTCTTGACGCGCACCGAGACGACGGCCGGCTTCACCTTGTCGACGAGGTCGGCGAAGGAAGGAAGCTGGGTCTGGGTGCCGGAGAGCTCGATTGGCTGCGCGAAAGCGAGGTCGTTCTGCAGGAAGGCGCGGTCGGCGATGCCGGCAGCGAGGCCGATGCCGAGAATGGCAGTCCCGGCCAGAAGGGCGCCGCGGCGCAGGAAGGTCTTCTTCGGGGTGATTTGTGTCGTCATGGCTTGAACCTCGTGGAGCGACAGGGTTTTCCCTGCTCGTGGCGAGGACCATGAGGCCCGGCGCCTTACGTGGCTTTGGCCTGAAGATGACGATTTCGTAAGGTTGGCGGCCGGCTTCGGCTCAATCCCGCTCGCCCTGCAGGAGCCGGTCGAGGCGCTGCCGTTCCTCTTCCGTCAGGCGGGGAGCGGCCTCGGAGGGCGGGGCCACGCGACGGAGCCGCCAGACGAAGGCCGCCCCGCCCAGGAGGATCAGGAAGGGCGCCGTCCAGAGCAGGAGCGTGTGCAGGTTGAATGGCGGGCGCAGCAGGACGAACTCGCCATAGCGCGCCACGACGAAGTCGATCACGGCCTTGTCGCTGTCGCCGGCGGTGAGCCGCTCGCGGACGAGGAGCCGCAGATCGCGCGCCAGCGGGGCATTGGAATCGTCGATCGACTGGTTCTGGCAGACCAGGCAACGCAAACCGCCCGAAATCTCTCGCGCGCGCTGCTCGAGGGCGGGATTCTTCAGGACTTCGTCGGGCTGGACGGCGTGGGCTGCCGGCTGGACGAGGCAGAGAAAAGCCAGGGCAAGCAGCAGGCTGCGCATCGGCTTCACTCCGCCGGCTGCGCGGCCGCGACAGGGGCAGCGCGACGCGGGGCCGCCAGGCGGAAGCGGCGGTCGGTGAGGGACAGGCCTCCACCCAGCGCCATGACGATGGCGCCGATCCAGATCAGCAGGATCAGGGGCTTGTCGTAGAGCCTGACGGCGAGGCCGTCATCCTGTGCCTCGCCGAGGCTGACATAGGCCTGGCTCAGCCAGTCCGTGCGGATGCCGGCCTCCGTCGTCGGCATCGCGCGGGCCGTGTAGACCCGCTTCGAGGCCTCCAGCGGCGCCAGTTCGCGATCTCCCGAGAAAAGCTGGAAACGCGCCACCTCGGCCCGGAAATTCGGCCCGGTCCGGGGCACCACGGATTCGAGCATGACCGTGTAGCGCCCTGCGGTCAGGCGCTCGCCGGGTTTCAGCACCGCGATGGCCTCGCTGCTCCAGGCCGCGGCCGCGATGCCGATGATGCTGAGCCCGACGCCGGCATGCGCCAGCGCCGTGCCCCAGGCCGAGCGCGGCAGGCCCTTCGCCCGCGACAGCATCGCCGGCCAGCCGCTCGCCCGGGCGACGACGCGCTCGCCGAGGTCGAAGCCGGCGCCGAGCACCAGAAAAACACCGAGACCGACGCCCAGCGGCGCCAGCACGGGGCCACCGCGCGTGAAGGCGATCAGCGACAGCGCCGCGACGACCGCGAGGCCGCAAGCGACCGCGTTGCGCTGCGCCGCGCCGAGCAGGTCGCCGCGCTTCCAGGCGAGCGACTGACCGATCGGCAGAAGCAGAAGCAGCGGCACCATGACCGGCACGAAGGTGGCGTTGAAGAACGGCGCCCCGACCGAGATCTTGTCGCCGGTCGCCATCTCCAGCGCCAGCGGATAGAGCGTCCCGACGAAGACGGTGGCGCAGGCCGTCGCGAGGAAGATGTTGTTCACGACGAGCGCGCTCTCGCGTGACACAGGCGCAAACAGGCCGCCTTGCCGCAGGAGCGGCGCACGCCAGGCGAAGAGCGCGAGCGAACCGCCGACAAAAAAGACCAGGATCAGCAGGATGAACAGGCCGCGCGCCGGGTCCGTGGCGAAGGAGTGGACCGAGGTCAGCACGCCCGAGCGGACGATGAAGGTGCCGAGCAGGGAAAGCGAGAAGGTCAGGATCGCGAGCAGGATCGTCCAGACCTTCAGCGCATCGCGCTTCTCCATCACCACGGTCGAGTGGATCAGGGCGGTGCCGGCGAGCCAGGGCATGAAGGAGGCGTTCTCGACCGGGTCCCAGAACCACCAGCCGCCCCAGCCGAGCTCGTAATAGGCCCAATAGGAACCCATCGCGATGCCGAGTGTCAGGAAGACCCAGGCCAGCAATGTCCAGGGCCTGACGGCGCGCGCCCACATCGCGTCGATCCGCCCGTCGATCAAGGCAGCGACGGCGAAGGCATAGGTCATCGAGAAGCCGACATAGCCGACATAGAGCAGCGGCGGATGGATCGCGAGGCCGAGGTCCTGCAGGATGGGGTTGAGGTCCTGCCCTTCCGCCGGCGCCGGCACGAGCCGCCGGAACGGGTTCGAGGTGAACAGCATGAAGGCAAGGAAGGCCGCTGCGACCAGCCCCTGCGCCGCCAGGGCTCCGGCGCGCAGGCGCGGCGGCAATGACCGGTGCGAGACGGCCACCAGCGCACCGAACAACGTCAGGATCAGCACCCAGAGGAGCAGCGAGCCCTCGTGATTGCCCCAGACGGAGGTGAGTTTGTAGATCAGCGGCTGGGCGGAGTGGGAATTCTCGAAGACGTTGGCGACCGAGAAATCGGAGCGGACATAGGAGGCGACCAGCGTCGCGAAGGACAAGGCAACCAGTCCGAAGCTGACGAGAGCGGCGCTCGCGCCGACCGCGGCCAGCGCGCGGTCCTGCCGCGACAGCCCCCAGAGCGGCACCAGGGCCTGGATGACCGAGACCCCGAATGCGAGAGCCAGCGCGTAATGTCCGATCTCGACGATCATGCCGGTCTCACGGCTTCACCGGCGCGGCCGCGCCGGCCTCGCCCTGCCAATGCCCCTGCTTCTTGAGGGTGTCGGCGACTTCGCGCGGCATATAGGTCTCGTCATGCTTGGCGAGCACCGAATCCGCCTTGAAGCGACCGGCGCCCTCGAAGACGCCTTCCGTCACGACGCCCTGCCCTTCCCGGAACAGGTCCGGCAGAAGCCCATCATAGCTGACCTTCACGGTGCTCTTGCCGTCGGTCACCGCGAAGGCGACACGCTGGCCCGGCCCGCGCTGGACGGAACCGTTCTCGACCAGCCCGCCGAGCCGCATGCGCGTGCCGGGCATGACGCCCTTTTCGGCGATCTCGGTCGGCCCGTAGAAGAAGACGATGGTGTCGCGCATGGCGAAGAGCACCAGCCCGGCGGCGAGCGCGAGCACGGCCCCGGCCGCCGCGATGATCGTCAGGCGGCGCTGCTTGCGGGTCATGCGCCGCTTCGGCGGGCGCAGCGGCGTGGTCTGGGCGGCCGTCATGGCTTGACCTCCTTCAGGTCCAGCTCATCGGCCAGAGCGTCGAGCGCCGCAAGGGCGGCGGCGTCCTGTCCCAACCTTTCGCGCGCAGTCCGGGCGGCTTGCGACGCCTCGGCCTTCTCGCCAAGCGCCGCTCGCGCCCGGATCAGGCGCGACCAATCGGCCAGCGTCCCGCCACCGGCGCTCAGCCGTTGCGCGAGGCCGTCCACCATGCCCTTGATCGCCTGCGCGCGCTCGGCATCGGGCAAAGCCGCGATCGCGTCGCCCTTCGCCTGTGCCTCCAGCCGGGCCAGCCGGTCGCGCACCGGCGCCGTCCAATTGGCATCGGGCGGCGCGCCGGCCAGAAGCTCGTTGAGAGAGGCGATCGCGCCCGGCGCATCACCGTCCTGTTCCTTGGCCAGAGCGAGATAATACAGCGCCCGTACATTCTTCGGATCGCGTTTCACGGCCTCGGCAAAGGCTTCGCGGGCAGAGGCCGTGACGACCCCTTCTGCAGCGAGCGTGCGGGCTTCACCGAGACCGGAGAATAGATCGGGATCCGGCTTGCCGTTGCGCATGGCCGCAGCAAAAGCATTGGCGGCGTCGTCATAACGCCCCTGCCTGAGATAGATCGGCGCGATCAGCGACCAGCCCTTCGTGTCGGTCGGATTGGCGGCGAGATGCGCTTCCATGCGTGCGAAGACGACGGCGAAGTCCTGCTGCGGGCCAGCCTGCTCGAGGCGCGCCGCGAGCGGCTGGTCGGGATTATCGGGCGAGCCGTAGATGCCGTAGATCAGCAGCGCGAGCAGGGGCACGACCGAGAGCATCAACGCGGAACTCGCGCGGCGGCGGCGCAGCGATGGCTCCGTCTCGCCGGCCGGGGCGACTTCGTCTCCGGCCACGCGCAGCAGGCGCCGCGCCGCCTCGGCCCGCGCCGCTTCCGCCTCGCCCGCAGCGATGAGGCCGCGGGCCATGTCGCGGTCGATCTCGCCAAGCTGCGACCGATAGAGGCTTCTGGCGTCGGCCGTGTCGGCGAAGCCCGGAACCTGCCCGCGACTCAGCGGCCAGAGCAGGGCGAAAATCGCCGCTCCCGTCATCACCGCAAAGACCGCCCAGATCATCATCGGGTGTTCTTAACCAATTGGCCCGTCCGGTTCATGGTGACAAAGGGTCACGCGACCCCCTCGCGCTACACGGCGGGGAGAGCCAGGCGTGCCCGCAAGCCGCCGAGCGGTGAGCGATACAACGTCAGATCGCCGCCATAAAGCTTGGCGAGATCGACCACGATCGACAGGCCGAGACCAGAGCCGGGCGTCGTTTCGTCGAGCCTGCGGCCGCGCTTGATCACCTCGGCCATCGCCTCCTCCGGCAGTCCGGAGCCGTCGTCGTCGATGAGCAGCGCCATGGACTTGCCGGGACTGCCCGTGCCGGCCTCCAGCGAGACCTCGACCTTGGCATCGGCCCATTTGAAGGCGTTGTCGAGCAGGTTGCCGAGCATCTCCTCGAAATCCTGCTTCTCGCCGCGAAAGCGCAACCGGGCGGGCACGGAGTGGCTGCCCTGGATGGCGCGCTCCTGGGAGATCTTCATGAAGGTCCGCAGCAGCGCTTCGAGCGAAGGCGCCACCTCGGTCACGCCGCCGAGCGCCCCCGAAAGCGCCGCCGCCCGCGCGCGATCGAGATAGTACTGGACCTGGTCGCGCATCACGGCGGCTTGCGTCCTCACGGTCTGCGCCAGATGCGCCTCGCCCACCCCAGCCTCGGCATCGTTCATCATCACGCTGAGCGGGGTCTTGAGGGCATGGGCGAGATTGCCGACCTGCGTGCGGGCCCGCTCCAGAATCTCCTGGTTGGTGTCGATGAGCTGGTTGAGCTCGCCGGCGAGCGGCGCAAGGTCCGGGGGATAGTCACCGACGATGCGCGGGTTCTCGCCCGTCCTGACGGCACCGACGGCAGCGCGCAGCCGAACGAGCGGGCGCAGGCCGAAGCGGACCTGCACCAGCGTCGAAGCGACCAGGATCAGGCCCAGCAGCACGAAGGTCATCGTCAACGCCAGGCGGAAATCCTGGATGTCGCCCTCGATCTCGTCCGCCGGAGCGGCGACGGCGACGGTGAAGCGGCCGTCCTCGCCGACATCGATCTCGCGTTCGAGAACCCGCAGCATGCGGTCGTCGGGGCCGGAGACATAGCTTTCGCGCAGGCCACGGCTATTGGGTGCAAGTCCTTGATCGAGCAGCTTGGGCAGTTGCCCTCCGACCAGCGAGCGGGAGGAGCGGACGTTCGGCCGGTCGCCGTCGAGCCGCGTGATCTGCCAGTACCAGCCGGTCAACGGGAGATCGAAGCGCGGCTCGCCGAGGTCGCCGATCGTCTGGCGCTCGGTCTCCGGTGGCGCGGCGAGATCGGCAACGAGCTGCTTGATGTAGACCGAAAGCCGCTCGTCGAAGCCGCGCTCGGCCGAACGGCGATAAAAGGCGGTGAGGCTGAGGCCGGCGACGACCAGGATCAGGATGCAGCAGAATGCCGCCGAGAGAAACAGCCGCGCTCCCAGCGAATAGCGATGGGATTTGAACGGCATGTGCCGGGATCAGACCTTTTCCGGAGCGGCGGCGATATAGCCGAGCCCGCGGACGGTCTCGATGATCTCGACGCCGAGCTTCTTGCGCAATCGGCCGACGAAAACCTCGATGGTGTTGGAGTCGCGGTCGAAATCCTGATCGTAGAGATGCTCGACCAGCTCGGTGCGCGAAACCACCCTGCCCTGATGGTGCATCAGATAGGAGAGCAGCCGGTATTCGTGGGAGGTCAGCTTCACCGGGTTGCCGTCGACGACGACGCGGCTCGCCCGCGTATCGAGCCTAACCGGCCCGCAGACGAGCTCGGAGGTGGCATGGCCGGCGGCCCTGCGCAGCAAAGCGCGCACCCGCGCCAGCAGCTCCTCGACATGGAAGGGTTTGACGACATAGTCGTCGGCGCCGGCGTCGAATCCGCCGACCTTGTCGCTCCAGCGGTCGCGTGCCGTCAGGATCAGCACCGGCATGGTCTTGCCCGCCCGGCGCCAGCCCTGCAGCACCGCGACGCCATCGACCTTGGGCAGGCCAAGGTCGAGGATGACGGCGTCATAAGGCTCGGTCTCGCCGAGATAGAGCCCCTCCTCGCCGTCGAAAGCCTTGTCGACGGCATAGCCCGCATTCTCAAGCGCCGTCACGATCTGGCGGTTGAGGTCCTTGTCGTCCTCGACGACGAGCAGTCTCACGGTCTGTTCGCTCCCGTTTGCGGGTTTATCCGGCCGGTGTCAGCGGATGGTGGCCACCTTGCCGGATTGTCCCTCCAGCGTCACGCGGGCGACCTTGCCATCACGCTTCAACGTCGTCACGACATACACGAATTCCTCGCCTTGCCGACAGAGACGAATGCGAACCACCTCGCCCGGCGCCGCATGGCGCGCGTGGCGGGAGGCCTCGGCGGGCTGGATCACCCTGCCATCGGCGACGGCGTCGCGCATCTCGTCGGAGGAAAGACAGGAAATCGGCGCTTGGTCGTCGATGCGAACGATAGGGGCCGGCGAGGAAGCCAGAAGCGCAAAGGCAAGGAGGGGTTCGACCGGCATCATCGTCATGACTTAGCCTCGCGCGCCTGAATGCGCCATGAATGCCCGGTCCATTCCACAACCCAGGCGAGGTCAGACCACCGCGACATGTCCACGCCATTCCTGCCCGGGGCCGACCGCCCCGCCAAGCTGGCGCACCGAAAGCGAGATCTCGCTCCGCGGTCCGCCGAAATCGAGATTCTCCTGCTCCGTGGGATAATGCCAGCCCGCTTCGTTCACGGTTGCGCTACGAACCGCGATGTCCCCATCGAGAATAGCGACGAGGTAGCGCTCGTTTTCCTCACCGAGCGGCACCTCCGCCAGATCCCAGGAATCACCCTCGACGCGTGTGCGCCGCAGCCAACTCAACGCGATGCCACCTTCGGTGCGCCTCGCCCGCACGCGCACCGGCGATAGCGGCAGCAACGCCGGCCCTTCGACGTCGGCGGAAAACTCCACCATCGTCGGATCGCCGACATCCTGCCGCGCCGGGCCGACCCTGTAGCGCAGCGTCCGATGGAGATCGGCGAGATCGCTGGTCAGCGCGACGGCCGAGCCGTCGAGCACCACGACCCGCGCGCCCGCCGCCAGGTGACGTTGCGCGGCCGCTTCCGAACCGCCGAGCCCGCGCAGGAAGCCCGACAGGCGGAAGCGCTGCTGCCCGATCAGCTCGACCTGCGAGACGGTGACGAGCTCGATGCCACCCGCCTCGTCGATCAGGGCGAGCGCGTTGGCCCCGGCGAGAGCGCTCTCGGCCGGGACGGAAGACAGCACGCCACCCCGAAGCTTCACCTCCAGCACCGCGTGCCGATCGCTGCGCCAGAGCGGTCCGGCCGGAAGGTCGGTCAGCGTCTCACCCACGATCGAGGGGGCCTCGACGAAGCCGGCGAGATCGAAGAGGCCGGTATCCCCGGCCCGCCAGATCGCCAGCGCTCCGGGCCAGGGCGCCGCGAAAGCGGCCAGGGAGAGCAGCGCCGGCGGCTGTCCTGTCACGATCGGCAGTGCAAGCGGCACGGCGAGAGGCCGTCCCGGCAGAGGCGGCGGCAGCCGCGGCGGCCGGTCGCCTCCCTTGATACCGGCGGTCCGATAAATCGCCGGCTCGACCAACCGCGCCGCGATGCGTCGGGTGGGCCCGTCGGCAATGCGGGTAATCCGGAAAAGACGGTCGCTCCCCTCCACCGGCAAGGCGACGACATCACCCGGCTCGAGGTCGAGACAGCGGGGCGAGACCTCGCATTCGAGCGTCTCGCGCGCTGCCCAGGCCTCCTGCAGGCGTTGGTCGGCGAGGCGCTGGCCTTCCGCCATGCGCGTGACGATCGCCGTCTCGACCGCGACCTCGCGCCGGGCGGCGCCGGCGAGGCGGCGCGAGCGCGCGGCGGCGCTGCGATAGCCGTTCTCGCCATCGCTGAAGCCAAGCCGCAATTCGAGCGGCAACTCCGTCTCCTGCATGCGTCTGAGGGCGAAAGGCTCACCGTCACGGTCGAGAATCAGATCGTCCGAGCCGAGCCGGCGCGACACGGCGCCACCCCTGCCCTCGAAGCGCAAAGTGCCTGAGCTCATCACCGCATCGAAGCCGAAGGTCTGGGCGAGCGGCTCCAGCGCTTGCCGGGCCGAGAGCGGCCGGTCGAGCAGATAGCCGTCGAGAAAGCCGTCCACGACGATCCGGTCGGTGGGCGGCAAGCCGAAATCGGCCAGCAGCTTCGCCACGAGCCGATCGACCGGCGTGCCTTCGAGGCGGCCGTTGAGCCAGTGGCCGGTCTCGAAATTGCTGCCATCGGCCCAGATGCCGCCGAGATCGGGAAAAGCAGGAAACGGCCGCGCATCCCAGTTCCAGACGAAGATATGCGCCGGGTCGACCATGCGGATGCCGCTGACCGGGTGGACCGGATTGCGCGCGGCCTCGAAGCCGGTACGGGCCGGATCGAAGCCGGAAATGATCGCCTCCAGGGCGCGGGCCTGCACGAGATCGTCGCGCGCTCCGCTCGAGAACGGCGGCACGCCACCCTCGTCCTTCACATCCGGGAAGACATTCGGTGCGTTCGCGCCCTTGTCCACCGCGGGCACGCCGATCTCGGTCAGCCAGATCGGCTTGGCGCCGGGCACGAAAGCGCTTGCGCCGGTCTCCACGCCGCCGGCGCGACGGATATGGGGATGGCTCCACCAGCTGACGAGGTCCTTCGGGCGGAACAGCCAGGGCTTGCCATAGGCGCCGTCGGTGATCGGCAAACGCTCCTGCGCGGCCCGTCCGGCCTCGTCGGCGTAATACCAGTCATAGGCTTCGCCTGACATCAGACGCCCGCGCAGATAGGCGAGATCGGCCGGGCCGCGTGCGATGGCGGCATCGGCATGCGCGGCGGAATCGCGCCAATCGGAGAGCGGCGGATAATAGTCGATGCCGATAGCGCCGATGGCGGGCGAGGCCCAGAGCGGATCGAGCGGGAAGTCGATATCCTGCCCGCCATTGCGGACATCGGCGCCGTATTCGGTCCAGTCGGCGGCATAGGTCAGCGTCGTCGCCGGCAGGATCGTCCGCACATCCTCGGCAATCGCGACGAGATGCCCGGTCATCGGATAGCCGCTCGCATCGCGCAGGCGCGTCAACCCGATCAATTCCGAACCGATGACGAAGCCTTCGACGCCACCTGCCGCCTGCGCCAGCATGGCGCAGTGCATGACCAAGCGGCGATAGGACCATTCGTCCGGCTTGGCGCAGGAAACGGCGCTGCCGGCCGCGCTCATGTCGGCGGGGGCGACGGTGCCGATGAAGGCCGCGACCTGCGCCGCCGTGACGAAGGTTCCATCCGGAGTGCCGGGTCGGCCCGGGGCGGGATCGCAGGTGAGGCGACCGCGCCAGGGATAGCGCGGCTGGCTGGCCGCTCCCGAATGCGGATCCAGCAGGCCGTTGCCGGCAGGGATATCCATCATCAGGAAGGGATAGAGCACCACCTCCAGCCCGTGGTCGAAGCGCAGGCGGCGGATCAACGCGATCACGCTCTCGTCCGAGGGGGTTCCTCCGAAGGCCGGGCGGCCTTCGATCTGGCTGACCGGACGGGCCGAAGCGCGGCTCAGCCCCGCAACGGACCACTCCGCGCCGACAGTCGGCTTATGCGCGACCTCGACACGAGGCGCGACGCTGCAAGAGCCGGCGCGCAGATCGTCGCCGAACCAGGAGACGACGAGCGAAACACGCCTGAGATTGGGGCAAAGCGCGACGAGATGGCCGATCGCGGTATCGACATCCGCGCCGCCATAGAGCTGGTGGCGTGTCAGGCTTTCGGTGACGCCGGCCTCGGGCTCGTGGCTGACCGGCCGGATGTCGTAGACGAATTCGCCGGCGCCGGGAGTCAGCGCGACGGCGCGGATCATGGCGCCCAGGCCATCCACCGCGCGCACGACCTCGAAATCGAATTGCGGGATGCGGTTGCCGTAATCCGCCAGCGGAAAGCGCTCGAAGACGACATAGGCGAGCCCGCGATAGGCCGGCGCCTCGCCGACCTCCTTGGCGACTATAAACGGGTCGGGCTCCTGCGCTTCATCGCCGTGATGGACCCGCATCACCACCGTATTCACGTCGAGCTCGCGGCCATCGGCCCAGATGCGGCGGATGAAGGCGATCGGTCCCTCGCAGAGGCCGATCGCGAGGTTCGCATAGTAGCTGTAGGTTGTCTCGTAGGTCTTCTGCGCGCGTCCGCCCTTGCCGCCGCTCTTGGTCCGGGCGATCGAAAGCTTGATCTCCTCCTCGAAGCGCGTCGCCCAGATGAGCTGCCCTCCCAGCCGCGCCCGGCCATAGAGACGCGGAATCGCGGCGCCTTCCGTTGCCGCGAGGCCGTTGACCTCCTTCAGCCGCGGCCCTTCGACGATCTTGTTCCCGCCCGAGCCGCCGAGCCAGGCCTGGTCGACGGTCGCGCCTGCGAGACCGCCGAGCGCCTGGCCGATGGCGCCGCCCACCGGCCCACCCAGCGCGGTGCCAAGCGCCGCGCCCGCCACCTGCAAAAGAAGCGTCGCCATCAGTCGCTGACTCCGGGAAAGGAAAAGGCATGGCTGAGATGGCGCCGCCACCAGCCAGTGAAGGCCACCTCGGCGACAGCCGCGCCGTCATGGGCGTGGATGATGCGATCGGGAGCGCTCAGGATGGCGCAATGCTTGGCCGGCAGATGCTCGCGCCAGCGGAAGAGCAGCACGTCACCCGGCCGCACCGCCTCCGGCACGACCGGCGCGAGGTGGCGCAACGCCGCCAGCGCCAGCGTCTCCCGGCCCAGGCTCTCGGCCCAGCTCGGCGAATAGGGCGGCGGCGCTTCCGGCTCGGGTCCGCACAGCTCGCGCCAGACGCCGCGCACCAGCCCCAGGCAGTCGCAGCCGACGCCGCGCAGCGAAGCTTGGTGATGATAGGGCGTTCCCAGCCACTCCCGTGCGGCGGCGACGATCTCGTCCCGTTTCATCGAAACAGGCTCCCGCCATCGAGGGCGCCGTCGCCCGGCCGGACACCGCCGATGATGAAGTCGGAGGTCGGCATATGCGGGAAGCCGCGGAAATTGACGCCGTTGCCGAACTTCGCCCGGCAGGTCGCAAAGCTCTTGTCGCAACCCGGCGTCACGCTGAACGCGTCTCCGGGAGCAATCGCCGCGGGGGCCGCTTGCCAGAGCTGGAACACCGCCAGGCTTCCTTCCCGGCCATGGCGCTTCACCTCGGTGGCGAAGCCGGCATTGGCTCCGGCGGTGAAGACGAGCTTGCCGCCGGTGAAATGGCCGTCGGCATAAGCCCCCATCCCCACCGCGGAGAGCGCGAGGCGGCCGTCGCTCTCCGCCACGACCGCCTCGACCACCGCTATTGCGAGGCCACAGCGGGCATCGCCGAGATCGGCCGAGCAGGAGCGCATATAGAGCCGGCCGCGCTCCTCGTCGAAGGCCTTGGCAAAGCTGCGGACCTCGGCCGTGAAACCGCTCTCGCCCCGCCTGACCTCGCCGACGAAGCCTTCTTCGAGCAGCACGCGCTGGCCGGTTTCCGACCAGTCCACCAGCCAGATCCGCAGACGCGCATCGTCGTAGAGGCCGCGCGCCAGATCGGCTTCGTTCAGCCCGGTCGCGGCGAGCGCACCGGCGACATCGCCACCGCCGATGGCGAAGCCGAGCTCGGCCGTGGCCTCGGCCGCCTCGAGCCCAGTCACGGCGGCGAAGGCGATGCCCTCGAAGGCGAGCGGCCGGTCATGGTCGGTGAAGCCGAGAACGAAGCCGTCGCGCCGTGTCAGGCTCCAGCAGCGGCACAGCGTCGTCGCGCCGCCTTCGAGATGGGCGGCAAGGTCGGGCGGGATGTCGCGCATGGCAGCCTCAGGGCAGGATTTCGACGACCGGAATGCGCGGGATCTCGCCAGCCTCGAAAGCCGAGAGATCGACCTCGATCGCATCGGTGTCGAAGCGGACGGGAATGTCGAAGGCGAAGCCGGCCGTGACGACGGCATTGGCGGGCGGGATATGACCGGCGGCGAAGGTGACGAGCCCGGTCGCTGTGTCGCAGGAAAAGGCCTCCTCCGACATCTGCGCGACACCGTCGACGGCGACGAGCACGCTGCCCGCCTGCGGCTTGGCGATGGTCCGGCTATAGGCGGACGCTCCCGTGCCGTAGCTCTTGCGGAGCTGGAACGCCGCCGTCAGCCCGTCGCCGATCCCGATGATCTGATCGATCGCGGCCGGCGCCTGCGAAGGCGCGCAGCTCTTCCAGTCGAGCTGGTCACGCCAGCGGAAGCCGAAGAGCCTGCCGCGACGCTCCTCGAAGAAGCTGACGACCTGCGCCAGCGCGTCGAAGGAACGCACGCCGAGGCCCGCATCGTAACGGCGGCGCGAATGGGCCCAGCGGCTGTTACGGACCTCGCGGCCGGAGGCGAGCGTCACGATCTGGGTCTGGCGCTCCGGCCCACCCCGCGCCCCACGCGCAACGTCGAGCGGAAAGCGGACGTCATGGAAATCGGTCATGACCTGCCTCGTCAGAGTGCGCGGCCGCCGCGCGCCACGGCCCGCGCAATCGCGGCCGAAACCTGCGCCTCCGAACGGCGGAAGCTCTCGGCATCGAGTGTCGAGACCTGCACCGTGACGTTGAGCGGGCGTGCCCCGCCGCCGGCTCTGACGCCGAGGCGCCCATCCGGCCCGCGCGAGAGCGGCATGATCGCCTCGGCGCCGCGCTCGCCCATCAGGCCGAGGCCGCGCCCGGTCGGGAAATGGGAAGGCGAGGCGACGATGCCGCCCTCCGCGAAAGGGGCGACCGGTACCGAAGCCCCACCGCCGAGCGAACCGAAACCGCCGGTGAACAGGCCGGTCAGACTTTTGATACCCGTTCCGAGCAGATTGGAGATGCCGGTCTGCAGCGGCTTCAGCGCATTCTTGAGCAGGCCGTCGGTCAGCGAGCGCCCGACACCGCGCAACACGTCCTCGAAGCGCTTGCCTTCGACGACACCGCGCGAAAAGGCATTTACGATCGATTTACCAAAGCTTTGCGAAGAGCGGTTGAGGGATTGAGTCAGGGAATCCATCGTCCGCAGATCGGAAAGACGGACGGAGTCGAAATCGGTCTCATCGGCCATGACGATCCTCTTCAGAAATTGATTCAAGACGTTGCGTCAGATGTCGGGAAAAGCGGCCATCAATGCCTCGAAAGCCGTGCGTTCGGTCGCGGCGCCCGACGCTCCCCAACCCCAAGCCTTCATCGCTGCAGCCAGCTCGCGCGGGGTCGCCGCCCAGAAGCGATCCGGCGGCCAGGCGAGCCGGCCGAGTCCGAAGGCCATCACCTCCTCCCAGGGAAAGGCCGCCGGTGCGCTCAGGCTTCCGGCGGCTGCGGAGGGCGGACGGGCTCGCCCTCGCCGAAGGTCGCCTCCAGCAGGGCGATGGCGGCCTTGATCGCCCCAGCGAGCCCACCGTCGAAGGACAGCCCCGCGACCTCCTCGTCGCGGATCACCTTGCCCGCGCCGCGCAGGCCGGCGGCGATGATGCGGATGATGTCGCGCGCCGAGAGATGGCCTGAGACGAAGCGCTGTCCGAGCGCTGGCAGGCTGTCGACCGCGAAGGCGTGCTCGAGCTCGGCCAGCGCGCCCAGGGTGAGGCGCATCGGCAGGGCCTCGCCCGAAATCATGAGCGCGGTTTCGCCGCGATGACGATTGACCATGCCGGTCTCCTCAGAGCGCTGTGAAGGCGAGTGCGCCGGCCGATTCCAGCGAAAGGTCGAAGGTGACCTCCGCCGCATGGTCGCCGCGATATTCGAGGCTGGTGAGCTGGAACGGCCCGGCGACCGTGCCGAAATCCGGCACGACCACCTGCCAGTCGCGGATCGCGCCATCGAAGAAGGTCTGGCGGACGAGCGCGTCCGAGGCCGCATCCTTGAAGATGCCGGAGCCGCTGATGCTCGCGCGGCGGACCCCGGCGCCTTCCAGCAACTCACGCCAGCGCCCGGCCGATTCCGCATGGGTCACGTCCACCGTCTCGGCATTGAACGCGATCTGGCGGGCACGCAGCCCTGCGACGGTGGTGAAACCGCCCTCCCCATCCGCCGCCTTGAGCAGCAGATCCTTGCCCTTCTGTGCCGGCATGCGGCGCCTCCTTCGATTGTCGCGATGTTTCGGGTGTTCAGAGCGGCTCGGTCGCCGCGCGGAAGCGGATCGTCACGTTGGGAAGCCCGCCGCGCGGTTCGCGCGCCAGCCGGCTCGAGAGCCAGCGCAGATTGACGAGGCTGTGCCCGTCGAGGGTGAGATCGGCATCGTCCAGCGCCGTCACGATCAGCCTCGCGGCCTCCAATGCCTGGCGGGCGGAGCTGCTCTGGGCGGCCCATATGATCAGCGTCAGCTCCTGCTCGCAGCCACGCTCGCCTCCGGCCGACCAATCGCGCGCCTCGACATCGCCATGGACGACGTAAAGGCCTCGCGCGGCGCGGGGCGCCTCGTCGAAGATGCGATCGGGGCCGATCAGGGCGTTCAGGGGCGCGTCCGCGGCAAGCCGCGCCTGGATCGCGGCGCGCAGAGCCAGGATGGCGTCGCTCACGGCTTGACCTCCTCGACCAGGCAAACCAGCCGGCGGCGCGAACCGTCGGGATCGGCCACCGCGCGGATGTCGAAGATGCGCTCGCCGTCGCGCAGGCGCCGCCCGGCATCGATGTCGCTGCGCCAGCGCAGGGTGACGCGGTATCGCGCGAGCTGCTCGGGCCGCCCTTCGCGCCATTGCTCGACGCCCGAGAGCCATTCGAGCTGCGCCCAGAGCGCGCCGGCCGCGGCGAAGCTCTGCGTCGCGCCGCCGAGGCCGTCCGGCGTCGCGACCGGCGCTTCCAGCACGAGCCGGCGCCGCATCCGGCCAATGGCAGGGATCAGAATCTCCGCCATGGTCAGAGCCTCGCGCGGCGATAGGGCGCGACCAGCGCCATGATCTCGGGCGGCAGCCCCTGTGCATCGCGGCTCGCGACATCGCCGCGCTGCTCGAACCAACGCGCAGCGAGGCGGAGCACCGCCTGGCGCAACGGGGCCGGGACCGCGTCCGCCGATGTCCCGTAGCCGGCGGTGATATCGATCTCGATCGCGCCATGCGCCCGTCCGATTTCCGGCACCTCGCCGACGATGCGGATCAAGGGCGGATCCGCCAGCGTATCGAGCGCCAGAGCCGTCCCGGCCACCGCCTGGGCGACGCCCAGCAGATCGTAGACACGCGCGGCCTCGATCGCGCCCACGGGCGACAGCGGCAGGCGGATTTCGCCGCCGACAGGCCAGCGATCCAGCACGATCCGCCAGCGCTGGTCGATCAGGCAGCGGCCCGATACCGCCTCGACCATCAGCCGCGCGGCCGTGATCAGCGTCGCCAGCAGATCGTCCTCCTCGGTCTGGTCGAGACGCAGGAACAGCCGGGCCTCGGCGAGCGAAACCGGCTCCGCAACGGGCGGCTCCAGGGCAAGCGGCGTCATGATCGCTCCGTTCAAGGGTTCAATTGCGGGAAGCGACGCGCTATCAGCGCAGCTCTGGAAGGAGCGCCCGATGCGGATCGCGAACTGGTTTCTCGGCCTCGGCCTAGCCTGCGGAGTCGGGCTCGCTCCGGCGCAGGCCGTCGTCGGTGGGCGCGAGGGCGGCCCGGCCGAAACCGCGACCTTGATGGTGCTGAATGCGCGCGGCGGCGTCTGCACAGGCATCGTGCTATCGGCCCGCGCGATCCTCACCGCCGCCCATTGCGCGGCCGGCGGCACGGAATTGCGCATTCACTGGCGCGCGGGCAGCGAGCCGGTTCTGATCGCGCCGGCCGCGGTCGGCCTGCATCCCGAATTCAACGCGAAGGCGGTCAGCAACCGCCGCCGCTCGATCGACCTCGCCCTCATCCGAATGGCCGAGCCGCTGCCGGCGCGCTTCGTCGCTGCAACGCTCGACGACGGCGCCCAGCCGCGCGCCGGCGCCCCGGTCACCTTGACCGGCTATGGCGTCTCGCAAGAGGGCGAAGCGCGGACGACCGGCACCTATCGCTCCGCCGCCCTCTCCGTCATCGAGCCCTACGGGCCCGGGCATGTCCTGCTCTGGGCCGCAGATCCCGCCGGAGCGGGCAAGCGGCCGGGTGCGGGCGCCTGCCAGGGCGATTCGGGCGGCCCGATCTTCAGCGGGGCCGGCGTCGTCGCCGTAAGCAGCTGGTCGACCGGGCCGGCCAAGCGCAATTGCGGCCTGCTCAGCCAGGGCATTCTCATCGGTCCGCAACGTGGCTGGATCGACGCGACGCTGGCGCAATGGGGTGAAACTGCGCGCTGGACCAACGGTCTCTGACGGAAACGCTGGACTGGGGCGCGACAGCCTCTAAATTGTTCCACCGACCTCGTTGATGTGTTCCATGCTCGCGCGCGCCCTCGCCATCCTGTCCTTGTCCTGCGCCCTCTCGATCCTGGCGCAACCTGCCTCCGCCGTCGTCGGAGGCGTCAATTCGCGCGATGCGAACGGCACGCGCGCCTCGACCGTCAGGGTCGAGACCAGCCGGGGCGAGCTCTGCTCCGGGGCTGTCATCGCACCTGAAATCATCCTCACGGCCGCGCATTGCCTGATGGATGGCGGCTCGATCAGCGTCGTCAGCCTCGATCCGCGCTTCCGGGCGCGGCGCCAGCCCGTCATCGCCGTGCTGCCGCATCCGAGCTTCGTGCCCGGCACGACGCCGCGCACGCAACCAGGCACCGACCTCGCCCTGCTGCGTCTGGCGCAGCCCCTGCCGCTCGACATTCAGCCGCTCGCTGTCGGCAGCTATCTCTCGCAGGGCGAGACCGTCACCATGGCGGGCTACGGCCTTTCCGCCGAGGACAACAAGCGCACGGCGCGACGCCTGCGGGAGACGCAGCTCGTCAACGCCGGCAACTACACCACACAGAACACCGTCAAGGTCGCCGTCGATGTCGAGGCGCGGGGCGAGACGCCCGGCGCCGGCGCCTGCCGCGGCGATTCGGGTGGGCCGGTCCTGCGCGGCTCCTCCCGCTCGCGCGATCTCGTCGGCATCGTCAGTTGGTCGAGCGGACCGCTGAAGACGCGCGCACGCCGTATCTGCGGCGGCTTCACCGCGATCACCCCGGTGAGCGACCATCGGGACTGGATCGCCACGGGCAGCGCGCGGTTGCTGGCGCTGGGAGCGGACGGCCGCTCGGAGGAGGCCGTCCAGCCGCAGGTCAGTTCCGGCTGGAGCTGGTGGCTTTCGCGCTGACGAGGAATAGTGTCGCCCCGCATCCTGGCGGGGATGCAGGGCGCGCCTCGATCGTCAGACGGCGAATTTGAGCCCCTTGATCGCCGCGAAGTCCTGCACGCCGCCGCCCACGCGCTTGGTGGTGTAGAACAGCACGTAAGGCTTGGCGGAATAGGGGTCGCGCAGGATGCGCACGCCGGCCCGGTCGACAACGAGATAGCCGCGCCGGAAATCGCCGAAGGCGACCGAGACGGCGTTGTTGGCGATATTGGGCATGTCCTCCGCCTCGACCAGCGGGAAGCCGAGCAGCGTCGCCGGCGCCCCGGCGGAAGCCGGGGGCTGCCAGAGATAATTGCCGTTGGCATCCTTGAACTTGCGGACCGTTCCTTGCGTCTTGCGGTTCATCACGAAGGAGGCGTTCTGACGATAGCCGGCCTTCAGCGCATAGACGAGGTCGACCAGCACGTCGGAGGGGTTGGAGGCGGCGAAGGCCCCGGCGACGCCGGTGTTGAGCACGCCGATATTGCCCCAGCTCCAGCTCGCTTCCGCCACCGTCGGATAGGCGAGGAAGCCCCTGGGCTTGTCGGTGCCGTCGCCGTTGACGAAGGCCGCGCCCTCCTGTTCGGCGAAGGCGCTCTCGACCTCCTCGGCGATCCACTGGTCGATGTTCACGATGGCGTCGTCGAGCAGCGTCTGCGTTGCGGCCGGCATGGCGTAAAGCTCCATCGCCGGGAAGGAGAGCTCGGCCAGCGTGGGCGAGCCCGTCTGGGGACGCGCCGCCGCCTCCGCGACCCAGCCGGAAGCCGGGCCGGTCGTGGAGAAGGCCTTCTTGTAGGTGCCCGACGAGATGGTGCGGACGGTCGCGAGGGAACGGATCGGCGAGACATGGGCCAGGCGGCGCAGGATCTCGCCCTCGACGGTCGACGGCGCCAGATAGCCGCCATCCGGGCCGGAGCCGGTCGAAAGCGCCTTGGCTTCCAGGCGTTTCAGCCCCCCGGCCTCGCCGGTGCGGACATAAGCCGCAAAGGCGGCCTTGTGTTCGGCGACGAGCGGGTCGCGGCCATGAGCGCCCTGGCCGTCATGGCTCAGCGCCGGACGGCCGCGCTCCAGCGTCAGCCGGTCGATGCGGCGCATGGTGTCGTCGAGCGCGGCGTCGATGCGGACGAGCTTCTCCTCGGTCAGCGGATCGGCGCTGTTGCGGGCCTCGATCTCCGCAAGGCGCTCGTCATTCGCAGCGCGATAGCTTTCCAGCGTGTAGCGCAGATCCTCGAAGGCAAGCGCGAGGTCGGCGCCGGCGGCCTTGGTCTCGGGGGCGGTGTCGAAACGGGTCATGGCTTCTCCTTGCAGGGTCTTTCTTGGGTGATGGTCAGGCGAAAGCCGGCTTGCGGAAGGCCGTCTTGACGGCGCTGATCCGGGCCTGCGGCAACATCGGGAAGGTGACGATCGAGACCTCCCAGAGATCGACGCGCTCCAGGCGGCGCAGACCCGATCTGGGCTCGTTGCGCGCCTTTTCGGGGCGAAAGCCGATCGAGAGTCCGTCGATGGCACCCTCCCGCATCAAAGCGTGGATCTCGCGGGCGCGGGCGACGGCCAGCGAGAGCTTGCCGCGCACGAAGAGGCCGCGACTGTCCTCGGCGAGGCTGAGCCAGCGGCCGAGGGGCTCGGCCGGGTCGTGCTGCCAGAGCAGCTTGACGCCGGAAGGACCGCGCCGGGCGATGCTGTCGCGGAAGGCGCCGGGCTCGACCACGTCCTTGCCGAGATCGGGGATGCGGAAGAGGCTGGCATAGCCCTCGAAACTGCCGTCGACGGCAATGCGCGAAGGTTGCAGGGGCAGGAGTTTGGATTCGAGCGGAAGACGATGGAGATCGCTCATCGACCGCCCTCCCCGCCGCTTCCGCGCTGTCTCTTGCCAGCCTGGAGCTGCCCACCCTCCAGCTTGGCCAGGTTGCGGACAAAGCGGCTGAAGGTCTCCGTGGTCACGCCGCCCGGCCTCGCCTTGGCCGGCTGCGCCTGGCCGGCGCCTCGCCGGGTCGAGGGCGGTTTCGCATCGCTGCTGCCTTTCATGACTGATCCCCCTCGTGGCGTGCGTTGAAGCGGTTGAGCTCGCGGACGAAATCGTCGAAGCGCCGGTTCGCCGCCGTCAGCTCGCGCAGGACGAGCCAGGCGAGGCCGGATGCGCTCGCGGCCCAGAGCAGCAGGCCGAGATGGCCGACATCGGCCCGGCCGATGAAGGCCGTGACGATCTGGTCGAGCATGGTCATGATGGCTCCTTCCCGGAGGCACGCCGGCCGTAGCCGACCGCCTCGCGTTTCTCGTCGTAGTCGAGGAAATCCGCCGCACCGAGGCGCCGCCAGAGCGATTCCCGCTCGTCGGCCAGCGCCTCGACCGCATCGAGATCGGGCTCCAGCGAGAGCTCGTCACCGAAGGCGGCCCCGAGCCACTGCGCCAGCGATTGCGCCGATCGTCTCACCAGCGGAATCACGGTCTGGCGCCAGAGCGCGCGGTTGGCCTCGGCGAAATTGGCGTGGGTGTTGTCGCCGGCCAAACCGAGCAGCAGCGGCGGCACGCCGAAGGCAAGCGCGATCTCGCGCGCCGCCACGCCCTTGGCCGCGACGAAGTCGAGTTCCGCCGGCGTCAGCGAGAGCGGCTTCCAGTCGAGCCCGCCCTCGAGCAGCAGTGGCCGGCCGGCGTTGCGCGCGCCCTGAAACGAATCCTCCAGCTCCTGCTTCAGCCGGTCGAACTGCGCCTCGGTCAGCGTCGCGCCGCCCGGTCCGTCATAGACCAGCGCGCTGGACGGGCGCGCGGCATTGTCGAGCAGAGCCTTGTGCCAGTTGCTGGCGGCATTGTGGATGTCGAGCGCTGATGCCGCCGGTTCGACCGGCGAGAGGCCGTAATGATCGTCGATCGGGTGGAACAGCGTCAGGTGCAGGATCGGCGGCACCTCGGCCTCGTCCTGCCGGAAGCGCACGGTGTCGCCGCCGACGGTATAGTCGTAAGCCTCCGGCCAACCATCGCGGCCCGGCACGACACGCATCCGGTCAGGCCGCAGCGCATAGAGCTCGCGCGGCTCGCGGCCAGCGTTCACCGCCTCGACATAGGCATTGCCGGCGACGAGCAGATGGCCGAACAGCATCTCGCGGAAGGCGATGCCGCCCTGGCGCGGGTTGGGTCGCTCGATCAGCGCCAATGCCGGGTGTTCGGGCACCTCGCGGTCGCCGACCTTGGCGACGAGCGGCGTCTGCGCCGCCGCCTCCGCGATCAGGCGCACGCAACGATGCACCACCGGATTGCGCTCATAGCCCTCGCGGGACAGGGCGACATAATCGCGCGGCGTCCAGACCGCGCGCCCAGCCTCGTGCAGGGCAATGAGCGGCCCGACGCGCGAGCGCTTCTGGTCCGGCGCGGCTCGGCCGCGCAGGCTGCGAAGGAAATCGAACATGGAAGTCTCGCTGTTGGAGCGTGAAACGACGTGCCGCCATGGTCGGGCTTGACCCGATCATCCCGGAAACCGGGTCTCTCCCCTCATGAAATTCTCAGGTCGGCGCTTTGCGCCGCCCGAGGATGGCGGTGAAGGCTACATCCCCCTCACCCGCGGCCGGCCCTTGGGCGCGAGCATCAGATGGGTCAGCGCCCAGACGAGTGCGTCGAGCCGATCGGGCGAGCGGCCGCCTTCGAGGCCGCCTGGGCCAAAGGAGCACATCTCGTCCTCCAGCTCCGGGAGGGGGCCGGCATGGCGCACGCGGCCCTGCGCATAGAGCGCGGCAACCGGCTCGGCGCGGAGATATTTGCCGCGCGTCGCCCGCACCGGGACGACCGGAACGCCGGCATCGACCTCGCGGATGACGCTCTCGACCATCTCGCCGCCCTGGTTGACCTCGACGACCAGGACATCCGCCTCATAACGCCGATAGAGCGCCACCGCCTTCTCGGCCCATTCCTGCGGGCGGGCGCCGGCCATCGTCGCATCCTCCACCACATGACCGAGGCCGTCGCTATCGATGCCGGCCACGACCAGCCCGCAGCGGTCGGCCCGCTGCGAGGACGAGGCAGGCGGATCGACGGCGACGGCAATCCGCGCGAGCGGCGGGTGCCGGCGCTCGCGGGCCGCCTCGATCATGGCCCGTGTCCAGAGCGCGTCCGGGCTCTCCTCCACGATCTCGCCGTCGAGTTCCTGGCGGCCGAGCCGCGTCCCGCCATAGGTTTGCGTGACCGTGCGGACGAATTCCGCGGCGAGGTTGTAATGGTTGTCCTGTGTCCTCGCCCGGCTCACCGCGACATGGGGCTCGACCAGCAGGCGCTTGACCAGCGGCACGGGGCGGGGCGTCGTCGTGATGACCTGACGGGGATGGTCGCCGAGGCGAAGGCCGAATTGCAGCATGTCCCAGCACTCCTGAAGGTTCGGCCATTTCGCCAGCTCGTCGGACCATGCGGCGCCGAATTGCGGACCGCGCAGGCCCTCCGGATCTTCGGCGGAGAAAACCTGCGCGATCGCGCCATTCGGCCATTGCAGGCGGCGCAGCGAGGGCTGCCAGTTCGGCCGCTCCCCACGCGCATGGACCGCCAGCAGCCCGGAAACGCCCTCGATCATTACGTCGCGGACCTGTCCTTGCGTCTCGCCGACGAGGGCAATCCGCTCCGTCGGCAAGTCCGCGAAAGGCGGATGGCCCAGCGCCATACCCCTGACCCATTCGGCGCCGGTGCGGGTCTTGCCGGCGCCGCGTCCGCCGAGGACGAGCCAGATCGGCTTCAGCGGTTCGGGTGGCAACTGATCGGGGCGCGCCCAGATATTCCAGGTATTCCGAATGAGTTCGACCTCATCCGGCGTCGCTGTCGGCATCAGCTTCTTCAGAATTCTCACGCGCGTCCTGAGCGACAAGGGCTTCAAGACGTCGAGCAAGATCCTGACGGAGCTGTGCGACATGTCGCAGATCATCGGCAGCGGAAGGCTCATCCGTGCGCTTGTCCTTCCTTGTGGCCTGAGGCTCCTCGATCGCGACCAGTTCGCGGACGGTGCGGGCAAGCACGGCCAACGCCTTAGCGTCGGCCTCGCTTGCGGTCGTGCCCCTCGGCAGGTCGGCGAGATGTTCCTCATGCGTATCGATCTGGCGCTTGGCGGCACGCCAGAGCTGACCCACCACCGCCTTGCGCGAGACCGTCTTCCGTTTCGGCTTCAGCTCAGCGGCTGGCTGCGACGTTGTCTCGTCCTCTTCGGCCATGACGTCCCTCTCGGATGACGGCCACGAAAAAGCCGCCGGCTGGAGAGCGCGGCGGCTTCGTTCGGGCATATTTCGTGAGCGTTCCTGATCTCTACCGGATCAGCGTCACAATGTCAAGATAATATTCCTACAACCTGAGAGGGCAATCCCGGGGATTAAGTCAGACCTCTTCCTTCTCGACCCATTTATAGGTCGCCGCCGGAACATAGGCCTCCATACGGTCGAGCAGCGTCGCCGGCTCCGTATCGGTCATCGCCATGGCGCGGTGGCTCTGCTTGAGGAAGCCGGCCTCCACGGTCTGGTCGAGGAATATGGCCAGCGGATCGTAGAACCCAGCAACGTTGAGCAGGCCGAGCGGCTTGGAATGGATGCCGAGCTGGCCCCAGGTCCAGATCTCGAATAGCTCCTCGAAGGTGCCGATGCCGCCAGGCATGGCGATGAAGCCATCCGACAGCTCCGCCATGCGGGCCTTGCGCGTGTGCATGGTGTCGACGACCTCGAGCCGGGTCAGGCCGACATGGCCGACCTCGCGATCGCGCAGCGCCTTGGGAATGACGCCGTGGACTTCGCCGCCGGCCTCCATCGCGGCATTGGCGACGATGCCCATCAGCCCGACGGCGCCTCCGCCATAGACCAGTGTCAGGCCCCGCCTTGCGATCTCGGCGCCCATGGCGCGGGCGCCGGCCGCATAGACGGGGTCATTGCCGGGATTGGAACCGCAGAAGACACAGACTGATTTCATGAACCGAGAGCTTGCAAGATGCGGGCCCAGGAACGCTGGCCCTTGTGGAAGGAGGACAGGTCGTATTTCTCGTTCGGCGAATGCACGCGGTCGTCGTCGAGGCCGAAGCCGACGAAGAGCGTGTCGATACCGAGCGTGCGCTTGAAATCGCCGCCGACGGGGATCGAGCCGCCGCTGCCGATGGAAACCACGCGACCGCCCCATTCGTCGGCCAGCGCCTTGCGCGCCTTCTGGAGCACCGGTGAATCCGGCGGCACGGCGAGAGCCGGCGAGCCGGAATGGCTGATGAATTCGGCCGTCACGTCATCCGGCAGCCGGTCGCGGACGAACTGGTGGAAGGAGGCGGCGATCTTCACGGGGTCCTGATCGCCGACAAGGCGGAAGGAGACCTTGGCCGAAGCTTGGCCCGGAATGACCGTCTTGCTGCCCTCTCCGGTATAGCCGCCCCAGATGCCGTTGACGTCGCAGGTCGGGCGGGACTGGATCTGCTCGATCAGCATCCGGCCCTTCTCGCCGATGGAATGCTTCAGGCCGATCTGCCCGAGGAATTCCTTCTCGGTGAGGTTGAGATCGGCCCATTCGGCCTTCTGGGCATTGGTCGGCTCGTGCACGCCGTCATAGAAGCCGGGGACGGTGATGCGGCCGGTTTCATCATGAAGCTCGCCGAGTATCCTGGCGAGGATATGGATGGGATTGGCGGCGGCGCCACCGAACAGGCCCGAATGCAGATCGCGATCGGCTGCCGTCAGCGTCACCTCCTGATAGACCATGCCGCGCAGGGTCGAGGTGATCAGCGGCGTCTCGCGATCCCACATGCCGGTGTCGCAGATGAGCGCGTAATCCGCCTTGAGCTCGGCGGCATTGGCCTTGATGTAGGGCGGCAGGTTGACGGAGCCCGATTCCTCCTCGCCCTCGACGAGGATGGTCAGGCCGATGGGCAGATCGCCAGTCTCGGCCAGCGTCGCGCGCACGGCCTCGATGAAGGTCATCACCTGGCCCTTGTCGTCGCAGGCGCCGCGCGCCGAGATGACCTTGCGGCCCGGCTCGATCTCGCGGATGACCGGCTTGAACGGCTCGGTATCCCAGAGATTCAGCGGATCGACCGGCTGCACGTCGTAATGGCCGTAGAACAGCGCATGCGGCGCGCCGGGCTTGGGCCGATGCGCCAATACGACGGGGTGACCGCCGGTCTCGCGCAGCTCCGCCTTGAAGCCGAGCGCTTCCAGATCGGCGCGGAGCCACTCGGCAGCGGCGCGGGTCTGCGCGTTGAAAGCCGGATCGGTGCCGATCGACGGAATCTCGAGCCAGGAAGAGAGACGCTCGAGCGAGGCGTCGAGCCCGGCATCGAGACGGGCGAGAATAGCGGGAAGCTGGGACATGGCGGCCATCGGATGCGATTCAGGTGACGGCATCATGGCAAGCCCCGGCCCGGGCGTCAGCCCCTCATCGCGCATTGCCGCCCGGCTTCACACACGCTCAAATTGATAACGCTTCGCAACTGCATTGACAGGCACCGGAGCGCTCTATAAGGCTTATTGCAAATAAGTTGCAGCAAGGTCAGACCATGTCCCAGGGCACTCCGGAATCCTCGTCGATCTGGCTTCGATCGCGCGGCGAGCCCTCGCTCGCCGATGTGTTCCGCTCGGTTTCTGTGGCTCCGACATCCTCGTCCTGGCGGAAATTCCTGACCTTTCTCGGACCGGGCTATCTGGTCGCCGTCGGCTATATGGACCCCGGCAACTGGGCGACCTCGCTCGCGGGCGGGGCGCAGTTCGGCTACACCCTCCTCGTCGTCGCGCTCATCTCCAACATCATGGCGGTGATCCTGCAGTCGCTCTGCGCGCGGCTCGCGGTCGCGACGGGGCGCGACCTCGCCCAGGCCTGCCGCGATGCCTATCCGCCCTATATGGCCTGGCCGCTCTGGCTCCTCGCCGAGCTCGCGATCTGCGCCACCGACCTCGCCGAGGTGATCGGCACGGCCATCGGCCTCAACCTGCTCTTCGGCATCCCGCTCGAGATCGGCGTGATGATCACCGCCCTCGACGTCTTCATCATCCTGTGGCTGCAGACCAAGGGCTTTCGCTGGATCGAGGCCTTCATCATCACGCTGCTCGGCGTGATCGCGGTCTGCTTCGCCATCCAGATCGCGCTCGCCGATCCGAACTGGGGCGAAGTCATTCGCGGCTTCGCGCCGACGACCGAGATCGTCACCAATCCGAACATGCTCTACATCGCGCTCGGCATCATCGGCGCGACGGTGATGCCGCATAATCTCTACCTGCACTCCGGCATCGTCCAGACTCGCGCCTATGGTCACACGCTGCCGGAGAAACGCGAGGCGCTGAAATACGCAACGATCGACTCGACCGTCGCGCTGACCTTCGCCCTGGTGATCAACGCCGCGATCCTGATCCTGGCCGCCGCAACCTTCTACAAGGGCGGGCATACCGACGTTGCCGAGCTCGGCCGGGCACAGGAGCTGCTGCAGCCGCTGCTCGGCTCCTCGATCGCGCCCTCGCTCTTCGCCATCGCCCTGCTCTGCTGCGGCCTGAACTCGACGGTGACGGCGACCATGGCCGGGCAGATCGTGATGGAAGGCTTCCTGCGCATCCGGCTGGCGGCCTGGCTGAGGCGGCTCGTGACCCGGCTCGTCGCCATCGTGCCCGCGATTGTCGTCACGCTGATCTATGGTGAGGGCCAGACGGCGAAACTGCTCATCCTCAGCCAGGTGGTCCTCAGCCTGCAGCTCCCCTTCGCGGTGGTGCCGCTCGTGATGTTCACGGCCTCGAAGACCAAGATGGGCGAGCTGGTGGCGCCGCGCTGGCTGACCGTGATCGCCGCATTGACCGCGGCGATCATCATCGTGCTGAACCTCAAACTGATCGTTGATTTCGCGACGGGGTCTTGAGGCCCCGGTCTCGTCATGCTCGGGCTTGCCCCGGGCATCTCCTGCCGAAAGAGGCTCCCGCACCCCTTCCGGCCTGAGATTCTCGGGTCTGCGCTTCGCGCCGCCCGAGAATGACGCCTGGCGCCCGCGCTCAGCGCTTCCCGGTCATCGAGCCCAAAATACCACGCAGGATCGCGGTGCCGACCTGGCGGCCGATCGAGGTCGCGGCCGAGCGCGCCGCCGAGGTGATGATCTTCTCGGTCATGCTCGGCGGCAGCGGGCCGCCGCGCGAGCCGGGGCCGGTCTTGGGCCGCTGCTGCGGAGCCCCGCCGCCGAGCCAGCCGCCGATCGTGTCGAGAATGCCGCCGCCCCCGCCGCCATCCGTCGACGCCTCGATCGGCGAGCCGTCCGGATTAAGGTTCTTGCGCTGCATCAGCACTTCATAGGCCGACTCGCGGTCGACCATGGTGTCGTACTTGCCCTTCACGGGAGAGCTGTTGATCGCCTGCTGACGCTGCTGCGGGGTGCAGGGACCGACCTGCGCCATCGGCGGCGCGATCAGCGCGCGTTCGACCATCTCGGGCGAGCCCTTGCCCTCCAGCATCGAAATCAGCGCCTCGCCGACCGCGAGCTGGGTGATGGCCTGTTCGGTATCGATCTTGGGGTTCTGGCGGAAGGTCTCGGCGGCGGCGCGCACCGCCTTCTGGTCGCGCGGGGTGAAGGCGCGCAGCGCATGCTGGACGCGGTTGCCGAGCTGGGCGAGCACGGTATCGGGGACATCGAGCGGGTTCTGCGTGACGAAATAGACGCCGACGCCCTTCGAGCGGATCAGGCGCACCACCTGCTCGACCGCCGTGAGCAGGGCTTTCGGAGCCCCGTTGAAGAGCAGATGCGCCTCGTCGAAGAAGAAGACAAGCTTCGGCTTGTCGAGGTCACCGACCTCGGGAAGCTGCTCGAACAGCTCGGAGAGCAGCCAGAGCAGGAAGGTCGCGTAGAGTCGCGGATTGTTCATCAGCTTGTCGGCGGCGAGAATGTTGATGACCCCGCGGCCGTCGCGATCCGTCTTCATCAGGTCGTTGATGTCGAGCGCCGGCTCGCCGAAGAACAGATCGCCCTTCTGGTTCTCCAGCACCAGAAGTCCGCGCTGGATCGTGCCGACGGTCGCCGGGCTGACATTGCCGTATTTCGTCGTCAGGTCCGAAGCGTTCTCGGCGATGAAGGTCAGGATCGCGCGCAGATCCTTGAGATCCAGCAGCAGGAGCTTCTGCTCGTCGGCGATGCGGAAGGCGATGTTGAGCACGCCCTCGGCCGTGTCGTTGAGGTCGAGCAGCCGCGCCAGCAGCAGCGGCCCCATCTCGGAGATGGTGGCACGGACCGGGTGCCCCTGCTCGCCAAAGACGTCCCAGAAGACGGTGGTGAACTGGTCGGGCTCGTATTTGACGCCGATTTCCTTGGCCCGGCTGACGAAGGCCGGCTTGGAATCGCCCGGCGCCACGATGCCGGAGAGATCGCCCTTGATGTCGGCGGCGAAGACCGGCACGCCGCTGCGCGCGAAGCCTTCCGCCATCACCTGCAAGGTCACGGTCTTGCCGGTGCCGGTCGCGCCCGTCACGAGGCCGTGGCGGTTGGCGAGCTTCAGCAGGAGGTTCTCCGGCTTGCCGCTCTTGCCGATCAGAATCGCACCGTCATCCGCCATCGTCACCGTCCATCGCTCTCAAAACTGTCAGGTTAAACCTGTAACCAAAGGACGCAGAGGGCGGAAGCCCGATGGCCGTTGGAATTGGATCGTAAATATGTAAACTATTTTTCGGGAGGCCGTATCGGCCGGGTAAGGACACACGACATGGATGAACTGATTTCAAGGATCGTTGCGGCGTCCGGCCTCAACGAAGATCTGGCCCGCAAGGCCCTCGGCATCATCCTCGCCTTCCTGCAGAAGGAAGGCCCGACGAGCGAGATCAGCCAGTTGATGGCGGCGCTGCCGGGCTCTCAGGAGCTCGCGGATGCCGAAGGCGGCGCCAAGGGCGGCGTGCTCGGCGCGATCGGCGGCCTGATGGGCGGAGGCGGCGGCGTCATGGCGCTCGGCGGCCAGTTGATGGGGGCCGGCCTCTCGATGCCGCAGATCCAATCCGTCTCGAAGGAAATGTTCGCCTATGGCCGCGAGAAGGCGGGCGAGGACACGATGGGCGCCATCGTCGGCGCGATCCCAGGGCTCGGCCAGTTCGTCTGAGCGGCGCGCATCGCAGTCTCCAAGCACCGCCTTCGGGCGGTGTTTTCTTTTCAGCTCACGACGGCCGTGCGTTTGCGCACCGGCCGTGCGACGAAGTAGGGATGGCCGTGCGGCCGCGCCCGTGGCAATCAGTCCCCGCGACGGCACATCGTGCGGAAGGGAGCATCGGCGCGCATGAACTCGGCGACCTCATCCGACCTGCCCTATCTCGACGCCTTTCCGGCCGCTTCGCGTGAGGCGTGGCGAACTGCCGTCGACAAGGTGCTGAAGGGCGCCGATTTCGAGAAGAAACTGGTCGGGCGCAGCGCCGACGGCATCCGCATCGAACCGCTCTACGAAGCGGCATCGGGCGAGCGGGCCTTCCGTGCTGAGGCCGGTCGCTGGCATGTCGTGGCGCGGGTCGATCATCCGCAAGCGGAGGAGGCGCGCAGGCTGGCGCTGGCCGAGCTCGAAGGCGGAGCCGACATGCTCACCATCGCTTTCGCCGGTGCACGCGCCGCTCGCGGCTATGGCCTTGTTGCCGACGATGTCGCGACACTCGACAGCGCGCTGGACGGCGTGATGCTCGACCTGATCCGCCTCAGGCTGGATCCGGCACCGCAGGGACGCGTCAACGCGCTCATGCTCGCCGCCCTGATCGAGAAACGCGGCCACGCCCCAGGCGAGCTGTCGGTGGAGTTCGGTTTCGACCCGATCGGCGTCCTCGCCAGCCATGGCTCGCTCGCGGCGCCCTGGCCGGAGGTCGGCCGCCGGCTGGCGGTGGTGATCGCGGCGCTGAAACAGCGTGGCTTCAAGGGCCCCTTCGTCACGGTCGATACCCGCCCCTATCACGAGGCCGGCGCCACCGAAGCCCAGGAGCTCGGCGCCGCGCTGGCGACGGCGCTCGCCTATCTGCGCGCGCTGGAGGCGCAGGGCCTGTCGCTGCAGGAAGCGCGCGACGCCATCGCCTTCACGCTCGTCGCCGATACCGACGAGTTCATGACCGTGGCGAAGTTCCGCGCCGCCCGCCTGCTCTGGAACCGGGTGCAGCAAGCCTGTGGGCTGGAGCCGAAGCCGGCGACGATCCATGCCGAAACCGCCTGGCGCTCGCTGACCCGGCGCGACCCTTGGGTCAATCTGCTGCGCGGCACCGTCGCGGCCTTCTCCGCCGGTGTCGGCGGCGCCGATTCGCTCACCGTCCAGCCCTTCACCGCGGCGCTCGGCCTGCCCGACCTGTTTGCCCGGCGCGTCGCCCGCAACACGCAGCTCATCCTGCTGGAGGAATCCAATCTCTGGCGCGTCGCCGACCCCGCCGCCGGCGCGGGAGGCTTCGAGGCCTTGACGCAGGCGCTGTGCGAGCAGGGTTGGAGCCGTTTCCAGGACATCGAGCGCGAGCGCAGCGACGACCTGCAAGGCGTGCTCGCGGCGCTTGCCAACGGCCATGTCCAGCAGGGCATCGCGCGCGAACGCGCCGCCTCGGCCAAGGCCATCGCGACGCGACGCGTGCCGATCACCGGCACGAGCGAGTTCCCGAACATCCGCGAGAATGCCGTCTCGGTGCTGGAGATCGCCCCGGTGGAGAAGGCCGCCTCCCCCCAGCCGGGCAGCACGGCGGAACGCAATCCCGGTGAAATCGTCAAAGCCTTCATCGCAGGCGCCAGGCGCCCGGAAGCGCTGATCCCACCCAGTCAGAGGCTCCGTGTCGAGGCCTTGCCCGCGCATCGGCTGGCCGAGCCCTTCGAGGCGCTGCGCGACAAGGCCGATGCCCTGCCGCAGCGCCCGGTCGTTTTCCTGGCCACGCTCGGCTCGATCGCCGATTTTACCGCCCGCGCCGGCTTCGCCCGCAATCTGTTCGAGGCCGGCGGCTTCTCGGCCCCGGGCAGCGACGGCTTCGCCCAGAACGGCGCGACCGACCTCGACGCGCTCGTCGGCGCGTTCCGCTCCTCGGGTGCCAAGCTTGCCTGCCTATGCGGCTCCGACACCGCCTATGCCGAGGAAGGCGCAGCTGCAGCCGAGGCGCTGGCGAAGGCGGGCGCGACGGTCTGGCTCGCCGGGCGCCCCAGCGAAAGCGAAGCGGCGTTGAACAAGGCCGGCGTCTCCTCGTTCATCTTCATGGGCTGCGACGTGGTCGAGACGCTGGATCGCGCGCTTGCCATCGCGGCCGCCTGAACGGAGATCTGCCTTGACCGCCATCGCCCTCACCATCGCCGGCTCTGATTCGAGCGGCGGCGCCGGAATCCAGGCGGACCTCAAGACCTTCGCGGCGCATCAGGTCTACGGAGCCAGCGTCATCGTCGCGCTGACGGCGCAGAACACCAAGGGCGTCAGCGCGATCCATGCCGTGCCGCGCGACTTCGTCGCCAAGCAGATGGATGCCGTGTTCGAGGATCTCGATGTCGGCGCCGTCAAGATCGGCATGCTGGCGACCGCCGAGCTGATCGAGACGGTGGCTGCCGGCCTGAAAAAGCACGGTGCGAAAAACATCGTGCTCGACCCGGTGATGGTCGCCGCCTCCGGCGCGCGCCTGCTCGAGGAAGCCGCGGTCGAGGCGGTCCGCAAGCACCTCTTTCCGCTCGCGACCCTGATCACGCCGAACCTGCCGGAGGCCGCGGCCCTGCTCGGTTCCAGCATCGCCGAGACGGACGAGGCCGTCGACGAACAGGCGGAGAAGCTCGCCGCCCTGGGCGCGGCCAATGTCCTGGTCAAGGGCGGCCACGGGCATGGCGACGTCAGCAGCGATCTGCTCCTGCTCGCCGGCGGCACGCGCCAGCGCTTCAACGCGCCGCGGATCGACACCCGCAACACCCATGGCACGGGTTGCACGCTGTCCTCGGCGATCGCCGCCAACCTCGCCAGGGGCCTGCCGCTGCCGGAGGCGGTCGGTCATGCGAAGACCTACATCTCGGCCGCCATCGCCGCCGCCGATCAGGTCGCGGTTGGCCATGGCCACGGACCGGTGCATCATTTCCACCGTTGGTGGGACAAGACGGACGGGAGCAAGCCATGACCGCGATCCCGGATTTCACGAAGATCGCCTTCGCAGGCGGCAAGGCGTCCGCACCGCCTTCATTGCCCGCAGGCGAGCCCTGGCTGACGCCGGAAGACATCCCGGTGAAGCCGGTCTACGGACCCAGGGATCGCGACGGCCTGCCCTTCGTCGAGACGATGCCGGGCATCGCGCCCTATCTGCGCGGCCCCTACCCGACCATGTATGTCAACCAACCCTGGACAATCCGGCAATATGCCGGCTTCTCCACGGCCGAGGATTCCAATGCCTTCTACCGCCGCAACCTCGCGGCCGGGCAGAAGGGCCTCTCCGTCGCCTTCGACCTTGCGACCCATCGCGGCTATGACAGCGATCACCCGCGCGTCGCCGGCGATGTCGGCATGGCCGGCGTCGCGATCGATTCGATCTACGACATGCGCACGCTGTTCTCCGGCATCCCACTCGACCAGATGAGCGTGTCGATGACGATGAACGGCGCCGTGCTCCCGGTGCTGGCGCTCTATATCGTCGCGGCCGAGGAGCAGGGCGTGCCGCAGGCCAAGCTCTCGGGGACCATCCAGAACGACATCCTCAAGGAGTTCATGGTCCGCAACACCTATATCTACCCGCCCTCGCCTTCGATGCGGATCATCGGCGACATCTTCGCCTTCACCTCGGCGAACATGCCGAAATTCAACTCGATCTCGATCTCCGGCTACCACATGCAGGAGGCCGGAGCGACGCAGGACCTCGAGCTCGGCTACACGCTGGCGGACGGCGTCGAATATATCCGCGCCGGCCAGCGCGCCGGGTTGGGCGTCGATATCTTCGCGCCGCGGCTATCCTTCTTCTGGGCGATCGGCATGAACTTCTTCATGGAAGTCGCCAAGATGCGCGCGGCCCGCTTGATCTGGGCGAAGCTCGTCAAGGATTTCGGGGCCCAGAACGAGAAATCCCTGCCGTTGCGCACCCATAGCCAGACCTCCGGCTGGTCGCTGACAGCGCAGGACGTGTTCAACAACGTGCCGCGCACGATGATCGAGGCGATGGCGGCGACGCAGGGCCATACCCAGTCGCTCCACACCAACGCGCTCGACGAGGCGCTGGCGCTGCCGACCGACTTCTCGGCCCGCATCGCCCGCAACACCCAGATCCTGCTGCAGCAGGAAAGCGGCACGACCCGGATCATCGATCCCTGGGGCGGCTCCTATTATGTCGAGCGGCTTACCGCCGAGCTCGCCGAGAAGGCCTGGGGCCATATCCAGGAGGTCGAAAAGCTTGGTGGCATGGCCAAGGCGATCGAGGCGGGCATCCCGAAGCTGCGGATCGAAGAGGCCGCCGCCAAGACGCAGGCCCGCATCGATGGCGGCCAGCAGGCGATCATCGGCGTCAACCGCTTCAAGCCGGACAATGAGGCTTCGATCGATGTGCTCAAGGTCGACAACGCCTCGGTGCGCGCCCAGCAGCTCGACAAGCTGAAACGCCTCAAGGCCGAGCGCAACGAAACCGAGGTGCAGGCCGCACTGACGGCGCTGACCAACGGCGCAGCCGGCAACGGCAATCTGCTCGATCTCGCCGTCAAGGCCGCTCGCGCCAAAGCGACGGTCGGCGAGATCTCGATGGCGATGGAGAAGGTCTTCGGGCGCCACCGGGCCGAGATCAAGGCGATCTCGGGCGTCTACAAGCGGGAGGTCGGCACGATGAACCCAGCCGTCACGCGCGTCCAATTGATGTGCCAGGATTTCGAGGAGGCGGATGGGCGCCGCCCGCGCATCCTCGTCGCCAAGATGGGGCAGGACGGGCATGATCGCGGCCAGAAGGTGATCGCCTCGGCCTTCGCCGATCTCGGCTTCGACGTCGATATCGGTCCGCTCTTCGCGACGCCGGACGAGGCAGCGCGGCAGGCCGTCGAGAACGACGTCCACATCGTCGGCGTCTCCTCGCTGGCGGCGGGACACCTCACGCTGGTGCCGGAACTCAAGGCCGCGCTCACCGAGGCGGGGCGGCCCGACATCATGATCGTCGTCGGCGGCGTCATCCCGCCGCAGGATTTCGACGCGCTCATCGAAGCCGGCGCGTCGGCGATCTTCCCGCCCGGCACGGTCATCGCAGATGCGGCGGAAAAACTGCTGCAGGAGCTGAACCAGCGCCTCGGCTATGCGCAGCGGACGGCGGCCGAGTAAAGTCTCGAAAAGAAAGGCGGACGCTGCCCGAAGGCCGCGCCCGCCCCATGCTTACGACCAGCGGGGCGACACTTACCGCCAGCCGTAACCATAGCCCTCGCGCGGCGGCATCGGCCGCCCGCCATAACCGTCGAAATAGCGATGCCAGCGGCGCTGACCCCAGAAGCCGTACATGGCGGGCGGCGCCGGGCGCCAACCATAGCCATAGGCGGGGCGCTCATAGGCGGGCTCGTAGCGGCCGCCAAAGGCCTGGGCATTGCCCGTTCCGGCAAAGGTCGAGACTGTCAGTGCGATGCCGCCCAGTGCGAAGGCGGCGAAACCGATCCGGGCGCGATTGCCAAACATGGTCCTTGTCCTGTCTCAAGGCCGGGAAGATCCCTGCCTTGGAACGGACCATCGCAGATCCTGCCTGAACGGGTTTTGAGGGCGCCGTTCAGCCCGCGTTTATCCAAGCACCCAACGCCGTCATCCCGGGCTTGACCCGGGATCCATCGTAGAGCGCCGGAGCCATATGATGGATTCCGGGTCTGCGCTGCTTCGCAGCTTGTCCGGAATGACGGCGCGTTCGGGTGGATCGCAGCGTAGCCTAACCGCTGGACAACTGTTCGCGCTTGAGGAGGAGCGAAGCGGCGATCACGACGACCGCCACAGCCGCGATCATAATCGTGCAGGCGGCGTTGATCTCGGGCGAGACGCCGAGCTTGACCGCCGAATAGAGCCGCATCGGCAAGGTGGTCGCGCCGGGGCCGGTGGTGAAGCTCGCGACGACGAGATCGTCGAGCGAGAGCGTGAAAGCGAGCATCCAGGCCGCCGCCACCGCCGGCCAGATCAGCGGCAGCGTCACCGTCCAGAAGGTGACGAAGGGCGTGGCGCCGAGATCCTGCGCCGCCTCTTCCAGCGAGCGATCGAAGCCCGCCAGCCGCGATTGCACGACGATGCAGGCGAAGCCGAGGCTGAAGGTCGCGTGCGCGACGGTCACGGTCCAGAAGCCGCGCTCGACATCAACGGCGACGAAGAGCAGCAGCAGCGAAAGCCCCGTCACCACCTCCGGCATGACGAGAGGCGCCAGCACCATCCCGGAAAACAGCGTGCGGCCGAAGAAGCGGCCATGCCGGGCGAGCGCCAGCGCAGCGAGCGTGCCGAGCGCGGTTGCCAATGTCGCCGAGACGACCCCGAGCCGGATCGAGAGCCAGGCGGCATCGAGCAGCGGCTCGTTCGCCATGAGCGCGCCGTACCAGTGCGTCGAGAAACCACCCCAGACCGTGACGAGGCGCGAGGCGTTGAAGGAATAGGCGATCAGCGTGACGATCGGCAGATAGAGGAAGGCGAAGCCGAGGATCAGCGCCAGGATGAGGCCGGGGCCGAGGCGCTTCATGCCGCCAGCTCCCGCTTCAACCGGGCGCGCTGGAGCAGGACCAACGGCAGGACCAGCACGATCAGCAGCACGACGGCGACCGCCGACGCCAGTGGCCAGTCGCGGTTCGAGAAGAACTCGTTCCACAAGACCTTGCCGATCATCACCGTATCGGGGCCGCCGAGCAGATCGGGGATAACGAACTCGCCGACGGCAGGGATGAAGACCAGTGCCGATCCAGCGAGGATACCGGGCAGCGAGAGCGGCAGCGTCACGGTAAAGAAGGCGGTGATCGGTGTGGCGCCAAGATCGGACGCAGCTTCGAGCAGGCTGCGGTCGAGCTTTTCCAGCGTGGCGAAAAGCGGCAGCACCATGAAGGGCAGATAGGAATAGACCATGCCGAGCAGCACGGCCGTCTCGGTATTGAGCAGCCGTAGCGGCTCGCCCTCGAAGCCGAGGAAGGCGAGCGCGGCGTCGAGCAACCCGTCCGGCCTCAGGATGCCGATCCAGGCGTAGACGCGGATCAGGAAGGAGGTCCAGAACGGCAGGATGACGAAGACAAGCAGAAGGCCGCGCCAGCGCGCCGGCGCGGTCGCCATGGCGTAGGCGAGCGGATAGCCGATGGCGAGGGCGAAGATCGTGGTCAGCGCCGCGATGCGCAGGGAATAGAGGTAGCTCTGCCAGTAGAGCGGATCATCGCCGAGCAGGCTGAAATTCGTCAGGTCGAGCTGGGACAGGAAGTCGCCAAGCTGGGCGAACCCCTCCCAATGCGGCGCATAGGGCGGGAGCGCGGTCGCAGCCTGCGAGAAGGCCATGCGCAGCACGATGGCGAAGGGAGCCAAGAAGAACAGCGCCAGCCAGAGATAGGGCACGGCCACCACAAGACGGCGCAGCCGCTGCAGCGAAGCGACCGCGCTCATGGCGGCAGCACCACGCCGGCCTCGACATCCCAGGACAGCCAGACCTTGTCGTCCCAGGCGAAAGGCCGGGCCACCCGCCGTGTCCGGTTGGCCAGCGCGACCTTGACCAGCTGACCACTCTCCCCGCCGATCATCACCTGGATCATGGTGAAATCGCCGAGATAGCCGATGTCCCAGATCTCGCCCGCGACCTTGTTGACGACTTGGCCCGGCTCGTCATGGGCGATCTCGATCTTCTCGGGCCGGATGCCGATCAGCAGGGCGTCGCCCGCCTTCAGCGCCGGCGCCTCCTCGTCGAGCTCGACGGTGCCGACGCGCGGCACCTCTGCCTTCACCAACTCGCCATCGATCGCTTCGACCCGCCCCTCGAAGATGTTGATGTCGCCGACGAACTCCGCGACATGGCGGTTGGCCGGCGCCTCGTAGATCACGTCGGGAGGCCCGATCTGGACGAGCTTGCCATGGTCCATCACCGCCATGCGGTCGGCCATGGTCATCGCCTCGTCCTGGTCGTGGGTGACGACCATGAAGGTGAGGCCGAGCTCGCTCTGCAGATCCATCAATTCGAACTGGGTCTGCTCGCGCAATTTGCGGTCGAGCGCCGCCATCGGCTCGTCGAGCAGCAAGAGCTTCGGCCGCTTGGCGAGCGAGCGGGCGAGCGCGACGCGCTGGCGCTGGCCGCCGGAGAGCTGGTGCGGCTTGCGCTGCCCAAGGCCGGAGAGCTTGACCAGCGCCAGCATCTCCTCGACGCGTCTGGCGATCTCGGCGCGGGCCAGGCCCTCGCGCTTCAGGCCATAGGCGATGTTGCCGGCCACGGTCAGATGCGGGAACAGCGCATAGGACTGGAACATCATGTTGACCGGCCGCAGATGCGGCGGCACGGCGGTGATATCCTGTCCGTCGAGCAGGATCCTGCCCTCATCCGGCGTCTCAAAACCGGCGAGCATCCGCATCAGCGTGGTCTTGCCGCAGCCCGAGGGGCCAAGCAGCGCGAAGAATTCGCGCTGGTAGAGCGCGAGCGTGAGATCGCCCACGGCCGTGACGTCACCGAAGCGCTTGGTCACGCCCCGGAACTCGACCAGCGGCTTCGCCGCCGGGTCGTTCCAGGGTTGGAAGGCCCGGCGCACGCTGCCGGGCGAGGTCTTCTTGACGGTGACCGCGCTCCGTCCGAACGCGCTCACTTGCCGGTCTTCACGCGCGTCCAGAGCCGGTTCACCAGCCGCTGCGACTTCTGGTCATAAGGCGTGATCGTGTAGAGCCGCCCCATCACCTCGTCCGGCGGGTAAACGCCGGGGTTATCGCGCAAGGCCGCCGACAGGAACGGCTTCGAGGCGACATTGCCATTGGCGTACTGGATGAAGTCCGAGTTCTTCGCCGCCATCTCCGGCTTGTTGACGAAGTCGATGAACTTCAGCGCCGCGTCGACATTGGCCGCGTCCTTCGGGATCACGAAGGAATCGAACCACATCAGCGCGCCTTCCTTCGGGATGGAATAGCCGATCTGGACGCCGTTCTTGGCCTCCTCGGCCCGTTTCTTGGCCTGGAGGATGTCGCCGGAATAGCCGACGGCAAGGCAGATATCGCCGTTGGCCAGCGCGTTGATGTATTCGGAGGAGTGGAATTTCTGGATATAGGGCCGGATCTTGCGCAGCAATTCGCCAGCCTTGTTGAGATCGGCCTCGTTCTTCGAATCCGGGTTCAGCCCGAGATAACGCAGCGCCGCCGGGAACAGCTCCTCTGTCGCGTCGAGGACATGGACGCCGCAATTGGAGAGCTTCTTGAGCTGTTCAGGCTCGAAGACGATCTTCCAGCTATCGATCACGGCGTCGGGGCCGAGCCGTTCCTTGATCTTGGCGGTGTTGTAGCCGATCCCCGTGGTGCCCCACATGTAGTTCACAGCGTAGGTGTTGCCGGGATCGTATTTCCCGAGCCGCGTCTGGATCTCCGGCCAGAGATTCTTGAGATTCGGAATCTTGGCCTTGTCGATCGGCTGGTAGAGGCCGAGCGGGATATGGCGCGGCAGGAAGGAAGCCGTGACGACGATCAGGTCGTAGCCGGTCTTGCCGGCAAGAAGCTTGGTCTCGACCGTCTCCATCTGGTCGAAGGTGTCGTAGACGACGGTGATCCCGGTTTCCTTCTTGAAGGCGTCGAGCACCTCGGGATCGACATAGTCGGACCAGTTGAAGATCCGGAGCTGCTTGTCCTGCGCGGCCACTGGCGTGGCCAGAAGTCCCAGTCCGATCGCGCAGGCCGCGACAGCCTTGCTCAGCCGCTTCGTCGTCTCACCCAATCTGCCCCTCCATCAAGCTCAGGCGCGCGCACGCTACCAGCTTTCCCCCCGGCATCAACCGCCCGCGGGCACGGCCGGATATCCGCGCACAGCAGAGCGTTTCCGAAAGCCCCTGCAGCATGTTCCGGCCGGCTGACGCAAGCGTGATCCGCCGTCTTCTTGCCGGTTTGCGTCGTCCTGCACATACCGTGCCGGATGCACCTCTTCCGCCGCTTCCTGCTGTTCTTCGTTCTTGCCTTTCTGCTGCCGCTCGCGACCCATGCCGGCTGGTGGATCTGGCAGACGCATGCGCCCGACTGGCGCCGAGCCGACTGGTCAAGCGCGAAGCTCCTGCCGGCCGCGTCGGTCGACCCCGAAGCGACCGTGCACATCTTCGCCGCCCGCGTCGGTCGCTGGCGCGGCATCTTCGCGCATCATTCCTGGATCGTGGTGAAGGAGGCCAATGCCTCCGCCTATACCCGCTTCGACGTCGTTGGCTGGGGCATGCCGGTGCGCGTCAACCATCGCGAGGCGGATGGGCGCTGGTTCGGCAACGAGCCGGAGTCTGTCGCGGAAATCCGAGGAGCAGCGGCCGAGCGGCTGATTCCGCGCATCCGAGCTGCCGTGCAGTCCTATGCCTATGCCGAACCGGGCAGCTATCTCGCATGGCCGGGCCCGAACTCGAACAGCTTCGTCCAGCATGTGCTGACGGAGGTGCCGGAACTGCGCGAAGCCTTGCCGCCGACGGCCATCGGGAAGGACTGGCGTGAGACCGGCCTCTTCGCCGGGCTCACGCCGAGCCGCACCGGCCTGCAAGCCTCGCTCTACGGGCTGGCCGGAATCACGGTCGGGTGGGTCGAAGGCGTCGAGGTCAACATCCTCGGCCTCGTCGCGGGATTCGACCTGCGCAGCCCGGCGCTGAAGCTGCCGGGCTGGGGACGGGTCGGGATGTGAGAGAACGCCTCAAACCGCCTCGAAGGCCTGCGCGAGATCCGAGATCAGATCCTCGATGTTCTCGATGCCGACCGAAATGCGGATCAGCGCGTCGGTGAGGCCAATCTCCTCGCGCAGCTCCCGCGCCACGCCGGAATGCGTCATCGCGGCGGGATGCGAGACCAGCGTCTCGGTACCGCCGAGGCTGACCGCGAGCTTCATGATCTGCAGATTGTCGAGCAGAGCGAAAGCCTCCTTTTCGCCGCCCTTGACGTCGAAGGCGAAGGTCGAGCCGGCCGCCGTGCACTGCCGGTCGAAGACGGCCTTGCGCGGATCGCCATCCTTGAGGTTGCCGAGATAGTGGACCCTGGCGACCTTCGGATGGCTCTCCAGATACTCCGCCACCAGCTTGGCGTTCTCGTTGGCGCGGCTCATGCGAATGTCGAGCGTCTCCAGCGAGCGCATCAGCATCCAGCAGGAATTCGGATCGGCTTGCGTACCCAGCGAGCCGCGCCAGGCCTTCACCTGCCGCACCAGCGCCTCGGAGCCGCTGATCGAGCCGCCGACAAGGTCGGAATGGCCGCCGACATATTTGGTCAGCGAGAGCAGCGAGAGGTCGGCGCCCTGCTTCAGCGGCTTCTGGTATTTCGGGCCGAGCATGGTGTTGTCGACGACGACCGGCGGGCGGTGGCCCTGCGACCTCTCCAGTTCGTCCGCGATCATCTTGCAGGCGGCGAGATCGACAAGGCCGTTGGTGGGGTTCGCCGGGGTCTCGACCAGGATCATCGCGACGCGGCCCTTGGCCGCCGCCGCCCGCGCGACATCGCGCATCTGCTCGATGTCGAGCCCGTCGGTGAAGCCGAAGGGCGTGATACCGAAGGCGCCCATCTGGTTCTTCAGCAGGGTCTCGGTGCCGCCATAGAGCGGGCGCGAATGAAGGATCGTGTCGCCCGGCCGCAGGAAGGCGAAGCAGGTCGTCGCGATCGCGGCCATGCCCGAAGCGAAGACGGCGCATTTCTCGGCTTCGTCCCAGATCGCCAGGCGATCCTCGAGGATCTCCATGTTCGGATGGTTGAAGCGCGAATAGACCAGGCCGGGCTTCTCGCCGGGCTTGGGCTGGCGCCGGCCCGAGGTGAAGTCGAAGAAATCCTTGCCCTGCTGGGCATTCTCGAAAACGAAGGTCGAGGTCAGGAAGACCGGCGGCTTGAGCGAGCCCTCCGACATGGCCGGCGAATAGCCGAAGCCCATCATCAGCGTCTCGGGATGAAGCTTGCGGTTGGCGATCCGGTCCTTGTGATAGCTGTCGTCGCTCATGGCTTTCTCCCTCGGCTCCGGCCTGGCCGCTTTGCGACCAGAATAATCCCGCATCGACGCGATTGCTTGGCTGGTCACACTCGCGCTAACGCTCTTCCTGCATGTTTCTGCTCAACACGAGCCAGGATGGAGCATATGATGCTCGATACGATCGACCGCCGCATTCTCGCCCTGCTCCGGGAGGACGGGCGGATCACCAATCAGGAGCTCTCGCAGAAGGTCGGGCTGTCGCCGACCCCCTGCCTGCGCCGCCTCAAGCGGCTGGAGGAGACAGGCGTCATCCAGGGCTATGCCGCGATCGTCGATCCGAAGGCCTATGGGCTGCCCTTCAGCGTCTTCGTCTCGGTCAGGCTGATCCAGCAGAATCAGGAGCATATCGGCGAGTTCGAGAAGGCGATCGAAAGCTGGAGCGAAGTGGCGGAGTGCTACCTCATGACCGGCTCGCAGGATTATCTGCTGCGCGTCGTCACCGATGGCATCGAGGGCTATGAGCGCTTCCTCAAGCAGAAGGTGACGCGGCTGAAATGCATCCAGTCGGTCGAATCCAACTTCGCGCTGGCGACGATCAAGAAGCGCTCCGGCCTGCCGCCGATCTGAATGGTCCTCAGGGGCCGAGCAGTTCTGGCGCTGCCGCCCGGGCCATGCGGTCCTGCTGATGGGCCACGCCGGGCACAGTGATCTCGCGCCATTGCGGGGTGACGCCGAGGCGAGCGGCAACGGCACGGATATCGGCCATGAAATGCTGACCGCGTGCGAACCGGGTTGCTCCCTGCTCCTCGGCGCCGGCCGATCTGTTGAGCTCCCGGTGTTCCGGATTCGTGTCGCGGGCGCCCAGCATGACCGTGACCTGCTTGCCGAGCGCGGCTCGCAAGGTGGCGTCGGTCGCAGGCGTTCCGCCCAGCGAATAGGGATAGGCGAAGCCCCCGGCGGCGGCAGCATCGAGAGGACGGGTGTAATAGCCGGCATTCGCCACGACGGCCCGCGAGAAGCGGGCCTCGGGCATGAGCAGCGCCATCCGGTGCACGAACTGGCCGCCGGCCGAATGCCCGAAGAGCCTGTAGCTCGTGCCTGACGCGCGACCGGCAGCGCGCGCCGCATCGAACAGTCTTTCGACGACGCCGAAGGTCCATTTCGACCGGTCCGGCTGTCCGCGCACGGCGCCCTGCTGGAAAAGCCGGCCCGGGAAACGGGTCTTGTCGAAGCGCGGCGCGGCGATGAGGACGCCATAGCGGTCGGCGGCCTCGATCCAATAATTGCGCGAATTCGCCGCGTTTCGGCCGGCGCCGTGGATCACGATCACCAGCGGGCAGGATTTGGCCGCGCATGCCGCCGGCGTATAGGTCTCGATGTCGATGGCCTTCCAGACGGGATCGTCGAGCGTCCATTCTCCGCGTCCCACATCGGCGAAGAGCCCCGGCGTCGCCGCCATCGCCGTCGCTGGTCCGAGCCAAACGGCGAACGCGAGCAGAACCGCGCCGAGGCGTTTGGAAACCCGCATTCAGCTCTCGCCGCGATCCATGGCGCGGCGCACGACCTGCGTGACCTCGCTATCCGAGAGGAAGAGGTCGTGCCTGAGCAGGCTCCAGCCGCGCCCCGCCGTGTCGGCGACGCGGACGCCCAGCGCATCGAGGCGCTCCCGGTCGGCCGCGCCCGCGCGTGCCACGCCGCCAGCGATGCGGGCGGAAACCGCGAGCGCCCGGTCGCCAGGATCGATGATGACGGTCATGCGCTTCGCCAGTGGCGCGATCCGCTTCACCGTCTGCTCGAAGGCGTCGATATCGACATCGGGTGAGGCGAGCACCACCGAGCCGATCCGCGCGTAGACATCCGGCGAATCGCGCAGCTCGCGCAGGCCTTCCAGCGTCAGAAACGTGCCCATGGAATGAGCCACGATGTGGATGCGCCCGATCGTGGGGTTCGCGACCAGCGCCTGCAAGGTCTCTACGAAGCCGTCGCGCGACCAGAGCGCGCTTTCGCGATCATAGGCATAGTCGAGCAGCTTGCCGCCCGAAGGCCAGGTGAAGAGCGCCGTGCGCCCCTGGAACTTGAGCGAATGCGAAAGCTGCCCGGCGCTGCGGGCGGCGGACTCGAAGGTCTCGTTGTAGCCATGGACATAGAGCAGCACATCGCCGCCATTCGCCGCGTTCGAGAACACGCGCGCAGCATCGGTCGTGGTCTCGCGTTCGATCCCGAGGACCGCCCAGTCGCCGCTCACCGCCGAGGAGACGCGCCCAGCGATGCCGCGCCCCGGCGGCGAGAGCCTCGCCACCGCAAAGGTCAGCGGCCCGCGATCCGACCCGAAATAGGGCGCCACGTTGCCAACCGAACGGCGCGTCGTCATCACAAGCAGGGCCGGATCCTTGCCAAGCGCCGACAAATCCGCCCGCTCCGGCACGGAGAAGGGCGAGACGGTCGCCTCGCTTTGCGCGCAGGCCGTGAGCCCGAGCGGAAGGAGCGAGGCGAAGGCCAGAGAGAAGCGTGAAAAGTCGCGCCTTGTGACAGGCATGGGAGCGGATATCCGGGACAATCGAGAGGGGCCGATCTGGATGATCCGGTCTTAAGGACAGGCTAACGCGGCCAGAATGGGGCGAAACGCCGGGCAAACCCGAAATGCCGGCAGCCCGTGCCTCCACGGTCACATCCGCCCGTCATCGCCTCGTTGCCGACGCTCCTGGCAAAGACGGCTCGTGGCCCTCGGGCCCAGCCGACGAGGCGTCAGCGGCCGCCGGAGATGATCGTGACGGGCGCCGTCACCACCAGCCCGACGGTCGAGCCGACCGTGCCGACCACCCCGCCGGCGATGTCGCCCAGACGGTCGCCCAGTTGCGGGCCGGCGAAGCCGATGCCCTTGTCCTGTCGCAACCTTTCGCCGATGAGCTGCACGACCTTCGGCGAGGAAGCGAATTTGGCGTGGTTCAGGCTGTCGCCCGAAGACACCTCCGAGAGGTCGATGATATGCACGCCGAGCTTCTCCAGCTCGGCGATCGTCGGCGCATCCTTGGTGGAGACAGCGCCGAGCCGGGTCTTGTCGCCGGCGAAGCGGCGGGAGAAATCGAGCGCCCGGTCATCGGCGGAGACGAAGACCGTCACCGGCCGCCGGATCACATTCATCAGGGTCTTGAACACGTCGAGATCGACATCGGGCGCGGCGAGCATCACGTCGCGCAGCTTGCCGCCGAAGGCGCCGTCGCCGCGTATCGCCGCCTGTCGCAAGGTTTCGAGCGTCAGGATCGTGCCCATCGAATGGGCGAGGATGTCCATCCGCCCCGGGCCGATATCCCGGGTGATGCCGCGTAGGTTCGCTTCGAGGAAGTCGCGCGAGTAATAGGCGCTTTCGCGGTCGTAGGGGTAGGCGAGGAGCTGGCCGCGCGAGGGCCAGGAGAACAGCACCGGCACGCCCTTGAAGCCGGAATCGTAGACGATCTGGGCGAAGCGATAGACGGCGTCGGCGAAATTGGTGTTGTAACCGTGGACGAAGACCAGCACGTCGCGCTGGCCGGCCGGGCGGCGCATGATCTCCCGGCGGACGTCGGCGACGACCGGCGCGAGATCGAGGCGCTCGATATTGGTCGCGGTGAAATGCTTGGCCGGATCGCCCGGGCCGGAATCGGGGAGTTCGAGCTCGCCCGGCTTGTGGCTGCGCGGCACGGTGATCTCGAGCTTCGCGAAGGCCAGCTTCGGGGCGCGTTCGCCGTCGAAATAAACCGGCGCCGCCGAGGCTTCACGGGTGGTGGCGACGTAGATCTCGACCTTTCCGGCGATGTCCTGCCGGGGCGCCTGGCTCAGTTCCAGCACGCGCGGCGTGCCGCAGGCAGCCAGCATCAACGGCGCGAGCAACGCCAGAATCAAGACAGGAAGCCGCATCGCCACGCCGATCATCGCCTTGTCGTGTCACCGAACCGGCGAATGTTCAAGATGCGCATGTGACAGGGTCACGACGCGCGATGCGGCAAGGCGCCTTGCCGCCGGCTCCGCCGGCTTGCTAACTGGCGCGATGGTCGACCTCGCCTCCCGCATCGAAACGCTGGCCGACGCCATTCTGGCCGGCGAGCGCGCCGCACTGGCGCGCGCGATCACGCTCACCGAATCGCGGCGGGCCGACCATCGCGAGCAGGCCCAGGCTTTGATCCAGCGACTGCTGCCCCAAACGGGCCGGGCCATCCGGGTCGGGATCACCGGTGTGCCCGGCGTCGGCAAGTCCACCGCCATCGACGCGCTCGGCAGCCAACTGACGGAGAAGGGCCACAAGGTCGCGGTGCTCGCGGTCGACCCCTCCTCGACCCGCACCGGCGGCTCGATCCTCGGCGACAAGACGCGGATGGCGCGGCTTTCCGTCGACCCGAACGCCTATATCCGCCCCTCCCCCTCCTCCGGCACGCTCGGCGGCGTCGCGGCCAAGACGCGCGAGACGATGCTGCTCTGCGAGGCGGCGGGCTTCGACGTCATCCTGGTCGAGACGGTCGGCGTCGGCCAGTCGGAGACGGCTGTCGCCGACCTCACCGATTTCTTCCTCGTGCTGATGCTGCCCAATGCCGGCGACGAATTGCAGGGCATCAAGAAAGGCATCATCGAGCTCGCCGACATGATCGCGGTCAACAAGGCCGATGGCGCCGGCGCGACCGCGGCGCGGGCGGCTGCGGCGCAGTACAAGGCGGCGCTGCATATTCTCGCGCCGGCCTCGCCGCTCTGGTCGACTCCGGTCGTCACCATCTCCGGCCTGACCGGGGAAGGGCTCGATGCGCTCTGGAGCAAGATCGAGGACCATCATCACCGCTTCGAGGCAAAGGGGCTGATCACCGAGAGGCGCCGGCGGCAGGACGTGAAATGGATGTGGGCGATGGTGCAGGACCGGCTGCAAGCCAGGCTCCGGCACGATCCGGCGCTGAAGGCGCGCACGCCGGCACTCGAAGCGGCGGTCGCGGCGGGCGAGCTGGCGCCGACGCTCGCGGCCGACGAGATCGCCCAGGCCTTGGGATTGTGAGGGCGACATGCAGCGCATCGACCTGCTGGTCACCGGGTTCGGCCCGTTTCCGGGCGTCCGGGTCAATCCGACGACGCGACTTGCAGGCGCCATCGCCGCGCGGCTGCGGCATTCGGGCCTGCGCGTGCGCAGCCTCGTGCTCGAGACCAGCTATGCCGCCGGCCTGCCGGCACTTGCGCAGGAGATCGAGACGACCAGGCCAAGAGCGCTGCTGATGCTCGGCCTCGCCGCCCGCGCCCGCCATGTCCGGATCGAGCTTTTCGCACGCGGCCGCTCCAGCTCGCTCCATCCCGACGTCACCGGGCGCGCCGCCACCGGTGCCGCGACGGGCGGCCGCCCTGCCTTGCCCACGCGAACCACCGGGCGTCCCCAGGGCGCGCTCGCCCATCTGCGCCGGCATGCGATCGCCAGCCGGCCCTCGCCCTCGGCCGGGCGCTATCTCTGCGATGCCAGCTATGCCACGGCGTTGCGCCACGCCGCGATGGCGGGACGGCCTGTCTTGTTCGTGCATATACCCTGGCTACGCCCGGCGGCCGGCACCCGCCCGACCAAGCGCGTCGCGGGCTTTCGACCGCGGACGGAGCGATTGACCGCTGCGCTGGCGGCGATCGGACGGAATCTCGCGATCACAGGTCGCTGACGGTCCCGAAACGGCACAGCGGCGCTGGCACGGAGCTTGATCGAGGGAAGCGGCACAGGAGATGTCATGACCCTTTCCCGGCGCTGCCTCTTGGCTGGCGGCCTTCTCAGTCCCATCGCGGCGCATCTGCCCGCGCAGGCGCAGCAGCGCGGTGCCGCGCCGACGCCGCTCGGCCAGCTCGGCCTCGATGCCACGCAATTCGGCCTGCGACCGGGCGCCACCGACGACCAGTCGCAACGCCTTCGGGCGGCGCTTGCCGAGGCGGCCCGCCGTTCCGCCCCGCTGCTGCTGCCGCCCGGCCGCTACCGCGTCAGCCGGGTCGCCCTGCCCGAGGGCACGCGCTTGATCGGCGTGCCGGAGGCGACAAAGCTGGTGACGGCCGATGGCGGGCCTGTCCTGACGGCAAGCAACATCTCCCGCGCAAGCCTTTCCGGCCTCGTGCTCGACGGGCTCGACATCCCCTCGCCGCAACGCTCCGCCCTGCTCGCGGCGGATGCCGTCGGCGAGATCGCGATCGCCGAGCTCGCCTTCGCCAATGCCGGCTCCGTCGGCTTGACGCTGAACCGCTGCGGCGGGCGCATCACGGCGAGCAGCTTCCGCAAGATGCGCGACGCCGCGCTGTTCTCGCTGGATTCGCGCGGGCTGACGATCGAGGGCAATGCCGTCGCCGATTGCGGCAATAACGGCATCCAGATCTGGCGCAGCGAGGCCGGGGACGACCGCTCGATCCTGCGCGGCAACCGCGTCGAGCGCATCCGGGCCGATGCCGGCGGCGACGGGCAGAACGGCAACGGCATCAGCCTCTATCGCGCGGGCGGCATCATCATCGAAGGCAACCAGCTCCGCGACTGCGCCATGACCTTCATCCGCAACAATTCCGGTTCGGGCGTGCAGATCCTCGGCAATCAGGGGCGGCGCTGCGGGGAGGCCGGGCTCTATTCCGAATTCGCCTTCGAGGGCGCGATCATGGCGAATAACCTGATCGAGGATTGCGCGCAGGGCGCCAACATCACCAATCTCGACCATGGCGGGCGGCTCGCCGTCTTCGCCAACAACATCGTCCGCAACGCCCGGAAGGCGGTCGCGCCGAACGGCAAGGGGCCCGTCGGCGGCATCGGCGTCCATGTCGAGGCGGAAGCCGCCGTCACCGGCAACGTCATCGAGAACGCCAGCGAGACCGGCATCTCGCTGGGCTGGTCCTGGGGCATGCGCAATCTCGCCGCCACCGGCAACATCATCCGCAAGACCGGTATCGGCATCTCGATCTCGCTGGTGCCGAAGGAGCGCAATGCGCTGATCGCCAACAACCTCATCGCCGAGGCGCGGAACGGCGCCGTGATCGGCAGCGAATACGGCAAGCCGGTCACCGGCGACCTGACGAAAGCTCCCGATGCGCGGGCGGCCGGCATCAGGGTCGAGAACAACGCGGTCAGTTAGGATCGCCGCCTTTTCGAAGGAACCCGGTTATCCCGGGTCTTCGCTTCGCTCCGCCCGGGACGACCCGCGCTTCCGTGGAAAAACGACAGGTCTTAGCCAGCCGGCGCCCTCACTCGGCCGACCTCGGTGCCGTTCCAGTTCTTCAGTACGGCCTCTCGCAGCGGCGCGAAGGCCACTTGCGTCGATTCATCCATCGGCAGGAAGCGACCGATCAGCGCCGCCAGCGCGACCTCGGCGGCACGCCCGGCGCCATCGTCGCATTTGAGCGCGATGCCATAGCCCAGCTCCGGCAGGGCCGCGCAGTAGACGCCCTCGGCCCCTGTCTTGGTGAAGGCACGCGCGCCGAGCAGGCTCATCAGCCTTGTGTCGAAACGGTCCGTTCCCGCCACCATGAAGGGATGCGCCGCCGCAGCGGCGCGGATGCGCGCGGCTGCCCTGGCGCGCTCCGGGCCGAAGCCGTGACCGGTGCCGAGCCGGGCGAAGCCGAGCGCCAGCGCCTTGAGCGGCACGGCATAGGAGGGGATCGAGCAACCGTCGATGCCCATGCGGTCGCTGGAATGCTCGGCGCCGGTCACCTCTTCAAGGGCGCCGTGCACGGCCTGCTGGACCGCATGACCCTGCTTCACATAGCCGGCGGGATCCTCGTCCAGCGCGCAGGAGAGGCAGACGAAGCCGGCATGCTTGCCGGAGCAGTTGTTGTTGAGCGCGCTGGGCTCGGCGCCCGATTTGGCCAGGGCGCGCGCCGCAGCCTCGCCCATCGGCCAATGCGCGCCGCATTCGAGGCAGCCGGCATCGCGGCCGGCCTTCTTCAGCATGGCCAGCGAGGTCTCGGCGTGGAGCGGCTCGCCGGAATGCGAGGAGACGGCAAGCGCGATCTCCGCCTCGGTCAGCCCGTAGCGGTCTGCGGCGCCGCTCTCGATCAATGGCAGGCCCTGAATCGCCTTGACGGCCGAGCGCGGGAAGACGGGGCGCTCGACATCCCCCGTGGAGAACACCACGCCGCCCTCGGCATCGATGACGATCGCCGCACCGCGATGGCGCGATTCGACGGTGTTGCCGCGCGTGACTTCGGCGAGAACAGGGTTTTCCATGGCGACCTCCAGTGCCCAATCGATGGGCGCATCGCTTTTGCCGCCGGCCGCCCGGGCTGTCAAAAGCAGTGGCGAAAAAGCTCCGCTGCTGCCACGGTGCGAACCATGGACCAGACCATGACGACCCCCGACTACGAAGCCGAATACAACAACCGCGCCCGGGTGCCCGAGCATCCCGGCATCATCGCCGGCTGGCAGGAAGACGCCGCCGCCTACCGCACCACCGCGCTCTGCGAGCTCGGCATCTCCTACGGCGCCGGCGAGCGCCAGCTCTACGACATCTTCAAGCCCGAGACGGTGCGCGGCAACGCGCTCGTCATGTTCATCCATGGCGGCTACTGGCAGGCGCTCGACCGCAGCTTCTTCTCGCATATGGCGCGCGGGCTTAACCGGCTGGGCCTGCCCGTCGCCGTCGTCGGCTACGACCTCTGCCCACAGGTCCATCTCGGCCATATCGTCTGGGAATTGCAGCAGGCGGCCGCCGCGCTGTGGCGACGCTTCGGCCTGCCGGTGGTCGCGACCGGGCATTCGGCGGGCGGCCATCTCTCGGCCTGCACGCTGGCGACCAACTGGCACAATGTCGGTTCCGACCTGCCCGACCGGCTGGTGCCGGCCGCCTATGGCATCTCGGGACTCTACAACCTGAAACCCCTGACCGAGACCAGCATCAACACCGCGCTCGGCCTCGACATGGAGGCGGCGGAGCGGGAGAGCCCGCTGTTCTGGCCGGCACCGTCGCGGCTGACGATGGACGCCGTCGTCGGCGGCGCTGAAAGCGACGAGTACCACAAGCAGAGCCGCCGCCTCGTCGATGTCTGGGGGCTGGAAGGCGTGCAGACGCGCTATGAGGAGATCGAAGGCGCGAACCATTTCACCGTCATCGACGGCCTCACCGACCCCGACAATCCGATGACGCGGCGGATCGCGGCGCTCGCCGGCGCTTGATCTCGGGGCACTGGGAGTTCTATCCAGTCCGCAGAGAGTTTCGGAGCGCGCGATGCAGACCTTCTTCGTCGAGATCAAATGCAAGCTCGGCAAGACCTATGAGGTCGCCAGCGAACTGGCCGATCGCGAGATCGCCTCCGAGATCTACTCGACCGCCGGCAATTACGACATCCTGGCCAAGTTCCACGTCGCAGCCGATGTCGATATCGGCCATTTCGTCGCGCAGAAGGTGCAGTCGATCCCCGAGATCGCCGACACCCATACGATCATCACCTTCAAGGCGTTCTGACCGGCCGGCGCCGACCCTGGATTTGTCTCTACGGCTTCGCGTTCCGACTCAGCAGGAAATTTGCTGAATCGATTCCACGTCTTGTGCGTGATCCCTCGCACACCGTCTCAACGGCTTGCCAAACTGATTCAAGCGACCCTTTCCACCGAAGGGCCGATGCGACCGGCACGGCCCTGTCTCCCGAAGCACCGTTTCCCTCACGGAGAAGCTGCCAGCGGCATCCCGGCGGCTTGACGGCATGGGGGCTTTCGCGCGACCAGCATCCTTCGGACTGCAGGGACCATCGCGCCATGAAAAGCACGCTCTCCACAGATCTGCGCTCGGGCGCGCTCGTCTATCACCGCCAGCCGCGGCCCGGTAAGCTCGAGATCCAGGCGACCAAGCCGCTGGGCAACCAGCGCGACCTCGCACTCGCCTATTCCCCCGGCGTCGCTGCCGCCTGCGAGGCGATCGTCGACGATCCGTCGGAAGCGGCCGAGCTCACCTCGCGCCAGAACCTCGTCGCCGTCATCACCAACGGCACCGCCGTGCTCGGCCTCGGCGATATCGGGCCGCTGGCGTCGAAGCCGGTGATGGAGGGCAAGGCGGTCCTGTTCAAGAAATTCGCCGGCATCGACTGTTTCGACATCGAGGTCGAGCAGAAGAATATCGAGAAATTCGTCGAGGTGGTCGCCGCGCTGGAACCGACCTTCGGCGGCATCAATCTCGAGGACATCAAGGGTCCGGAGTGCTTCGAGATCGAGGAGCAACTCAAGGCCCGGATGAAGATCCCCGTCTTCCATGACGACCAGCACGGCACGGCGATCATCGTCGGCGCGGCGGTGCTGAACGGGCTCGACCTCGCCGCCAAGAAGATCGCCGACGTCAAGATCGTCGTCTCGGGCGCCGGCGCGGCGGCGCTGGCCTGCACCAACCTGCTGGTGGAGCTCGGCGCGCAGCGCAAGAACATCTGGATCACGGACCTCGAAGGCGTGGTCTATGAGGGCCGCAACACGCTGATGGACCGCTGGAAGGAGGTCTATGCGCAGAAGACCGACGCCCGCACGCTGAACGACGTCATCGGCGATGCCGACATCTTTCTCGGCCTCTCCGCCGCGGGCGTGCTGAAGCCGGAGATGGCCAAGCGCATGGCGCCGAAGCCGCTGATCCTGGCGCTCGCCAACCCCAATCCCGAGATCACGCCGGAGGACGCGCTGGCCGTGCGCCCCGATGCGATGATCTGCACCGGCCGCTCGGACTATCCGAACCAGGTCAACAACGTCCTGTGCTTCCCTTATATCTTCCGCGGCGCGCTCGACGTGCAGGCGACGACGATCAACGAAGCGATGAAGCTCGCGGCCGTGCGTGCCATCGCCGCGCTCGCCCGCGAGGCGTCCTCGGATGTGGCTGCACGCGCCTATGGCGGGGAGACCTCGACCTTCGGCGCGACATCGCTGATCCCGAATCCCTTCGATCCGCGCCTGATCATGCGCATCGCCCCGGCCGTGGCCGAAGCCGCCATGGCGACGGGCGTCGCGCGCAAGCCGCTGGTCGACATCGAGGCCTATCGCGAGCAGCTCTCGCGCTTCGTCTTCCGCTCGGGCTTCCTGATGAAGCCGTTGTTCCAGCAGGCCAAGGCCGACCCCAAGCGCGTGATCTATGCCGAGGGCGAGGATGAGCGCGTGCTGCGCGCCGCCCAGGTCGCACTGGAGGAAGGGCTCGCCATCCCGATCCTGATCGGCCGCCCCAGCGTGATCGAGACGCGCATCCAGCGCTTCGGCCTGTCGCTGAAGCCCGGCGTCGATTTCGAGATCGTGAACCCGGAGGACGATCCGCGCTATCGCGACTACGTCCAGACCTATCTCGACATCGCCGGCCGGCGCGGCATCACGCCCGATGCGGCGCGCGCGCTGGTGCGCACCAACAACACCGTGATCGCGGCGCTGGCCGTGGCGCGCGGCGAGGCGGATGCGATGATCAGCGGCCTCGAAGGCCGGTTCATGTCGCGACTGCGGCACATCAAGGACATCATCGGGCTGGCGCCGGGTGTCTGCGACCTCGCGGCGATGACACTGATCATCACCAACAAGGGCGCCTTCTTCCTCGGCGACACCCATGTGAAGCACGATCCGACGGCGGAGGAGATCGCCGACATGACCGTGCTGGCGGCGAGCCATGTCCAGCGCTTCGGCCTGGAGCCGAAGATCGCGCTGCTGTCGCATTCCGATTTCGGCGCCGCCGACACACCGAGCTCGCTCAAGATGCGCAAGGCGCTGAAGCTGATCCGCGAGCGCGCGCCCAACCTCGAATGCGACGGCGAGATGGAGGCCGATACCGCGCTGGTGCCGATGATCCGCGAGCGCGTCCTGCCTTCCTCGACGCTGAAGGACGTGGCCAACGTCCTGATCTTCCCCAATCTCGACGCGGCGAACATCTCCTATCAGTTCGCCAAGGTGATGGCGGACGCACTGCCGGTCGGGCCGATCCTGATGGGCACGGCGAAGCCCGCGCATATCCTCACCGGCTCGGTCACCGCGCGCGGCGTCGTCAACATGACGGCCGTGGCGGTGGTCGAGGCGCAGGAGCGCGCGGCCGCGATAGCCGCCACCCCGTAGCGGACACCGGATCGGCTGGAGCTGTCGGGCATGGTAGCCACTATCGGGGCCGCCCTCCGGTCAGGAGCGCTTGCGCTCGCGGGCGCCTTCTGGCTGGCGGCGACGATGTCGACAGGCGCGCAGGAGCCGTTTCGCGAGGATAACGGCTTTCTCCGGGCCCGCATCGACGGCCGCGAGATCCGTCTGGAGTCGCTGATCATCCGCCCTGAGGGGATCGACGGCCGGCTGCCGCTCGCACTGATCACGCACGGCAAATCGGCGACGGGCTCCCGGATGGGCGACCTGCACGCCGTCCAATATAGGTCGATCGCGCGGGATCTCGCCCGCCGTGGCTGGATAGCCGCTATCGTCATCCGCCGCGGCTTCGGCCAATCGGACGGCCCCTTTTCCGGCGAAGGGGCGGGCTGCGGATTACCCGATATGACGCGGCGTTTCGACAGCGAGGCGAAGGAGCTCGAGGCGGCGCTCGAGACGCTGCGAGAACGCCCCGATGTCGATCCCGATCGGATCATCGCACTCGGCGAATCCGCCGGCGGCGCGGCGATCATGGCGCTGGCCCAACGCAAGCCCCCAGGCCTGAAGGCGGTGATCAACGTCGCCGGTGGCCTGAACTTCGACGAATGCGTCGAGAAAGGCCGCGACGCGCTCGTCGAGACCGTCCGGCACTGGTCCTGGCAGGAGACCGTGCCGCAGCTCTGGGTCTATGCCGCCAACGACGAACTCTTCCCGCCACCCCTCGTCGACCGCATGCGCGCCGCTGCGCTCGACCGTGGCGGGAACGTGCGCCTGATCACGCTGCCGGAGATCAAGCCACGCGGCCATGCGCTTCTCCAGAACAACCAGGCCCGTTTCGTCTGGCTTCGGGAGATGGACGCCTCGCTTCGCGCATGGAAGCTGCCGACGCTGCCTACGGGGCGCCCGCAAGCGGAATTCGAGCGCCTCGGCCTCGAAAAGGGCGCCCCCACATTCGAGGATTACTTCAGCGCGCCCGGCGACAAGGCGATGGCTTTCAGCAAGGCCAGCAAGACATTCAACTACCGGTACGGCGAGAAAGATCTGGAGCAGGCGCGCCAGACCGCACTGACCGCATGCCGCAAGAAGGCCGAGGATTGCGCCATTGTCTTCGAGAACAATCGCGCCACCGGAGCGCGCTGACGAGGCGGGGGTCTCCTTCCCGCTTGGCAGGCGGGACGCGTCGCGTTCTAATCTCCTGAGTCGGGCAGCGCTCGCGCCGGTGCCCGGCGCCAGGGGAGGCTGATTTGCTCGACGTCACCCGCCGCCACGCTCCCTTCGCCTTCGCCGCCCTGCTCGCGACTTTACGTGCCGCGGCGGCGCAAGGGTCGGTGATCTTCCACCGCGGCAATGACGGCGACCCGGAGACGCTCGATCCGCACCGGACCTCGACCGTGGCGGAAGCGCATCTGCTGCGCGACCTGCGCGAAGGCCTCGTCATCCACAATATGAGGGGCGAGGTCGTGCCCGGCGTCGCCGAGAGCTGGACGGCCAGCCCCGATGGCAAGCTCTGGCGCTTCAGCCTGCGGGCCAACGCGAAATGGTCGAACGGCGACCCGCTCAGAGCGAGCGACTTCGTCTATTCGTTCAAGCGGATCCTCGATCCCGAGACCGGCGCCAAATACGCCAACCTGCTCTATCCGATCCGCAAGGCCGAGGCGATCCACAAGGCCGCCACAGGTTCCTCGCTCGACGAACTCGGCGTACGGGCGCCGGACGAGCGGACGCTGGAGATCGAACTGGAGCGACCGACGCCCTATCTGCTCGAGCTCCTGACCCATCAGAGCGCCCTGCCGGTCCATCCGGCGACGGCCGCGAAGGCCGGGCTCGCTCCGGCCGATCCGCGAAGCTGGGTCACGAACGGCGCCTATAGGCTCAAGGAATTCATCCCGAACTCGCATATCCGGCTCGACCGCAATCCGCATTTCCACGACGCGGCGGATGTGAAGATCGATACGGTGATCTTCTATCCGGCGCCGGACCTCGCGGCGGCGGCGCGGCGCTTCCAGGCCGGCGAGCTGCAATTGACGACCGACATCCCGGCCGAGCAATTCAAGGAACTGCGCCGCAAGCTCGGCGAGCAAGTGCGGATCGGCCCCTATCTCGCGACCTATTTCCTGATCATCAACACGGCCAAGCAGCCCTTCGACGACCCTCGCGTCAGGCGGGCGCTTTCCCTCCAGATCGACCGGGATTTCATCGCCGACCGGATCTGGGGCGGCACGATGCTGCCGGCCTATGGCGTGATCCCGCCCCATATCGGCAATTACGGCGAGCGGGCGGAGATGGATTTCCGCTACGCATCGGTGCTCGAACGCGAGGACGAGGCGAAGCAGCTCCTCGCCGCGGCCGGGTTCGGCAACGGCGTGCCGCTCCATATCGAATTGCGCTTCAACACCACCGACAACAACCGGCACACCGCCGAGGCGATCGCGGAGCAATGGCACGCCATCGGCGTCGAGACGCGCTTCGTCGAGACGGATTTCCGCACGCATTTCGCCTATCTGCGCGATGGTGGCGATTTCGACGTCGCCCGCTATGGCTGGATCGGCGACTATTCCGACCCGCAGAACTTCCTGTTCCTGTTCCAGAGCGACAATGCCGGCTTCAACATCGGCAAATACGCCAATCCCCGCTTCGACGCGCTGATGAAGCTCGCCGCCGACGAACTCGACATCGCCAGGCGCGCCGCGATCCTGCGCGAGGCCGACAGCATCGTCACCACCGAGCAGCCCTGGATTCCGGTGCTGCACTATTCGACGAAGAATCTGGTCTCGCCGAAGCTCGCCGGCTTCGGGCAGAACCTGCGCGGCGCGATCCCGACGCGGTTCCTGAGCCTGAAAGCCTGAGCCTGCGCCCTGCAAGCGGCGCCGGGCGGCAATCCGCCCTTATCGCTCGCGCCCGGCTCGCGGTTTCGCTAGGAAGGAACGGCTTTCCGTCCCCCCTAGCAGAGTCCGCATTCCATGAGCCGCATCGTCTATGTCAACGGCGCCTATCTTCCCGAGGAAGAGGCAAAGATCTCCATCTTCGATCGCGGCTTCATCTTCGGCGACGGCATCTACGAGGTCTCGGCCGTGATCGGCGGCAAGCTGGTCGATTGCGAGGCGCATCTCACCCGTCTCGAACGCTCTTGCGGCGAGATCCAGCTTGCCTTGCCCTGGTCGAAGGCCGATCTGGTCGCGATCCATGAGGAACTGATCAAGCGCAACGGCCTCGACGAAGGCAGCATCTACCTGCAGGTCTCGCGCGGCGCGGCCGATCGCGACTTCCCGTTCCCGAAGGACATCCAGCCGACGCTGGTGATGTTCACCCAGGCCCGCAATTTCGTGAACGCGCCGGCGGTGAAGACCGGCATCAAGGTCGTCTCGACGCCGGACCTGCGCTGGGTCCGCCGCGACATCAAGAGCGTGAACCTGCTCGCGCCGGTGCTGGCCAAGCAGATCGCCGCCGAGGCCGGCGCGCAGGAAGCCTGGATGATCGAGGACGGCGTGGTGACGGAAGGCGCCTCCTCCACCGCCTGGATCGTCAAGGGCAAGACCCTGATCTCGCGCCCGCTCTCGCACAAGGTCCTGCCCGGCATCACCCGCAAGGCGGTGCTGGCCTTCATCGCCGAATCCGGCTTCACCTTCGAGGAGCGCGAATTCACGCTCGCCGAGGCGCTCGACGCCGAGGAGGCCTTCATCACCTCGGCGACCAGCATGGTGATGCCGGTGAGCTCGATCGACGGCCACACCATCCACAACGGTGCGCCGGGCCCGACCACGCTGCGCCTGCGCGAGATCTATATCGACTTCGCCCGCAGGGGCGGCGTGCTGGGCTGAGCCCCCCGCCGGGATGAAAAACCGCCGTCATTCCGGACAAGCCGCGATAGCGGCGCCGATCCGGAATCCATCATGGGACGCTGCGCTCTACGATGGATTCCGGGTCAAGCCCTGAATGACGGCGCGTTTCCGTGGCAAACAAGTGTCCGTCAGGCGCCGCCCGCGAATGACGCGCCCGCGACCAACTCTCCCATCACATAGGTCGCGGCAACGTTGCGGTCGTCGCCCAGCGTGACGAGCACGAAGAGCTCCTCCGCCAGATCGCGCACCGTTTCCATGCGATGCGCCATTGCCCGCGTCGCGCCCGTGTCGAGCACGACGACATCCGCCTCCCGGCCGGGCTCGAACGAGCCGATGAGATGGTCGAGGCCGAGCGCAGCCGCATTGCCGCGCGTGATGGCGTGCAGCGCCGCGAAAGCGGAGAGCGACTGCCCCTGCAACTGCAGCACCTTGTAGGCCTCGGCCATCGTCCGGAGCATCGAATAGGAGGTGCCGCCGCCGATATCGGTCGCGACCGCCACCTTCACCCCGCGCTGGCGGGCATGGACCCAGTCGAAGAGCCCCGAGCCGAGAAAAAGATTGGAGGTCGGGCAGAAGACCGCGACCGCGCCGGTCTCGGCGAAGGCCTGCCATTCGTTATGGGTCATATGGATGCAATGGCCCATCAGGCTTGTCGCGCCGAGCAGGCCGTGGCGCCGATAGATATCGGCGTAATCGGCGGCTTCCGGGTAAAGCTCGCAGGCGAAGGCGATCTCAGCCCGGTTCTCGTCGATATGGGTCTGAACGTGGCAATCGGGATGCTCAGCCGCCAGCCGCCCGGCCGCCGTCAATTGCTCCGGCGTCGAGGTGATCGCGAAGCGCGGCGTGATCGCATAGAGCTGCCGGCCCTTGCCATGCCAGCGCGCGATCAGCGCCTTCGAGTCGCGATAGCCGCTCTCGGCCGTGTCGGTCAGCGCCTCCGGCGCGTTGCGGTCCATCATCACCTTGCCGGCGATCATGCGGGTGTTGCGGCGCTCGGACTCGGTGAAGAATGCCTCGGCCGATTGCGGATGCACCGAGCAATAGACAGCCGCCGTGGTGGTGCCGTTGGCCAGAAGCTCGTCGAGGAAGAAGCGCGAGAGCTTCTCGGCATGGCCCTGCTGGCTGAGCTTCTGCTCCTCGACGAAGGTGTATTTGTTCAGCCAATCCATCAGCTGCGCGCCGTAGGAGGCGACGACTTGCGTCTGCGGCATGTGGATGTGCGCGTCGATGAAGCCCGGCATGATCAGATGCGGGCGATGGTCGACGATCTCCGCATCGGCCGGCAGCGCCCGCAACAGCGCGCTTGCCTCACCGGCCGCCTTGACCAGCCCGTTCTCGATGACGAGCAAACCGTCCTCGACGAAGTGATGCGCCGCCTCGCCCGCAACCTCCGGATCGCCGACGAACCAGAGCAGACGACCGCGCAAGGCACGGATGACGGGAGATGCGGTCACAATCGGCGGCTCCGGCTTAAATTCACATCACATCTGCACCAAATCAAAGCTTCCGGCCAAGCACGGATCGTGCCTAATCTGGAGGCATGAACTGGCTTTGCGAGTGGAGCGGGCAGGATGCGTGAACGCCTGCGCTTCCTCCTCGGTGACGAGCTTGTCGAGATCGATCGCTGCGATCCGACACTGACGGTGCTCGACTGGCTGCGCCTCGAGAAGCGCATGACCGGCAGCAAGGAAGGCTGCGCCGAGGGCGATTGCGGCGCCTGCACCGTCGTCGTCGGCCGGCTCGATCGCGGGCGGCTGCGCTACGAGGCAGTGAATGCCTGCATCCGTTTCCTGCCGACGCTGGATGGCTGCCAGCTCCTCACCGTCGAGCACCTCAAGGGCGATGACGGCAGCCTGCATCCGGTCCAGCAGGCGATGGTCGAATGCCACGGCTCGCAATGCGGCTTCTGCACGCCGGGTTTCGTGATGTCGCTCTTCGCACTCAGGCTGAACGAGGCGGAGCCAAGCATCAGCCGCATCGAGGATGCGCTCGCCGGTAATCTCTGCCGCTGCACCGGCTATGAGCCGATCATCGCGGCCGGGCGGCGCATGGATGAGATCGCCCCGCGTGAGACGGATCGCTTCCTGCGCGAGCGCGAGGTCATCGCAGCGCGACTTGCAGCGCTGAACGATGCCGCGACGCTGGCCCTTGAAGACGAAGGCGGGCGCTTTTACGCCCCCGCAACCGTTGAGGCGCTCGCGGAACTCGTCGCGGCGCATCCGCAGACGACGCTCGTTGCCGGCGCGACCGATGTTGGCTTGTGGGTCACGAAGGCGATGAAGCGCCTCGATCCGGTGATCTATCTCGGGCGGATCGAGGCATTGCGCGCCATCACCGATGAGGGCGATCATCTGCGCTTCGGTGCGATGGCTGGTCATATCGACGTCCGAGCCGCGCTGGCTACCCTCTCCCCGCAGCTCGACGAATTGATGCGCCGCTTCGGCGGCGAGCAGGTGCGCAATGCCGGCACGATCGGCGGTAACATCGCCAATGGCTCGCCGATCGGCGACCTGCCGCCGGCCCTGATCGCGCTCGATTCGACGCTGGTGCTGGCGCAGCGCGGCAGAGCCGGGGTCGAACGCCGTACCATCTCGCTCGAAAGCTTCTTCCTCGACTATCGCAAGCAGGATCGCCGCCCTGCCGAATTCGTCGAGGCCGTGCTGGTGCCGAAGCTGGCGCCAGACATGCTGTTCCATGCCTCGAAGGTGTCCAAACGCTTCGATGAGGACATCTCGGCCGTCTGCGGCGCCTTCCGGCTGACCCGGCATGCCGATGGCCCGATCAGCGAGGCGCGGCTGGCCTATGGCGGCATGGCCGGCATCCCGAAGCGGGCGGCTGCCGCAGAGGCCGCGCTCATCGGCCGGCCGTGGGATGAGGACGCCGTCGAGGCGGCGATCGCCGCCCTGGCCCGCGACTTCACGCCGCTTAGCGACATGCGCGCCTCGGCGGACTATCGGCTCAAGATCGCCGGCAACCTGCTGCGGCGCTTCCTGATCGAGACGACGCAGCCGCAAACCGAGACACGGGTCGCCGGCCTGCTCGCGGAGGCCGCCCATGGCTGACGCGCGCCGCAAGCTCGACATCGTCGCCGAGACCGGGCCGGTCGGCAGTGCCCGCATCCACGACTCCGCACCCAAGCATGTCGCCGGCGAGGCCTTCTACATCGACGACATCGCCGCGCCGGAAGGCCTGCTTCACGCCTATCTCGGCCTGAGCGGGATCGCCCATGGGCAGCTCACCTCGCTCGATCTCGATGCGGTGCGTGCCGCGCCCGGCGTCGTTTCGGTGCTGACGGCGGCCGATATTCCCGGCGCCAACGACATCTCCTCGACGCATCGCCATGACGAGCCGGTCTTCGCGACCGATCGGATCCGGTTCCACGGCCAGCCGCTCTTCGCAGTGGTCGCCGAAACGCGCGAACAGGCCCGCCATGCCGCCGTGCTGGCGAAGGCAGAGTACGCCGAAGAGACCCCTCTCCTCGACATCGCCGCCGCGCGTGCGGCCGGCGGCAGGCTCGTCACCGACCCGCTCAAGCTCGAACGCGGCGATGTCGCGACGGCCATGGCCGCGAGCCCGCGCCGGCTGAAAGGCGCGATGACGATCGGCGGTCAGGAGCATTTCTACCTCGAAAGCCAGATCGCGCTCGCCATCCCCGGCGAGGACGAGGACATGACGTTGCTGGTCTCGACCCAGCATCCGAGCGAGGTCCAGCATATGGTCGCCGCCGTGCTCGGCATCGGCTCGCATGCGGTGACGGTCGAGGTGCGGCGCATGGGCGGCGGTTTCGGCGGCAAGGAAACGCAGGCCAATCTCTTCGCCTGCGTCGCGGCGCTCTGCGCCCGCAAGCTGAAGCGTCCGGTGAAGCTCAGGCCCGATCGCGACGACGACATGGCGATCACCGGCAAGCGCCACGACTTCGTCTGCGACTACGAGATCGGCTTCGACGACGAGGGCCGCATCCATGCGCTCGACGCGGTCTATGCGGCGCGCTGCGGTTGGAACGCCGATCTGTCTGGGCCGGTGACCGACCGCGCCCTGTTCCACATGGACAATTGCTATTTCTATCCGGCGGTGCGCGCCCGCTCCGAGCCGCTGTTCACCAACACCTGCTCGAACACCGCCTTCCGGGGCTTCGGCGGGCCGCAAGGCATGGTCGGCGCCGAGCGCTTCATCGAGGAGGTCGCCTATGCCACCGGGCTCGACCCGTTGGAGGTGCGACGGCGCAATCTCTATGGCGCCGGCGGCCGAGACGTCACGCCCTATCACCAGACGGTCGAGGACAATATCGCGGCCGAGGTGATCGCAGAACTGGAGCGGCGCTCAGACTATCAGGCACGCAAGGCGGCGATCCGGGAGGCCAATGCAAAAAGCCCCATCGTCAAGCGCGGCATCGCGTTGACGCCGGTGAAGTTCGGCATCTCCTTCACCGCGACCTGGTTCAACCAGGCCGGCGCACTGGTGCATGTCTATACCGACGGCACGGTCGCGCTGAACCATGGCGGCACCGAGATGGGGCAAGGGCTCTATATCAAGGTGGCGCAGGTGGTGGCGCAGGCCTTCGGCATCGGGCTCGACCAGATCAAGATCACCGCGACGACCACCGGCAAGGTGCCGAACACCTCGGCGACCGCCGCCTCCTCCGGCTCCGACCTCAACGGCATGGCGGCGCTCGATGCCTGCGAGACGATCAAGAAGCGGCTGACGGAGTTTGCCGCGAAACACTGGCAGGTCGAGGCGGAGGACATCGCCTTCCTGCCGGGCCGCGTGAAGGTTGGCCCCCGCGAGATCGCCTTCAAGGACCTGATCGCGGCCGCCTATATGGCCCGCGTCCAGCTCTCCGCGACCGGCTTTTACGCGACGCCCAAAATCCACTGGGACCGCAAGGCCGGACGCGGCCACCCGTTCTACTATTTCGCCTATGGCGCGGCGGCGGCCGAGGTCGCGATAGACACGCTGACCGGCGAGTACAGGGTCGAGCGGGTCGATATCCTGCATGATTGCGGGCAATCGCTGAACCCCGCGATCGACAAGGGCCAGATCGAGGGCGGCTTCGTGCAGGGCATGGGCTGGCTGACGACCGAAGAGCTGGTCTGGGACAAGAAGGGCCGGCTCTGGACCCACGCGCCCTCGACCTACAAGATTCCCGTCGCCTCGGACCGGCCGCGCGTCTTCAACGTGCACCTGCTGGACAACGCGCCGAACCGCGAGCCGACGATCCATCGTTCCAAGGCCGTCGGCGAGCCGCCCTTGATGCTGGCGATCTCGGTGCTGCACGCGCTGTCGGATGCGGTGGCGAGCGTCGGCGATTACCGGGTGTGCCCGCGCCTCGATACGCCGGCGACACCGGAGCGGGTGCTGGATGCGGTCGAACGGGTCAGGGCGGAGGCGGCGTCATGACCCTCGCCGCTTTCCTCACCACCCATCAGTGCGACGGTATCATCCTGGTCCGGATCGAGACGGCGGAAGGTTCGACGCCGCGCGAGGCCGGCGCCTGCATGGCTGTCAGCCCCGGCGCCATCGCGGGAACGATCGGCGGCGGGCAGCTCGAATTCCATTGCATCGACCTCGCCCGCCATATGTTGAGCGAGGCTTCGCCGGACCAGATCCTCGACATCCCGCTCGGCCCGCAGATGGGCCAGTGCTGCGGCGGGCGGGTGCGCGTGTCGCTGCACCGGCTCGCCGCCGCCGACATCGCGCTGATCGTCGCCCGCGAGAAGGCCGAGGTCGCAGCGAGACCGCCTGTCCTGATCTTCGGTGCGGGCCATACCGGCCGTGCGCTTGCCCGTGCGCTTGCCGCCCTACCCTTTACGGTGACGCTGATCGACGATCGCGACGACGTCATGAGCGGGCTGCCGGCGGCCGTCACCTGCATCCGCATGGCCGATCCGGTCGATGCGGTCGCGGACGCTCCGGCAAACGCCGCCTTCGTTGTGCTTTCGCACAGTCATGCGCTCGACTACCGCTTGACGGAGGCGGCGCTGGCGCGGGGCGATGCGGCCTATGTCGGCATGATCGGCTCCGCGACCAAGCGCGCCCGTTTCGAGGCGAGCTTCCTGCGCGCCGGCGGGCGGCGGGAGACACTTTCGCGCCTGACCTGCCCGATCGGCGGTTCGGATGTGGACGACAAGCGCCCGGAGGTGATCGCGGCCTTGACGGCAGCCGAGCTGGTGCGTTGCTTGCTTGGCCGCCGGGAGCCGGCGAAAGGGAGACGGTCGCGACATGAATCAGCCGCGTGAGCAGGATGTGCCGCCGCGGCTGGCGCTCGCCCATGTCTCGAAGAGCTTTCCCGGCGTCAAAGCCAACGAGGACATCAGCCTGAGCGTCGCGCCGGGCGAAATCCACGCCCTGCTCGGCGAGAACGGCGCCGGCAAGTCGACGCTGGTCAAGATCATCTACGGCGTCCAGCAGGCCGACGAAGGCACCATTTCCTGGAACGGCTCGCCCGTCGCGATCCCCTCGCCCAAGGCCGCCCGCAAGCTCGGCATCGGCATGGTCTTCCAGCATTTCTCGCTGTTCGATGCGATGACGGTGATCGAGAACATCGCGCTCGGGCTCGACGAAGCCGTCGATCGCGAGGAACTCAAGAGCCAAGTCGCCGCGATCCTGCAATCCTATTCGCTGCCCCTCGATCCGGAGCGCGAGGTCCATACGCTCTCGGTCGGCGAGCGCCAGCGCATCGAGATCGTGCGCTGCCTGCTGCAGAAGCCGAAGCTCCTGATCATGGACGAGCCGACCTCGGTGCTGACGCCGCAGGAGGTCGAGCGCCTGTTCGCGACACTCAGGCAGATCGCGGCGGAAGGCTGCTCGATCCTCTACATCTCGCACAAGCTGCACGAGATCAAAGCGCTCTGCGACAGCGCCACCATCCTGCGCGGCGGGCGCGTGGTCGCGACCTGCGATCCGAAGGTCGAGACGACCAGGCGCATGGCGGAACTGATGATCGGCGCGGAGCTGCGCAAGATCGAGCACGGCCAGACGAAGGAAGCCGGCGCGGTCAGGCTCGCCGTCAGCGGGCTCTCGCTGCCGGGCGAGCCGCCTTTCGGCACCGATCTCAAGGGTGTCTCCTTCGAGGCGCGGGCGGGCGAAATCCTCGGCATCGCCGGCGTCGCCGGCAACGGCCAGGCGGAACTTCTGACGGCGCTCTCGGGCGAGCGGCTGGCTGCGGCGCCTGAGGCGATCCGGCTCGACGGCAGGGCCGTCGGGCTCGAAGGTGCCGGCGCGCGCCGGGCGCTCGGCCTCTCCTGCGTGCCGGAAGAGCGTAACGGCCATGCCGCCGTGCCGGATTTCTCGCTCGCCGACAACGGCGTCCTGACCGCGCGCCACCGGCTGCCGCTGGCACCGCACGGTTTCATCAGCCGCGGTGCCGTCGGCCGCTTCGCCGACAGCGTCATCAAGCTCTTCGATGTCCGGACCACCGGCAATGGCGCGCTCGCTCGCTCGCTCTCGGGCGGAAACCTCCAGAAATTCATCATGGGTCGCGAGATCGGCCAGCAGCCCGCCGTGCTCGTCGTGTCGCAGCCGACCTGGGGCGTCGATGCCGGTGCTGCCGCCGCGATCCGGCAGGAGCTGGTCGACCTCGCCGCAAAGGGCTCGGCCGTCGTGGTGATCTCGCAGGATCTTGACGAGTTGCTGGAGCTCGCCGACCGGCTCTGCGTCATCAACGAAGGCCGGCTCTCGGCGCCGCGCCCGGTTGCCAGCCTCGGCATCGACGAGATCGGCATGATGATGGGCGGAATTCACGGCGCTGGCGAGCAGGTGGGAGCGGCGCATGCTTGAATGGCGCCGCCGCCGCGAGCCGAGCCTGCCGATGCTGGTCTTGAGCCCCCTGATCGCAATCGGGCTGACGATGCTCACCGGCATGATCGTCTTCACCGCCATCGGCTATGACGGCTTCCATGCGGTCGAGAGCATCTTCCTGACGCCATTCCTGGAGCCGCAGCGCTGGGCCGATATCGGCGTCAAGGGCGCGCCGCTCGTCATGATCGCGCTCGGGCTCGCCATCGGCTTCCGGGCCAATGTCTGGAATATCGGCGCCGAAGGACAATACGTCATGGGGGCCATCGCCGGCACCGGGGTCGCGCTGCTGACCTATGACATGACCGGATGGTGGATCCTGCCCGCCATGGTGCTCGCCGGCATCCTCGGCGGCATGGCCTGGGCCGCGATCCCTGCCCTTCTGCGCGTCAAGCTGCAGGTCAGCGAGATCCTGACCAGCCTGATGCTGACCTATGTCGCGGTGCAGTTCCTCTATTTCCTGGTGCGCGGGCCGTGGAAGGACCCTGGCGGCTTCAATTTCCCGCAGACGCGCATGTTCACCGCCGACCAGACCCTGCCGACGGTGATCGAGGGCTCGCTGGTCCATCTCGGCATTCCCGTCGCATTGCTGCTGGCCGTCGTCGCCTGGCTCCTGATGGAGAAGACCACGGCGGGCTATGCGGTGAAGGTGGTGGGCCTCGCGCCTGCGGCTGCCCGCCATGGCGGCTTCAGCGCGGCGCGCACGACCTGGGCGACGATGCTGCTCAGCGGCGGACTCGCGGGACTGGCCGGGCTGTTCGAGGCGGCCGGACCGTTCGGCCAGCTCACGCCGCAATTCCCGGTGGGATACGGCTTCACCGCGATCATCGTCGCCTTCCTCGGGCGATTGCACCCGCTCGGCATCGTCTTCGGCGGCATCGTGCTGGCGGGAACCTATGTCGGCGGCGAGATCGCGCAATCGACGGTCAGGCTGCCGCAGGCGGCGACCGGGCTGTTCCAGGCCATGTTGCTGTTCATGCTGCTGGCGACCGATGTGCTGGTGCGCTGGCAGATCGGCTGGAAGCGGAGGGCGGCATGACCACGGCCATGTTCGTCTCGATCATCATGACGCTGATCGCGGCCTCGACGCCCTTGCTGCTGGCCTCGTTGGGCGAACTCGTCGCGGAGAAATCCGGCGTGCTCAATCTCGGCGTTGAGGGCATGATGCTGTGCGGCGCGGTCGCCGGCTTCGCCGTGGCGTTCTCGAGCGGCAGCATGGCGCTGGGGCTGCTCGCTGCGATCCTTGCCGGTGTCGCCGCAGCGATGGTCTTCGCGGTGCTGGCGCTGTCGCTCACCGCCAATCAGGTCGCGACCGGGCTTGCGCTGACGATCTTCGGCATCGGCGCCTCCTCGCTGATCGGCGCCGGCTTCGTCGGGCGCACCGTGCAGCGGCTTGGGCCCATCTTCCCGGCGGCGCTGTCCGAACATCCCGTCCTGCGCATCGTCTTCGGGCAGGACGTCGTCGTCTATCTCTCGCTCGCGCTGGTGGCTGGCGTGAGCTACTTCCTGCGCCGGACGCGGGCGGGGCTGATCCTGCGCGCGGTCGGCGAGAACGACGCTTCCGCACATGCCATCGGCTACCCGGTCGTCGCCATCCGCTATGCGGCGGTCGCCTTCGGAGGCGCCTTGGCGGGGCTGGGCGGGGCCTATTTCTCGCTGGCGCTGACGCCGATGTGGGCCGAACGATTGACCGCGGGGCGTGGCTGGATCGCGCTGGCGCTCGTCGTCTTCTCGGCCTGGAAGCCGGGCCGGCTGCTGCTCGGCGCCTATCTCTTCGGCGCGGTGATGACGCTGGAGCTGCAGGCCAAGGCCGCCGGCGTGAGCTGGCTCGCGCCGGAGGTGCTGGCGATGGCCCCCTACCTTGCGACCATTGCAGTTCTGACCATGATGTCGCTAGGACGAAAGACCGGCCGGCTCGACGCACCGGCCTGCCTCGGCAAACCTTTCACGGCGTCCTGACGCCGCAACCGACAACGGGGAGTTCATAGGACCATGACCAGCATCATCACCCGCCGCCGGCTGACCTTCGGCGCCGCCGCGGCCTCGACGCTACCGCTGTTGGGCCGTGGCGCCTCGGCGCAGGCCCCGCTCGGCGTGGGCTTCGTCTATGTCGGCCCCATCGGCGACCATGGCTACACCTGGACGCATGATCAGGGCCGCCTCGCGATCGAGAAGGAATATGGCTCGAAGATCAAGACGAGCTTCCTCGAGAACGTCGCCGAAGGCCCTGATGCCGCCCGCGCCATCCGCCAGCTCGCCCAGGCCGGCAACCAGCTGATCTTCTCGACCTCCTTCGGCTTCATGAACCCGACGATCCAGGTCGCCAAGCAGTTCCCGAAGATCCATTTCGAGCACGCCACCGGCTATATGCGCGCCGAAAACGTCGCGACCTATGATGCACGCTTCTATGAGGGCCGCGCCGTGATCGGCACCATCGCCGGCCACATGTCGAAGACCGGGCAGGCCGGCTATGTCGCCTCCTTCCCGATCCCCGAGGTGGTGATGGGCATCAACGCCTTCCATCTGGCGGCGCGCAAGGTGAACCCAAACTTCAAGACCAAGGTCGTCTGGTGCTCGACCTGGTACGACCCGGCCAAGGAAGCCGACGCCGCCAAGGCGCTGATCGACCAGGGTGCCGACATGATCACCCAGCACACCGACTCTGCCGCCCCGCTTCAGGCGGCCGAGCAGCGCGGCGTCTACGCCTTCGGCCAGGCCTCCGACATGAAGGCCTTCGCGCCCAAGGCGCATCTTTCGGCCATCGTCGACGATTGGTCGGGCTACTACATCAAGCGCGTCAAGGAGGTGATGGACGGCACCTGGAAGAGCGGCGCGGTCTGGGGCGGCATCAAGGACGGCTTCGTCAAGCTCGCGCCCTATAACGACGCGATCACGCCGGCTGCCCGCGCTGCCGCCGACGCGGTCCAGGCGGGCATCGTCTCCGGCAAGCTCCACCCCTTCACCGGCGAGCTCAAGGACCAGAAGGGCGAAATCCGCGTCAAGGCCGGCGAGACGGCCTCCGACGAGATCCTCTCCAAGATGGACTGGTACGTCGACGGCGTGCAGGCCTAGAGCCGCATCGATGGCGGCGGGCGCAGCGTTGCGCGCCGCCATCTGCAACCGAATCGGGGGCACGATTCTGCGGGCTCGCTCCCCCTCTTCTCGGTTCCCGCACCCGCGAAAAGCCCAAAAATCCAGCTTCTTTCGGCGGAACGAAGCCGTTTCCTGTGCGTATCTACGGCCGCGGGCATCGTCTTTCCGCGATAACCGTGGCAACTGCGTGAGTTGCGCGCCGCGAATATCTCCGCGGTCGCTCGTGTCGGAAACGGGCATGAACGACCCAGATCCAGCACGCGACGCCTATAACACCCTTCTCAAGGAGGATTTCATGACCAAGAACGAACTGATCGCCGCGATCGCCGAAGAGACCGGGAAGACGAAGGCCGATGTCTCCGCCATTCTGGCCTCCCTCGGCGCGACCGTCGCCAAGACCCTGAAGGGCGGCGACGACGTCACGCTCGGCGGCATCGGCAAGCTCTCCGCGGCCAAGCGCGAAGCCCGCGAGGCCCGCAACCCCTCGACCGGCGCCACCATCAAGGTTCCGGCCAAGACCGTCGTGAAGTTCAAGGTCACCAAGGACCTCGCCGACGCGGTGGCGTAAAGCCGTCTGTCGGGATCGAGCGGTGTCCGTGCAAGCGCGGACACCGCTTGACCTCGTGCTCCATGCCCGCACAGTAGCGGCATGTTCCTTCGCCTCTTCACCGATCTGCGCGCCGCCAAGGTCCCAGTGACCTTGCGCGAATATCTGACGCTGCTCGAAGGGGTGGAGGCCGATCTCGCCGAGCACAGCGTCGACGAGTTCTATTATCTCGCCCGCGCCACGCTGGTGAAGGACGAGCGCCATCTCGACAGGTTCGATCAGGTCTTCGCCCAGGTCTTCCAGGGCATGGAGACGCTCCAGCAGGCGATCGAGCAGGCCGGCATCCCGGAGGAATGGCTCCGCAAGCTCGCCGAGAAATTCCTCACCGACGAAGAGAAGGCCCAGATCGAGGCTCTCGGCTGGGACAAGCTCTGGGAGACGCTGAAGCAGCGCCTCGAAGAGCAGAAGGGCCGCCATCAGGGCGGCAACAAATGGATCGGCACCGGCGGCACCTCGCCTTACGGCGCCTATGGCTACAACCCCGAAGGGGTGCGTATCGGCCAGGACAAGAACCGCAATTTCCGGGCGGTGAAGGTTTGGGACAAGCGCGATTTCAAGGATTTCGACGACACGCGCGAGCTCGGCGTACGCAACCTGCGCATCGCGCTGAGGCGCCTGCGCCGCTTTGCCCGCACGGGTGCAGCCGAAGAGCTCGACCTCGACAACACGATCACGGAGACGGCCAGGCACGGCTATCTCGACGTCAAGCTGCGCCCTGAGCGCCACAACACCGTGAAGGTGCTGCTCTTCCTGGATGTCGGCGGCTCGATGGACTGGCATGTCGAGCTGGCCGAGGAGCTGTTCTCGGCGGCCCGGGCCGAGTTCAAGCATTTCGAGCATTTCTACTTCCACAACTGCCCCTATGAGCGGGTCTGGAAGGAGAACCGCCGCCGCCACGAGCAGCAGATCCCGACCTGGGAGGTGCTGCGGACCTATCCCGGCGACTACCGTCTCGTCTTCGTCGGCGACGCCTCGATGAGCCCTTACGAGATCGCGATGCCCGGTGGTTCCGTCGAGCACTGGAACGAGGAGGCGGGGCAGGTCTGGATGGAGCGATTGACGACGAAGTTCCCGAAATCGGTCTGGCTCAACCCGGTCCAGCAGCATCTGTGGAACTACACCCAGTCGATCCGGCAGATTGGCGGGCTGATGGGCGGGCGCATGTTCCCGCTGACGCTCGATGGCCTCGACGGCGCGATGAAGGTGCTGGCGCGCTGAGCCGAGACGATTGGCCGGCTTCCCTTGACGGGCATAGTTGCTCTATCTGCCGCCCATGACCGAGCACCCTGACGACGACACCGCCCCGAGCTGGCGCCAGCGCCCGAAGCCGGTCGGCTTCGAGATCGCCTACAAGCTCGACGGCGACTTTCTGGAGATCGACAGGACCAGGGCGGTCGACCGGCTGCGGCTGAGCGCCGTCGAGCAGGTGCGCTACGTGTTCGCCCCTGGCAACATCTCCTCCAAAGGCTACAAGACCCAGCTGCGGCTCAGCGACGGCAGGACCGTCACCTTCGGCAACCTCTCCTGGCGTTCGCTGACCGATCTCGATCGCGACGACGCCCGTTATCACCGTTTCGTCTCGGCGCTGGCGGCCGCGATCACGCGCGCCAATCCAAAAGCCCGCTTCGTCGGTGGCCGGCCGGGACCGATCTGGCTCGGGGTCGCTGCCGTCGGCGCGCTCTCGCTGGCGATGATCGCGTATTTCGCGCTGCATGCCTTCCAGCAAGGCCAGACCAGCGCGGGGCTGCTCGCGCTGCTGCTGCTGGCGGCGTCCTACTGGCAGGTCTGGCCGCTGATCTCGCTCAACCGGCCGCGCGAACTCGCGACCGGCGAGGTGCCGGACGATCTCGTGCCGGGGCGCGAGCCGAAGTCCTGAGGTCCGGCCGCCGCAACGCTGCGGCCGGAATGCGGCTCAGGCCTGGCGCACCACCAGCACCGAGCACTTGGCGCGGCGCACGATCGCCGAGGCATTCGAGCCGATGACATAGGCCAGCATGCCCGGTTCATGCGAGCCGATGACGATGAGGTCGATGCCGCCGGCATCGGCCTCGGCCAGCACCTCGCCATGCACGGAGCCGATCAGCACCTTGGCCGAAACCTGCTCCGCCGGAAGATCGACCTTCGCGGCGATCTCGGCGAGCTTGGCCTCGGCATCCTGCTGCTGCTCGGTGTCGAAATCGCTCGGCACGAACTCCATGTAGGTGACCGGAATCAGCGAGCGGACATAGACCAGCCGCACCGAACCGCCGGAGGCCTTGGCGAAGGAGACCGCTGCGTCGATCGCCGGCCTGGCGAGTTCCGCCTCGGCCAGATCGACGGGGACCATGATCGACTTGTACATCGCGAACTCCTCAAGGCTGGTTGCGATACCATTGTGGAGTTTGCCAGCGCCGGCGCATTGATCCAACGCAAATCGCGCATGGGGCGCGGCACGAGGCGCGGGCGACCGCCGCGCCGGTTTCGCTAGCCCTGCCGCTCGGGCGTGCGGACCACGAGGCCGTCGAGTTCGGGGCGGATGCGGATCTGGCAGGAGAGGCGCGAGTTCGGCCGGACGTCGAAAGCGAAGTCCAGCATGTCCTCCTCCATCGGCTCGGGCTGGCCGACCTTCGGCATCCAGGCCTCGTCGACATAGACATGGCAGGTCGCGCAGGCGCAGGCGCCGCCGCATTCTGCCTCGATGCCGGGGACCTCGTTGCGGATCGCCGTTTCCATCACGGTCGCGCCGACCTCGCCCTCGACGGTGCGGCTCTCCCCATGGGCATCGATATAGGTGATGTTCGGCATGTCCTGTCTCCGGCGCGCCCGCGCTCGGCCTCGCGCGGGCATGACGCTTGCTCGCTTAGAGGATTTCCAGCTCGCGCGAAACGGCGGCGATGCGCCGGCGGCCTGCTCAGGCCGCGCAGTCGCAGCGGCAGATCACGGCGCGCGCCTCGGCGGCGGCCAGCGTCAGCGCATCCATCGCGGCTTCCGTGGGGTGCTTGTCGCCCTGACCGAGATCCTGCTCGATCCGATCGGCCGCCTCGGCGACCTGCCAGGCGCCCACCGCGAGGGCAGCGCCCTTCAGGCTGTGGGCCGCGTCCAGGCGCGCCTTTGGATCGGCGCTGCCGTGGATGGTGCGCAGATGCGTGGCGCATTGCTGGGCAAAGAGCGTGAGCAGCTCGCGCTCGAGTTCACGGTCGCCGCCGGTCTGGCGGGACAGATGCTCGGTATCGATTGCCTTCTGGGACATGGTAAAACTCGTGAACGCAGTGACATCGACCGGCCGCACGGGCAAATCGACCCCTTTCAAGAAGCGCCTTGATGGTGAACGAGGCGTTAACGACGTTTGTGAATCAGGCACTCAAATGGGTTTCCAAGGCTCCGGGCCTCCACTACCCTTCCAATTGGTAAATGATGGGCGCAGTGTCTCCATTCATCCGGCCAGAGGCGGTCCGGATGGCGGAGCATGAGTTCGCGACCATCTTCAGTAGCGTGGCGAGGCGGCAACGATGAATCGACCCAAGAAGCTCCAGGATCCCACTGAAGCTGCGATGTCGGCGATCGAGGAGGCCCTGCGCCTCGAACAGCCGCAGGGTGAGACGGAAACTCCGGTCGAGGCCGAGCCGCGCCTGCCCATCACCAGCGAAAGCGATCTGAAGCTGGACATGCCGCGCGTCGAGCCGGCCGCCATCCCGGTCACCGCGCCTCCGGCGGCAACGGCGCAACCCCAGCAGGCGGCCCCGCCGCCGCGTGCCGCCATCGCCCCGGATACGAGCCGCGTCGCCAATGACGACCGGCGCGATTCCAGCTCGCTCGTCCAGGCCTTCTCCGTCCGCCCCTCGCGCAGGCCCTACTGGTTCGCCGGCCTGGCCTCGCTCGCCTGGCTGGGCGGCGCCGCCTTCGTCCTGCTCGGCCGCTACGGCTCCTTCAGCAATGGCCTGCCGGAGCCCGTCGCCGCCTTCGGCATCGGCGAATGGACCCTGCTCGCGCTCTCGATCGGCGCGCCGGTGGTGTTCTTCTTCGTCCTCGCGGCGCTCTACCGCCGCACGCAGGAGATGCGCCTGATTTCGCGCGCGATGACGGAAGTCGCGCTGCGCCTGGCCGAGCCGGAGGTGGCCGGCGCCGATTCCGTCCTGTCGCTGAGCCAGACCATCCGGCGCGAGGTCGCCGCCATGGGCGACGGCATCGAGCGTGCGGTCGCACGCGCCGGCGAGCTCGAAACCATCGTCCGCGGCGAGATCTCGACGCTGGAACGCGCCTATGCCGACAACGAGATCCGCCTGCGCTCGCTCATCGACGAGCTGGTGACGCAGCGCGAGGCCGTGGTCGGCAATGCCGAGCGCGTCAAGCTCGCCATCAGCGGCGCGCATGAGGGCATCGCCAGGGATCTCGACGGCGCCAGCCGCACCATCGCCGAGGCGATCGCGCAGGCCGGCGACCGCGTCACCGGCTCGCTCGGCACGAAGGGCGACCAGATCACCCAGGCGCTCGGCCGGGCCGGCGAACGGATGATCGAGGAGATCAGCGGCCGCAGCCACGATCTCGTCGAGCGCTTGCAGGTCACCTCGGGCGAAGTCTCCGAGCGCCTCGCCGGCGCCAGCGACAACCTCTCGACCATGCTCGACGGCCGTGCCAAGGAAATCGCGGGCTCGCTGGAAAAGACCGGCGTCGCCCTCACCCAGGGCCTCACGAACGAGGCGCAGAACGTCACCCGCGCGATCAGCGAGACCGGCATGCAGGTCGCGGAAACGCTGACCGCCCGCGTCGAGACCGTCAACGAAACGCTGAAGACCACCGGCGAGACCCTCGCCAAGGACATCTCCGCCCGCGGCGTCGAGGCGGCCGAGCGCTTCGAGGTCAGCAGCCGCAGCATGGTCTCGCTGATCGAGAGCCAGAGCGAGGCCCTGCAGCAGCGGCTGGCGGAATCCGGCGAGGCGCTGCGCAGCGTGCTCTCCACTGAGGGCGAGAGCGTCACGGTGCGCCTCACCGAGGTCGGGCGCGGCGTCAACAGCCTGCTCAGCCGGCAGAACGAAGCCATCACCTCGCGCCTCAACGAGGTCGGCGAGAGCGTCCACAGCCTCATCGGCACCCATGGCGATGCGCTGGTCAGCCGTCTCAACGAAACCGTCCGGTCGGTCGACGACGTGCTGCGCGAGCGTGGCGAAGCGATCATCCTGCGCGTCAGCGACGCCAGCGAGACGCTGGGCTTCGCCGTCGACAAGCATGGCGACACGCTGACCCACCGCATCACCGAGGTCGCCGACCGGGTGAACGGCCTCTTCAACGAGCAAGGCGGGAAACTGGTCACGCGCCTCAACGAGACCGGCGAAGCCGTCCATAGCCTGCTCGACGAGCAGGCCAGTGCACTGGTCGGGCGCGTCTCCGGCGCGGGGCGCGATCTCGCCCAGCTCGTCGGCGAGCAGAGCGACAGCGTCGTCGCCCGTGTCTCGGGTGCCGGCGCCGATGTGGCGCGGTTGCTCGAGGAGCGCAGCGAGTCGCTGGTTTCCAGCGTGTCCGGCGCGGTCAATGCCGTCGAAACCCGCCTGCGCGACGAGAGCGAGATCCTGGTCAGCCGCCTGGCCCAGGCGGGCCACGATGTCAGCCGCATCGTCGGCCAGGAAAGCGAGCGCATGATCTCCGGCCTGTCGGAGACCGGCGAGCGTGTCAGCGCCCTGCTCGAGGAGCAGACGGGTGCGATGACCGTGAAGGTTTCGCAGGCCGGGCTCGAGATCAAGGATTTGCTCGGCAACGAGAGCCAGCTCGTCGCCAGCCGCATCGCGGATGTCGGCCGCTCGGTCCACGGCATCCTCTCCGAGCGCAGCGGCGCCCTCATCAGCCGCCTCGCCGAAACCGGCGAAAGCATCGACCAGAAGCTGGACGAGCGCGGGCTGGCGCTGGCCGGCCGCATCACCGACGCGGTCGAAGGCGCGCGCGTGGCGCTGGAGCAGCAGCAGACCGGCTTCCTCGCCAGCGTCAGCGAAACCAGTGAGAAGGTCGGCCAGCTGCTCGGCGAGCACCGCGAGGCGACGGTTCGCGGTCTCGTCGACACCGGCCGCGAGGTCCACACGCTGCTCGGCGAGCAGAGCGAGGAACTGGCGCGCCGCATGACGGAAGCGACCCGCACCCTCACCGAGACGATCAATGTCGATGGCCGCCATGTCGCCGACCGTGTCGTCGAGGCGACGCAGGGCCTGCGCGACACCTTCACCGTCCACGCCGAGGATGCGCGCACCATGCTCGCCGGCACCGGCCGCGAGATCGTGCTCGCCCTCACCCAGCAGGGCGGGCGCGTCAACGAGGCGCTCTCCGCCAACGCCCAGTCGATGCTGCGCTCGGTCGAGGACCGCGCGCAGGCGCTGACCGAGGCGCTGGCGACCCGCCACGACGCGCTGACCAAGCTCTTCGACGAGCGCGGCAACGAGCTCGTCCTGGCGCTGACCGACCAGAACGGACGCGTCGGCGAGGCCCTCGCGGCCAGCGCCGACTCGATGCTGCGCTCCGTCGAAGGCCGCGCCCAGGCGCTGGCCGACGCGCTGGCCAGCCGCCATGACGCGCTCAACCGCCTCTTCGACGAGCGCGGGCACGAGATGGAGACGGCGATCGGCATGCGCCTCGCCTCGCTCTCGCATCTCTTCGACAGCCAGGGCCGCGAGGTCGAGGAGAACCTCGCCGCGCGCCTCAACGCCTTCGAGGATCTCATCGTCCATCAGGGCGGCTCGCTCACGGCCAAGATCTCGGGCGATGCGCGCGAGCTCACCGAGGCGCTCAACACCGGCATCGCGCAGGTCGAGAAGCTGATCTCGCAGGACGGCGTCTCGCTGGCCGACAAGGTCGGCACCCGCGCCCTGGAGGCGGCCAGCCTCCTCGCCGAGCGCACCCGCGAGGCGGCGGATTCCATGGAGGGCCAGATCAAGCTGTTCGAGGAGCGTTCCGGCGCCAAGAGCGCCGAGATCGCCGGCGCGCTCGACAGCCTGATCGCCCGCATCGACGGCAGCCTCGGCTCGCGCGCCACCGCCCTCAACGAGGCGCTGGTCGAGCGCACGGTCGACATCGCCCGCGTGCTGGCGGAAGGCGGACGCGAGGTCACCCGCGCCCTGGCCGCCAAGGCGGACGAGATCGGCGAGGTCGTCACCTCCAAGAGCGAGTCGCTCACCCGCACCCTCAGCGACAAGGCCGACACGATCAACGCCACGCTCGGCGGCCGCGCGCTGCAGATCGCCGATACGCTCGACCAGAGCGTGGCGCGCTTCGAGGAGCGCGTGGTGGGCCGGCTCGACACCGTGTCGCAGACGCTCGACACGCGCGGCGAGGAGATCGCGTCGACCCTGCAGGGCCGTTCGGAGTTCATCGCCGCCTTGCTCAGCGAGCGTGCGCAGGAACTGCGCGCCCTCTTCGAGCATAACGGCAACGGCGTGGTTTCCACGCTGACGGAGCAGAGCGAGGCGATCGCCGCCGCGCTCAACGAACGTGCCGAGCAGCTCCGGACGCTGTTCGACGATCGCGGGCTCGGCATCGTCGCCGCGCTCGGACGCCGGGGCGACGCCATCTCCAACGCGCTCGACCAGCGCAGCGAGCAGCTGCGTGTCCTCTTCGAGGGCAAGGGCGGCGATGTCGTCGAGGCGCTCGGCCGCCAGGGCGAGGCCATCTCCGGCGCGCTCGACGAGCGGACCGCGGCGCTGCGCGCCCTCTTCGATGCCAAGGGCAGCGGCATGGTCGAAGCGCTCGACGAGCGTGGCCAGGCTCTGGCCGCCGCCTTCACCGCCGCCGGCGAGACGGTGGTGCGGGCGCTGGAGCACCGCGGCAATGCCTTCGTCGCAGGTCTGCGCGACCGTGGCGCGGCGATCTCCAATGCGATCGAGACATCGTCCAATGCGCTGCGCGAGACGCTCGAATCCGGCTCGCGCCAGTCGATCGACGCGCTGGTCGGCACCAATGAGCAGTTGCGCGACGAGCTGGGCGGCATGCTGGGTCGCCTCGGCGAGGCCAACAAGCTGATGCAGCAGATCGTCAACGGCGCGAACAAGAACCTGGCCGCCGTCGAGAACAGCCTGTCGACCCGCGTCGGCGAGTTGCAGACCGTGATCAGCACGGTGATGGAAGAGGCCAACCGCGCCTCGCAGCAGGTCACCGCGCAGATCGCCGACCTCAAGGACTACTCCGAAGGCACGCTGCGCGAGACGACCGCCCTCGTCGCCAAGCTCGACGACAAGGGCGCCTCGCTCGGCGAGGTCACCCAGGCCAGCAGCGCGGCGCTCAACGCCGTGGTCGGCCGGCTCGAGCAGGTCGAGGCCCGCGTCGGCAAGGCGCTCGCCGAGCGGCGCGATTCGCTGGAGGAGCTGCACGCTCTGATCAGCGGCCGCACCGAGGATGTCGAGGCGATCACCCGCTCCTTCGCCTCGCTGATCGACGAGTCGCTCGGCACCGCCGAGGCGCGCGCGCGCCAGATCGGCGCCGTGCTCTCCGACTCGGCCGAGGCGACGACCAGCGCCATCGCTCAGCAGTTCGAGACGATCCGTTCCGCGACCGGCAAGGAACGCGAGCGGACGGCCGAGGCGCTGCGCGCGGCCTATGCCCAGGTCACGACCGAGATCGACGGCGAGCTCTCGAAGGTAACCGACCGCTTCCAGAAGGCGGCGCAGGACATGCGCGGCGTCACGGTCGACATCCAGCGCGAGCTGGAAACCACCCGCGCCGAGCTGAAGCGCGGCGTCCTCGAGCTGCCGCAGGAGACGCAGGAATCGGCCTCGGCGATGCGCCGGGTCGTTGCCGAGCAGATCAAGGCGCTGAACGATCTCACCGAGATCGTGACCCGCTCCGGCCGGCGCGGCGACGTCTCGCTGCCGATCGAGCAGGCCCCGCCGCGCCGAGCCGCCGCCCCTGTGGTTTCCGCTCCGGCCGCGGCCCAGCCGGCCCCGGTCTATACGGCTCCGGCGCAGCCCAAGCCTCCAGCGGCTGAAGGCCCTGCGCTGCGCCCGTCGCTCGACGCCGCGCCGGAACCGACGCCCAGCGCGCCGCCTGCCCGGGCCGAGAGCCGCGTCGAGGCCAAGCCTGCGCCGCGCCCCGCGCCGGTTCAGGAGGCGCCGCGCCGCGCGCCCGAACCGCAGCAGCCGGCCAAGTCCGGCTGGCTCTCGGACCTGCTGGTCCGCGCCTCCCGCGACGACAAGGCGCCGGAGGTGAGCAAGCCGACGACGCATTCGATCGAGAAGCTCGATTCGCTCTCCGTCGACATCGCGCGGATGATCGACCATGACGCGGCCGTCGAGCTGTGGGACCGCTACAAGCGCGGCGAGCGCAACGTCTTCACCCGCCGGCTCTACACCCTGCAGGGCCAGCAGACCTTCGACGAGATCCGCCGCAAGTATCGGCGCGACATGGAGTTCCGCGAGACGGTCGATCGCTACATCGACGAGTTCGAGCGGCTGCTCGGCGAAGCGTCCAAGGACGACCGGGACTCGATGGTGGCGAAGACCTACCTCACCTCGGAGACGGGCAAGGTCTACACCATGCTGGCCCATGCCAGCGGGCGCTTCGAATAAGCGCCTGCCCTCCCCGCCAAATCAAAAAAGGCCGCCCGAAAGGGCGGCCTTCTCTTTTTGGACGCTCGCTGGAATTCAGGCTGCGGCTTGGAAACGGACCTCGCCACCGTTCAGGAAGCACATCTTGTCGAAGAGCCCGAGATCAAGTGGATTGGGCAACCGAATATCCGCCATCTCGGGAAACGGCTTCGCGGCAGGGTCATAGGCGCGGTCGATCTGCGAGATGAGAACGAAGATCACCCCGCGTTCGCGGGCAAAGCGCTTCAGCTCCCTCACCTGCCGCGACAGCTCCGGGGTGTCGCGGCGCTGATCGAGCAATTGCAGATAATCGATCACGGCGAGCATGCCGACGGGCGCCGCCGCCAGAGCCCCGATGACGTAGTCGGCACTGATCGCGTCGGAACAGTCGAGATCGAAAAAGCCGTCGAGCTCGTGGCCCGCAAAGCCAAGCGCTTGCAGGCGTTCGAGCACGCCCCCGGGAGTATATTCCAGGGAGAAGAAGGCGCTGCGGCGCCCGGCCCGGGCCGCCTCGGCGGCCAGCGCGAGGCTCAGCAGCGTCTTTCCCTGGCCGGGGCGCCCCGCAACCAGCGCCAGATCGCCGGGCTCCAGTTGCCGGCAGAGTGCCGTGGCGGCGCTCGTGGCTGGTTGCTTGGCGGCGAGCAGTCCCCAGCTGCGATAGCCTTCCGCCGCGGCAATGCGGTCGAGCGCGGCATGGAGCGGGATTTGCTCCTGGCGATGCAGGAGCCTGGCCTTGCGTTTCAATTGATGGATCGGCACCAAGAGCTTCATGCGGAAACCTCCTATTGCGAGCAGGTAGCGCAATCCCTCCTCATGCGTGATGCCCGAACAGTCGGTCGAAGCGGCAAGGAACCCCGCATGCAGATGCTTCCCCGCTGGAGGGGGGCGGCTCGGGCCAAGCCGGAAATCGGAAGCTAGCCGGATTCGCCTCTCGCGGAAATCGCCCGCGTTGGCCTCCTCAGCCGAAAGGCTGTCTCAGCGCGCCCAGCGGACGATGTCGACCAGCACCTGCGACAGGGCGCGGTCGAGGGCTTGCGCCGCGCCCGGCCCATCCACCGCCGCGGCCGGAACACGCGCCGAGAACAGCTTCGCGCGCTGGATTCGGCCGCTCGTGTCGCCGACGATCTTGGCGGTGATCTCGACGACGGCCGAACCCGACGCCGCGTCGATGTTGAAGCTGCGGATATCGGTCACGAGCTGGACGGTCGGCGTAATGCCCTGCCCCGGCGCGGAGACCGAGCCGATGCGGCTGGCGTTCTCGAAGGTCTGGATCAGCCGGGTCTGCACCAGCGCCGGCACCTGATCGGCCCATTGCGCCCCGCCAAGGAAGGAGAGCGCGCCGCCCGAATCCTTGACGATGACCCGGTCCGAATCCAGCGCCTGCACGGCGGTCGGCCGCGCGACCACCATCGTGGCATGCGAGCCGCCGACGCGCCCGAAGCCGCTCGGGGCCGTCAGGTCGAAGGTCGTCGGCGTCTGGCCGCCGCCGCACCCTGCCAGGGCGAGCCCGGCGGAGAGCGCCAGCACGCTCAGGCAGCGGCGGGCCATGGCGGTCTGGGGAGCCTCGATCGTCATCGGCTAGCGCGATCCGTTGTATTGCGGGAGCGGCGGCTTGCCGCCGAAGATGAGTTGCTGCGGGTTACGTTCGAAATTCCGGAGCGTGCGATTGAGTTCCGTCAGCACGCGTTTGGCCTCCGAGACCGTGGAATCGACATTGCGCAACCCCGAACCGGTGAAGCGGTTGATTCCGACCGTGATCTCCGCCGTGCGCGCGTCGAGATTGTCGGCCAGCACGCGGATCGACTTCGCGGCGTCGGCGACCTCGTTCAGCGCGCTGCGGCCATCGGGGCCCGAAGCCGTGTTCAGGAAGGCCTGTGCCCCCTTCAGCACGCCCTCGACCTGATCGGCCGCGCGATTGAGCTTCGCGGTGATCGAGGCGACATCCTTCACCGCCTTGCCGGCATCCTCGCTGGAGCCGCCGAGCGCGCCGGTGAACTTGTCGACATTGTCGACGATGCTCGCGACCTTCTTCCGGTCCACGGATTGAACGACGCCGGTCAACTCCTCGCTGAGCGATTGCAGCTTCTGCGACAGCGGCTGGATGGTGTCGGCGATGTTGCCGAAGCCGGCCATCAGCTTGTCGAGCCCGTCGGAGTTCTTGCCGAGCGCCTCCGAGAATTTCTCGACATTGCGGACCGTGTTGTTGATCGGCTCGCGGTTCTGCTTGATCAGGCCGTCCAGCGAGGTCAGGACACCGTCCGCGCGCTGGGCGACGTTGCGAACGGTCTCGATGATGTCCTGCAGTTCCGAACGTTCGGCGATGATCGTCGCCATCGGCTCGCCGGGCTTGGCCTTCAGGACCGGCGCGTCGGGCGCGCCGCCGATGAGCTGGAGCGCGACGACGCCCGCAAGCCCCTGAGCTTCGATGCGCGCGCGCGTGTCTTCCCGGATGGGCGTGGTCGCGGCAACCTGGATGACGGCGTAGATCCGGCGCGGATCATCGGGCTGAAGCTCGATGCTCGTCACCTCGCCGACGCGCAAACCGTTGAACAGCACGCTCGAGCCGCGCCCGAGGCCCGTGACCGATCCGGTGAAGATCACGCGGATGTTGTCCTTGCGCCCGGCGCCGCCGCTGTTGAACCAGTAGACGAAGCCGAAGGCCGCAGCGAGCACCGCGAGGGTAAAAAGGCCGACGAGAGCGTAGTTCGCGCGCGATTCCATGGACTAGCCGTTCCGCTCTCGTTTCCCGGATTGTTGCCGGGCCGTGGCGCGCTCACCGCCGAAATAGGCCTTCAGCCAGGGATGGTCGGATTCCAGCATCGTCTCCAGCGTTCCGACCGCAATCACCTTCTTGTCCGCCAGCGCAGCGATTCGGTCGCAGGCATCATATAGACTGTCGAGATCGTGGGTCACCATGAAGACGGTGAGGCCGAGCGTCTGCTTCAGCGTCATGATGAGATCGTCGAACTCGGCCGCGCCGATCGGGTCGAGGCCGGAGGTCGGCTCGTCGAGGAAGACGATCTCGGGATCGAGCGCGAGTGCGCGAGCGAGCGCGGCGCGCTTGATCATGCCGCCCGAGAGCTCGGATGGCACCTTGTCCGCCGCATCGGGCGGGAGGCCGACGAGATCGAGCTTCACCATGGCCAGCTCGTCGAGCAGGTCCGGCGAGAGCTTGAGATATTCCCGCATCGGGACCTGGATGTTCTGCTTGACGGTCAGGGCCGAGAACAGGGCGCCCTGCTGGAACATCACGCCGAAGCGACGCTCCAGCACGCGGCGCTGCGACGCGTTGAGCTTGTCGACGTTCTCGCCGAAGACCTCGATGGTGCCGCGTTGCTTGCGCACCAGGCCGAGGATCGTCCGGGTCAGCACCGATTTGCCCTGGCCGGAACCGCCGACGAAACCGAGGATCTCGCCGCGCATCACGTCCAGGTTGAGACCATCCATGATGACCTTGTCACCGAAGGCGACCTTGAGGTCGCGCACCCGGATGACGGCCTCCGGCTCGCCCCGCCGACCGGGTTCGCCCTCATTTCCGCGCCGGGCGGCCACCACGCGGGAGATCTCGTGCTCGCCCATCGTCAGAACTCGATCGAGGCGAAGAACATGGCGAAAAGCCCGTCGACGACGATGACCATGAAGATCGCCTTGACCACCGAGGCCGTGACCTGTCGGCCCAGCGATTCCGCCGAGCCCTTCACCGCCAGCCCCTCGATCGAGGCGATGAGCCCGATGACGAAGGCCATGAAAGGCGCCTTGATCAGGCCCACGGCGAAATGCTTCCAGGTGATGACCGATTGCAGCCGCGCGAGGAAGGTATCGACGCCGATGCCGCCATAGAGCCAGGCGACGAGACCCGCGCCGGTCAGGCCCGCCATCGATGAGATGAAGGTCAGGATCGGCAGCGAGATCACCAGCGCCAGGATGCGCGGCACCACCAGCACCTCGATCGGATCAAGCCCCATCACGCGCAGCGCGTCGATCTCCTCGCGCATCTTCATCGAGCCGATCTCGGCAGTGAAGGCCGAGCCCGAGCGGCCGGCGATCATGATCGAGGTCAGGAGCACCGAAAGCTCGCGCAGGATGAGGATGCCCGTCAGGTTCACGACGAAGGCCGTCGCGCCGAACTGCTGGAGCTGGAAGATGCCCTGCTGCGCGACGATGCAGCCGACGAGGAAGGAGATCAGCATGATGATCGGCGCGCCGTTGAAGGCGATCAGCTCGACCTGATTGACCAGCGAGGGGCCGCGGAACTTGCGCGGCCCGAGCAGCACGGCGACCGAGCCGACCACCACCTCGCCGAGGAACATGGCGCCGCCGACCATGTCGCGGCCGAAACGGATGATGGCCTCGCCGACATTGGCGAGCACGCTGACCACGCTGAAATGGTCCGGATGCAGCGGCACGTCCTCGTCATGGACCTTGACCTCGGCGAGCAGGATGCCGTGCTCGGGCCTGCGGCTGACGATCTCGACGGAGGCGCCCTGCCGCTCCTGCCTCGATTTCAGGCGGTTCAGGACATAGGCGCCGAGCGTGTCGAGCCGGGTCACGTCCGACAGGTCGAGGCGCGCATGCGCCGCTTGCGGCATGCGTCCGGCGATCTCGCCGATCAGCTTCTCCAGCCGCGGCGCCCGGTCCGCGCTCCAGGACCCGGCCAGCGCGACTGCGAGCGTTCCGGCATCATCGCGGAAAATCGCCTGAGGCTCGGCGGTGTCAACGCTCGGCATATGCCCGTGATGTCCCTCACCCGGCCGAGCGGCACTCCTGCCGTTTCGGCGTCGCTCAGCGTCGGAATCCACCCCTTTGCCTTGTATTGCCGCGCCGGGGACGCTTGGCAAGCCGGACAGCCCCCGTGCGGCATTACGCCGGAGTAGCGTTGCCGAAGCGCCATAGCATGGAACCCCGCCTGCCCGCCGAAGCAGCAATTCCTTAAGAAATCGTCGCGCAATCTTGCCCCGTTCACGTTGCGGCCGTCACTGATTCGGCCGTCCCTTGCGAAGGCAGACCGGTCATGAGCGATGCCCGCTCCCTGACACCGCTGAGCCAAACCGACTTCGACGCCATCGAGGCGGCGGTGATGGAGACGTCGCGCGGCCGCTGGTTCATGGCCGAATACGCCAAGCGCAACCGACAGGCGGACACCGCTCAGCTCCTGACCGCGATCGGCCGGATCGAGCGCGTCGTCGGCCTCGGCGTGCAGGAGACGAGCCGGGATGCCAGCCTGATCGAAGCCGCCGCCCTGATCAGCGACCTGCGCATCGATCTCGAACGGATCAGCGGCAGGTCCCAGGAACGCGCCTCCGGCCTCGCCATGCAGATCGAAACGGCCGCCGGCCGCATTCTGGGTGCGACGGAGAACATCCAGGAGGTCGCCTGGACGCTGCGCGAGGCCGGCGCCGAGGATCATCTCTGCGACAGGCTCGACCAACATGCCGCGGATATCTCGCAGGCCGTCAGTCTCGTCGATGGCGTCGTCCAGCGCATCGACAAGATCGCAGACACCATCGCCATGCTCGATTCGAGCCTGCGCGCCTTCGGCGAGATCACGCGCGATCCGAGCCCGCACTACCTGACGGCGACGGAACTGGCCGGCCTGCCTCCCCGGCCGGCACGGGCGAGCGAAGACAGCGTCGCGGACGGCCGTTTCGGCACCGCAAGCAGCGACCAAACGCAGCCGCATAGTCTCGACGACGTGGCAAGCACCGAAAAGCGGATCGGAACGATCGATCTGCTGGACGACGACCTCGTCTTCACCCAGGCCGAAACGGCCCCTCACGCGCCCGCGCGCATGCAGGCCGCCGCCGCTCCGTCCGAAACGGCGCTGCGCGAGATCGATGCGCTGCCGGCCGAGCGCAAGCTCGCCTATTTCGTCTGAGCCGGAACGCTCAATTCTCCCGCCGCAACGCGGTTTCGTGCCAGCGGCGCAGCAGGAGATGCGAGATCAGGCTCGTCGCGAGGAAGATCGCGACTCCCGACAGCGAGATCATCGCCAGCGCCGCGAAGACCCGCGGGATCTTGAGCTGGTAGCCGGCCTCGAGGATGCGATAGGCCAGCCCCGAGGCATTGCCGCCTGTGCCGGCGACGAACTCGGCGACGACCGCGCCGATCAAAGCGAGCCCGCCCGACACTTTCAGCCCCGCCAGGAAATAAGGCAGCGCCGCCGGCAGCTTGAGATAGCGCAAGGTCTGCCAGCGGCTGGCGCCATAGAGCTCGAACAGATTGACGAGGTTGTGGTCGGCCGCGCTCAAGCCCAGGATCGTGTTCGACAGGATCGGGAAGAAGGCGACGATCCAGGCGCAGATCAGCAGCGACAGGTCGATGTCATCAGCCCAGATGATGATCAGCGGCGCTATGGCGACGATCGGCGTCACCTGCAGGACGATCGCATAGGGCAGGAGCGCCATTTCCAGCCATTTCGACTGGCTGAACAGCACCGCCAGCGCCACGCCGATGAGGATGGCTGCCGCGAGCGCCAGGAAGGTGATGCGCAACGTCACCCAGAGCGAGGCGGAGAGCGTCGCCCAATCCTCGACCAGGGTCCGGCCGATAAGCAGCGGTCCGGGCAGGACATAGGGCGGGACGTCGTTCCAGCGGACGGCCAGCTCCCAGAGCGCCAGCACCAGAACGCCGATGACCAGCGGCGCGAGGATGCGAGGCCAGATGCCGACCGGCAAACCGAGGAAGCGGGGCTCGGCCGGAACCGGCAAAGCCTCGGCAGCGGCGGCCTCGCGCGCCAGGGTATCCTCAGGCGCGCTCATGGGCCGATCGCTTCCTTGAGCTGGCCGGAAGCGATGCGGCAGAGATGGGCATATTCGCCGGAGGTGCGGAAGAGGTCGTCGCGCGGATAGGCGGCGTCGACCGGCAGATCGGCGATGATGCGACCGGGCCGGGCCGCCATCACCACGATGCGCTGCGAGAGATAGACCGACTCGAAGACCGAATGGGTGACGAAGACGGCCGTGAAGCGCTCTTGCGCCCAGAGCGCCAGCAAATCGTCGTTGAGGCGATGGCGGGTGATCTCGTCGAGCGCGGCGAAGGGCTCGTCCATCAGCAGGATGCGTGGCCGCATCACCAGGGCGCGGGCGATCGAGACGCGCATCTTCATGCCGCCGGAGAGTTCGCGCGGATAGGATGTCTCGAAGCCCTTCAGCCCGACGAGAGCGAGCATCGCGGCGGCACGCTGCTCCGCTTCCGCCCGCGGCAACCTCTGCAAGGTCAGCGGCAGCATGACGTTGGCGAGCGCATTCGCCCAGGGCATCAGCGTCGGATCCTGGAAGACGAAGCCGAGATCGCGCCCCGACCCGGTCGCCTTTTCGTCGCGGCCCGGCCAGGCGATCGTCCCTGCGCTCGGCGCGCCCAGGCCCGCGATCATGCGCAGCAGGGTCGACTTCCCGCAGCCGGAGGGGCCGAGCAGGCTGACGAACTCCCCGGCGGCGAGATCGAGATCGACGTCGCGCACGGCGAGCGTCCCGTTGCCGAAGCGCTTCGAGACGCCGCGCAATGCGACGAGGGGCATGGTGGCCTCGTCCAAGACCGATCGACCCGCGACGCTCAGGGCTTGCCCACGCCCTTGTTGATGAAGTCGAGCGTATAGGCCTTCTTCACATCGACGCCGGCCGGGAAGACGCCGACATCGGCCATGGTCTTGTAGAAGCTGGTCCAGCGCGCATCGGTCATGGCGCCGACGCCGAGTGTCAGCGCATCGCCCGACAGGACGATGCCGTTCTCGTTCATGACCTTGACGGCGTAGTCGATCTTCTCCTGATCCATGTCGGGATTGTCCTTCAGGATCAGCGCGTTGGCGGCGGCATTCTCGGGGCCGGCCTTCATGTATTGCGCCCAGCCCTCCAGCGTCGCGGTGACGAAGCGCTGGACCAGATCCTTCTTCGTCTCGATCAGCTTGCGCGAGACGTTGATCGTCGTGTTGTAGGCATCGAAGCCATTGTCGGCGAGCAGATGCACCACCGGCTTCACCCCGGCCTTCTGGATGGCGAAGGGCTCGGAGGACAAGAAGCCCTGCTGCGAAATCCGCTTGTCGGCCAGGAAGGGCGCCATGCTGAAGGTGTAGGGGCGGATCTGGTCGTCGGTGTAGCCGAATTTCGCGCGCAGGAAGGGCCAGAAGGCGGTGCGCGCCTCGGTGCCGATCAGGATCGGCTTGCCCTTCAGGGCCGCAAGCGAGTCGTTGCCCTGGTTCGGGTGCGAGATCAGGACCTGCGGGTCCTTCTGGAAGATCGAGGCGATGGCGAGGAAGGGGATGTTCTCCTGTGCGAAGCGCACCGCCTCGAAGCTGGTCGACATCGTCATGTCGACGCGGCCGCCGAGCAGAAGCTGCGACGGGTTCTGCTGCGGGCCGCCCTGCCGGATCTCGGCGTCAATGCCGTATTTCCTGTAGATGCCGTTGGCGAGCGCGAGATAGAAGCCGCCATGCTCGGCCTGGGCGCGCCAGTTGGTCTGGAAGCTCACCTTGTCGAGCGTCTGCGCGTTGACTCGCGCGCCCGGCACCGGCACCAGCACGGAAGCGGCGGAGCCGCCGATGAGGCCGAGCGCGGCGCGCCGGTCCAGGCGATATCTCATCATCGTCATGTTCGGAACTCCCCCACGGCGGACCCGGCAATCTCTGGCCTTGTGCCCTTATGCCATGCGATAGCATGGCAGGAAATCGCAACACCGCCTCGCGGCAGGCGGCTTCGCAACATCCGCAACCCGCGATCGGCAGGCCGAGCATGACCGCACGCTTCTGGGGCGATCTCAAGAGCTCCGATTTCGCCGCACTGCCGCGCGAGAGCACCGTCGCCGTGCTGCCGCTGGCGGCGATCGAGCAGCACGGCCCGCATCTGCCGGTCTCGACCGACACCACCATCATGAACGGCATGCTGGCCGAGGCGGTGCCGCTGGTCGGCGCGGACGTCGAGGTGCTGGTGCTCCCGACGCAGGCCATCGGCAAATCGAACGAACACCTGCATTCGCCGGGCACGCTGACCATCGGCTGGGAGAGCGCTGTCCGCTCCTGGATCGAGATCGGCGAGAGCGTGAAGCGGGCGGGCTTTCGCAAGCTCGTGCTGCTCACCTCCCATGGCGGCAATGTCGACCCGATGAAGATCGCCGCGCGTGAATTGCGCGTCGCGCACGGCATGCTCGCGGTAACGAGCGCCTGGATGTCCTTCGGCCTGCCGGACGGGCTTTTTGCCGATCTCGATATCCGCCACGGCATCCATGGCGGCGATGTCGAGACGGCTCTGATGCTGCATTTCCGGCCGGACCTCGTCGATATGGGCAAGGCCGAACGTTTCGAGCCGCTGATGCTGCCAATGGCGGATGAAGGCTATCGCTGGCTGAGGCCGACCGGCCCGCATGCCTTCGCCTGGATGGCTCAGGACGTGCACCCCGCAGGCGTGGCGGGCGATGCCAGCCTCGCCACGGCCGAGAAAGGCAAGGCGACCGCCGCGCTGCAGGCCAAGGGCTTTGCCGAGCTGATGGCCGACGTGGCGCGCTTCCCGCTGGAGAGGCTGCACAAGGCGGACTAAATCTTTGGGTTGTTCATCGGCTTCTCCCGAAAACCGCGCTCCGCTTTTCGGGCCGAAGCTCTGGCTCAGTCCGGATCGAGCAGGCGCGCGCCCGTCCCCTCCTCCGCCAGCCTGTCCCAGGGATTGCGCAGCGGGCAGTCCTTCACCGAAAGGCAGCCGCAGCCGATGCAGCCGTTGAGATGATCGCGCAATCGCGTCAGCCGCTCGATGCGCCGATCAAGCTCCGCCTTCCAGGCCGTGGACAGGCGCTTCCAGTCGGCCACGGTCGGCGTGCGCCCCTGCGGCAGGGCCTTGAAGGCCTCGCGGATCGTCTTCAGCGGCATGCCGGCCCGCTGCGCCACCTTGATGATCGCGACACGGCGCAGCACCTCGCGCGGATAGCGGCGCTGGTTGCCGGCCGTGCGGTGGCTGCTGATCAGCCCTTCCGCCTCGTAGAAATGCAGTGCCGAGACGGCGAGCCCGCTGCGGCGCGCGACCTCGCCGACGCTCAATTCCATGGGCAGGCGCTGCGGCACATCCATCGCGCGCCCCTCCGTTTTCGGCGCTTGACCTTAACCTTAGTTGAGGTTCTATAAGCCTCGCTCCCGTGACGCAAACCGGAGCGCATCCATGCTCAAGAAGCTCGACACAAGGATCAGGCTGGCGCTGATCTACGGCAGCGGCCGCGAGGGCCGCTTCTGCGACAAGGTCGCCGGCTGGGCGATTTCCCAGATCGAGGGCGACGGCCCGTTCGAGCTCGCGATCATCGACCCCGGCACGCTCGAACTGCCGCCGCGCCATGTCGGCAGCGGCCATCCGGCTCTGGAAGAGGTTCGGCAGACCATCGCCTGGGCCGACGGCTTCATCGTGGTGACGCCCGAATACAACCGCGCCTATCCGGCGATCCTGAAATTCCTGATCGACTCGATCGGGCCGGAATGGCGCGGCAAGCCGGTCGGCTTCGTCTCCTATGGCGGCATCTCGGGGGGCTTGCGCGCCGTGGAGCAGTTGCGGCTCGTCTTCGGCGAATTGCACGCCGCACCGATCCGCGACGGCGTCTCCTTCGCCGATGTCTGGGGCCGCTTCGACACAGAGGGCCGGCTCATGGAAGCCGACCGTGCCGAACGGGCGATGGCGACGATGCTGGCGCAGCTCCATTGGTGGGCGAGCGCGCTGCGGACCGCGCGCGAAACCGTGCCCTACGGCCAGTTCGCACCGGCCTGATACCTCACGCGAAGTTGGGGCGAGCTTCACAAATCCGAACTGGTCTCGCTGCGGCCTGGGCGAAACAATGCCCGCCCCGAGACCAGGAGCCGGACGGATATGAAGCTCAAACTTCTCCGCAACGCGACGCTGAAGCTCAACTATGGCGGCAGGACCTTCCTGATCGACCCGGATTTCGGGGTGCCGCTCAGTCGCCCTTCCTTCACCGGCCGCTCGCAGAACCCGATGACGCCGCTGCCCGAGCCGATCGAGGACATCCTCGCCGGGGTGGACACGGTGATCGTGTCCCACCTCCACGCCGACCATTTCGATGCGGTCGCGAAGGAGCGCGTGCCGAAGAACCTGCCGATCATTTGCCGGCCGGGTGACGAAGCGGCGATCGCGCAGGCGGGTTTCTCCTCGATCACGGCGATCGACTGCTTCATCAGGCTGGGGCCGATCATCCTGAAACGGCATCCGGCCCAGCACGGCACCGGCGCCGTGGTCGATAAGATGGGGCCGGTGATGGGGCTGAGCTTCGAGGCGCCGGGCGAGCCGACGCTCTACTGGTGCGGCGACAGCGTGCTCTATCCGCCGCTGCGCGATGCCGCGGCGGCGACGGGACCTGACGTCATCGTCACGCATTCCTGCGGGGCGATGTGGGACAACACGCTGATCGTGATGGACGACGAGCAGACGCTCGATCTTGCCGAGGCCTTCCCGCGGGCGACAATGATCGCGACGCATATGGAAGCGCTGGACCACGCCACCGTCAGTCGCACAGCGTTGCGCAAGGCGGCGAAGGAACGCGGCGTCGACACGCGGCGCCTGCGAATCCCCGCTGACGGCGAGACGATCGAACTCGGCGTGCCGGCGCTGGTTTGAGCCACTCGAATACGCGTGTCATCCCGGCTCTTCGCTTCGCTCCGGCCGGGATGACACGCGATTTAAAACGGAAGGGGTCTATTCCCCCGCCTTCAACTGCTTGGCGTAGATGTCCTTGTACTGCTCGCGCAGCAGGTTCTTCTGGACCTTGCCCATGGTGTTGCGCGGCAATTCGCCGACGACGAAGACCTGCTTGGGCTGCTTGAACTTGGCGAGACGCTGCTCCAGCGCCCCGGCGATGCCCTTCGCGGTGATCTCGGCGCCCGGCTTGCAGACCACGACCGCCGTGACCCCCTCGCCGAAATCGGGATGCGGCACGCCGATGACCGCGCTCTCGATCACGCCCGGCATCTCGTCGATCTCGGTCTCGACTTCCTTCGGATAGACATTGTAGCCGCCGGTGATGATCAGGTCCTTGCCGCGCCCGACGATGTGGACGTAGCCGGCGGGATCGATCTTGCCGAGATCGCCGGTGATGAAGAAGCCGTCCGCGCGAAACTCGGCGGCGGTCTTCTCGGGGTTGCGCCAATAGCCCTTGAAGACGTTGGGGCCCTTGACCTCGATCATGCCGATCTCGTCGCGGGCGAGTTCCTTGCCCGTCTCGGGGTCGGTCACGCGCGCCGAAACGCCCGGCAGCGGGAAGCCGACCGTGCCGGCGACGCGATCCCCCTCATAGGGGTTCGAGGTGTTCATGTTGGTCTCGGTCATGCCGTAGCGCTCGAGGATGGCGTGGCCCGTGCGCTCGCGCCATTCGCGATGCGTCTCGGCCAGCAGCGGCGCCGAGCCGGAGACGAAGAGGCGCATATGCTTCGTCGCCTCCCGGGTCAGCCGCGCATCCTGCAGCAGCCGGACATAGAAGGTCGGCACGCCCATCATGCTGGTCGCCTGGGGCAGGTGCTTGAAGACCTGATCGGGATCGAATTTCGGCAGCAGGATCATCGCGGAGCCGGAGAGCAGCACCACATTGGTCGCGACGAAGAGGCCGTGGGTGTGGAAGATCGGCAGCGCGTGCAGCAGCACGTCGTCCTTGGTGAAGCGCCAATAGTCGACCAGAGTCAGCGCATTGGACGACAGATTGTCGTGGCTGAGCATCGCGCCCTTCGAGCGCCCGGTCGTCCCGGAGGTGTAGAGGATGGCGGCGAGATCGTCCGGCCCGCGCGCGACATCGGCGAAGCTGGTCGAGGCCGCCAGCGCCTTGTCGGACAGCGTGCCCGCCGAGACATCCGGCGCGCGCCAGACGCCGAGCGTCTCCAGCTTCGCGCCGGCCTTCTCGGCGAAGGGCCTGAGCGCCTCGGCCTTCGCCGGATCGCAGACGAAGACGGCGGGCTCGGCATCGCCGAGGAAATACTCGATCTCGGCCGGGGTATAGGCGGTGTTGAGCGGCAGGAAAATCGCACCGGCCCGGACCGTGCCGAGATAGAGCATCAGCGCCTCGATGCTCTTCTCGACCTGCACCGCGACGCGGTCGCCCGGCTTCACGCCGAGGCCAACCAGCGCGTTGGCGAAGCGGGCGGAGACGTCGAGCACGTCCTGATAGCTGTAGCTTCGGCCGTCATCGAGGAGCGCAAAACGCGCGCCCGGCCCCGGCATGCGGGCACGGATGAGGTCGAACAGGTGGTTGCCCATGATTTCGGGTCCTTTCAGGCGTTTCCGTCGTCGGGTCTGTCAGGGATTGGCCGGGCGCAGCAGCTTGCGCACCGAGGAGGAGGCCACGACCGTGTCGCGCGTGGCGAAGGCCTCGTGGTTGGTCTCGATATCGTCGAGGTCGTAGCGGTAATTCACCATCACGCCATGCGACTCGCGCAGGCCCCGCGCCGAGAGATTGCCGCCGACATTGACGCGCTCCAGCCGCGCGCCATTGCCGAGATGGAAGCGCGCGACCGGGTCGATGACGCGCCCCGAGCTCCCCCGTGCGCGCAGCAGATATTGCGCCGCCATCTGGCCGAGCAGCTTGTCGCGACGCGCCTTGGTCGCGTCGTCGAGCGAGATGGTCTCGCCGGCCGGACGGCCCAGCTCCGCGCGCTCCTCATTGGTGAGATGGAACGCGCCGGGATCGGCGGCGATGCCGGAAAGCCAGCGGGCGAAGCCCGGCACCGGCGAGAGCGTGACGAAGGTGTCAAGCCCCGGCAATTCGCGCTTGAGGTCCTCGGCCACCTGCTTGATCAGGAAATTGCCGAAGGAAATGCCGCGCAGGCCCTCCTGGCAGTTCGAGATCGAATAGAACACCGCCGTCGTCGCCTCCTGCGCCGGCAGCACCTGGCGCTCCGGCTGAAGCACCTCGCCGATGGTGCGCGGAATCTCGGTCGTCAGCGCGACCTCGACGAAGATCAGCGGCTCGTCGACGAGTTGCGGATGGAAGAAGGCGAAGCAGCGCCGGTCCGCCGGTTCGAGGCGCCGACGCAGATCGTCCCAGCCCTGGATCTCGTGCACCGCCTCGTAGCGGATGATCTTCTCGAGCACATTGGCCGGCGTACGCCAGTCGATGCGGCGCAGCACGAGGAAGCCGCGATTGAACCAGGAGCCGAAAAGGTGCCGGAAATCGGCGTCGACGGCCTTGAGCGCAGGCTCCGCCTCCATCGCCTCGAACAGCGCCTCGCGCATCTGGACGAGGACATGGGTGCCGTCCGGTGCGAGATTGAGGCGGCGCAGCAATTCCTGCCGGCGCGGCTCGGACGCCAGATGCAGGGCCGAGACGGCCGCTGCGTCCGGCTTTTTGCGATAGGTTTCGATGGCCTTGTCGAGCCGCTCCGCATCCGGGCCGAAGCGCTCCGCGAGCAGGTTGAAGAAGGCGAGACGACCGGGCTTGTCGAGGCGTTGCCAGGCGTCGAGCACGGCCTGCGCGAACGCCATGCCGGAGGCCTCGCCCTTGCCGGAGAGAAGATCCTCGCAGAGCCGGTCGATCGGCCGGGCGCCTTTGCCGAGAAAGCGCTCGAAGCCGATCAGCGCACGGCCGCGATCGGCGACGTTGGTCAGGAGTTCGCCGAGAAACGCCATATCCATGCGGGCTCCCAATACTGCCAAGACCGGTTGCTCCGCGATCCTATACGAGTTTCCGCCGGCGCAAACCGCGTCTCAGCGCAGCAGGCTCCAGGCCTTCAGGAAGAAGTCCGGGGCGCCGAAATTCCCCGATTTGAGCGCGACGACCATCGCCGGCCCGTCGACGACGCGGGTCCAGGGCACGCCGGGGTCGATCTCGGGGCCGATCTCCAGCGTGCGAATCCCCAGGCCCAGCACGGTGGCGCCGGAGGTTTCGCCGCCGGCGACGAGCAGGCGCGTGACGCCACCCTTCGACAATAGCCGCGCGATTTCGGCGAAGGCATCCTCGACGACACCCCCCGCCTTCTCACGGCCGAGCTTGTCCTGAACCGCCGCGACTTCGGCCGGGTCGTCGCTGGAATAGAGCAGGAAGGGCTTGTCCGCCGGCTGCGCCAGCGCCCAGGCCGCGAGCCCGGCCGCATCCTGCCGCCCTTCGACCAGTGCGAACGGATCGACCTTGAGCGCCGGATAGCCCGCCGCCAGCGCCGCCTTGATCTGCCCGCGCGTCGCAGTGGAGCAGCTTCCCGAGATGATGCCGCTGCGCCCGGCCGGGGCTTGCAAATCCTGCGGGCCGGGATGTTCCGGCAGGAGGCCGGCCCGGCGGAAATTCTGCGGCAGGCCCATGGCGATGCCGGAGCCGCCGGTCAGCAAGACATGCTCGGAGACGGCATGGCCGAGCGTCATCAGATCCTCATTGGTGAGGGCGTCGGTCACCACATAGCGAACGCCATCGACCTCCAGCTTCGCGAGACGCGCCTTCACCGCGGCAGGGCCGGCGAACACCGTGGCGTAGTCGACCAGGCCGACATCCGTTTTCGCCTGCGCCGCCATCAATCGCATCAGGTTGGAATCGCGCATCGGCGTCAGCGGGTGGTCCTTCATCGAGCTTTCGTGAAGCGGCACGGCCCCGACGAAGAGATAGCCTTGATAGATCGAGCGGCCATTGGCCGGAAAGGCCGGGCAGACGATGGCGAGCTTCGCGCCGAGCCGCTCCATCAGCGCGTTCGCAACCGGGCCGATATTGCCCTCCGCCGTGGAATCGAAGGTCGAGCAGTATTTGAACAGGATCTGCCGCGCCCCTGCCGCCAGCAGCGCCTCGCAGGCGGCCAGCGAGTCGGCGACCGCCTCCGCCACCGGATTTGTCCGCGATTTCAGCGCGACCACCACCGCATCGGCATCGGGCAAGGCGACGCCGGCCGCCGGCACGCCAATGACCTGCACGGTCCGCATACCCGCCCGGTTCAGCATCAGCGCCACATCGGTCGCGCCCGTCATGTCGTCGGCGATCACACCCAGAAGCACGGTTTCCTCCCTCTCGATTTTCTACGTCCTTCTAGCCGGCGCCCACGGCCAGCGCGACCGTCATCGCCGCATCGCCTGCCCGAGTGTTCGGCATGCCGCGGGAGCCGCCCAAAAACCGTGCAACGCCGCCCGGAAATTGGTGCGCCGCAGCGTCGACGGCACCGCGGTTCTGAGTCAACTTGGTCCCGCAAGGAACAAGTTCGCCGATATGGAGCCGGATCGGAGTGCTCGCCCGCTTTCCGAGACGCCTTGAAAAACGACGTTCGAAGAGGGGAAAACCATGAAGCTTCTCAAAGTTCTGGCCGCAGCTTCCACCCTCGCGCTCGCCGCGTGGCCCGGCCTGTCGCCGGCGCTGGCACAGACACCATCGACGCTGCGGATCGGGCTTCAGGAAGACCCGGACATGCTCGACCCGCACAAGGCCCGCACCTTCGTCGGCCGGATCGTCTTCATGGGGCTGTGCGACCGGCTGCTCGACATCACGCCCGAGCTGAAACTCGTGCCGCGGCTCGCCACCTCCTGGGAATTCTCGGCCGACGGGCTGACGCTGACGATGAAGCTGCGGACCGAGGCCAAATTCCATGACGGCGAAGCCTTCAACGCCGAGGCCGCCAAGGCCAATCTCGAACGGGCGATGACCCTGCCCGAATCGCTGCGCAAATCGGAGCTCGCCTCGGTCGACAAGGTCGAGGCGCCTGATCCGGCGACGCTTGTCCTGAAGCTCAAGCGGCCCGACGCCACCCTGCTTGCCCAGCTCACCGACCGTGCCGGCATGATGCTGGCGCCGAAAAGCCTCTCCGGCGACGTCACCGCCAGGCCGATCTGCTCCGGGCCCTACAAATTCGTCGAGCGCGTGCAGAACGACCGGATCGTGCTGGAGAAGTTCAAGGAGCATTGGGAAGCGGACAAATACAATTTCGACCGGATCATCTACCGCTCGATTCCCGACACCACCGTCCGGCTCGCCAATCTGCGCTCGGGCGAGCTCGACATGCTGGAGCGACTGGCGCCGACCGACGTGAAATCGGCCAAGGCCGATGCCTCGCTCAAGGTGACCAGCATCGCCAATCTCGGCTATCAGGGCATCACCATCAACACCAATAACGGCGATGCCGCGAAGCAGCCGATGGGCCAGGACAAGCGGGTGCGCCAGGCGTTCTCGCTCGCCATCGACCGCAAGGTGCTGAGCCAGGTGGTGTTCGAGGGGCTCTACGAGCCGATGAACCAGCCCTTCAACCCCGGCAATTTCTACGTTAGCGGCGACTTCCCCGTGCCGGAGCGCGATGTCGCCAAGGCCAAGGCGCTGCTGAAGGAAGCCGGGCAGCCGAAGGTCACCGCCGAGCTCTTCGTCACCAACAACCCCGTCGATACCCAAATCGGCCAGGTGATTCAGGCGATGGCGCAGGAAGCCGGCATCGATGTCCAGCTCCGCGCGACCGAGTTCGCCAGCCAGCTCCGCGACCAGCAGCAGGGCAAGTTCCAGATGAGCCGCATCGGCTGGTCGGGCCGCATCGACCCCGATGGCAACATCCACCCCTTCGTCACCACGGGCGGCGGGCAGAACGACGGCAAATACTCCAACCCCGAGGTCGATCGCCTGCTCAACCAGGCGCGGACCGTCTACGATCCGGCCGAACGCAAGAAGCTCTATGATGCCGCCCAGAAGATCCTGAACGACGAATTGCCGATCATCTATCTCTACAATCAGACGGTCTTCTTCGCGCTGCGCAAGAACATCGACGGCTTCGTCATCAACCCGGACGGGCTGATCCGGCTGGCAGGGTTGAAGCGCTCGTGAGCCCTTCCCTCGCGCCGACCACGGCGCCATCGTCCCGGGCGGCCGAGGGTCGACCCGGGATCCATCGTAGAGCGCAGTTCCCTATGATGGACCCCGGAATTCCGCTTCGCTGCATCCGGAATGACAAAGCGGTTTCGAGTGCGCCATGCTGACGCTCATCCTGCGACGCATCCTGATCGCGATCCCGACGCTGTTCCTGGTGTCGGTCTTCGTCTTCGCCCTGCAGCGCGCGCTGCCGGGCGACCCCTTCCTCGTCCTCGCCGGCGAGGAGCGCGACCCCGAGGCCATCGCCAGGCTGCGCGAGATCTACCGGATGAACGACCCGGTCTTCGTGCAGTTCTTCGCCTGGCTCGGGCAGGTGGTCCAGGGCGATTTCGGCCGTTCGCTGCGCACCGGGGAGCCCGTGCTCGGCCTCATCCTGCAGAAGCTGCCGGTGACGATCCAGCTCGCCACCGCCGCGATCCTGGTGGCAATCGCGATCGGCATCCCCATCGGCATCCTGGCGGCGCGGCGCAAGGGCACCATCGTCGACTATTCGGCTAGCGCCGTCGCGCTGTCGGGGCTGTCGATCCCGAATTTCTGGCTCGGCATCATGCTGATCCTGCTGGTCTCGGTCTATCTGAAGTGGCTGCCGGCCTCAGGCTACGAATCGATCTTCGTCCACCCCTGGGAGGCGATCCAGCGCCTGATCATGCCGGCCTTCGTGCTCGGCAACGGGCTCGCCGCCTTCCTGATGCGCCATACCCGTTCGGCCATGCTGGAGGTGCTGCGCTCCGACTATGTCCGCACGGCCCGCGCCAAGGGGCTGGACGAGGACACGGTCGTGCATCGCCATGCGCTGCGCAACGCGCTGGTACCGATCATCACACTGACGACGCTGCTCTTCGGCGAGTTGCTGGCCGGCGCGGTGCTGACCGAGCAGGTCTTCACCATTCCCGGCTTCGGCAAGCTCATCGTCGATGCCGTGTTCAACCGCGACTATGGCGTGGTGCAGGGCGTGGTGCTGTGCACCGCCATCGGATTCATCCTGATGAACCTGCTGGCGGACATCCTCTACATCCTCGTCAATCCGCGGCTGAGGGCGGCCTGATGGCATCGATGGATTCCATCTCCTCGGGCGCAGGCACGGCGAGCGGGCTGAAGGCGCGGCCGGGCGTGCTGGCCCGGCTCCTCCACAATCCCTCGGCGCTGATCGGCGGCGGGCTCGTGCTCCTCTTCTTGCTGCTGGCGGTGCTGGCGCCGGTGCTGCCGCTGGCGGACCCGTTCAAGTCGAACTTCCTCGCCATCCGCAAGCCGCCTTCGGAGCTCTACTGGTTCGGCACCGACGAGCTCGGGCGCGATCAGGTGGCGCGGCTGTTCTTCGGGGCGCGCGCCTCGCTGCTCGCCGGCATCGTCTCGGTTCTGATCGCGGTCGCCATCGGCCTGCCCTTCGGGCTCATCGCCGGCTGGTATGGCGGCTGGATCGACATCGTGATCTCGCGCGTCACCGAAGCCCTGCTCGCCTGCCCCTTTCTGATCCTGGCCATCGCGTTTGCGGCGGTGCTCGGCCCCTCGCTGACCAATGCGATGATCGCGATCGGCCTGTCGGCCGTGCCGATCTTCATCCGGCTGGTGCGCGGGCAGGTGATGAGCGTGAAGGCCGAGGATTTCGTCGAGGGCGCACGGGCCGTCGGCGCGCGCGACCTGCGGCTGATGTTCCGCCATGTGCTGCCGAACACGCTTTCGCCGATCATCGTGCAATCGACGCTGTTCATGGCGCAGGCGATCATCCTCGAAGCCGCCCTCTCCTTCCTGGGGCTCGGCCAGCAGCCGCCATCACCCTCCTGGGGGCAGATGCTCAACGTCGCCAAGAACTTCATGGAGCAGGCGCCCTGGATGTCGGTGGCGCCGGGCATCTGCATCTTCCTGGCGGTGCTCGGCTTCAACCTGCTCGGTGACGGCTTGCGCGACGCGCTCGATCCCAGAGAGAATTAGATGACGCCAGCCACGCCCGGCCCTCGCCGCTGACACCGCACCGACCACTTTCCACGACTGGATACACCCATGTTCACCACCCGCCCCGAAATCCTCGGCACCTTCGGTGTCGTCACCTCGACGCATTGGCTCGCGACCGCGTCGGGCATGGCGATGCTGGAGAAGGGCGGCAACGCCTTCGACGCCTGCGCCGCCGCCGCCTTCGTGCTGCAAGTGGTGGAGCCGCATCTCGTCGGCCCGGCCGGCGACATGCCGGCCGTGTTCTATTCGGCCGAGACGAAGAAGGTCGAGACGCTCTGCGCGCAGGGACCCGCCCCGCAGGCGGCAACCATCGCGGCCTACAAGGCACTCGGCCTCGATATGATCCCCGGCTCCGGCCTGCTCGCGACCGTCGTGCCGGGCGCCTTCGGCGGCTGGATGACGCTGCTGCGCGACCATGGCCGGCTCAAGCTGCGCGAGGTGCTGGAACCGGCCATCGGCTATTTCGAGAACGGCCACCCGATGCTGCCGCGCGTCTCGGATTCGATCCGGGAGCTTACCGATCTCTTCACCGGCGAGTGGCCGACGTCCGGCGCGGTCTATCTCCCCGGCGGCAACGTGCCGGAGGCGCGCAAGCTCTTCGCCAACAAGGCCGCCGCCGCGACCTACAGGCGCATCCTCGACGAGGCGGAGGCCGCAGGCTCCGACCGGCAGGAGCAGATCCAGGCCGCCTATGATTCCTGGTACAAGGGCTTCGTCGCCGAGGCGATGGACCGTTTCTGCCGCACGCAGGAGGTGATGGATTCCTCCGGCCGGCGCAACAAGGGCCTGCTCACCGCCGACGACATGGCGAGCTGGCAGCCGACTTACGAGACGCCGGCCTCCGTGACCTATCACGACTGGGAGGTCTTCAAGATCGGCCCCTGGGGCCAGGGTCCGGCCTTCCTGCAGACGCTCAAGATCCTGGAGGGCGTCGACCTTGCGGGAATGGGTCCGGCGAGCCCCGACTTCGTGCATCATGTCGTCGAGGCGATGAAGCTCGCTTTCGCCGATCGCGAGGCCTATTACGGCGACCCGGATTTCGTGACGGTGCCGCTCGCGACGCTGCTCTCGGAGGATTACGCCGCCGGCCGGCGCGGCCTCATCGGCAAGCAGGCCTCGCTGGAGCTGCGCCCCGGCATCGTGCCCGGCTACGAGGCGCAGGTCGCGCATGCGATGAAGGCGCTTGGTGCCATCGCCCAGCCGACCCAGGGCGGCGCCAGCGTCGGCGAGCCGACCATGGCCTCGATGGTCGCGGCCGGGCGCAAGGGCGACACGGTCCATATCGACGTGATCGACAAATGGGGCAACATGATCGCGGCGACGCCGTCCGGCGGCTGGCTGCAATCCTCGCCGGTGATCCCCGAGCTCGGCTTCCCGCTGAACTCGCGCGCCCAGATGTTCTGGCTCGAAGAGGGCCTGCCCTCCTCGCTCGCGCCGGGCAAGCGGCCGCGCACGACGCTGACGCCCTCGATCGCCTTCGAGAACGGCAAGCCACGCCTCGCCTTCGGCACGCCGGGCGGCGACCAGCAGGAGCAGTGGCAGCTCGGCCTGTTCCTGCGCCGCGTCCATCACGGCCTCAACCTGCAGGAGGCGATCGACCTGCCGCTGTTCCACACGCAGCACTTCCCCTCCTCCTTCTATCCCCGGACCTCGCGGCCGGGACATCTGATGATCGAGGAGAGCATCGGCGCGGCGGCCTTGGCGGAGCTGGAGCGGCGCGGCCACAGGCTCGAGCGCGCCCCGGCCTGGACGGTCGGGCGCCTGACGGCGGCGGAGACGGGCGATGACGGCCTCTTGCGCGCCGCCGCGACGCCGCGTCTGATGCAGGCCTATGCCGCGGGGCGGTAAGCTCTGCCGGTTTTGCCGTCATTCCGGGCGAAGCGAAGCGCAGACCCGGAAGCCATCGTAGAGCGCCTCGCCCTTCGATGGATCCCGGATCGGTGCGGCTTCGCCGCTTGTCCGGGATGACGGGGAAGACTGAGATCGACCGGATAACGAGGAACCGCATATGACCTGGTCCATCGTCGCCCGCGACGCCGCCACGGGCGCCTATGGCGTCGCCGTCTCGACCTGCGCCTTCGCCGTCGGCGCGCGCGTGCCCTATGGCGGCGGCCGGATCGGCGCCATCGCGACGCAGGCCTTCGTCAATCCGCTCTATGGCGTCGACGGGTTGAAGCTGCTGCAGGAAGGTCGCTCGGCTCTCGAGATCGTCGCGACGCTGACGGCGGCCGATGAGGGCCGTGCCCATCGCCAGCTCCATGTCATCGACCGCGACGGCAAGATCGCCGCTCACACAGGCGCGGCCTGCATCGACTGGTGCGGTGCGGTGGACGGGCCGCAGGTCTCGGTCGCCGGCAACATGCTGGCGGGGCCGGAGGTCGTGCAGCAGACGCTGAAGGCCTATATCGCGGCATCCGGCCTCGATTTCGACGAACGGCTCCTGGTCGCGCTCGAAGCCGGCGAGAAGGCCGGCGGCGACAAGCGCGGCCGGCAATCAGCCGCCATCCGCATCTGGAACGGCGAGCCGGTGCCGAGCTTCGACATCCGCGTCGACGATCATCCCGATCCGCTGGCGGAGCTGCGTCGGCTCTGGCGGGTGGCGCATCAGCGCTCCGTGCCGTTCCAGCAGGCCTCGCCCTCGCGCAGCCGCCCTGCCGGCGTCACCGACAGGGCCGAACTCGACCGGCTCTGCGCGGAATACGCGGCGAACTGGAACGCGCGGCATCCGGAGAGCTGAGCCGCGGAGCGCATTCTCGCCAAGCCTGTCGCGTGATAAGGTGACGTTTCGTCACCCTGTCATCCAATAAGCGGGGAATGCGATGGCCGATCGGGACAACGAAGCCCTCCAGAAGCGCATCGCCACGCTGGAGACGCAGGTCGCAGCCTTGCTGCAGGCGATTTCGGCAGACCGGGGCGGCAATGTCGTCATCAACGCGCCGGGCTCTCTGACCGTCAATTGCGGGCTCGGGATCTCGCTCACGGCCGGCAGCGCGATGACGCTGACCGCAGGCGCCAACCTTGCCGTGATCGCAGGCGCCAATGCCAGCCTCGTTGTCGGCAACCGTCTGCGCATCAGCAGCGGCCATGAAGCCTCGTTCGAAACACGGAGCTTCAACGTCACCGCGGCCGTGGGCTGCAAGATCGATAGCGGACAGAGCCTTGCCGTCACCTCCGGCAAGGAGATGACGGTCGCGGTCAGCAAGACGCTTCTGGTCGAAAGCGCCAACGCGATGGTGCTGAAAAGCGGCGATGCCAGGCTGGATCTGAAGAAGGACGGCAGCGTCGAGCTTCACGGACGGGACGTCACGCTCAAGGCCTCCGGACACCTCGAAGCCAAGGCGTCCGGCCATGTCACGATCAAAGGATCGAAGATCCTGCAGAATTGAGCCTGAGCATGTTCAAGCGAAGCGGCCGCCGCTTCACTTGAAGAAAATGCGGATGCGCTTCAGTCAGGTCAGCTTCCCGCGCGCCGCGACCGGCAGTTCCCCGATCAGCTTGTCGCCGCGCACCGTGATGAGGCGGTCGACCATGTTGACGACGACGCAGACATGGTTCGGCACGACACGCACGACCTCGCCGACGACGGGACGCTCGTTCGTGCCGGAGAGATCGAGGAAACCGTGCTCCTCGGCGAATTGCGCAATCTTCGCGCGAGGATATTCGAGGATCAGCCCGTGGCCGTCGAGGCCGCCCTTGTCGCTGGTCAGCGTCTTCGAGCCGGAATCGAGGATGCCGCGCTCGGGCGCCGCCCGGCTCACCACCGTGGCGTAGACGGTCAGCGCGCAATCATCGAGGGTCGCGACCCCGGCCGCCATCTGCATGCGGTCGTTGAAGATCGAGGTGCCCGAGCGATGCTCGGTCGCGCCCTTGAGCTTGCCCATGTTGGGGATGTTGGGCGAGCCGCCGGTCGAGACGATATCGGCCTTGAGGCCGGCATCGCGCAGGCCGGCATTGGCGGTGTCGAGGAAAACCTGCGTGCGCTCCCAGCCATCCTCCGGCGGGTACATCAGGAAGCCGGCGAAGCGCAGGCCGGGCGACGCCGCGACCATCTTCGCCAACTCGACCGCCTCGTTCGGGGTCTCGACGCCGGCGCGCTTGCGGCCGGTGTCGCATTCGATGACGACTTCCAGATCACGACCCGCGATCTCGCCCGCGCGCGGCAGGCCAGAGATGGTGACGGGGTTGTCGGCGGCGACGATCATCCGGACGCGGCGCTGCAGGGCGCCGAGGCGGCCCAGCTTCTCCTCGCCGAGGATGTTGTAGCTGATCAGGATGTCGTCGATGCCGCCATCGGCCATCACCTCGGCCTCGCCGAGCTTCTGGCAGGTGATACCGCGCGCGCCGGCCTCGACCTGGAGCCGGGCCAGCTCGGGCGATTTATGCGTTTTGATATGCGGGCGGTTGGCGACGCCGGCCGCATCACAGGCGGCCTGGAGACGGGCGATGTTGGCATCGACCTTGTCGAGGTCGATCACGACGGCAGGGGTGCCGTAAATGCGGGCGATCTCGGCCGCAAGAGGGGTCGCGGCCGGCTGCTCGACGGCCCTGGAGGTGGTCGCGGTCACGCTCATGGATGCACCTTGACGATAACCTCGATCTCGACGGTCATCCGGTTCGGCAGCGAGCCCATGCCGACGGCCGAGCGGGCGTGGCGGCCCCGGTCGCCGAGTACGGCGACGAACAGGTCGGAGCAGCCATTGATGACCTTGGGATGATCCGAGAAATCCGGCGCTGCATTGACCATGCCGAGCAGCTTGACGATCTCGACCTTGTCGAGGGAGCCCGCCGCCTTCTTCATCGCCGCGAGCAGGCCGAGGCCGGTCTGCTTGGCATGCTCATAGGCCTGCTCGATCGTGACGTCGGCGCCGACCTTGCCGGTCGGATAGGTGCCGTCGGCGCGCTTGGGACCCTGACCGGAGAGATAGATCATGTCGCCGACCTGCTTGAAGCTGACATAGGTCGCGACCGGCGTCGGCACCTCCGGCAGGGTCAGCCCCAGTTCCTTCAGCCTGTCATCGGCGCTCATGGCATCTTTCTCCTCAGTCCTTCCGACGCCTGTCGCGTCAGTCCTTCAGGTCGCGGCGCATATAGCAGGCCGCTTCATCGTAAGTCGCCAGCTTCCCGGCCAGCGCGGGCTCTTCGACAACGGCAAATCCCTGACGCCGCCAGAAGCTTGTAGAGCCGTTCACCGCCACCAGCGAGAGGCTTCGGTAGCCGGCCTGCCCGAGCCGGCGGGCGAGCTCCGCGACGATCCGGCCGCCAGCCCCCGCTCCGCGTCCTTCGGGCAGCACAGCGAGATCGTGCAGATACCAGTTCGCCTGACCGTCCGGAACGGCGCCAAGCCGGGAGTTGAGCGCAGGGATCTCGCCGGCCGGCCAGGGATGGCTGACCAGATAGCCGAGCAGCGCCCCGCCCTCGCCCTCCAGGACATGGCAGCCTTCGCCGGCAAGCCGCAACCGCTCGGCGAAGACGGCTTCGTCCTCGGGATAAGCCGCGTGGACGACCGCCGCGATCCGCATCACGGCCGGCAGATCGGCAGGCGCCATGCGGCGCCAGCCCGTTTCGCGTGACATGAAAGTTACGCCGCGACCTTCGGGAACTTGCTGGTCCGCTTCGGGTGCCACCACTTGCCCTTGAGCACGACGCCCTCGGAGACGAACTTCCTGTCGCCGATCAGATGCTCGCCGACCACGTCGACATAGTCGAACTTGCCTTCCTTGATCGTCAGGATGGTCGCGTCGCCGAGCGAGCCGACCTTGAGCGAGCCGTATTCCGGGCGCTTCAGCGCCATGGCGGCGTTCACCGTCGAGGCCGCGACGACATTGTTCAGGCTCATGCCCATGCAGAGGAATTTCGACATGGTAGTGACCTGGTCGAAGGCCGGGCCGTCGATGCAGAGCTTGTGAACGTCCGACGAGATCACGTCCGGCTCGAAGCCGTTGGCGAGCATGGCGCGCGTCGTCTTGAAGGAGAACGAGCCCTTGCCGTGGCCGATATCGAAGATCACGCCGCGCTTGCGGGCGGCCACCACCTCCGGCTTCACCGTGCCCTGCGCCGTGCAGGGGGCGTTCGGGAAGGGCCTGAAAGCGTGGGTGAGCACGTCGCCCGGCCTGAGCATGGCAAGGACTTCCTCATAGGATGGCGGCGGATGGTCGATATGGCACATCAGCGGCATGCCGACCTCTTCGGCCACCTGCAGCGCGATGTTGAGCGGCTTGGTGCCCTGGTCGCCCGAGGCATGCAGGCCGACGCGGACCTTGATGCCGACGATGTAGTCGCGGTTCTTGTCGGCGACCTCGGCGCAGTCGATCGGGTTCATCATGCGCATGTCGCCGCTCTCGCCGACCATGACGCGATGATCGAAGCCGTAGATGCCGGCATGCGAGACGTGGAGATAGGCGAGGATGCGCGCCTGGCTCGGCTCGATGACATGCTTGCGGAAGCCCGCCCAGTTGCCGGGGCCGGCCGAGCCAGTGTCGACCGAGGTGGTGACGCCCGACAGGCGGCAGAACTCGTCGGCGTCGATGCCGAGCGAGGTGCCGCCCCAATAGACATGGGTGTGCAGGTCGATCAGGCCGGGCGTGACGATGTAGCCGGAGACGTCGCGGATCTCCTTCGCCCCCTTCAGATCCTTGCCGAAGCCGGAGACCTTGCCGTCCGTGAAGGCGACGTCGAGGATGCCGTCATGCTTCTGCGAGGGGTCGATGACCCGGCCGCCTTTGAGGATAATGTCGTGGGTCATCGAAACTACTCCGCAGGCCATTGAGCAAAGGCGATGGCGACGCCGTTCAGAAGGTGGAGGCCGGCCCCTGCCGGACGATAGAGAAGGCGCGCCCGAAATACAGATGCAATTCGGGAATGAAGAGTTGCGAAATCGTCGGGTCCTGGATCGGCGTGTATTTCGCACCGCCATCGCGGACGTCGGCACCGCCGAGATAGGCGGTCAGGCCGCGGCCGCGAAAGGCGTCGATCCGGTCGGTGAGCCTTGCGACGACGATGACGCCGCAATCGCCCCATTCATAGGGAATCGCGAAATAGAGCTTGGCGGCGTAGCTCAGCGTCGCCTCGCCCAGGCCCTGGGCATAGCGCGCCATGGTCGCCGAGCGGCCCGCCACGCTCCTGACCTTGCTGAAGACCTCGTGATCCGCCCACCAGCCGCCGGCAGCGGCGCGCAGCGGATCGCTGGCGAAGCGAGCCGCATCGCAGAAGCGATAATAATTCTGGCCAACGCTCAGATGGACGCGCTGGACCTGGGACATGCCGCCGTTCTGGCCCTGCGCGGAGAAACCGCGCGCCGCCTGCTCATAGGTGGAAAGCTTCGGTGGGAAGAAACAATCCCGGTTCAACGGGTCGGGTGACACGGGCTCTATCCTCTCAGCAAAGGCCCTGCCCCCTTGCGCTCGACGATCAAGCCGTAAGCCTGCGGCTCGCGATGCTTCGCGAAGTTGAAGGTCGAGGCCTTGTAACTCTTGCCGAGATCCATGTCGCAACGGGCGATGACGAGTTCGTCGCCTTCCGTCACGGCCTGCGCCACGACCTCACCGGTCGGGGCGATGATGCAGGAGCCGCCGATCTGGTCGACACCGGCCTCCAGCCCCGCCTTGGCGACGCCGACGACCCAGCTGGCGTTCTGATAGGCGCCGGCCTGCATCACGAGCTGGTTGTGGAAGTTTCCAAGGCGGTCATGGTCAGGTGCGGGCGGGTTGTGCTTGGGCGTGTTGTAGCCGAGCACGATCAGCTCCACGTCCTGCAAACCCATGACGCGGTAGCTTTCGGGCCAGCGCCGGTCGTTGCAGATCATCATGCCGATATGGGCGTCCATCGTCCGCCAGACCGGCCAGCCGAGATTGCCGGTCTCGAAATAGCGCTTCTCGAGATTCTGATACGGCGCGTCGGGCCGATGCTCCGGGTGGCCGGGCAGATGGATCTTGCGGTACTTGCCGACGATGGTGCCGGTCTTGTCGACCAGGATCGCCGTGTTGAAGCGGCGCTTGCGCCCTTCCTCATGGGCGAGCTCGCAATAGCCCAGATGGAAGCCGATCCCCAACCGCTTGCTTTCCTCGAACAGCGGCGCCGTCTCGTTGGAGGGCATCGCCGTCTCGAAATAGCTGTCGATCTCTTCCTCGTCCTCCATCCACCAATGCGGGAAGAAGGCGGTGAGCGCGGCCTCCGGATAGACGACGAGATCGACGCCGTGCTCCTTCGCCTGCCGCATCAGCGCGATCATCCGGGCGACGGCCGAAGCCCGGCTTTCGTCGCGCTGGATCGGGCCGAGCTGGGCTGCGGCGACGGTCAGGATTCGACTCACGGCGGAAGGCTCCGGATAAATGGGGCGACAGGCTCGAAAACCACTGCCGGCGCGTCAAGCGCCGGCAGTGGTTGGCGGGGGTTGCTTCAGCGGCAGGGCTACCGCTTCAGAGCCGCTTGGCGATGCGCGGATCGAGCGAGTCGCGCAGTCCGTCGCCGAGCATGTTCACCGCGAGCACGGTGATCGAGAGGAAGACGGCCGGGAACAGGATGATGTGCGGCCTGACCTGCCAGAGCGCCCTGCCCTCGGCCATGATGTTGCCCCAGGACGGGGTCGAGGGCGGCACGCCCGCGCCGATGAAGGAGAGGATGGCCTCGACGATCATGGCGCTGGCGCAGATATAGGTCGCCTGCACGCTCATCGGTGCGAAGGTATTGGGCAGGATGTGCTTGATGATGATGCGCGGCGCGCGCGCACCGTTGGCCACCGCCGCCTCGACATAGGGCTGCTCGCGCAAGGACAGCACCACGCCGCGGACCAGCCGGGCGACGCGCGGAATCTCGGCGACGGTGATGGCGAGGATGACGTTGCCGATGGAGCCGCGCGTCAGCGCCATCAGCGCGATGGCGAGCAGGATCGGCGGGATCGACATCCAGCCGTCGATGATGCGCATGACGATGCCGTCGGCCCAGCGCATGAAGCCCGCAAAGAGGCCGATGGCGAGCCCGGCGACCGAGGCCAGGATCGCCACGCTGAAGCCGACGAGCAGCGAGACGCGCGCGCCGTAGATGACGCGCGAATAGATGTCGCGACCGAGCATGTCGGTGCCGAACCAGTAGAGCTCCGAGGGCACGCGCGTGCGCCGGCTGGGCGAGATCGCCGTCGGGTCGACGGTGCCGAGCAGCGGCGCGAACAGGCCGATGAGCGCCATGAGGACGAGGAGCCCGCCGCCGATCGCAACCGAGGGGTGGCGGCGCAGATAGCGCCCGAAGCGGACGAGCCTGCCGGGCCCGGCGGGCTTCGCCGGGGCTGCGGGGGCGGCGATACCGTTCGCCGGAATGGGATGCTGCAAGGTCAATAGCGGATCCTCGGGTCGACGAGGGTGTAGGTCAGGTCGATCAGCAGGTTCACGAGCACGTAGACCAGGCTGAACATCAACACGACGCCCTGGATGACGGGGTAGTCGCGCCGCAGGATGGCATCGACGGTGAGCCGGCCGAGACCGGGAATGGCGAAGACGCTCTCGGTGACGACGGCGCCGCCGATCAGCAGCGCGATGCCGATGCCGATGACGGTGACGATCGGCACCGCCGCGTTCTTGAGCGAGTGCAGGAAGAGCACGTCCTTCTGCGCCACGCCCTTGGCGTTGGCGGTGCGGACATAGTCCTGCTGCAACACTTCCAGCATGGTGGCGCGGGTGATGCGCGCGATCAGCGCGATATAGACCAGCCCGAGCGTCACCGCCGGCAGGATCAGGTTCTTGAGCCAGGGCCAGACGCCCTGCGAGAGCGGCGTGTAGCCCTGCACCGGCAGCCAGTCGAGCTTCAGCGCGAAGATCCAGGCGAGCAGGTAACCGACGACGAAGACGGGCACCGAGAAACTCAGGACGGCGAAGGCCATCGCGCCCTTGTCGATCCAGGTGCCGGCCTTCCAGGCGGCGATCACGCCCATCGGAACCGCGATCACCACTGCAAAGATCAGCGTCAGCACCATCAGCGAGAGCGTCGGCTCGACGCGCTGGGCGATGAGCTGCGTCACCGGCAGGTTGGTGAAGATCGAGGTGCCGAGATCGCCTTGCACGACCCGCCACGACCATTCGCCGAAACGGACCAGATAGGGCCGGTCGAGCCCCAGGCTGGCGCGGATGCGCTCGACATCGGCCGGCGAGGCCTGGTCACCGGCGATGATCGCCGCCGGATCGCCCGGCGCGATGTACAGCAACGAAAACACGAACAGCGCAACGAACGCCATCACCGGGATGGTCGCGACGATGCGTCTGACGACGAATGCAAGCATGGGGCTGTCCGAACCTCGTTCAAGTCTGACCAGGGGCCACGGCCGGAACGGATGTCCCGGACGCAGCAGGGTGAAGCGTCGAGGCGGCCACCGCCGCCCCCGCCATCGTCAGGCCTTCGACACGCCCCAGAAGAAGGGCAGCGGGCCTGAAACCACGCCCGAGACGTTCTTCCGCCAGGCCTGATAGCCGAGGTAGAAGCCCGTGGGCGCATAGACGACATTCTCGACCGCCGCCTTGTTGAGGCGGCCGAGCGCCGCCTTCTCTTCGGCAAGGTCCTTGGCGTTGAACCAGTTCGTCACCTCGGTCTCGACGGCCGGCACGTCGGGCCAGCCGAACCAGGCCTTTTCGCCATTGGCGCGGATCGCGGTGTACGCGGCCGGATTGATGCAGTCGGCACCGGCATGCCAGGTGTGGAACATGCTCCAGCCGCCCTGCCCCGGCGGCGTCTTCTGGGCGCGGCGGGCGCCGACGGTGCCCCAGTCGGTCGCGACGAAATCGACGTTCATGCCGATGCTCTTCAGCAATTCGGCGGTGACGTCGCCCATCGACTTGGTCGCCGCCATGTCCTGCGCCACGACGCAGACCACCGGCTCGCCCTTGTAGCCCGATTCCGCGAGGAGCTTCTTGGCGGCGGCGACGTTCTTCGCCTTCATCATCTCGCCGCCCTCCTCGGTATAGAGCGGCGTGCCGGGCGTGAAGAAGCCGCCCAGCTCCTTCCAGAGCTTGTCGTCCTCGCCGACGAGGGCGCGCATGTAGTCTTCCTGGTTCAGCGCGGTCATCACCGCCTGGCGCACCTTGACGTTGTTGAAGGGCGGGAAGAGGTGATTCATGCGGAAGGAGCCGATATTGCCGAGCGGATCGCCGATATCGACATTGATGTTGGCATTGCCCTTGAGCACGGGCACGAGGTCGGAGAGCGGCGTCTCCCACCAGTCGACCTCGCCGTTCTGCAGGGCTGCGGCCGCCGTCGCGGGATCGGGCATGATGACCCATTCGACGCGGTCGACGAGGATGTTCTTGCCGCCGGCCAGCCAATCCGCCTTCTCGGAGCGCGGAACATAGTCGGTGAACTTCTCGAAGACGGCCTTGGCGCCGGGAACCCATTCGTTCCGGGCGAACTTCATCGGGCCGGAGCCAACGAATTCGGTGATCTGCGTGAAGGGGTCGGTCTTGGCGATGCGCTCCGGCATGATGAAGGAGCAGGGCGCGTTGTTCTTGGCGAGCGCCAGCAGCATCTTCGGGAAGGGCTGCTTCAGCACCCATTTCCAGCTCCGGTCGTCGACCGGCGCAAGCTCGACCTGGATGGCACGGAGCATCAGCCCCATCGGATCGCGGGCGGACCAGCGCACCAGGCTCTGGACCACGTCCCTGGCCAGGACCGGCGTGCCGTCATGGAATTTCAGGCCCGGCCGCAGCTTGAAGGTCCAGGTCAATCCATCGGCCGAGACTTCCTCGGACTCGACCATCTGGCGCTGCGGCTGGAACTTGGAATCAATGCCGTAGAGCGTGTCCCAGACCAGCGCCGCGGCATTGCGGACGACATATTGCGTCCCCCAGATGGGGTCGAAATTGGCGAGGTTCGCCTGCGGTACGAAGCGCAGGGTCTTGGCCGCCGCGCCTTGCGCCAGGGCCGGCATCGCCAGCCCCCCTGCCGCGGCAGCAACGCCGGCACCGGTCGCGGATTTCAGAAACGTCCTGCGATCCATCATTCTCTCCCCTGTGTGGCAACCTCTGAGCGGGCGGCCTTGGCGCGAGTTTGGGCAGAAAAACTCTCCCTGACAACACGCCGAAGACGCTCCTTCAGGCAGCGCGGTCGCCTGCAGGGTTCGTGCCAGAGCGGCGCAAAACGACGAAAGGGCCGGAATATCCGGCCCTTGGCGTTGGATCGCGCGGCAAAGGAGCGACCGCAGAAAAAAAGCCGGTTAAATCGGTTTGATCGGCTGATCGACGCGGGCGAAGGGTTTTGCCTGTTCGAAGGCGGCAGCCGCCCGCAACACCAGCGCATCGCGCCCGAAAGCGCCGACGATCTGCAGCCCCGCCGGCAGCCCGGCCGCGGTCAGGCCGCAAGGCACGGAGATCGCCGGCTGCTGGGTGAGGTTGAAGGGGTAGGTGAAGGGCGTCCAGCGGGTCCAGTCATCGCCATAGGCGCCATGCTCGGGCGTGTTGCGGCCCACCGAGAAGGCCGGCAGCGGCAGGGCCGGCGTGAGCAGCAGGTCGAAGCGGGCGTGGAAGCGGGCCATGCAGAGCGCCAGTGCGTTGCGCTGGTTGAGCAGCGCATCGACATAGGCCGAGGCCGGAATGCGCTCGCCTTGCCCGGCGACGGCGACGAGGCCCGGATCCATCCGCGCCCGACCGGCAGCATCGGTGTCGCGCAGTGCCAGCGCCGCGCCCGATGCCCATAAGGTGATCAGGGTTTCGATCGGATCGGCGAAGCCGGGATCGGCCTCCTCGACCGTCGCGCCGAGCTCGGCGAAAAGCTGTGCCGCTGCGCTCGTCAGCGCCGCGATCTCGGGATCCACCGGCACGTCGAGGCCGAGCCGCGGCGACCAGGCGACGCGCAGGCCCCTCAGCCCGCCCTTGAGGCCGTCGACATAGTCCGGCGGCCTTCCCGTCATCGCCGTCATGTCGCGCTCGTCGGGCTGGCCGATCACCTGCATCGCCAGCGCCGTATCGGTCACCGTGCGGGTGAGCGGGCCGAGATGGGCGAGGAAGCCCATGGTCGAGATCGGCCAGGCCGGCACGCGGCCATAGCTCGGCTTGAGCCCCACGACGCCGGTGAAGGCGGCAGGGATACGGACCGAGCCGGCCCCGTCGGTGCCGATATGGATGCAGCCGAGATTGAGCGCCGCAGCCGATGCCGCTCCCGCAGAAGAGCCGCCCGGCCCCGTGCCGATGTTCCAGGGATTGCGGGTGATGCCGGTGAGCGGCGAATCGCCGACACCCTTCCAGCCATATTCCGGCATGGTCGTCTTGCCGAGAAAGACGGCGCCGGCTTCACGCAGGCGGGCCGTGGCCGGCGCATCGTCCGGGAAGGGCGCGTCGGAGGCCACGGCGGAGCCGCGCCGCATCGGCCAGCCGGCGACGGCGATGTTGTCTTTGATCGTGACCGGCACGCCGTCGAGCGGGCCGGTCGCCTCGCCCTTGAGCCAGCGCGCCTGAGACGCCTCAGCCATGGCGAGCGTCGCCGCCTCGTCGCGATGGACGAAGGCGTTGATCTGCGGCTCGAAGCGCTCGATGCGGGCGAGCGCGTCCTTCGCGACCTCGACCGGCGATACATCCTTGCTGGCGTAGAGGGGGCCGAGCTCGGCGGCCGAGAGCGAAGCGATCGTCGTCATGCGAGAGATCCTCAGGCGTTCGCCACGCGCCAGGCGGTGGCGAGCAACACATTGGCGCCGGCGACCATGTCTTCGTCGGTGCTGAACTCGGCCGGGTTGTGCGAGAGCCCGCCGATCGAGGGGATGAAGACCATGGCGGTCGGGCAAAGCCGCGCCATCATCTGGGCGTCGTGGCCGGCGCCGGAGATCATGCGCCGGATCGGCAAGCCGAATTCGCCCGCGCTGCGTTCGACCTCGGCGATCAGCTCTTCGGCGAAGGGCGTCGCCGGGAAGCGGGCGAGGTCGCGGAAGGCGATGGCGATGCCGTCGCGCTCCGAAAGCTCGGCGCAGAAGCGGCGCACCGCCTCCTCGGCCTGGGCGAGCGGCGCATCCTGCGGATTGCGCAGGTCGAGCGTCATCACCACCGTCTCGGGCACGACGTTGACGTTGCCGGGCTGCACGCGGATGACGCCGGAATTGGCGAGCTGGTGCGGGATGGTCTTGGTCAGCTCGTTGGCAAAGATATTGATGCGCGCAGCCGCCAGCCCCGGATCCTTGCGATAGGCCATCGGCGTCGTGCCGGCATGGCTCGGGCGGCCCTTCAGCGTCAATTCCAGCCAGGTGATCGCCTGGATGCCGGTGACGGCGCCAAGGCCGCCGCCCTCGTTCTCGAGAACCGGCCCCTGCTCGATATGCATCTCCAGATAGGCATGCGCGGGCAGGAAGCCGGGCCGCTCCGCGCCTTCATAGCCGATGCGCTTCAGCTCGGAACCGAGGCCGACGCCTTCGGAATCGACTTCGCGGTGGGCGGCCTCGACGCTCATCCCGCCGGCCCAGACATAGGAGCCGAGCATGTCGGGATGGAATCGGGCTCCCTCCTCGTTGGTGAAGGCGATGACGGCCATGTCGCGCTTCGGCGTGAGGCCGGCATCGCGCAGGGCCGCCAACACCTCGACGCCGGCCACGACGCCGAGCGCGCCGTCGAAGCGCCCGCCGGTGCCGACCGTGTCGATATGCGAGCCCATGATGACTGCGGGACCATCCTCCAGCCCCTTCAGGATGCCGACGATGTTGCCGATCGCGTCGATGCGCACGTCGAGGCCGAGCGTCTCGAGCTGGCGGACGAGCCAGTCGCGGCCCTGCCTGTCCTCATCGGTCAGGGCGAGACGGCGGCAGCCGCCCTCCGGCGTCGCGCCGATGCGCGCCAGATCCGCCAGCCGCGAGGTCAGCCGCGCGCCGTCGATCCGCAGATTGGTGCTCATGAACGACAACCCTCCTTGCCTAGCGCGAGGCAAGATGCAGGCCGCGTCCCGGCTTGTCGACCCGCCCGGCGCGCAGCCGCCCCCCTGCGCGGGTGGCTGTCTGCGATCGGCAATCGCGGGTAGAAGCGGAGCGCCATGTCAACCGTCGCCGCAGCCCCCGCCCGTTCCCATCCCTGGCTCACCGAGGCCCGGGCCATGCTCGCCCTGAGCTGGCCGATGGTGCTGACCAATGTCGCGCAGACAGCGATGACGGCCACCGATGTCGTGATGATGGGCCATCTCGGCCCGCAGGCGCTGGCGGCCGGCGCGCTCGGCAGCAATCTCTACACCGCCTTCCTGATCTTCGGCATCGGCGTGATGAGCGCAGTCTCGCCGATGATCGCGATCGAGCTCGGCCGCAACCGCCACGCCGTGCGCGACCTGCGCCGGACGGTGCGACAAGGCTTCTGGGCGGCGGCGACGATGGCCGGCCCGATGTGGCTGGTCCTCTGGCAGGCCGAAGCCATCCTGAACGCGATGGGGCAGGATCCGGCGCTGTCGAAGGCGGCCGCATCCTATGTCCATACGCTGCAATGGGGGCTGCTGCCCTTCTTCTTCTATCTATGCCTGCGCGGCTTCGTCGCGGCGCTGCAGCGGCCGCGCTGGGCCTTCATCGTCGTGCTCTTCGCCGTCGCCTTCAACGCCTTCGCCAACTGGTGCCTGATGTTCGGGCATCTCGGCTTCCCGGCGCTGGGCCTGCCGGGCTCCGGCCTCGCGACCGCGCTGTCCTCGGCGCTGATGTTCGCCGGTCTCGCGCTCGTCGTCTCGCTCGACCGGCGCTTCCGCCGCTACCACCTGCTCGGGCGCTTCTGGGTGCCGGACTGGCCGCGCTACCGGACCTATTGGCGCATCGGCTTCCCGATCGGGCTGACGGTCGCCTTCGAGGTCGTGATCTTCAACGGCGCCGCCTTCATGATGGGCCTGTTCGGGGAGAGCCCGCTCGCGGCGCATGCCATCGCGATCCAGATCGCCTCGCTGACCTTCATGGTGCCGCTCGGCATCGGGCAGGCCGGCACGGTCAGGGTCGGGCGCGCCTTCGGGGCCGGCGACAGCGAGGGTGTCCGGCGCGCGGGCGCCACGGCGCTGTTCCTCGCCCTGAGTTTCATGGCCTCGACCGCGCTCTTGATGGCGCTCGCTCCGCAATGGCTCGTCGCACCCTTCCTCGACGTCTCGAAACCCGGAGCCGCGGAGGTCGCCGGGCTTGCCATGACGTTCCTGTTCTACGCCGCCGTCTTCCAGCTCGCCGACGGGGCGCAGGTCGTCGGCGCCTCGATCCTGCGCGGCCTCGGCGATACGCGGCTGCCGATGATCTTCGCCGGCCTGGGCTATTGGGGCATCGGCCTGCCGCTTTCGGCAGCACTTGGCTTCCTCACGCCGCTGGCCGGACGCGGCATCTGGATCGGGCTCGTGATCGGCCTCGCGGTGGTGTCGGTGATGATGCTCGGCCGCTGGTGGTCGCGCGAACGCCTCGGTCTCGTCGAGCCCACGCGGGCGGCGGCCTTCTGAGTTCGTCACCCCGTCGCTTCGGCTGCCGGGCGGCTTTCGGCGCGATCACAATCCGTTGTTCGCCCGAAGCTGCCAGGCGTCTCGCGCAGCGGAAACGGTCGATGAGCATGTCTCTGATGCATGCCTCCCGGCCATTGGCGGGATAGTCACGCCGCAAAAGCAATCCGCGGCTGGTGCGATAGTCTTTTATTAACCCTGTGACGCTCTCCTAGGGCCGCAGAAGAATCGCTTTTCCAGCGCCGGAAGCGGGAATTCTCGCCAAGCGGGAGATTCACCGGGCGTCGTTGTGGCAGCGCGGGAACATTGTTGCCCATACGCAACAGGCGCGGCTTGCCACAATTTCGCCACACGGTATTCACCCCGCAGCCATCTCCGGTTCCTTGAACCGGAACAAGCGACGGCGCAGGGAATTGTGTGGTCGCCTTCCGCCAGCTACCGCCCGCCCGTCCAGATCGAGTTTTCAGCCCAATGTCTTCCGCCCGCCACGACGCCTCTCCCCTCGCCCGGCCGACCCGCCGCGTCTTCGCCGCGATGACACCGCTGTTCCTGGCAGCCTGCGTCAGCCAGCGGCAGCAGCCCTATGAGGTGCCCACCCCGCGGGCGCGCATGGTCAGCCCGGAATATCTGGAGATGTATGGCGAGCGGCCCGACGAGAAGTTCCCGCTGCCGGCGACCGACGTCTCCGAGGTCAATCCGCGCTTCCTGCGCCAGATCGTCTCCTACCAGACCGCCGAGCATCCCGGCACGATCGTCGTGGATACCGACGCTCACTTCCTCTATCTCGTCCAGCCCGGCGGCAAGGCGATCCGCTACGGCATCGGCGTCGGCAAGCAGGGCATGTCCTGGCGCGGCCGCGCCACGGTGCAGCGCAAGGCCGAGTGGCCGCGCTGGACCCCGACGCCTGATATGATCCGCCGCGACCCGAAGAAGAACGGCCCCTGGGCCGGCGGCATGCAGGGCGGCCTCGACAATCCGCTCGGCGCGCGCGCGCTCTATCTCTACCAGGGCGGCCGCGACACCCTGTACCGCATCCACGGCACCTCGGAGCCGTGGTCGATCGGCAAGTCGATGTCCTCCGGCTGCATCCGCCTGTTCAACCAGGACATCATCGACCTCCACAGCCGCGTCCCTGCCGGCACGAACGTCCTCGTCCTCAACCGCGGCACGCTGGTCGCGCCAGACGGCGACGAGGCGCCGCCGCCGGACGATTACAGCCCCGACGGCGACTTCTGATCGCAGCGCGGCATGCTGCCGCGCTCCGCCTTGATACCGTCACAGGGCAGGCCCACCTCTTGAGGGCGGCGCATCGGCGCCGTCCAACCAGAGGAGATGACGATGACGCCGCAAGAACGCGACGTGATCGCCGGGATTTTCGATCGGCTCAAGCAGGCCGCCACCCAGCCCCGCGACCCGGAAGCCGAAGCCTTCATCGCCGAGCGACTGCGCGAGCAGCCCTACGCGCCCTACGCGATGGCCCAGGCCGTCTATGTGCAGGAGCAGGCGCTGACCAACCTGCACCAGCAGGTCGAGAGCCTGCAGGCACAGGTCCGTGAGCTGCAGAGCCGCCCCAGCGAGGCGCCTCAAGCCTCGGGCGGCTTCCTGTCAGGCATTTTCGGCGGCGCTCCCGCGCAGCCGCGTACCGGATCGGTTCCGCCGGTTCCGCCCCGCCCGGAGGGGCAGCCCTCTTCCGCCTGGACGAATGCGCCGGCCGCCCAGGCGATGCAGCCTCCCCCGCCCCAGCCGCAGCCCGGCCCCTGGAGCAACCAGCCCCAGCAGCCGGCCGCACGTGGCGGCGGCTTCATGGCCAGCGCGCTGACGACCGCGGCGGGCGTGGCCGGCGGCCTCGTGCTCGGCAATGTCCTGACCAACGCTTTCAGCGGTCACGGCGCCGCGGCAAGCGGTCTCGCCAGCTCGGTGAGCAACTTCGGCTCGGGCTCGAGCGGCACGAACGCCCAGCAATCCGCCTATGAGCAGGGGGCAGCCGACCAGTCCGCCTATGATCGCGGCGCGGACGACCAGGCGCGCACCGACAGCACTGCCGACAGACAGGATGTCAGCCAGGCCAATTACGACCAGGCGGATGACGACGACGATCCGGGTTACGACGACGGCGGCAACTCGGACGACGACAGCTGGGTCTGACAGCTCCCTGAACGACCTTAAAGCCCGCCTCCAGGAGGCGGGCTTTTTGCTGCCGAAGGGCTTCACAAGCCGATGCGCCGAGGATAGGTTAGAATAATTCTAATCTATGGATCCGCCATGAAGCGCCTCGACGATCTCGACGAAGCCGAACTCCTTGCCCTCGCCGTCGCCAGCGAGGAGGAGGACGCACGAATCTATCTGACCTTCGCGCAGAGGCTGCGGGCGAACTATCCCCATTCCGCCGCGATGTTCGAGGAGATGGCAGCCGAGGAGAGCGGGCATCGCCACCAGCTCCTGGCGCAGTATGAGAGCCGGTTCGGCACCGAATTGCCGCTGATCACGCGGCAGGACGTGAAGGGCTTTCTCAAGCGCAATCCCATCTGGCTGCATGAGGATCTGCAGCTCGAGGCGGCGCGTCGCCACGCCGCCGTGATGGAGGTCGAGGCCAGCCGCTTCTATGCGCGCGCCGCCGAGCGGGCGCATGACACCGGCACGCGGAAGCTGCTGGCCGATCTGGCGGAGGCCGAGCGCGGCCATGAGAAGATGGCGGAACGGCTCGACGACGAGCTCAAGAGCTCGGGCGCGGCCGATGAGGAGGAGGAGACGCGCAAGCGCCTCTTCGTCCTGCAGATCGTCCAGCCGGCGCTGGCCGGGCTGATCGACGGCTCGATCTCGACGCTGGCGCCGATCTTCGCCGCCGCCTTCGCGACGCATGATTCCTGGAACGCCTTCGTCGTCGGCCTCGCCGCCTCCATCGGCGCCGGCATCAGCATGGGGCTGACGGAAGCGCTCTCGGACGACGGCGTGGTGACGGGGCGCGGCCACCCCTGGGTGCGTGGTGCCGCCTGCGGCATCGCCACCGCCATCGGCGGGCTCGGGCATACCCTGCCCTATCTCATCCCGGATTTCTGGCTGGCGACGGCCATCGCCGGCGTCATCGTCGCCTGCGAGCTCGTCATCATCGCCTGGGTGCGCTTCCGCTACATGGAAACGCCCTTCGCCTCGGCGATCGTCCAGATCATCCTCGGCGGCCTCGCCGTGCTGGCCGTCGGCATCCTGATCGGCAGTTCCTGAGGGCCGTCGCCCTCAGATCACGACGACCTTCGCGCCGACGCCGACCTTGCCGTAGAGGTCGATGACGTCGTCATTGGTCATTCGGATGCAGCCCGAGGAGACCTCGCGGCCGATGGTGTTCGGCTCGTTGGTGCCGTGGATGCGGTAGAGCGTCGAGCCAAGATAGAGGGCGCGAGCGCCGAGCGGGTTCTCGGGGCCGCCCGCCATGAAACGCGGCAGGTCGGGCCGGCGCTTGATCATCTCGGCCGGCGGCGTCCAGCTCGGCCATTCGGCCTTTCGCGTCACGGTCTTGGTGCCAGCCCAGGAGAAGCCGGGACGCCCGACGCCGATGCCGTAGCGCAGCGCCCGGCCGCCGGGTTGAACCAGGAAAAGGAAGCGGTTCGGCGTGTCGACGATGACGGTGCCGGGCCGATGCGGCCCGTCATAGGCGACCTCCTGCTTCCGGAAACGCGGCTCGACCACATAGGGGATGCCGGCCTGCGGCTCGACCGGCTGGCCCAAGGCCGCGACCTGCCGCCCGGGCTGCGGGCGGCGCGTTTCCGCGAAGGGATCGGCGCCGTAGCCGGCGGGCGCCTGCATCGCCTGGCCATAGGCATAGCCGCCCGGCCGGTTATAGACCGCGCCGCCACGGCTCGCGGGCGTCGGATCGCGGCCGGTCATCAGCATCTCGATGAAGCCGCCGCCATAGTTCGAGCGGCCGCGCTGCGCCTGCAGCATCGGATCGTCAGGGCCGCGATAGCCATATCCTTGCGCGGCGGCGGGATCGGCCACGGCCAGACTGCCGGCGACAGCCAGACAGGAGAGGATGAACGCTCGACGCATGACGCAACTCTCTCAACGGAAAGACTTGCCCGAAAGCCTGCGGAACGGTCTCGAAGGAATGGTGAATCGTTGACTCTTTCGGCCTGCAACAGGGCCGAAAGGCGCGAATTCGCGGAATTAACCTTAGTGCCTTGCCAAGAGACAGGGTGAAGGAAAGCTTTCCGCGTGCAGGTCAGGCAGAACCGCGCGGAGGCCGCGTCTTGCGGGCAAGCCAGCGCAACCTGAGCCCGGTGCGCCAACGGGCGACGTCGCAGGCGAGGATGATGGCAGCGTAGACGAGCCCGCCCAGCCCGATCTGGAGGATGAGTTCGAGCACCGGCGGCAATTGGTTCCGCAGCGGCCAGATCGCCAGCGCCATGACGGCCCCCGCGAGCAGGACGCAGGCGATATCGCGCGGCGGCGGCGCTTTCGGCAGGGAGCGCAAGGCGACGAGAGCCGTCACCAGCAGCACGACCAGGAATCCCGCGCTCTGCGCGACGGCAAAGCGCGAGGGCGACGCGGTGCCGACCAGACCCGAGACGAGAGCGAGATTCACTGCAAGGCCCGCGAGCGCGACGATCGCCGCGATCAGGGTTCGCTTCTGGAGCAGGAAAACCGGATAGATCGCCGCCTGGAACAGGGCGATGGCGGCGAAGCCCGGCAGCAGCAACGCCATGTAGCCCGCGAAATGGCCGCGGAACGTCGCCGGGACGAAAAGCGCCTCGAAGGCCGGCAGCACGAGCCAGAAGCCGAGCGCGGCGGGCAGGACCACGGCCAGGACGAGCACCATGTTGCCGGCGATCCGCTTCTGGGCGGCGTTGCGCCCGCGCGTCTCGTCGAGGCGGATCACCTCGCGTAGCAGCACGATCTCGAGCATCGACGCCAGCATCGGGAAAAGCCTGAGGCCGATATCGGAGGCGAGTGAGAAATAGCCGGACTCCGCGAGACCATGCGCCTCGGCGAGCAGGCTGCGATTGGCGAGCGGGATCAGCGAATAGACCGCGTTTCCTGCGACGAGCGGAAGGCCGTAGCGCAGGAAAGCGCGCGCCAGATCCTTGCGCGCCCCGGAAATGGAGAGCGGCCCGTCGGAGAGCCGGCCGCGCACGCTCAGCACCGAGGCGATCGTGCCCGCAAGCCCCGCTAGCAGCACCACGACCGGATCGCGCGTCAGCCAGGCGCCGCCGACCATCAGGACGAGCACGATGGCGGCGCGCACGGCGATCAGGCGGCCATAGGCGGCATCGAGGAAACGCGCCCGCGCGATGGCGCCGTGATAGTCGAACCAGCCGGCGCCGATGCCGGCCAGGACGGCAGCGGCAAGCAGGGCTGCCGGCACGCCGCCATCGAAGCCCGCCAGCAGCACGATTCCGAGCAACGCGCACAGCGCCAGCGCGGCAGCCGCAAAAAGCAGGTCCAGCGTCGCCCGGATGCCGGGATCGCTCGCGCGCGTCTGCGCCGTATAGAAACGGACGGCCGACAACTTCAGCCAGTCGAGCGCCGCCGTGTTGACGAGGACGACCAGCGCCGCGCCGATCGCATAGAGGCCAAAAGCCTCGGGGCCGAGGAACAGCGCGATCAGCAGGCCGAGAGCGAAATTCAGCACCGCGTTGACGAGGAAGGGCAGCAGGACGGTCATCGCGTCTCGGTCATCCCCTTGTTTTCCCTCGCGACGCCCATGCGGCCAACGCCCTTGCGACTCGCCGACAACTCGGGAAGCTCGGCGAGACATGGCGTAGCGGGGCGCGGATGGTTTTCCAAGCGGAAGGAGCCGGGTTGTGGCCGCGTCCCGGGCGAGATCGGGGGCCTGATGCCTGAGCCGCTGTCCTTCTATCTCGTCGGCTGGGTGACGACGCTGATCATCGCCATCGGCAAGAGCGCCTTCGGCGGCGGCCTTGCCATCCTCGGCATTCCGCTGCTGGCGATGGTCACCACACCGCAGAACGCCGCGATCATGGTCTCGATGCTGGTCTCGCTGATGGACCTGATGGCGCTGCAGCGCTTCGGGCGCGACACCTGGTCGAAGCCCGACCTGGTCTGGCTGCTGCCGGGCCTCGTCCTCGGCATCGGGCTTGGCTATCTCGTCTTCGTCCGCATCGACCCGCGCATCGTCAACCTGATGATCGGCGTCGTGACGTTGCTGTTCACTGCGCATTGGTTCCTGAAGGGGCGCCTCGCCCCGCCCGGCAACCGCCCGGTTTCACCGGGGCTGGCACTCGCCGCCGGCACGGCCTCCGGCTTCACCACCTTCGTCGCCCATGCCGGCGGGCCACCCGTCGCGATGTATCTGCTCGCCCGCGGCCTGCCGAAAACCCTGTTCGTCGGCACGACGGTGGCGATCTTCACGCTCGGCAACTGGCTGAAGCTGCCGCCCTATTTCAGCCTCGGCCTGAAACATACCGAGGCGCTCTGGGGCGCGCTGGCGCTGGCTCCCGCCGTGCCGATCGGGATCTGGCTCGGGCGCGTGCTGCACGATCGGCTCGAGCAGAAGGCCCTGTTCTTCTGGTGCTACGCCCTGCTCGCAGTCGCCGCGCTGAAGCTCACCGCCGATGCTGCGCTCGCCCTGATGCGATAGCGGCATGGCGGAATGCGGCGGCCCCTCTAGGCGCGATACCGGTTTATCCCTAGAGCCGTCGTCATGACCGCGCTCCCGCCGATCCGCCTTGCCCGCGACACCGATTCCGAGCCTCTCGCCGCGCTGATCGCGGCGAGCTTCGCCGAATATCCGAATTGCCATTTCGTCTGGGAGGAATTCCCGGAGCTGCGGCAGCCGGCGACGGCCTTCGCCAACAAGGGCGGCAAGCTCTGGATCGTCGACGCGCCGGATGGCGGCATCGCCGGCTCGCTCGGCGCCACGCCGCTGCCCGAGCAGAACGCCGTCGAGCTCACCAAGGTCTATGCCGACCCGGCCTTTCGCGGCACGGGGCTGGCGCAGGCGCTTTTCGCGGAGGCGCTGGCTTTCGCCGAGGCAGGCAACTTTGCCGAGATGATGCTGTGGTCTGACACGCGCTTCGCGCGCGGCCATCGGTTCTACGAGAAGCTCGGCTTCCGGCGCTGGCCGGGCGAGCGCTATCTCGCAGACGTCTCCGCCACCTGGGAATATCATTTCCGCAAGCCGCTCAGCTGCGTGTCATGAACTGGTCGACGGCGCTGCGCGCCGCCCTGGGCATCGCCCTGCTCACCGCCATGGACGCGGTGCTGAAGGGGCAGATGCACAAGCATCCCTTCGTGCTGGCGCTGTTCATGCGCTTCGCCATGGGCGGGCTCTGCGCGCTCGTCGTCCTGGCGATCGCCCGGCCGGCGCGGCCGACGCGCGACAGCCTGATCGGCAATCTCGCCCGCATCCCGCTGGTGGTGCTCACCGCCGGCAGCTTCTTCTATTCGGTCTCGGTGCTGCCGCTGGCCGAGGCGCTGACGCTCTCCTTCCTCGCCCCGGTCTTCGTCGCGCTGCTGGGCGGGCTTCTGCTCAAGGAGAAGATCGACAAGCGCGTGCTGCAGGCGCTCGCCTTCGGCCTCGCGGGCATGCTGGTGATGGTCTGGCCGCGGCTGCAGGGCCATGTCAGTGGCGCGGGGCTCGGCGTCGCCGCCGCCCTGTTCTCGGCCGTGAGCTATGCCTTCAACCTCATCCTGCTCAGGCGCATCGCGATGCGCGAGCACCCGACGGTGATCGTCGCCTTCCAGAATGTCGGCCCTGCTCTCTGCCTCGCCATCCCGGCGGCAACCGTCTTCGTGCCGATGGCGGCGATCGACCTCGCGATCTATCTCGGCGCCGGCATCCTCGGCGTCGCCGGTCATCTGACGCTGACCTCGGCCTATGCCCGGGCGGCGGCCTCGAAGCTCGCGGCGATCGAATACACCGCGCTGATCTGGGCGAGCCTGCTCGGCTTCCACCTCTTCGGCGAGGTGCCGCTCTACACGACCTATGCCGGGGCGGTGCTGATCGTAGCGGGAGCGGTGGCAGTCAGCCGGCGCTAGGCCTCGCCGGGAATACGACGCAGGTCTCGGTGCCATGCGCGAGCAGCTTGCCGCGCTCGTCGACGAGCTTGCCCTCGGTCGTGATGACCGTGCCGCCGCGATGGATCAGCTTGCCCTCGCAGCGGACCGTGCCGCTCTCCGGCATGACCGGGCGGACATAGTTCAGCTTCATCTCCAGCGTGGTGTAGCCCTCGCCCGGCTTCAGCGTCGCATGCGCGGCGCAGGCCATGGCGGAATCGAGGATCGTCGCCGTCCAGCCGCCATGGATCGTGCCGAGTGGGTTGAAGAAGCGCGGCGACGGCCGGCCGACGAAGACGACCCGGCCCTCATCCGCCTCGACCAGGTCGAAATCCATGGTCTGCGCGAAGGGCGGGGCCGGCTGCGAGCCATCGATGATACCGCGCAGGAAGCTCAGGCCGTCGCCGGCGGTCAGCACTTCGCGGGACACCACTCCGAAGGTTCGATCCATGGCCGCTTCTCCAATCGTGTATCTGCACGATAGAGAGAGCCTAGCTGTACCGTCAACCGGGCCGCCGGAGATCCTGCCGCGACAAGCGGGAGACGTGTTCTAAAACCCTCATCCTGAGGAGTGCCGTATTTTTCAGGCGAGGTTCTCAGCGTGTCTCGCGTGCCGCGCGGCGCAGCGCCTTCAGCCCGTCGCGGGTCTCGCGCCAGCGCTCTTCGCCGAAGCCGCCCTCGATCTTGTCCTGCGCCGCCCGCCAGAACGGGATCGCCGCCGCGATCGCAGCCCGGCCCTTCTCCGTCACCGCATAGACGGAGGCGCGGCCGCGGCACTCGACCGGCTCGACCATGCCCTCGGCCGCCAGCAGCTGGAGATTGCGGGTCAGCGACGTCCGCTCCAGTGCGAAGCGCTCGGCCAATTCGGTGACCGACTTCCATTGCCCGGTGCTCAGCGCCGAGAGCAGCACGAACTGGGTGATCTTCAGCCCGCTCGGCCGCATCGCCTCGTCATAGGCGCGGGTGACGGCGCGCGCCGTCATGCGGATGTGCAGCGCCACGCAGGAGCGGGCGATCTCATCGAGACGGGGGTCGGGCGCGGGAGGGGTCGCGGATGTCGTCATGTCGCCATCTTAACGTGTTCTGCCCTTTACCGCAGCCGGAAGGCTAAGGGCTGCGTCCGGAGCGTTCACTTTATCGCTCGCGGCTTTCTTGACTCTCCGGACACCCGCGCCTATCTCCGCGCTATCTGTTAGCACTCCCAACAGGTGACTGCTAACAGCCTCCCCCGGGAGCCCATCAGCGGCGCCCGAAACGAATAAGACCGAGAGGAAGACAGAACCATGAAGTTCCGTCCTTTGCATGACCGCGTCGTGGTCCGTCGCCTGGATGGCGAAGAGAAGACCAAGGGTGGCATCATCATCCCCGAGACCGCCAAGGAAAAGCCCCAGGAGGGCGAGGTCATCGCCGTCGGTTCCGGCGCGCGCGATGAGGCCGGCAAGCTCGTTCCGCTCGACGTCAAGAAGGGCGACCGCGTCCTGTTCGGCAAGTGGTCGGGCACTGAGGTCAAGATCGACGGTCAGGACCTCCTGATCATGAAGGAATCCGACATCATGGGCGTCGTCGGCTGATAGCCGCCTGACCGCTCTCTTCCGTTTCAAGTTCAAGGAGTAGCTCTCATGGCTGCCAAAGACGTCAAATTCGGCACTGAAGCCCGCGACAAGATGCTGCGCGGCGTGGATATCCTCGCCAACGCCGTGAAGGTCACGCTCGGTCCCAAGGGCCGCAACGTCGTGATCGAGAAGTCGTTCGGCGCCCCGCGCATCACCAAGGACGGCGTCACCGTCGCCAAGGAGATCGAGCTGTCCGACAAGTTCGAGAACATGGGCGCCCAGATGGTCCGCGAAGTCGCTTCGCGCCAGAACGACCATGCCGGCGACGGCACCACCACCGCCACGGTTCTCGCCCAGGCGATCGTCCGTGAAGGCGCCAAGTCGGTTGCAGCCGGCATGAACCCGATGGACCTGAAGCGCGGCATCGACCTGGCCGTCGAGGCCATCGTCGCCGACCTCAAGAAGAACTCCAAGAAGGTCACGTCCAACGCGGAAGTCGCTCAGGTCGGCACCATCTCGGCGAACGGCGACGAGTCGGTCGGCAAGATGATCTCGACCGCGATGCAGAAGGTCGGCAACGAGGGTGTCATCACCGTCGAGGAAGCCAAGACCGCCGAGACCGAGCTCGACGTCGTCGAGGGCATGCAGTTCGACCGCGGCTATCTCTCGCCGTACTTCATCACCAACTCCGAGAAGATGATCGCGGAGCTGGACGACCCCTACGTCCTGATCTTCGAGAAGAAGCTGTCCTCGCTCCAGGCGATGCTGCCGATCCTCGAGGCCGTCGTGCAGACCGGCAAGCCGCTGCTCATCATCGCCGAGGACGTCGAGGGCGAGGCCCTGGCCACGCTCGTCGTCAACAAGCTCCGTGGCGGCCTGAAGGTCGCGGCCGTCAAGGCTCCGGGCTTCGGTGATCGCCGCAAGGCCATGCTCGAGGACATCTCGATCCTGACCGCCGGCCAGATGATCTCGGAAGACCTCGGCATCAAGCTCGAGACCGTGACCCTCCAGATGCTCGGCCGCGCCAAGAAGGTGCGCATCGAGAAGGAGAACACCACGATCATCGACGGCGCTGGCAAGAAGAAGGACATCGAGGCTCGCGTCGGCCAGATCAAGGCCCAGATCGAGGAGACCACCTCGGACTACGACCGTGAGAAGCTCCAGGAGCGTCTGGCCAAGCTCGCCGGCGGCGTCGCGGTCATCCGCGTCGGCGGCGCGACCGAGGTCGAGGTCAAGGAGAAGAAGGACCGCGTCGACGATGCCCTGAACGCCACCCGCGCCGCGGTGGAAGAAGGCATTCTGCCGGGCGGCGGCGTCGCCCTGCTGCGTTCGCTCCAGGCCGTCAAGTCGATCAAGACCGTCAACGACGACCAGAAGACCGGCGTCGAGATCGTCCGCAAGGCGATCATGGCCCCGGCCCGCCAGATCGTCGACAACGCCGGCGATGACGGCGCCGTCGTGATCGGCAAGCTGCTCGAGTCGAAGGACTACACCTACGGCTACAACGCCCAGACCGGCGAATACGGCGATCTGGTCAAGGCCGGCATCATCGACCCGACCAAGGTCGTGCGCACGGCGATCCAGGACGCGGCTTCGATCGCGGGCCTGCTGATCACCACCGAGGCCATGGTCGCCGACCTGCCGAAGAAGGAAGCTCCGATGCCCCCGATGGGCGGCGGCGGCATGGGCGGCATGGACTTCTGAGGAAGTCCAGACGCCCAAAGCGTCAAAGTGCCGAAGCCGGGCAAGCCCGGCTTCGGTGGCGGCATGGACTTCTGAGGAAGTCCAGCTTCTCGCAAGCTATCGAGAAGGCCCGGCGCAAGCCGGGCCTTTTTCGTTTGCGTGATTTTCCAAAGCAGCAAGCGAGGGAGCCGACGCTCCCCTGCGGCCATGCGTCTCAAGCGGCCCGCTCGGGAGCCGATGAGATGTCATCATCCCCTCTCCTCGCCTATAAAAGCGGCAAGCGCCTCCGCAACGGATGCGCGAACATGCAAAAACCGATCGGGAGAGGCCCATGAAGACCTCCAAATTCCTCACAGGCGTCGCTTTCACCGCCACGCTGCTGGCGTCGCAGATCGCCCGCGCCGACATCACCATCGGCCTGATCGCGCCGCTGACCGGCCCCGTCGCCGCCTATGGCGAGCAGGTCAAGAACGGCGCCCAGGCCGCCGTCGACGCCATCAACAAGAATGGCGGCGTGCTCGGCGAAAAGCTCGTGCTCAAGCTCGCCGACGATGCGGGCGACCCGAAGCAGGGCGTCTCGGCCGCCAATCTTCTCGTCGGCGACAAGGTGAAGTTCGTCGTCGGCCCGGTGACCTCGGGCGTCGCGATGGCGACTTCGGACGCGCTCGCCGAAAGCGGCGTGCTGATGGTGACGCCGACCGCGACCTCGCCGGCGCTGACCAGCCGCGGCCTCACCAACGTCTTCCGCACCTGCGGCCGCGACGACCAGCAGGCCGAAGTCGCCGCCGCCTATGTGCTGAAGACCCTGAAGGACAAGAAGATCGCCATCGTCCACGACAAGGGCACCTACGGGAAGGGCCTCGCCGACAACTTCCAGAAGGGCATCAATGCCGGCGGGCTCAAGGAAGTGGCCTATCTCTCGCTGACGCCGGGCGAGAAGGACCTCTCGGCCGTGATCACGCGCCTGAAGTCGGCCGGTGCCGAGGTGATCTATTTCGGCGGCTATCACCCCGAGGGCGGTCTGCTCTCGCGCCAGCTCGCCGATGCCAACGTCAAGGCGACGATCATCGGCGGCGAGGGTCTCTCCAACACCGAGTTCGCGGCAATCGGCGGCGACCACGCCACCGGCACGCTGTTCACCAACGCCACCGACGCACTGAAGAACCCGGATTCGGCGCAGGCGGTTGCCGCGCTGAAGGAGAAGGGCATCCCGCCGGAAGCCTTCACGCTCAACGCCTATGCCGCGGTCGAGGTGCTGAAGGCCGGCATCGAGAAGGCGGGCAAGGCGACCGATGCCTCGGGCACGGCCAAGGCGCTGCAATCGGGCATGCCGATCAAGACCGCCATCGGCACGCTGACCTATGGCAAGACGGGCGATCTGAGCTCGCCGAGCTTCTCGATGTACAAGTGGGACGCCGGCAAGATCGTCGCGGCGGAGTGAGACAGAGGGCGAAGCGGGTCATGCCCGCTTCGCCTTTTTTCGGGGCGCGGGTTATCCTAGGCAACCTCAGTTTGACCCGGGATGACCTCTCGATTGGAGCGCTCCGGGTGGCCGCAAGCAGCCACCTCGCTGGGTAATATCACGCTGTTGTTCGCCTCTCCGGCGGATGACAATTTGCTCATCTGCGCGCGTTGCCATTGAAAGGCCATCGGCGCTGCGACATGGTCCGAATCGTGGCCTCCACCGTTTCCCGCCAGGATTACAGCCCATGCGCCTGTTGAGCATTCTCGTCGCCGTGATGGCGGCCGCCGCGCTGGCGGTCGGCGCTTCGGCCCAATCGGCCGCCATCATCGGCATGGGCGTCATCGGCCTGTTGCTGGCGGCGGTGACCTTCCGCTCGCCGGCGCTGACGTTCTTCCTGCGCATCTTCTCCGGCGTCTTCGCCATCGAATATGTGCTGTTCGGCGCGGCCGCGCTGCTCGCCCAGACCGGGCTGTGGCCGGCGCCCTTGGGCATTCCCGCGATTCCGACCAGCCTGCCGACCACGGTCGGCGTCTTCGGCGTCCTGATCTACGCGATCTCCTTCGTACCGGTGATCGCACGCATCTCGCGGCTCGCCTCGCCCTTCTTCGAAACCGACGAGGTGACCACCGCCAATCTCTGGCCGATCGGCCCCTACCAGATCCGGCTCGGACGGCTCGCCGTCGCGCTCCTCGTCTTCCTGGTCGTCATAAACCAGCTCCAGGTCGGCATCTCGCTCAGGATCTCGTTCTTCAGCCGCGACATGTTCGACTCGCTGCAGAACAAGGACGCGCCGAGCTTCTGGTATCAGATCTTCTGGGTGTTCGTGCCTTGGGCAACGATCTGGGTCGTCTCGAATCTGATCGAGCTGTTCGCCAACTACACGATCCTGATCCGCTGGCGGCAGTTCATGGCGCGCGAATACACCGAGCGCTGGCTCAGCCACGCCACGCATTACCGGATCGCCCTGGTCGGCAGCGTCGACAACCCCGACCAGCGCATCGCCGAAGACACGCGAGCCTTCGTCAACCAGACCTATAATTTCGCACTGCCTCTGCTCTCGCAGATCTCCACGCTGGTCTCGTTCTCGATCATCCTCTGGAACATCCCCGTCGCCTTCACCCTGCCCGGCACCTCCTTCGCGGTCCCCGGCTACATCTTCTGGGTGGCGTTCTTCTACGCGGCGGCGGCGACCTGGCTGACCCACCTCATCGGCCGCCCCCTGATCCGGCTCGAGTTCGAGCAGGAGAAGCGGGAGGCGAATTTCCGCTTCTCCCTGGCGCGCCTGCGCGAATATTCCGAGCAGATCGCGCTGATGGTCGGCGAGCCGACGGAGCGCAGCCACCTCGCCCAGCGCTTCCGTGATATCGTCGAGAACTTCTACCGGCTGGTCTGGCGCCGGCTGAAGCTCACCGCCTTCACCTTTTCCTACAACCAGGCCAGCGTGGTCGTCCCGACCATCATCCTGGCGCCGTATTTCTTCGCCGGCACGATCACGCTCGGCATCCTGCAGCAGGTCTCGGGCGCCTTCGACCGGGTGCAGACGGCGCTGTCCTTCATCATCAACAGCTACTCCTCGATCGCTTCCTACCTCGCTTCGATCAACCGCCTGACCTCCTTCGAGACAGCGATCGCCGATGCGCAGCACGGCGCGATCAGCGAGGAGGCGCTGAGCCGCGAGACGTCGCGCGACGGCGGCCTGCATGTCGGCAAGGCGGTGCTGTCGCTGCCTAACGGCCAGCCGATCGTCCGGTTCGAGCGGCTCGATTTCGGCCAGGCGCGCTCGACCCTGCTGATCGGCCCGTCGGGCTCGGGCAAGTCGACCCTGTTCCGCGCCATCGCCGGCATCTGGCCCTTCGGCGACGGCAAGGTCGGAATCCCGGCGGATGCGCAGATCATGCTGCTGCCGCAGCGCCCCTATCTGCCGCAGGGCTCGCTACGTGCGGCGCTCGCCTACCCGGCCGAGGAAGGCGCCTATGACGACGCCGCGATCCGCGCCGCCATGGCGAAGGTCAAGCTCGGCCATCTCGCCGACAGGCTCGACGAGGTCGATCTCTGGGGCCAGCGTCTCTCGGGCGGCGAGCAGCAGCGGCTGGCGGTCGCCCGCGCCCTGCTGAGCAAGCCGGACTGGCTCTTCCTCGACGAGGCGACCGCCTCGCTCGATGAGAAGCTCGAAGGCGAGATCTACGCGACCATCGACACGGAATTGCCGGAGACGCGCATCGTCTCGATCGGCCACCGGGCAACGCTGCGCGAGATGCACGATGCCATCGTGACGATGGAGCCCAATGCCGACGGCACCTTCACACCGACGCCGACAGAAAAGGCGCCGGTCGCCTGATCGTCAGCCCGAGAAGCGGCATGCGGTTTTGAGAGAGGCCGACGCAAGAACAAAGCCCAGCAATAGCGGACTGAACATCATATTCAGTCCGCTATTGCTGGGCGATTGGCGTCGGGAGAATGGTCCGGTTGAGCCCGAGCCTGTCGGCTCAAGAACTCAGAGCGTGCGGCTGAGCACCAATTCGCCGGCGCTGCCCTTGAGCACCAGGCGACCATTGACCAGGTCCCATTTCTGGGTGGCGCGCAAAGTCGTCAGGAAGGAGCGCTCGAAATCGAGCAGCCCCTTGTCGCAGGAGCGCTTGGTCAGCGCGATCGGCCCGACCGCGAGAGCCTGCTGGCGCAGCGGATAGGCGGAGGCCGAGAAGGTGTTGCAGCCGCCGAAGCCGGTGCCGCGCAGGTTTGCGTCGATCATCAGGGTGGCGCGGCGATCATAGACCGGCTTGCCGTTGAGTTCGATGACGCTCCAGCTCGCGCCGATCGGGAAGGTCTTCTCCTGCTGCGGCAGCGGAATCGCCGTGCCGCCACCGCCGAGCTCCTCGCGGGACGGCATCTGCTGGCGGCGCTGCGCGGCGGCCTCTCCCGGCATCAGCATCGGTGCAACCAGCGCAGCAAGGACGGCCGCAAGGCCAAGGCGTCGAGTCATCTTCGTCTTACCTGCATTCACGCGCGCGGCCGCCTCGATCCAGGATCAAATGGGCCGCGGACCCCTTCATGGTTAAACGCGTAGATGCCAATTGGTTCAGGATCAAGGCTGCTGCACCGGAAAGCGCACAGCCGGATGGCCGGTTATGCGTTCAGATCCGGGCGTCGAGCCGCTCCAGCAGCCGGTTCGCGCGGCGGAAGACATAGGTCGGCGCGGTGACGGTGATGTCGTCCGCGCCCTTGCGGTCGAGCTCCTCGACCAGCGCGAAGACCGCCTTGTCCGGGCAATGCAGGGTCAATGGCGCCCCCGCGGCCGGTGCGCCAAAGGGCAGCCGCGCCCCGAAACGCTCGGTCAGCGCAGCCAGCGCCGACGCATCGAGGTCTAACCTGGCGCGGATTTCGCGGACCGTGCGCGCCTCCTCCTCCGCCGCGATGCGGGAGAGAATCGTCCTGGCCGCAGCCCTGGCGCGGTCGCCCCAGGGCGCGCGCGTCGAGGCGACGAGATTGGCTTCCGATGCGAGCATCACGCCGTCGTCGAGCACCTTGAGCGCATTCGCCGCGAGCGTCGCGCCGGTCGTGGTGATGTCGACGACGATCTCGGCGGTGCCGGCGGCAGGGGCGCCTTCCGTCGCGCCCAGGCTCTCGACGATGCGGTAATCCGCGAGCCCATGCTCAGCGAAGAAGCGGCGGGTCAGGTTCACATATTTGGTGGCGACGCGCAGCTTGCGGCCGTGGCGGGCGCGCATGGTCGAGGCGACGTCCTCGAGATCGGCCATGCTGCGCACGTCGATCCAGGCCTGCGGCACGGCGACGACGACATTGGCGTGGCCGAAGCCGAGCGGCGTCAGCATCTCCACCGCCGCATCGGCATCGGAGAGCTGCTCGCGAACCAGATCCTCGCCGGTGATGCCGAGATGAGCGGCGCCCGAGGCGAGCTGGGCGACGATTTCCGAGGCGGAGAGGAAGGCGACCTCCGCCCCCTCGACGCCTGCGATGGTGCCGCGATAGCCGCGCTCGCCGCTGGCCTTGACGAATTTCAGCCCGGCGCGGCCGAAGAAGGCGGTGGCGTTCTCCTGCAGCCGGCCCTTGGAGGGGACGGCGAGGACGAGAGGAGCATCATTGGCTTGCGGCGCTTGAGTCATGGGGTCTCTCCCGCCAGACGGTCGAGCCAGAGGGAGGCGCCGACCGCGGGGATCGCGCGCTTCGCGCCGAGGCGCCCGAGCAGGTTGTCGTAGCGCCCGCCGCCGGCCACAGGCTTGCCGTCGCCGCGCGCGGGATCGTGCAGCTCGAAGATGAAGCCGGTGTAATAGTCGAGATTGCGCGCAAAGCCGGCCGAGAACCCGATGGCGCCGACATCGACCCCGCGCGCGGCCAGGAAGCCGGTGCGCTCGTCGAAGGCGTCCAGTTCGCGACTGAGATCGAGCGAGGCCTGATCGGCCAAGGCCCTGAGCGCGGCGGAGGCCGTATCGGGATCGCCCGAGACGCCCAGCACCTGCGCCAGCAACGCCTTGACGTCGCCATTGATCGGATTCTCGCGTTCGGCGGCGCGGGCGAGGAAGCGCTCGGCGATATCGGCGGCGCTGCGCCCGCCGACCGTCGAGATGCCGGCGATTGAGAGCACATCCTCGACGAAGGCACGTGCGGCCTTGGGATCCTGCCCTTCCAGCGCCTTGAGCAGGCCGGCATGGGCGGCCTCGCCCTCGGCGAGCGGGGGATCGAGCGCCTCGACGGCCTGCGTCCCCCTGCCCTGCACGATGGCGCGCACCAGGCGCCGGCGTGCGCCTTGGGGTACGGCCAGCCGGTCGAGCAGCGCGCCGAGCAGCGCGACGTCACCCATCAGGATGCGCGGCGCCTGCAGGCCCAGCGCGGCGGTCGCCTCGATGGTGAGCCCCATGATCTCGGCATCGGCGGCGGTGAAATCGGCACGGCCGAAGGATTCGATTCCCGCCTGCTGGAACTCGCCGGGCTCGCCGGCGCGCATGCGGAAGACCGGGCCGGCATAGCCATAGGCCGCAGGCTCCGTCGAGCCCGAGGCGATGTGATCGAGCGCGACGGGGATGGTGTATTCAGGGCGCAGGCACCAGTCGCGCCCGTCGACATCCTGCGTCATGAAGATGCGGCGGCGGATATCCTCGCCCGACAGGTCGAGGAAGACGTCGGCGGGCTGGAGGATCGCGGGTTCGGCATACCCATAGCCCTCGCCCGCGAAGAGCGCGATCACGGTCTCGATGCTGGCGCGGCTTGCGGGCACGGGTCGTCCTGTCCTGTTGCGAGCGTCGTCCTAGCAGCGGCGCGGAGGATTTTCGAGGGATTTGAGGGAAATGGGTGAATGGGAATCGAAGGACTGACCGGAACCCTCTCCCGCAGGGAGAGGGTTCCCAGTGCCTCACGAATGTCGCGCCAGCACCCGCTTCACGCCCTCGACCAGTTCCGCTACGGGCACAGCGAACTGAGCCTCGGCCTGCTTGGCCTTGTGCTCGGCGGAATCCTTGACGTCGCGGCTGGCGGCGGCGAGTTCGGCGCCGAGGATCAGATCCTTGATGACGACGGTGCCGGCCTCGCGCTCGGACGAGCCCTGAATGACCGCGCAGATCGCGCCGCGCCGGTCGGCATATTTCATCTGGGCGTTGAAGCCGGACGAGCCGAGATAGAGGTCCGCGCGCAGCAGCGGCTTGCCCTCGGCATCCTTGGCCTGGCGCAAGCCTGCGACCATCGCCTGATAGCCCGGCATGAACTCCGGCGACTTGTTGTCCATCGCCGTGACGACGACGAGAGGCAGTCCGTTCCTGCTATCGACGATGGGCGACTTCACCGCCTTCAGCGCCGAATAGAGCCTGGAAACGCCGATCGAGAAGCCGACTGCCGGCACGGGCTCGGGCCGGAAGCGGCCGACCAGCCCGTCATAGCGTCCGCCGCCCGCGACCGAGCCGAAGCGCACGATTTGGCCGTCGTCATTGGTGACCGGGAAGGTCAGCTCCACCTCGTAGACCGAGCCGGTGTAGTATTCGAGGCCGCGGACGACCGAGGGGTCGATAATGATCCGCCCGAGATAGCCGGCCACCGTGATCAACTCGCGGATCTGCTCCAGTTCCCCGATGCCGGCGCGGCCATTCTCGGCATCTTCGACAAGGCCGCGCAGATCGGTGAGAGCCTCGGCCGAGAGCTTGGCAGAACCTTCGCTGTCCTCGGCATTGGCTTTGCCCAGCTCCGCGAGCTTCTGGCCGAGCTCCAGATAGCGAATGATGCGATCCGTCTGCGCGGGGGACAGACCCGCTCCCTTGGTGAAGTCGCCGCTCTCATCCTTGCGGCCGTCGCCGAGGAGCTTGCGGACCTCTTCAAGCGGGAACTTGTCGGCCTTGTCGATCGCGCGCAGCACGGTGAGGCGCACAGCCGGGTCGATGCCCGCCGCATCCATCACGCCGTCGAGCACCTTGCGGTTGTTGACCTTGACGACATAGTCGCCGCGCTTGATGCCGAGCGCCTCCATCGTATCGGCGGCGAGCATGCAGATCTCGGCATCGCCCGCGACGGTGCCCGAGCCGACGATATCCGCGTCGAACTGCATGAACTGACGGAAGCGGCCGGGACCCGGCTTCTCGTTGCGGAAGACATAGCCGACTTGGTAGCCGCGATAGGGCTTTGGCAGCGCGTCGAAATTCTCGGCGACATAGCGAGCGAGCGGCGCCGTCAGATCGTAGCGCAGCGAGAGCCACTGCTCGTCATCGTCCTGGAAGGAGAAGACACCCTCGTTCGGCCGGTCCTGATCCGGCAGGAATTTTCCGAGCGCGTCGGTGTACTCGACGAAGGGCGTCTCGACTGGATCGAAGCCATAAAGGGCGAACTGCTCGCGGATGACGGAGAGCATGCGCTCGGTGGCGGCGACATCGGCCGGGCCACGATCGACGAAGCCGCGCGGCTGGCGGGCTTTCAGCTTGGCAGGGGCGGTCTTGTCGGCGGACATGGGCGTGCGGAACTCAATCGGAGTGGGGAGCGTGCATAAAAAATTATGCACGCGGGTTAGACCGCCGCGACGCAGGGAGCAAGTCACGGGGCGTCATTCTCGGGCGGAGCGAAGCGCAGACCCGAGAATCTCATGACGAGAAGGGGCGTCATTCCGGACAAGCCGCGAAGCGGCGCCGATCCGGAATCCATCACAGAACTCTGCGCTCTACGATGGATTCCGGGTCTCCCTTCGGTCGCCCGGAATGACAAAACTGGTCACGAGATGCTCGGGTCAAGCTCGAGCATGACGGCGCGCTATTCCGCCGCCAGCGCTTGCACCCGCAAAGGCCGATCCTCGATCCCTGCCCGCGCCAGCTTTTCCGGCAGTGGGCCCCCGGTCGCCCAATCCAACAGTTCGGCGGTATGCACCACCGGCGTGGTCGCGCCCTTGTCCGCAAAACCCTTCGCGAGCTGGGTCATGCAGCCGATATTGCCGGTCGCGACCAGCATCGGCTTCGTCCGCTCGATATTGCCGATCTTGCGCTCGCGCAGCTTCCCCGCGATCTCGGGCTGGAGGATGTTGTAGACGCCGGCCGAGCCGCAGCAGATATGCCCTTCCGGCACTTCCTTTACCTTGAAACCCGCCCCCGACAACAGGCGCTTCGGCCCGTCCTTGAGCTGCTGGCCATGCTGCATCGAGCAGGCCGAATGATAGGCGATCGGCATCGCGACATCACGCACGGCCGAAAGCTCCAGCGTCTCCAGGAACTCGGTGACGTCCTTGGCCAAGCCTGAGACCTTCGCCGCCTTCTCGGCGTAAGCCGGCTCGTTGCGGAACATGAAGCCGTAATCCTTGATCGTCGTGCCGCAGCCTGAGGCTGTGATCAGGATGGCGTCGAGCCCCTCGCCCTCGATCTCCGCCATCCAGGCGTCGACGTTCTTCCGGGCGAAGGCGAGCGCGTCGTGCTCCTGCCCCATATGGTGGACGAGAGCGCCGCAGCAGCCCTCGCCCTTCGGCAACACGACCTCGACGCCGTGGCGGTTGAGCAGGCGGATCGTCGCCTCGTTGATGGCGGGGTCGAGCACCGGCTGGGCGCAGCCGGAGAGCAAGGCGACGCGCTTCGATCGCTCGGCCGGCGGCGGGAAGCTTTGCGGGCCTTCCATCGCCGAGCGCGTCGGCAGGCGCGCGGGCGCCAGCGCCAGCATCGCCTTCAGCCGGTTGCCGACGACCGGGAGAACGCCGAGCACCGGAGCGAGCGGCTTGGCCGCCAGGGCCATCAGCATCGCGGCGCGGAAGCGGCCGGGATAGGGCAGGATCGCCGCCAGCACCTTGCGCAGCAAACGGTCATGCCAGGAGCGCGTATAGGTCTCCTCGATATGCGCGCGGGCATGGTCGACGAGGTGCATGTAGTGGACGCCGGACGGGCAGGTCGTCATGCAGGAGAGGCAGGAGAGGCAACGGTCGATGTGCTGCACCACCTCGGCGGTGGCCGGCTTGCCGTTCTCCAGCATGTCCTTGATCAGGTAGATGCGCCCGCGCGGGGAATCGAGCTCGTCGCCGAGCAGCAGATAGGTCGGGCAGGTCGCGGTGCAGAAGCCGCAATGCACGCAAGTCCGCAGAATCTTCTCCGAGGCCGGCATGCGCGGATCGGAGGCGAGGCGCTCAGGGGTGAAGTTGGTCTGCATCAACTCACCTTAGTGCCATCAACATAGAGATTTTTTCGCACCAAGCTCGGGGAGGTCTCGCTTTCCACCCTGATGTAATGCCCAGAAAGGACAAGCCGAACAGCTTCGTCCTCACTCTTTACGTAGACTTGATTGTCCTGGGTATGCCGCTTCTTGCCAAGGGCTGGATCTCCAAGGGCAAACATTCCATCCGCGTTTCTAACGGCCAACCGCTTGTAGGTCGTGCCGGGGTCAAGCTTGTAGATTCTCATAGATCTGCCCTCTTGCGCGCTTGTTCAGGCCCCACCCTGCCAGGCTTTGATCCAGTCCATCGGCCAGAGCAGCATGATGACGTTGAGGGTGAGATTGTCGCGGATCAGCCAGCCGACGATCAGTTCCATGGCGAGAGCGCTCGAAACCGTCAGCCAGACCGGCGCGAGCCGCGCGACGAGAAAGCCCAGCACCATCGAGAGGATGTCGCTGACCGAGTTCAGGACGCTGTCGCCGTAATAGTCGAGCGAGATCGTCGCCGAGCGGTAGTGCTCGATCACGGCCGGCGAGTTCTCGGTGATCTCCCAGGCGCCTTCGATGATGATGGCGAGCAGCAGCGCCAGCCCGAAGGAGATCGGCAGGCCGGTCAGGCGGCGCACCAGCCAGAACAGGCCATAGAACAGGAAGCCGTGGATGATGTGCGAGAAGGTGTACCAGTCGGCGATGTGCTGGGAGTTCTCGGAGGAGAAAACCTGCCCCTGCCAGAACTTCACATAGCCGCATTTGCAGATCGGTTCGCGGCCCATGGCCATGAGGATCACAGCGGCCGCCGCCACCAGCAGCAGCGCCAACCCGGCGATTGCAAGAGGGCCGAGACGCCCCGGCGCCCAGCTCGGGCGCGGCGCGGCAAATTCGCTGGAAACCGGTTCGGCGAGCGCCATCATATCCCCGCATACATCCGGCCGGGCTCGAAGATGCCGGCGGGATCGAAGCTTTTCTTGATACCGGCCGTCACCCGCATCAGCGGCTCGGCCAGCGGCTGGAACACGTCGACGGCGGCGCGGATCGCATCCGGCGCCCGGACCAGCGTGGCATGGCCGCCGAGCGGCTTCAACGCGGTACGGATCGCGGCGGCGCCGGCATCGCCATAGGCGGGAACCGCGAGCCAGACCAGTCCGCCGCCCCAGTCGTAGAAGCAGCGTGCAGCCGGGATCATCCGCGCAATCGCAGCGGCGGCCTTCGGGCCGTTGGTCGGGGCGAGCGAGAGCCGCCAGACCGCGTCATCGCTCCCGGCGAAGAAGGCTGCATCGCGGATGTCGACCCAGAGTTCGGTCGGGGCTGTTCCTTCCAGCCGATCGGGCGTGCCATAGTCGCCGAGCAGCAGCGCGAGTTCACCGGCACGGTAATCGATCGAGTCCGAAAAATTCTCCAGACGCAGCAGGGTCAGCGCCTCCTCGCCAGCGATCCGGGCCGGGAGATGCGCCGCCGCCATCGGCTCGAAGGGCGAGCCCAGCGCTTTCGCCAGCAGCGCAACTCCCACGTTGTCGGAGAGGCCGCGCCATTGCAGCGTGACGATGCGTTCCGGCCGCGGCAGCACGCGGAAGGTGACTTCGGTAAGGAAGCCGAGCGTGCCGTGGCTGCCGCTCAGCAGTTTAACCAGATCGAGACCGGTGACGTTCTTCATCACCCGCCCGCCGGACTTGATCATCTCGCCGCGGCCATTGACCAACCTGACGCCGATCAGGGAATCGCGGGCGGCGCCGGCGTTGATCCGGCGCGGGCCGGAAATGTTGCAGGCGGCGACCGCGCCGATGGTCGGCGTGCCGTCCGAGCCGAAGAGCGAGCGATGGTCCATCGGCTCGAAGGGCAGCATCTGGCCGCGCTCGGTCAGGGTTTCCTGCACGATCTGCAGCGGCGTGCCGGCGCGGGCGGCGATGACCATCTCGGCCGGTTCGTAGAGCGTGATCCCGGTGAGGCCCGCGCTGGAGAGCGTGCTCGCAGCCTGGGCGGGCCGGCCGAGCCCGGCACGCGTGCCGCCGCCGCGCAGGAGCAGCGGCACGTTGTTGTCGACCACGGATTTCACGACGGCGCAGGCCTGCGCCTCGGTGGTGGGGGTGTGGATGGTCACGCCGCGACCCTGCCTTCCAGTGGGAACACCTTGGCCGGGTTGAGCAGCCACCCTGCATCGAACACCGCCCTCACCCGCATCTGCTGGGCGAGGTCGGCTTCGGTGAACTGGAAGGTCATCAGATCGCGCTTCTCGATGCCGACGCCGTGCTCGCCCGTGAGGCAACCGCCGACCTCGACGCAGAGCTTGAGGATGTCCATGCCGGCATCCTCCGCCTTCTGCGCCTCTACGGGATCGTTGCAGTTGTACAGGATCAGCGGGTGGAGATTGCCGTCGCCGGCGTGGAAGACATTGGCGACGCGCAGGCCGTAAGCTTTCACGATCTCGTCCATGCGCTTGAGCACATAAGGGAGCTGGCCGGTCGGGATCGTGCCGTCCATGCAGATATAGTCGGCGATGCGGCCGGTCGCGCCGAAGGCCGATTTGCGGCCCTTCCAGATCGCCGCCGACTCCATGGCCGATTGGCTCTCCTTCACCGTCTTGACGCCATGCTCACGGGCGATCGCCACGATACGGGCGAGCTGGGCGTCCATCTCCGCATCCGAGCCCTCGACCTCGATGATCAGCAGCGCCTCGACATCCATCGGATAGCCGGCCTTGGCGAAGGCCTCGCAGATCTCGATCGCCGGCTTGTCCATGAACTCCATCGCGACCGGGATGATGCCGGCGCCGATGATGGCGGCCACAGCCGCGCCGGCCTGCTCGCTGGTCGGGAAGCCGAAGAGCACGGGACGCGCTCCTTCCGCCGCGCGCAGAATGCGCACCGTCGCCTCGGTGACGATGCCGAGCTGGCCTTCCGAGCCGTTGATCAGGCCGAGCAGATCGTAGCCGGGGGAATCGAGATGGCCGCCGCCAACTTCAACGATGCTGCCGTCGAGCATCACCATGGTGACGCCGAGGACGTTGTTGGTGGTGACGCCGTATTTCAGGCAATGCGCGCCGCCCGAGTTCATGCCGATATTGCCGCCGATCGAGCAGGCGAGCTGCGAGGATGGATCGGGCGCGTAGAAGAAGCCCTCCGCCGAGACTGCACCGGTCACCGCGAGATTGGTGACGCCGGCTTCGACCCTGGCGATCCGGTTGGCATAGTCGATCTCGAGGATGCGGTTCATCTTCGAGACGCCGATCACCACGGCGTCCTCCTGCGGGATCGCCCCGCCGGCGAGCGAGGTGCCGGAGCCGCGCGGGACCACCGGCACGCCCTGTTCCAGGCAATAGCGCAGGACCGCCGCGACCTCCTGCGTCGTCGAGGGCAGGACGACCGCCAGCGGCATGCGGCGATAGGCGGTGAGCGCATCGGTCTCATAGGGGCGCCGCTCGTCGTCGCTGGTGATCAGGGCCTGCGGCGGAACCAGCCGGGACAGGCCGGCGATGATCGATTCGCGGCGGGCGAGAATGCCGGCATCCGGCTCCGGAAAGGCAATCGCGCTCATCTGTCCCTCCCCTCGCCCCGCGAAACACACGGCTCTGATTGCGCCGGAGACTAGACCAATTCAAGACCACTTGCAGCGCGTGTGGAAAGCCAGCCATTATTTCCAAAATGGAAAAGGTGGGCTTGCCATGGATCGGTTCGGCGATCTCGACGTCTTCGCCCATGTCGTCACGGCGAGGAGCATGTCGGCCGCGGGACGGCAGCTCAATCTGTCACCCGCGGTCATTTCGAAGCGCATCCGGCGCCTCGAGGAGCGGCTGGGGGTGCGGCTGCTGCAGCGCACGACGCGGCAGCTCGCTTTGACCGAGGCCGGGCAAGGCTTCTACGAGCGCGTCGTCTCGATTCTCTCCTCGATCGAGGAGGCGGAGGCCTGGGTCGCGAGCGGCGCGGGACAGGTGCGCGGCACCTTACGCGTCTCGGCGCCCACCTCTTTCGGCCGGATGCATATCGCCCCCCATCTCAAGGCCTTCCTCGACGCCAACCCGCTGGTGACCGTCGAGCTCGTGCTGAGCGACGCCTTCGTCGATGTGGTGGGAGAAGGCTTCGACCTCGCGGTCAGGATCGCCGATCTGCAGGATTCCAGCCTCGTGGCGAAGCGGCTCGCCCCGAACCACCGCGTGCTCTGCGCCACGCCGGGCTATCTCGCAGCGCACGGGACGCCGACCGACATCGCCGCGCTCTCGCGGCATACGCTGATCGCGCACAATGCCGACCATTGGCGGCTGGATGGGCCGGAAGGTCCTGTCTCGGTGAGGGTCGGCGGTCCGCTCAGGACCAATTCGAGCGAGGTGGTGCGGGAGGCGCTGCTGGCCGGCGTCGGCATCGCCCTGCGCTCGACCTGGGATGTCGGGCCGGAGCTGAAATCCGGCGCCCTGCAACGGGTCCTGCCGGCCTATGCGGTGGGCTCGCGCGTCGCGGTCCATGCCGTCTATCCGAGCCGCCGCCACATGGAGCAGAAGGTGCGCGCCTTCGTCGACTATCTCGCCGAACTCTACGGCGCCACGCCCTATTGGGATGCGGGGCTTGCGCTATAGGGCATTGCCGGCGGCCAGGCCGCGGGAGGATGCTCCGGGAAAGGGCTTATGGGAGGATAGTCATGTTCGGCGTGCTCGAAGGCACAGGCGTTTCGGTTCTCGATCCGCGCTTCCACCGCATCGTTCCCGGCTCGGCCCGGGTCGAGCGGCTCTGGACGGGTGCGCGCTGGTCGGAGGGGCCGGCCTGGTTTCCCGCCCATAACACGCTGGTCTGGTCCGACATTCCCAACAACCGGATGCTGCGCTTCGACGCCCTCTCCGGCCAGACGGCCGTCTTCCGCGAGCCCGCCCGAAATTCCAACGGCAACACGGTCGACGCGCAGGGCCGGCTCGTCACCTGCGAGCATGGCGGGCGGCAGGTGACGCGCACCGAGCATGACGGCAGGGTCACCGTGCTGGCGAGCCATTATGGCGGCAAGCGATTGAACTCGCCCAACGACGTCGTCGTGAAATCGGACGGCTCGATCTGGTTCACCGACCCCGATTACGGCATCCTCACCGACTATGAGGGTGACAAGTCGCCGAGCGAGATCGGCGCCTGCCATGTCTACCGGATCGACGGGCAAACCGGCGAAATCGCCATCGCCGCCGATGATTTCGTCAAGCCGAACGGCCTCGCCTTCTCGCCCGACGAGAGCATCCTCTACATCGCCGATACCGGCGCCAGCCACGACCCCGAGAACGGCCCGCGCCATATCCGCGCCTTCGCGGTCGGCGCCGACGGCAAGACGCTCGGCGCCTCGAAGGTCTTCGCCACCTGCACGAATGGGCTGTTCGACGGCTTCCGTCTCGATGTCGAGGGCCGGATCTGGACCAGCGCCGCCGACGGCGTCCACATCTACCACCCGGACGGCACGCTGATCGGCAAGGTCGCGATTCCCGAAATCGTCGCGAATGTCTGCTGGGGCGGCCCGAAGCTCAACCGCCTCTTCATCTGCGGCACGACTTCGCTCTATTCGGTGATGACTCACACCAACGGCGCGCGGCGGCCCTGATCCCAAGTGGGGTCAGCGCGGCAGGGCGCTACACGTCCTGCCCGACATAATCGGCCACATGCTGCATGCGCTTCAGCGTGCGCCAGTAGATGTCCTCCATCAGCAGATGGGCGAACTCGCCGTTGCGGCCGATGCTGTAGAGCCCGGCGACGCCGGTGCCGCGCGCGAAGGCCTGCCGCCGCTGCTCGTAGCGCGAGAGATAGACCGGGTAGGCGAAGGGCGTCTTCAGCATCCCGCCGGCGCCGATATAGCGCGCCCGCAGATGCGGATAGATCCGGCAGAGCCCTTCGAGGCAGAGCGTCGCGAGTTCCTCGTCCGACATCGACCAATGGGCGTCGCCAACCTCGCAGCCGATGTCGAAGGTCAGTTGGGTGCGCCCCTCCGGCGCGAGCCAGGGCATCGCGGCCGGGGCCTCCGTCACCCGGAAGAAGGGCTGCGAACGGTCCGGCACCCACAACATCGTGTCGGGCAGCAGGTTGCGGCCCTCGAAGCGCAGATTGACGAAGATCATCGGCCGGTAGCGGAACTGGCCGAGCTCGTCGAGCTGGTCCGTGCCCTCGACGAGGCGCGGCAGGACATGAACGGGCGCCGTGCTGATCGCCGCCGAAACGCCGATCTCGCGGCCATTGACCTGGATCGCGGCGACGCGGCCGCGCTCGACGAAGACGCGCTCGACGCGCGCTTCCAGTTCGATGCGGTGGCCGACCTGCTTCATCGTCGGCTCCAGCAGCCGCGAGACGCCACCTTCCGGATAGACATGATAGACGCGCGGGCTCTCCGGCATCTCGTGCGAATAGCCGTTGCAGACCGCACGACCCGTGACGCGGGAGGCGGCCTTGAGATAGAGCGTCTTCATCACCCCGGCCGAGAGCTTCTGTCCGACGGCCGGAGAAAGCTCGCTCGCCGGAGCGCCGGACCAGGCCTCCGCCAGCGGAATCGCGACATCCTGCGCCAGCGCCTCGCCATAGGCGTTTCGGAACCAGTCGGCGGCGTTCTCGACCTTACCGGGGCTTAACCGGGCCGCGAAGGCGCTGACCGCGTAGCGCGGCGACGCCGCCAGCCCGAAGGGGTAGCTGTAGCTGCGCCCGCCGAGCGAGACCGCTTCGCCGTAGTGACCGACGGTTCGCGAGATCTCGCTCGCGCCGAGCGCGTCCGCCAGCCGGTTGCTGACGAAATGCGCGCCGAAATCATAGGTGTAGCCCTCGGCATCCTTGAAGGAGGAAGCCATGCCGCCGACCGCGCGGCCGGTCTCGAAGACCGCAGCCTGCAAGCCGCGCCGCTCGATATCGAAAGCCGCCGTCAGCCCGGCGATGCCGGCGCCGATGATCGCGACAGGCTTGGCGAGACGGCGCCAGACGGCCGGCGCCTTGACTGCGATGTCCATGGAGAAAGCCCCCGCGTTCCGAAGCCCGCCGGCAGGTTCCGGCATGAACTGACGTAACAGGAGCGGATGAATCCCGATTTGAGCCGACTTCACAATCAAGGGCTCAGATCGTCATGAACTGTTAACGCTAACGGAGCGGCGGCACTCAGGAGCCGGGCTTCTCGCCCTTGATCCGCATCAGCACGAGCGGCATGGCGAGGCCGATCACCACGAACCGCACCAGATGGTGGGCGCCGACATAAAGCGTGTCGAGCCCCATGGCGAAGGCGAGCATCGCCATGGCCTCGAGCCCGCCCGGTGCGAAAGCCGCCATGCCGCTGGCATAAGGCACTCCCGCCAGCCAGGCCGCCGGCCAGGCGAAGAGGAAGGCGACGCCCATCGAGACGGCGAAGCCGCCGATCGCCAGCGGGAACAGGCCGCGCAGCTCCTTGCGCGGGATATGGGCGATGCGCCCGCCCATGGTCGAGCCGAGCAGGATCTGCACCGCGATCTGGATCGGCTGCGGCAAGCTGCCTTCGACGAGCCCGCTGCCATGGAGGATCGCGCTGGCGAAGGTCGCTCCGAACATCAAGGGCGCGGCAAGCCCGATGCGCTCGAAGCTGAGACCCAGCAGCAACCCGGCCATGACCAGACCCAGCATGGTCGAGGGACCGACGGCCGTCAGGACCGGCGCCGGCGCGCCCGCCGAGGTGCCGGTCGCCTGCATCAGGCTCGGCAGGAACGCGACCAGGACCAGCAGCCGGAAGAGCTGGACGACCGAGATGCGGCCGATATTGGCGCCCTTCGCCTGGGCGATCGCCAGAACGGTCGAGAGCGCGCCCGGCGCGGCGGCGAGAAGCGCGTCGATCCAGGGCCAGCGCGCGACATGGCGCAGATAAGCCCCGGTCGCGAGCATGATCGCCGCGACGCCGACGAGCAGAACCGCGAGCGAAGCCGGATAGCGCGCGAGCGCGGCCAGCGCCTCGGGCGTCGCGGCCGAGCCGAGAATCGTGCCCGAGAACAGCATCGTCGAATCGAACCAGGGGCGCCTGAGCGCCGGCAGCGGGCGAACCAGCGACACAATGGTGCTGAGCAGCATCGACCCCGACAGCCAGGCGGCGGGCATGCCGAGCGTCGCGAACAGGGCGCCCCCGAGCGCCGCGATCGCGATGACGACCGCCTCGCGTCCGAGGAGCGCAAATCGCGAGGAAGGGTAGCCGAACAGTCTCATTCTGCCCCGAAGCGTGCCGCATCGGCGACGCCGGGCGTTCATGACCATCGCCGGCGCAACGGTCAACCGCGCCGGCCGCCGGCCCGCGCAGGGCCGCCTTGCGTGGCAGGCGGTCAGGCCGCCATCAGCGCCTTCTGCAACCGCGCTACCGCCTCCGTGAGATCGGCGGCGTTGCGGGCGAAGCAGAGCCGCAGGCCCTTCTCGCCGCCGGGGCCGAAGGCTGTGCCCGGCGCCAGCCCGACATTGGCGGTATCGACGAGATCCAGCGCCAGTTTGCGGGAATCCTCGCGGCCATCGACAGTGAAGAACTGGTAGAAGGCCCCGACCGGCGCCGCCAGCGAGACGCGGTTGGTCGCCTTGAGCCCCTCATGGACGATCCGGCGTCCTTCGGCTGCGCGCGCGATCTGGCCGGCGATGAAATCCTCGCCCTCGTCCAGCGCCGCGACGGCACCGCGCTGCACGAAGACCGGCGAGCCGGAGGTCGAATACTGGATCAGGTTCTCGATCACCTGGCCGAAGGCCTCCGGCGCCTCGATCCAGCCGATGCGCCAGCCGGTCATCGCCCAGTTCTTCGAGAAGGTCTGGACAAAGATGACGCGGTCCTCCGGCGCCATGATGTCGTGGAAGGACGGCGCCCGCGCCGAGCCGTCATAGACGAAGCGGCCATAGATCTCGTCGGCGACGATCCAGATGCCGTGCTTGCGCGACAGGGCAAGCAGCGCCTCCTGTTCCGCCTTCGTCGCCGTCCAGCCGGTGGGGTTGGAGGGCGAGTTGATCAGCATGCCGCGCGTCTTCGGCGTGATCGCGGCCTCGAGCTTGCCGAGATCGAGCGTAAACCGGCCCTGGTCGTACTCCATCGGCACGCAGACGGGCCTGGCGCCGCCGACGCTCGTCGCGGCCACGAAATTGGGCCAGGCCGGGGTCGGGATGATGAGCTCGTCGCCCGGCCCCGCGATCATGCGCACCACGATCTGGAGCGACTGCATGCCAGAGCCGGTGACGAAGAAGCGCTCGGGCGAAAAGGTCTGCCCGTAGAGGCGCTCGTGATAGCGGGCCAGCGCCTCGCGCAGCTCCGGGATGCCGCGCTGCCAGGTGTAGAAGGTCTCGCCGGCGGCGAGCGAGCGCGCCGCCGCGTCCCGGATGAAGGCCGGCGTCGGCAGGTCGCCCTCGCCGACCCAGAGCGGAATCAACCCCTCCCGCAGGCGACCGTAATTCATCACCTCGACGATGCCGCTTTCGGGCGCCTCGCGCGCCTCCGGCCGCAGATCGGCGATCAGCGTGCTGCCCGTCGGGAGAGCGGAATTCATCGGCTTCGACCTCGCGATTTGTCCTGCCCTTCTTTAGCCGATGACGGCGCAGCGGGGCATGAAATCGCGAGATCGGGTCGATCGGTCGCGGTGATGAATCGCGACCAGCGGCGTCAGCCGATCAAACCGTCTTCTGCTTGAGCAGATCGCGGATCTCGGTGAGCAGGACGACGTCGTCGGCCTTCGGAGGCGGCGCGGCCGGCTCTTCCTTCTGCTTGCGCTGGAGCGTGTTGATGCCCTTGACGACCAGGAACAGCACGAAGGCGATGATGATGAAGTTGACCGCGACCGTGATGAAGTTGCCGTAGGCGAGGACCGCGCCCTGCTTCTTGGCTTCGGCCAGCGTCGTGGCGGTGATGCCGCTGTTGAGGCCGATGAAGTAGTTCGAGAAATCGACACCGCCCAATGCGCCGATAAAGGGCATGATGATGTCGTTGACCAGGGAGTCCACGATCTTGCCGAAAGCGGCGCCGATGACGACACCGATCGCGAGATCGATCACATTGCCTCGCAGCGCGAATTTCTTGAATTCATCGAGCATGCTGCACCCCTTCTTTAGTCGCCCGGATTTTTCCATCGGCCGGCGCAGGCTAGACCATGCAGCCCAGGCAGGAAAAGCCCGCAGGCGGTATATTCGGCGCGTTCGACCCGGTTTGCGCGAAATATTCGGGGGACGACTTGGACAAATGACCTGTGGCAAGCCGGAAGACACATCGCTAGACTGGTGGGAAACCTGAAACGGAAGGTCATGCCGGCAGCTTTTCGGCCCCGATTGCAGGCGCTCTCGCAGGACATGGCATCGTGATTCCAGCCTGGTCCGTCGTACTGGTCGCGCTCGCCTATCTGTGCGGGCTCTTCGCCGTCGCCCACACCGCCGACATATCCGGCCGGCGGCTGATGACCGGGCGGGCGCGCTCGACGATCTATGCGCTGGCGCTCGGCGTCTACTGCACCTCCTGGACGTTCTACGGCTCGGTCGGCTTCGCCAACCGCGCAGGCTTCGATTTTCTCGGCATCTATGTCGGGCCCATCCTGGTCATCGGCTTCGGCCATCGCTTCGTCGCGCGCATCGTCGGCATCGCCAAATCGCAGAACATCACCTCGGTCGCGGATTTCGTCGGCGCGCGCTATGGCAAGAGCGAGCGCGTGGCGGCGCTGGTCTGCCTCGTCGCCGTGATCGGCGCCCTGCCCTATATCGCGCTGCAGCTCAAGGCGGTCTCGAATTCGCTCTCCGTGTTCCTCGCCGCGACCGGCGGACACGCCCCGGCCTATGACGTGCCGATTCTGAGCGACATCGCCTTCCTCGTCGCGGTGGTGCTGGCCGGCTTCGCCTGCGCCTTCGGCACGCGCCATATCGATGCGACGGAGCATCAGGACGGCCTCGTCCTCGCCATCGCGGTCGAATCGGTGGTCAAGCTCATCGCCTTCCTCGTGCTCGGCATCTTCATCGTCTACGGGCTGTTCGACGGCATGGGCGACCTGCTCGCTCAGGCGGCAAAGCCAGCACCCGACATGCCGCCGATCTGGGACCGGACCTCGAGCTGGCCGGGCTTCCTGACGCTGACGCTGCTGTCGAGCTGCGCCGCGCTGCTGCTGGCGCGCCAGTTCCACATGACCATCGTCGAGAATCGCGATGCCCGGGACGTGCGCCGCGCGGCCTGGATGTTCCCGCTCTATCTCGTGCTGATCAATCTCTTCGTCCTGCCCCTGGCGGCCGCCGGCGAGATCCTGCTGCCCGGCAGCGGCATCGATCGCGACATGACGGTGCTGCTGCTGCCGCTCCAGCGCGAGGCCGGGCTGATCGCGCTTCTCGTCTTCATCGGCGGGCTCTCGGCGGCGACGGCGATGGTGATCGTCGCCTCGGTCGCGATCGCGATCATGATCGCCAACCACCTCGTCATGCCGCTGCTGCTGCGCGGCCGCCGGGCCCTCAGCGAGCCCAGGAAGGCGAAGGCTTCGCTCGGCCCGCAAGCGCCGGGCAACGGCAATCCCGGCGGCGATCTCGGCTCACAGATCCTGATCATCCGCCGGGTGAGCATCTTCCTCGTCATCCTGCTCGGCTATGCTTATTACCGCGCCGCCGGCGAGGCAGCGCTGGTCTCGATCGGCCTGCTCTCCTTCGCGGCAACGGCGCAGATCGCGCCCGCCTTCTTCGGCGGGCTGATCTGGCGGCGCGGCACGTCGCTGGGCGCGGCGGCGGGGCTCATCGTCGGCACGACCGTCTGGGCCTATACGCTGCTGATGCCGAGCCTCGCCATTCCCGGGAGCTGGTGGAGCGAGATCGTCGCGCATGGCCTTCTCGGGCTCGACCTGCTGCGGCCGGAAGCGCTGCTGGGTTTCGACGGCATGCCGGCCCTGCCGCACGGCGTCGCCTGGAGCCTCGGGCTCAACATCCTCTCCTATGTCGGCTTCTCGCTGCTCAGGCCCGCCAATCCGATGGAGCGTCTGCAGGCCAACGCCTTCGTCGAATCGGACCGGGCAACGATGGCGCAGACCTTCTCGCTCTGGCGCACCAGCGTCACCGAGGGCGAGTTGCAGGCGACCATCGCCCGCTATCTCGGCCGGGAGCGCACGGAAGGCGCCTTCGAGAGCTTCAACCATAGCCGCGGCGAAACGCCCGAGCCCGCCCGCGACGCCGATATCCACCTGCTGCGCTTCGGCGAGCACCTGCTCTCCTCGGCGATCGGCGCGGCCTCCTCGCGGCTGGTGCTGTCGCTGCTGCTGAAGAAGCGCAACCTCTCGACCGAGGCCGCCTTCAAGCTGCTCGACGATGCCTCGGCGGCCTTGCAGTACAACCGCGACATCCTCCAGCACGGGCTCGACCATGCCGGCCAGGGCATCACGGTGCTCGACCGAGATCTTCGGCTGCTCGCCTGGAACCAGGCTTTCCTCCAGCTCTACGACCTGCCGCCCTCGCTGGTGCGCTTCGGCACGGGGCTCGACGAGATCGTGCGCTTCAACGCGGCACGCGGCGCCTATGGCGACGGCGCGCAGGACGATCTGATGGCGGCGCGGCTGGAAAGCTTTGTCAACGACCGCGAGCCGGTCCGCCTCAAGCTCTTCCCCTCGAAGAAGGTGATCGAGGTCCGCACCAACCCGCTGCCGGATGGCGGCTTCGTCACCACCTACACCGACATCACCGAGACCGTCGCCGGCGAGGAGAAGCTCGAACGCGCCAATGAAAGCCTGGAGAGGCGCGTCGCCGAGCGCACCGAGGAACTGCTCCACGTCAATACGGAGCTCCAGCGCGCCAAGGCCGAGGCCGAGGCCGCGAACCTCTCCAAGACGCGCTTTCTCGCAGCCGCGAGCCATGACATCCTGCAGCCGCTCAACGCCGCGCGGCTCTACGCGACCTCGCTGGTCGAGCGGGATCGCACCGCCGGCCAGCCCGACCTCGCCGAGAACATCGACGCCTCGCTCGACGCGGTGGAAGAGATCCTCACCGCACTGCTCGAAATCTCGCGGCTCGACGGCGGCGCCCTCAAGCCCGAGCTCACCGCCTTCCGCCTCGACGAGCTGATGCGCCAGCTCCAGCGCGAATTCGAGCCCAGCGCGCAGGAGAAGGGGCTGAAGCTCGTCTTCGTGCCGACTGGGCTCGCCGTGCGCTCGGACCGGCGCCTGCTCCGGCGCCTCCTGCAGAACCTGATCTCCAACGCGATCAAATACACGCCGAACGGCAAGGTGCTGATCGGCTGCCGGCGCCGAGGCAACCAGGTCGCGGTCGAGGTGATCGATACCGGGCTCGGCATTCCCCAAAGCAAGCAGAAGACCGTCTTCCGCGAGTTCCAGCGGCTCGACCAGGGCGCGCGAGTAGCGCGCGGCCTCGGGCTCGGCCTGTCGATCGTCCAGCGCATCGCCCGCGCGCTCGACCATGGGCTGACGCTCGATTCGGTGCCCGGCCGCGGCACGCGCTTCTCGCTCATGGTGCCGCGCACCGCGCCGCTGCCGGCGATGACGACCGGCGCGGCTCCGCGCCAGTCCCCGGCCGGCCAGCTCGCCGGAATGCGGCTCCTGGTGATCGACAATGAGCCGGCGATCCTCGACGGCATGAAGCGCCTGCTCGAAGGCTGGGGCTGCCGGGTGACGATCGCCGCGGGTCTCGAAGAGGCGCTGCCGCATGTCGGGGGCAAGAACGAACCGGACGTGCTGATCGCCGATTATCACCTCGACCATGGCAATGGGCTGACCGCGATCAGCTCGCTGCGGGCCCATGCCCGTACGCCGATGCCGGCGATCCTGCTCACCGCCGACCGCACGCCGCATGTGCGCGAGGCGGCGAACGCGCTCGACGCCCATCTGCTCAACAAGCCGCTGAAGCCGGCGGCGCTGCGCGCCTTGCTGGCGCAGTGGCGCGCGACGCGGCTGGCCGCGGAGTAGGTTTCCAGCCCTCAGCGCTCGCTTGCGCCGGCGCCGCGCAGCACCTCTTCCGATGCCAGGAAGGCCGCGACCTCGGGGCTCGGCGCCGGACTTTGCGCGGTGATGCCGATCTCCGCGAGAAGCCGCTCGACGGGCACATAGGCCCTCACCCGCCGGTCGTAGATCGCCGCCCGCACCAGCGCGACGGCAGCGACGATCTCACCCCCGTCGCGGCCCTGCATCAGCATGCGGTGCTGCATCACCAGCCAGTTCTCGCTCCAGCACAGGATGCGCGTCTCGAGATTGAAGGAACGAAAGAGCCGCATCTCGCGCCTGAAGCGAATCGTCCCGGCATTGACCACCGGCACCCAGCGGTGCCGCAGGATCGCGCGCCACAGGCCGCTGCGCAGCACGAGGTCGGTGCGCCCGAGATCCATCAGCGTCCAGTAGCGGCCGTTGTTCATGTGCAGGCTGGTGTCGAGATCGTGGAACCAGACGCGGAATGACAGCAGCGAAGCCCCGCCCGGCATCTCCAGGCGCGGGCGCATCCGAAAGGTGGCGAGGAGCCAGATCAGGCGGAACCAGAGATTCATGTCGGCCTTCCGATTGTGGACCGGTCGCTGCGAGCCCCATGTCATACGGGCGGCATCGCTGTCGATCATGCTATCGTCTGGTTCGAACCCGCCAGAGAGCGGCAGCGGAGTCGCCGGTTTGCCCACCCTTCACGTCTCGCCCCTGTCGAAGCTCGACGCCACCGTCGCGGCCTGCGGCGCCAGCCATCTCGTCACGCTGATCAATACCGATACCAAGGTCGCACGGCCCGCCGGCATCCCGGAGAGCCGCCATCTCTTCCTCGGCATGTCAGACATCAACCAGCCGATGGAGGGGCATGTTCTGGCGGGGCAGGAGCATATCGCGCGGCTCATCGCCTTCGTCAGGGACTGGGACCGCGCCGCGCCGCTGGTGATCCATTGCTGGGCCGGGATCAGCCGCTCGACCGCGGCCGCCTACATCACCGCCTGCGCGCTCGCGCCCGAGCGGGACGAGGCGGAAGCGGCGGAGGCCTTGCGCGCCGCCTCGCCCTCGGCAACGCCCAATGCCCGCCTCGTCGCACTCGCCGACGCCAGCCTCGGACGGGGCGGCCGGATGATCCGCGCCATCGAGCGGATCGGCCGCGGAGCCGACGCCTTCGAGGGGCAGCCCTTCGTCTTCCCGCTGGCTTGAGCCAGGATGCCGCAACGGCAGCTTCGTGCGGCCTTCCGAAGGATCGTCGCGGATCGTACCGGGCTCCTCGACGAGCGAGGCAGAAGATTGCTTGCATCCGGCAAAATTTGCGACGATTGATCGCGCAGGAGGCAATTCCGGCACCATGACGATCGAACTCGACTCGCGCGACCGCACGATCCTGCGAATCCTGCAGCAGGACGGACGCATCACCAATTCGGACCTGGCCGAGAAGGTGCACCTGTCGCCCTCCGCCTGCCTCAGGCGCGTGCGGCAGCTCGAGGAAAGCGGGTTGATCCGTGGCTATGCGATGATGCTCGACGACAAGATCGCCGGCTTTCCGGGCACGGCCTTCGTTTTCGTCACGCTCGACCAGCAGGGTCGGGCCTCGCTGGAGAGCTTCGAGCAGGCCGTGCAGAACCTGCCCGAGATCCTCGAATGCCACCTGCTCGCCGGGGCGCATGATTATCTGATGCGCGTGATCTATCGCGACAGCGCCGATTTCGAGCGCATCCACACCGACATCATCACGCAATTGCCTGGCGTGACGCGCGTGCAGTCGACGCTGACGCTGCGGACGATCAAGAAGACCTCTGCCCTGCCGGTCTGAGCCCGGCGGATCTAATTCCGGCTCGCGGGTTGCGACGGGGCGCCGTCCGACCGATAAGCTTGCCTCAAACAGGAATCAGGCCCGTGAGCGAAGACAAGACCCAAGGCACTCCCCATGCCGACGTCGCCGCCCTGCCCTTCGAGGCGGCGCTGAAGGAACTCGAAGGCATCGTCGCGCGGCTCGAGCGCGGCGACGTACCGCTCGAGGAATCGATCGCAATCTACACCCGCGGCGAGGCACTGAAGGCGCGCTGCGACGCGCTGCTGAAGCAGGCCGAAGCCCGCATCGAGCGCATCACCCTCGGTGCAGACGGCAAGCCCACGGGCACGACGCCGCTCGACGTCGAGAACTGAGAGGGCGGGGGCGACCGGCAGGATGCGCACGACGCCGACGATCCGCCGCGCTGACGCAACCGATCCTCCCGAGGCTTTCACGATTGAGGCTCCCGTTCGCCTCGAAGACCGGGTCGCGGCCGCGCTCTTCGCTTATGCCGATCTGTTCGCGGCGGCACGACGGCGCCAGCTCCATCTGCTGATCTGGGTGGTTATCGCGCTTCTGGCGATGGCCTACTACTCTTCCTGGCAGGAAAGCGGCCATTTGGGCGCCCGCGCTTTCCTGTCGCGTTTCGGCGCGGACCTGCTCGGTCTCGGCGGCCTGCCGATCCTCGTCGTCGCGGGGCCCATGCTGGTCTACTACCTCATCCAGCCGGCGCTCGTTCGCAGCCGGCTGAAGCGCTGGTATCGCGACGAACGGCTCGACCGCCCCATTGGCACCGCCTATCGCTTCGAACCCGGCGGCATCGCCGTGACCCTGCCCGGCCGCGGGAGCGCGCTCGCCTGCCGCCGCATCGGCGGCATCTCCGAAAGCCCCACCCATCTCTTCATCCGGTTGAAGGACATCGAGGATGTCTTCGCCCTGCCCCGCAGCGCGCTATCCGGGGAGCAGGTCGCGCAGATCGGAGCATGGGCCGCCTCCTGTCATGTCGATGGCGCGGGAGCGGCCCGCGCCTTTCCGGAGCTGGAAACGCCACCGGGGCGCGCGCCCCTGCTGACCGCGCGCTTCGAGCTGACCGAGGATGATCGCGCGGTCGCGCTTGGCTGGCAGATGGAGCGCCCGGGGACGCGGCGGCGGCGCAGGCGCGGCTTTATCCTCGCCTTCCTCGTCGCGGCACTGATCCCCCCGCTGCTCTTCGGCGTCCTCTGGCTTCTCGATCCCGAGAGGGTGCCCTTCCGCTATGCCTTTCCCTTGTTCGTCGAGATGTTCGCGAGCACATTCTGGAAATGGGTGCTCGGTCTCTGGGCGATCATGACGGCCGTCATCCTGCTCCATCCCTGGATGAGACGCCGGCATGCGCGCCAGCTCGCCCGGCAGATGCAGAAGCGCGTGCAAGCCTATGAGCACGAGGTGCGGCTCTACGACGACGGGCTCGAAACCTGGCAGGACGGCTTTTGCAACGGCTTCGACTGGAAGGGGTTCGAGCGGATCGAACGCCAGGGCGACCATCTCATCCTGCTGCGGCGGGAAGGCGAGCCGCTGATCCTGCCTTTGCGCGCGCTCGACGGCGACAAGCTGGCCATCTTCCAGCGCATCGTCGATCATCGCATCGATGGGGGGAGCCATCGGCCGGAGGCAGGTACGTGACGAAGCCGCTCGCGAATTCCATTGCAACAGCGCTTGCGGCGCTGGCCTTGTCCGTCGCGGCCGCCACCTCTCACGCCGAGACCGTCGTGATGCCGCACGGGCTTTCGGTCGAGCTCCCCGAGGGCTGGCACGTTGACGGGTCGCCGGAGGGCGAGGTCTCGCAAACCGGACTTCGCCGCGTGCAGCTCGTCTGCGACAGCGAGGCCTGCAGAAAGACGCAGGAAACCTGCACCATCCTGATGCGCTCGAAGGAGATCGAGGGCGCCGACGATGCGGCCAGGCTGCGCGCGCTCTATGCCTCGCCTCTCGACCGCTACACCCGCCTGCGCGCCGTGCTGCGCTCGACCAGCAAGGACGCCGAAATTCGCAAGCCGCTGGAGATCGTGCGGATGGGCGAGCGTGAATGGTACCGCGTCGAGACCGATGCGCGGCACAACTACAAATCCGGCCTTTTCGCCGAGACGGTCGTCAGCGGCCTCTATGTCGGCGGAATCTGCAAGACCTGCGAAACCGGCGAGGAACGCCATCGGGACGGCCTGAAGATCCTGATGAGCCTGAAATCGAGCGCCGCAGCCGCCTCCCTGCGCTAGGCCTGCAGCTCGCCGACGGCAATCTCAGCCTCCGACCGGCAGCGCGAGGATCAGATCCTCGATCAGCCTTGCGACGTGCTGGACGGCTGGATCGCCGGCGCGGCGCTTGTGCCAGGCGCTGTGCAGCGGGAAGCCTTCCACGGCAAGCGGCGGCGGGAAGGTGACGAACGCGTCGTCACCTTCCTGCAGGCAGCGGCTCGGCAACAGCCCGATCATGTCGGAGCCGGCCACCAAGGGCAGCACCATCGTGAAGTTCGGCACGACCATGCCGACATGGCGCTCGCGCCCGATCCGCGCCAGGGCTTCGTCGAGAGGCCCCTTCGTGTCGCCGCGCCCCGAAACCAGAACATGCGGATGGGCGAGCCAGCCCTCGAGATCGAAGCCGGCCGCCGCCGGATGGCCGCGGCGCATCACGACGAGGTAGCTCTCCCGAAGCAATTCGCGGCGGGTGAAATCGGCCTCGACGGCCGGGAAGACCGAGATCGCCAGATCGATGGTTCCGCGCCCAAGGCCTTCAAGCGAGGCGGCTGCGCCATGCCAGGGCATGAGGACGACCGTGATGCCCGGCGCCGTCCGCGCCAGGCGGCGATGCAATTCGGGGGCGATGGCCACGGCCGGATAATCGGCCGTCACGACCCGCACGGTCTGCCGGATCGCCATGAGATCCGGCTCGCTCCGGTCGAGCAGGGATTTGGTGCTCGCCAGAATGTCCTTCACCGGCCCGGCCAGCGCATGGGCCTTGGGCGTCAGGACCATTCCCCCGGGACCGCGCTCCAGCAGCCGGTCGCCAAAGAGCTGGCGGCAGCGTTCCAGCGCGCTCGACATCGCCGGTTGCGACAGGCCGATGCGATCCGCCGCACGCGAGACATGCGCCTCGTCGAGCAGGGCGTCGAGCACCACCAACAGGTTCAGATCGACCGACCTTAAATTCATGAAATCGATGATACGGTATATCGATCATCCATTGGAGTAATTTTATCGACGCAGCCATCCTCTGCTCATTCCGAAGGAGGATGCCATGACCAAGACCCTGATCCTGCTGTTCCACCCGCATTTCTCGGTTTCGCGTGCCAACAGGGCGCTCGTCGAGGCAGCGCAGCATCTGCCTGATACCGAGATCGCCGATCTCCATGCGCTCTATCCGGACGGGCAGATCGATGCCGATGCCGAGGCCGCCCGGCTCGTCGCGGCGGATCGCATCGTGCTGCAGTTTCCGGTCCAGTGGTATTCGACACCGCCGCTGCTCAAGGCCTGGCAGGATGTCGTACTCACGCGGATGTTCTACCTCGACTATGAGACGGAAGGCGCCAAACTCGTCGGCAGGCCGCTGCTGGTCGCGGCGACGGCGGGCAATGTCGAGACGGCCTATGCACCGCAAGGCGTCAATCTCTTCCCGCTGACGGAACTCCTGCTCCCGCTGCGGGCGACGGCGCATCGCTGCGGTCTCGCCTGGGCCGAGCCCTTTCTCGTTTACGACGCCCGTCGCGCCGACGATGAAGCCCTGAAGGCCGCAGGCGACTACTACGCCTCGCGGCTGCGGCGCCTGGCCGCGCCGGCACCGGCAGCGGCGGCCGCCTGAACAGCCTTGCCCGCCAGCGCGATCGGGGTAGGCTCTCGCCGACACAGGAGGCCGCCATGTCGCAACTGCCAGCCGAAGATCCCGTCCTGGGCGATGCCCGCTCCTGCGAGGCGATCGAGAAGGTGATCGTGCCCCGCTCCCATGACCTCGGCGGCTTCCAGGTGCGCCGGGCGCTCCCGGCGATCGGCCAGCGCATGGTCGGCCCCTTCATCTTCTTCGACCAGATGGGACCGGCCGAGTTCCATCTCGGCGAAGGGCTCGATGTGCGCCCGCATCCGCATATCGGGCTCTCGACCGTGACCTATCTCTTCGACGGCGAGATCATGCATCGCGACTCGCTCGGCACCGCACTCGCCATCAAGCCGGGGGCGGTTAATCTGATGACGGCCGGGCGCGGCATCGTGCATTCGGAACGCACTGGCATGGAGGCACGCGCCAGCGGCCCCAAGCTCTACGGCATCCAGGCCTGGCTCGCCCTGCCGAAATCGCATGAGGAGGTCGCGCCGGAATTCGTGCATCACGGCGCGCCAATGCTGCCGCGCATCGTCGAAGGCGGCAAGCGCATCAGCCTGATCATGGGCTCGGCCTATGGCCAGAGCTCGCCGGTGAAATTCCCCTGGGAGGCGCTCTATGCCGAGGCGGTGCTCTCGCCCGGCGCGATCCTGCCGCTCGACCCGGACTATGACGAGCGCGCGATCTACATCGTCTCGGGCAAGGTCGACATCGCCGGGGACGAGTTCGGCGCCGGCCAGCTCCTGGTCTTCAAGCCCGGCGACCGCATCTCGATCCTCGCCGTCGATCAAAGCCGCGTGATGATCGTCGGCGGCGAGCCGATGGATGGCCCGCGCCATATCTGGTGGAATTTCGTCTCCTCCTCGCAGGAGCGCATCGAGCAGGCCAAGCAGGAATGGAAGACCGGCCGCTTCGACACCGTGCCTGGCGACGACAAGGAGTTCATTCCGCTGCCGGAGGGATGACACCTTCGCTGCCGGCAGCCACGCCCGTCAGGCGATCTCGGACAGGTCCCGCAATCTCGGCACCTGCGAAAAGGCGATGACGAGCAGCTGAACCAGAAAGCCCGCAGTTGCGAGACCCAGGCAGGCGCCGATGCCGAAATGCGCCGCCACGGAGGCTCCGATCGCGGCGCCCAGTGGACGGGCGCCGAAGGTCGCCGTCATGATCAAGGCCGAGACGCGGCCGAGCATCGCATTGGGCGTGACGGCCTGCCTCAAGGTCATCGTGGAGATCGTCCAGATGATCGGCCCGACACCGAACAGGAAGAAGCTCGCGCCGACCAGCTGGACGGACGGAAACCAGAGCGTCGCGAGCATCACGCTGGCCGCGCAAAGCCCGGCGAAGGGCCCGAGCAGGATCAACGTCCCGAAAGAGACGCGCCGGGCTATGGCGGGCGCGAGAGCAGCGCCGACGATCATTCCCGCGCCGTAGACGCCGAGCGTGACGCCGACCTGGGTCGCGCTCAGGCCGAGGTTCTGGACCGCATAGGCGACATAGACCGCCTGGAAGACGAACCAGGAGATGTTGAAGAAGACCGCCGTCAGCAGGATCGGCCTGAGCAGGTCGTGGCCAACCGCGAAACGGGCACCCTCCCCCAGATCATGCAGCAAATGGCGCCGTTGACCGGAGGGCGGTTCATCCTTGGGCAGGCCGGCGAGCAGGAGCACGGCCAGGATGGAAAGTGCGGCGGCCAGGCCATAGGCCGTCGAGACGCCGATCCAGCCGACGAGCGCCCCGCCCAGCGCCGGTCCACCGGCATAGGCGACGCTGCGCGCCAGCTCCAGCCAGCGATTGGCGTCAGCCAGCTGAGCGCGTGGTACGACCGAGGGAACGAAGGCCGGGGCCGCCACGCTGTAGCAGACCGTGCCGATGGCCCCGAGTGCACCGAGCATGGCAAGCCAGGTCAGGTTGAGGCTGCCTGCGGCCAGCAGCAGCGGGATCGCCAGCAACGACAGGGCTCGCAGCGCTTCCGTGCCGACCATGAGCCGGCGCCGCGAGGCACGGTCCACCATCAGGCCCGCCGGAATGGACAAAAGGAGGAAAGGCAGGGTCTGCGCCGTCTGCAGCCAGCCGGTCTCGGCCGGCCCGGCCGAGAGCAGCAGCACCGCGGCCAAGGGCGCGGCAGCCAGCGCAATCTGCTCCGAGAACTGGGCGGAGAGATTGGACCAGCCGATGCGGCGGAATGCCATCGGCAGCGGTGCGGTATCGGTCGTTTCCATCGCCCGGTGTCCTCGAAAGCGGTCTTGAGGGCACTAAACGGCGTTGCTGGCGCGGGAGCCACCCGTTTCGTGGGATGAGTCGGCGCTTGCCATGCGCGGGCCGCCCCCCACCTCTGGTTTGCCAGCGCGCCGCGCAACCTCTATTTCAGGTGATCTCACCGAAGGATCACATTGCCTCGTGCCCCGTCCTGTCACGCCGCTCCTCGACACGATCCAAGCCCCGGCCGATTTGCGCAGGCTCGACGACACGCAACTGCGCCAGCTCGCCGATGAGCTCCGGCTGGAAACGATCGACGCCGTCTCCGTCACCGGCGGCCATCTCGGCGCCGGGCTCGGCGTGGTCGAGCTGACGGTGGCGCTGCACCATGTCTTCGACACGCCGCGCGACAGGCTGATCTGGGATGTCGGCCACCAGGCCTATCCGCACAAGATTCTGACCGGGCGGCGCGACCGCATCCGCACGCTGCGCCAGGGCGGCGGCCTCTCGGGCTTCACCAAGCGCGCCGAGAGCGAGTACGACCCCTTCGGCGCCGCGCATTCCTCGACCTCGATCTCGGCTGGCCTCGGCATGGCCGTCGGGCGCGATCTCGCCGGCCGCAAGAACAACGTCATCGCCGTGATCGGCGACGGCGCGATGTCGGCCGGCATGGCCTATGAAGCCATGAACAATGCCGGCGCGCTCGATTCGCGGCTCATCGTCATCCTCAACGACAACGACATGTCGATCGCCCCGCCGGTCGGCGCGATGTCGGCCTATCTGGCGCGGCTGGTTTCAGGCCGGACCTATCGCTCGCTGCGCGAGGTCGCCAAGCAGCTTGCGGAGCGGCTGCCGCGCTTCTTCCACGACAAGGCGAGGCGCACCGAGGAATATGCCCGCGGCTTCTGGACCGGCGGGACGATGTTCGAGGAGCTCGGCTTCTACTATGTCGGTCCGATCGACGGGCATAATCTCGACCATCTGCTGCCGGTGCTGCGCAATGTCCGCGACGCCGGCAACGGGCCGATCCTCGTCCATGTCGTGACCCAGAAGGGCAAGGGCTACGCCCCGGCCGAGGCCACCCCCGACAAATACCACGCCGTCGTCAAGTTCGACCCCGTGACGGGCCTGCAGGCCAAGGCGCCGGCCAATGCGCCGAGCTACACGAACGTCTTCGCCCAGGCCCTGATCAAGCAGGCGCGGGAGGACGAGAAGGTCGTCGCCGTCACCGCCGCCATGCCGTCGGGCACCGGGCTCGACGCCTTCGGCAAGGAATTTCCGGGCCGCACCTTCGATGTCGGCATCGCCGAGCAGCATGCGGTGACCTTCGCGGCCGGCCTGGCAACCGAGGGCTACAAGCCGTTCGTCGCGATCTACTCGACCTTCATGCAGCGCGCCTATGACCAGATCGTGCATGACGTGGCGATCCAGAAGCTGCCGGTGCGCTTCGCGCTCGACCGGGCCGGGCTCGTCGGCGCCGATGGCGCGACCCATGCCGGCTCCTTCGACATCGCCTATCTCGCCTGCCTGCCGGACATGGTGGTGATGGCGGCCGCCGACGAGGCGGAGCTCACCCATATGGTCGCGACCGCCGCCGCCTATGACGAGGGGCCGATCGCCTTCCGCTATCCGCGCGGCGAAGGCGTCGGCGTCGAGATCCCCGATGTCGGCTTGCCCCTCGAAATCGGCAAGGGCCGCATCGTGCGCGAGGGCACGCGGATCGCGCTGCTTTCGCTCGGCACGCGCCTCGGCGAATGTCTCAAGGCCGCCGAACTGCTGGCACAGCGCGGCCTGTCGACCACGGTCGCCGATGCCCGCTTCGCGAAGCCGCTCGACGAGGCGCTGATCCTCAAGCTCGCCCGCGAGCACGAGGTGCTCGTCACGGTCGAGGAAGGCTCGGTCGGCGGCTTCGGCAGCCATGTTCTGCATCTGCTGGCGCAGAACGGCGCGCTCGATGCCGGCCTGAAGATCCGGAGCCTGACTCTGCCGGACGTGTTCCAGGACCATGACAAGCCGGACGCCATGTATGCCGCCGCCGGGCTCGATGCCGCCGGTATCGTCAAGGCCGTCGAGGCTGCTCTGGGCACGCCGAGCGCGGTGAAGCTGGCCTGACGTCCCTGCCATGAAGAGCCGGGCCGACCAGTTGCTCGTCGAGCGCGGCTTCTTCGAGAGCCGGGCCCGTGCGCAGGCCGCGATCGCGGCCGGGCTGGTCACCGCCAATGGCACCCCCGTGCGCAAGGCCTCCGAGATGGTGGCCGCTGATGCGGTGCTGACCGCGCAGGCGCCGCATCCTTACGTCTCGCGCGGCGGGCTGAAACTGGCGGGCGCGCTCGATGCCTTCGGCTTCGATCCACAGGGTCTGGTCTGCCTCGATGTCGGCTCGTCCACCGGCGGCTTCACCGACCTGCTGCTGAAACGCGGTGCACGCCATGTCGTCGCCGTCGATGTCGGGCGTGACCAGCTCCATGCTTCGCTGCGGTCAGACCCGCGCGTCACCAGCTTCGAGGGACAGGATATCCGCACGCTGGCTGTCGAAGCGCTGCCCGAGCGGCCGAGCCTCGCGGCGATCGATGTCAGCTTCATCTCGCTCAAGCTCGTGCTGCCGGCGGTCGCGGCGCTGCTTGCGCCTTCGGCTGGAATCGCGGCGCTGATCAAGCCGCAATTCGAGGCGGGGCGGGCGGCGCTGAAGAAGGGCATCGTCCGGGACGAGGCGATTCAGCTTCAGGTCTGCGACGAGATCGTCGGATTGCTGGGCGAGCTGGGCTTCACCGTTTCTGGGCCGATCCTCTCTCCGATCGAGGGTGGCGACGGCAATCGCGAATTCCTCGTCGGCGCGCAGCGCTGGCATCGGACCGAAAAGTGGAATCCACTTTTCGGAGAGATCTGATGCTGAGACAAAGCGCCTGATCAGCGCGCCAGCAGCGCGTCGATCTCGCCTTGCAGGCTGGCATCGTCGAAGGTCGCGATGTCGATCGTGCCGTTGGCGTTGATGAACTGGGTCGAGCGCGTGATGAGCCTGCGCAAGGCCTCGCTCGCCACCTCGATGATCGTCGGCAATTCGGCAGGGCGCGGCTTCTCGACGAGGAGCGCGGTCACCGTCGCAACGAGGCGAGCCATGGAACGGCAGACCTCCTCGAAGCTCTTGCGCCGCGCCGGGTCAAGCCGGTCATAGGCGACCAGCGCCTCGCCAGCGCAGCGCAGAGCCGATATCTCGAAATGCCCGCGATAGCAGAGGTTTCGCCAGGATTGCAGGTCTTCGATGACGCTGTCGTCGCTCTCCGCCATCTCGATCAGCATCAACGCTTCGCTGTAGCGGTTGAGGAAATCGGTCGAGAGACGGGGGGCGCGGAGCCCGTCCGTCCGATCAGCCGCCTCGCCGGCCTGCAATTGCGTCGCGGAGACGGTCATCCTGAGCCCCAACTCGCCGCGACTATGGTGGGCCAAACCCCAACAAAGTGTTGCTTTGCTCTGCCGCTATCGCGCTAAACAGGCGCCATGTGCGGACGCTATGCGATCACCCTGCCCCCCGAGGCGATGCGCGCGAGCTTCGGCTATCGCGAGCAGCCGAATTTTCCGCCGCGCTACAACATCGCGCCCACGCAGCCCGTGCCGATCGTCAGGCTGCATGACGGGGCGCGGCAGTTCCTGCTGATGCGCTGGGGCTTCATTCCCGGCTGGGTCAAGGACCCCAAGGATTTCCCCCTCGTCATCAATATCCGCATGGAGAGCGCGGCCGAGAAGCCCTCCTTCCGCCACGCACTGACGCGGCGGCGCTGCCTGCTGCCGGCGGACGGCTTCTACGAATGGCGCCGCTCCGGGACGGGGCGGCAGGCGCGCGCCGACGCCTTCCTGTTCCGCCGGCCGGATCGCGGCTTCTTCGCCTTCGCGGCGCTCTGGGAAACCTGGCATTCGCCTGATGGTTCGGAGATCGACACCGTCGCGATGATGACCGGCCCGGCCAACGGCACCATGGCCGCGATCCACCACCGTTGCCCGGTCATCCTCGACCCGGCCGATTACGATGCCTGGCTCGATCCGGGCGCCGCGCCGCAGCAGATCGATCGCCTGCTCAAGCCGCCACCGGACGCTCTGCTGGAGCCGGTCGCGATCGGACCCGCCGTCAACAAGGTGGCGCATGACGGGCCGGAAGTGCAGGCGCCAATGGCGGAGACGGTGCCGGAGCCTCCCGCGGCCGAGCCGGCGAGCCATGCGCGCAAAGCGACCCGGCGTCCCGTCGATGATGGGCAAGGCAGCCTGTTCTAGCGGCGGAATCATGCTCTGATCGTGCAAAAGCACGATGAGGAGAACGCGCAGATGCACGGCCGCCGCCCCACCATGACCTCCCGCCACGGCATGGTCGCCGCCGCACATCCGCTCGCAGCCCAGGCCGGGGCCCGGCTGCTGGCCCAGGGCGGCAACGCCTTCGACGCCGCCGCAGCCACAGCCGCGGCGCTCAATGTCGTCGAACCCTTCATGTCCTGCCTCGCCGGCATGGGCTTCGCAACGTTATGGGTCGCAGCCGAGCAGCGGGTGCGGGTGCTCGATTTCGTGCCGCCGATCCCGGCGAGCTTCCCGGTCGAGCGCTTCAGCAAGCGCTCCGATCTCGAACGCGGCGCCCTCTCGGTCGCCGCGCCCGGCAACCTCGCCGGCTGGTGCGAGCTGGTGAAGACCTATGGCCGCAAATCGCTGCCGGAGATCTTCGCGCCGGCGATCGCGCTCGCCCGGGACGGTTTCGCTCTCGCCGAATTCGGCGCGGCGGAGTTCGAGGAGAACGACCCGCTTCTGAAGACATACCCGGCGCTTTATCCGGCCTGGTCGAAGAACTACCAGCCCGATGGCGCCCTGCATCTCGGCTCGCTGCTGGTCCAATCCGATCTCGCCCGGACGCTGAGCGAGATCGCGGAAAAGGGACCGGATCACTTCTATCGCGGCGCGCTCGGCGAGACGATCGTGGCCCATCTCCAGGCGCTCGGCGGCTCGATGACGATGGCCGACCTCGCGGCAGTGAAGACGGTGTGGCGCGAGCCGCTGGCCGCGAGCTTCAAAGGGCTTTCGGTGCATGTGCCGCCGCCGCCCTGCGAAGGCTTCCAGTTCCTGCTGACGCTGCGCCTGCTCGAAGGTCTCGATCTCGCCTCGCTTCCCAGGGACGGCGCGGACCATCTCGACCTCGTCTATCGCGCGATCCGCCTCGCGGCGGGCGAGCGCATCGCCCACAACAATCCAAGCCCGGAGACGCTCGCCGAGATTCTGTCCGAGGCTTCCGTCGCGCGTTTGCGCCAGCGCCTCACCGACGGCAAGCCGGTGACGGGACCGACCGAGCAATGGACGCCACAGGAGAAGGAGGATCCGGCGCATACCACCTCCTTCTCGATCGCGGATAGCGAGGGCAACCTGATCTGCATCACGCAGAGCCTCGGCAGCCCCTTCGGCAGCGGCGTCGTAGTGCCCGGCACGGGGCTTTGCCTCAACAACTTCCTGTACTGGGCGGATGTGCAGACCGGCAGCCCGAACCGGGCCAAGCCCGGCGATGCGCTGGCCATGTGCATGTCGCCCTCGATCTCGACGCGCGACAGCAAGCCGGTGCTCGCGCTCGGCACGCCCGGCAGCTACGGCATCATGCAGACGCAGGCGCAGGCCATGGTGCAGCATCTCGTCTTCGGGCTGCCGCTGCAGGAGGCGATCGAGGCGCCGCGCGCCCGGCTCTGGGATGGGCGCCTCGTCGAGATCGAGGACCGGATCGCGCCGGAGACCATCGCCGAACTCGTCCGGCGCGGCCATGATGCGAAGGCGTTCGATGTCGGCTGGACGATGCGCTGCGGCGGCATGCAGGCGGTCGCAGTCGATCCGGCGACCGGCGTGTTCACCGGCGCCGCCGATCCACGCCGCGACGGCTACGTCGCGACGCCCTGAATCAGCTCACGATCTCGGCGCGAAACGCCCAGCGGGTCATCCGCCGCTCGACCAGGGCACAGAGCGCGTAGAGCGCCATGCCCATGATGGCGATGGAGAACAGGCCGGCGAAGGTGGTCGGCGCGTCATTGCGCGCGCCGGCGGACAACATCAGGAAGCCGATGCCGCGATTGCCGCCCACCGTCTCCGACAGCACCGAGCCGACGAAGGCGAGCGTCACCGCCACCTTGAGGCTGGCGAAGAGATAGGGCATCGCGCGGGGCACGCCGACCTTGGTCAGGATCTCCCATTGGCTCGCGCCGAGCGAGCGCATCACGTCGCGCATCTCGGGCTCGATGGTGGCAAGCCCCGTGGCGACGTTCACGACGATGGGGAAGAAGGAGATGACGAAGGCGGTGATCACCGCCGGCAAGGCGCCGACGCCGACCCAGATCATCAGGATCGGCACGATCGCGACCTTCGGGATCGCGTTGAAGGCGATCAGTAGCGGGTAGAGCCCGGCATAGATGAAGGGCGATGCGCCAATGGCGAGGCCGAGCAGCAGGCCGAAGCCGATCGCCAGCGCGAAGCCGATGATCGTGGTCCAGAGCGTCTCCAGGCAGAAGCGCAGCAGGATGTCCCAGCGCTGGACCATCGTCTCGAAGATGCGGCTCGGACGCGGGGCCAGGATTTCCGGTACGTCGAAGACGATGCAGGCCAGTTCCCAGAGCAGCAGCAGCCCCGCCATGGCGAGCCAGGGCATGGCGACAAGCAAAAGACGCTTCTGTCTCTCCGTCATGATCTTTGTCCAACCGGAGGCCGCATCACGCATGCTCCATGTGGATGCGCTCGCGCAGTTCGTGGACGATGTCGACGAATTCGATCTCGAAGGTCGTCTCCAGCGTGCGCGGACGCGGCAATTCGATCTTGCGGATCTTGACGATTTTACCGGGGCGCCGGCTCATCACATAGACGGTGTCGGCGAGATAGACCGCCTCGCGCAGATCGTGCGTGACGAGCACCGCGGTGAAGCGGCGCTCCATCCAGAGCTTCTGCATCACGCTCCAGAGCTCTTCGCGGGTGAAGGCGTCGAGCGCGCCGAAAGGCTCGTCGAGCATCAGGATATCCGGCTCGTGGACGAGCGCGCGGCAGAGACTCGAGCGCTGCTGCATGCCGCCGGACAACTGCCAGGGATATTTCTGGCCGAAGCCACCCAGGCCTACCGACGCCAGCAGCGCCTCGACGCGCGCGACGTATTCGGCCTTGTTGGCGCGGAAGCGGCGCTTGTGCGGCTCAACCACCTCCAGCGGCAGCAGGATGTTGTCGAGCGTGGTGCGCCAAGGCATCAGCGTCGGCGCCTGGAAGGCCATGCCGACGCCGCGGATCGGCCCCTTCACCACCTGCCCGTGCACGCGAACCTCGCCGCCGCTCGGCGGCAGCAGGCCGGTGACGAGCTTCATCAGGGTCGACTTGCCGCAGCCGGAAGGGCCGACCACGGCAATGAACTCGCCCTTGGCGATGGACAACGTCGCATCCTCCAGCGCCAGCATGCGCGCGGGGCCGCTGCCATAGGCAAGGCTGACCTGTCGCAGTTCGACGAGGGGCGGTTCCGAACTGTCAAGCATAGGCAGCGTCATCACCGGCAGGCGTGGGGAACCCCTCTCCCGGATGGGAGAGGGGCAGGGGTGAGGGACTGCGGGTCATCGTCGATACGACAAGGAGCGGCTGCGCCTTCTGCGGGAAAGGCAGGCCCTCATCCCTGCCCTTCTCCCACACGGGAGAAGGGTTCCCCGCATTCGTCATTCCGCTCATCGCTCTCTTCGGCACCCTTCATGAATCAAGGCGCAACCATCCGCTCGGCCTTCGGCGGCAGGAACTTGCCCGTGAAGACCTTGTCCGGCTCGGGCGCCGCGGGCAGGCCGAAGGCCTCGGCCACGTCCTTGACCGAGCGGGCGAAGCGCGCCGGGTCGACATCGCCCATGCCGTTCTCCTTCACGTAAGGGGTCAACACGTTCATCTTGAGCGACATGTCGAGGCGCTCGGCCTCAAGCTTCTCGTCGATCAGCGGGTCGCGCTTCTTGGCGGCGGCGATGCCGAGCGCCGGATTGGCGGCAACTTCCTTCCAGGCCTTGGCGGTGGCGCGCAGGAAGCCGGTCACGACCTCCGGCTTCGCGGCCAGCGCCGGCGAGACGATGATGCCGTTGCCGTACACGTCCATCTTGTAGTCGGAGTAGTTGAACGAGACGACATCCTCGGCCTTCACGCCGCGCGCCTTGAGGTCGAGAATCGACGAGAAATAATGACCGGAGATGAAGTCGACCGTGCCCTGCACCAGCGACTGCTCGCGCAGCTGCGGCGTCAGATTGACGTGCTGGACGCTTGCCGCGTCGATGCCGACCTTCTTGGCGAAGGCCGGAAACAAACGGAAGGAGGCGTCGAAGACCGGGGCGCCGAGCTTCTTGCCGGCGAGATCGGCGGGCTTCGTGATCCCGCTCTTCTTCAGCGCGTGCACGCCGAAAGGCGGAAAGTCATAGGCCATGAAGACGCAGAGGATTTCCTTGCCGGCGTTCTTGGCGTTGTATTCGATCAGCGAGTTCACATCGGCGAAGCCGATATCGTAGGCGCCGGTCGCGACGCGCTGGACGGCGCCGGCCGAGCCCTGGCCCGGATCCATGGTCACGTCGAGCCCCTCGGCCTTGTAGTAGCCCTTGTCGAGCGCGACGAGGAAGGGCGAGGTCGGCCCCTGAAAGACCCAGTCGAGCGTGAACTTGACCGGCGTCTGGGCGGTGGCGGGCGCTGCCGAGGCGAGCGCCAGGGCACAGCCGGCAGCGGCTGCGGCCAGCGCGCGGCGGGTCATCCCCCTGCCCTTCGCCGCCGCATTCTTCGAAACCCCACGCACCACGCCGATCATCTGAGCCGACCCCCGATTTTTGATTGTGCTTCAAAGGCTAAAGAGGGGCCCGAAAGCGGTCAATCAGGTGGAAAGGCCGTCCTGCCAGTTTTTTAGGCAGCCGTGCAGGCAGGTGCGTCACTCTCGACCGCAGCTTACTTCGCGGCCAGCATCGCGCCCGGATTGAGCACGCCCCTGGGATCGAGCGTCTGCTTGATCGCGCGCATCAGGTCGAGCTCGACCGGGTCCTTCACTCCCGGCAGCAGGTCGCGCTTCAGCCGGCCGATGCCGTGCTCGGCCGAGATCGAACCGTGCAGCTCCGTGACGATGGCGTGGACCGCCTCGTTCATCTCGCTCCAGCCGGCGAGATAGGCCGCCTTGTCGGCGCCGACCGGCTGGCTGACGTTGAAATGGATGTTGCCGTCGCCGAGATGGCCGAAGGGCACCGGCCGGCAGCCCGGGACCATCGCCTCGACCACCGCGATGGCGCGCTTCAGGAACTCCGGCTGGGCATGGACCGGCACGGAAACGTCGTGCTTGATCGAGCCGCCCTCATAGGTCTGCACCTCCGACATCATCTCGCGCAGCTTCCAGAAATCGGCGCGCTGGGTCAGCGAACCCGCGAGCGCGGCATCGGTGACGATGCCCTTCTCCAGAGCATCGCCGAGGAAGGCCTCGACATGCTCGTCGAGCCCGGCGGCTGACTGGGCCGAGACCTCCATCAGCACATACCAGGGCGACGGCTCCGAGAGCGGATCGCGCGTGCCCGATGCGTGGCGCAGGACGAAATCGAGGCCGATGCGCGGCATCAATTCGAAGGTGGTGAGCGTGCCGCCGGCGCCGGCCTTGGCGGCGTTGAGCAGTTCCAGCGCCGCTTCCGGGTCCGGCACGGCGAGGAAGGCGGTGGCCCGCGCCGCCGGCAGCGGGAAGAGCTTGAGCACGGCCGCCGTGATGATGCCGAGCGTGCCCTCGGCGCCGATGAAGAGGTCCTTCAAATCGTAGCCGGTGTTGTCCTTGCGGAGCTGGCGCAGACCGTTCCAGATGCGACCGTCCGGCAGCACGACTTCCAGGCCCAGGCAGAGCTCGCGGGCATTGCCATAGGCCAGCACGGCGGTGCCGCCGGCATTGGTCGAGAGGTTGCCGCCGATGGTGCAGGAGCCTTCCGAGGCCAGCGAGAGCGGGAAGAGCCGTCCGGCCGCTTCCGCCGCATCCTGCGCCCGCTTCAGCGTGACGCCGGCTTCGACGATCATGGTGTCGCCATCGGTATCGACCGCGCGGACCTTGTCGAGACGCTGCAGCGAGAGGATGATCTCCCTGCCCTCGGCGATCGGGATCTGGCCGCCGACGAGACCCGTATTGCCACCCTGCGGCACCAGCGTCGTGCCGGTCTCGGCTGCGAGCTTCACCAGCTCGGCAACTTCGGTCGTCGAGCCGGGGCGGACGATGCCTTGCGCCTTGCCGCGGAAGAGATCGCGCCATTCCTTGAGATAGGGCACCATGGCGTCGGCATCGGTGACGATGTTCTTCGCGCCGACGATGCCGGCCATGCGATCGAGAATTGCGCTCATCCTGAAGTCCTAGCCCTTCCTGCCGCGCCGGAACACGCCGACGAGCTCGACATGGGCGGAATAGCGGAACTGATCGACCGGCGTCACGCCTTCCAGCGCATATCCGCCCGCAACCAGCGTCGCAGCGTCTCGCGCGAAACTGCCGGCATCGCAGGAGACGTAGATCACGTCCCTGACCTTCGAGGCCGCCAGCCGCTTCGCCTGGGCCTCGGCGCCGGCACGCGGCGGGTCGAGCACGACGACGTCGAAACCGTTGAGCTCATGCTCCAGCAGCGGGCGGCGGAAGAGGTCGCGCGTCTCGGTCGCGATGGCTTTGAGCCCCGGCGTCGCGCCAAAACCTTTCGCCAGCGCCAGCATCGCGGCCTTGTCGCTCTCGACGGCGAGAACCTGCATGCGCTCGGCGATGCGGAAGCTGAAGGGGCCGCAGCCGGCGAAGAGATCGGCGGCGCGCTTGCCCTTGGGCAGAGCCGCCGTGACGAGATTCGCCAGCGTCTCCTCCCCCAGCACCGTCGCCTGCAGGAAGCCGCCGGGCGGCGGGGCGACGAGCGCCTTGCCCATATGCTGCAAGGGCGGACGGCGCTCGACGACGATCTCGCCATGGTTGGAGAGCCGGGCGAGGTCGAGCCGCTCGGCCAGTTGGGTCAAGGCGAGCCTGAGCTTGTCGCCGAGCGGTCCGTGGCCGCGCATATCGACGTCGAGCCCCGCTTCGGAGGCGGTGATCTGGATGTCGAGCGGCTTGTTCGCCCCGCCCATCCGGTTCGCCAACATCTGCGCGGCGGCTGGTGCCCGGTCGAGGCCCGGCGCCAGCACCGGGCAGGCCTCGACGGGAACCAGATCGTGGCTGCGCGCCGCCATGAAGCCGACGACCATCGCCTCGCCCTCGCGGCGGGCGTGGAAGGTGACGCGGCGCCGCCCGGCACCATGGGCGTCGACGAGATCGGCCACGGGCGCCTCGATGCCGGCGCGGCTCAGCGTGGTCACGACCTGCTGGCGCTTCCATTCGCGATAGAGACCGGGTGCCATGTGCTGCGCAGCACAGCCGCCGCAACGGGTAAAGAGCGGGCAGATCGCCGCGATGCGGGATTCGGAGGGCGCGATGATCTCGACGAGCTGGCCGCGATCGCCATCGACCACGGCGCGCACGGTCTCGCCCGGCAGCGCATAGGGAACGAAGATGCTGCCGGCGGGCGCCTGCACGATGCCATCGCCCTTCTGGCCGAGGCGATCGATGGTCAGGACTTCGTTCATCGCAAGGCGAGGCGAAGCATCCGGAGGCGGATTCGATCGGGCGGCGGGCATCGTGACAATCTCCGGCGCAGAGCCGGCCTGCTGATGACGGGAACGAGGCTTTCGCCTATCAGGTCAGGGACGAATTGGGAAATCCTGCCATGACTATCCGCGACGGCGTCATCGAAGCCATCGGCAATACCCCGCTCATCAAGCTCGAGCGCGCCTCGGCGGAAACCGGCTGCGCCATCCTCGGCAAGGCCGAGTTCATGAATCCCGGCCAATCGGTGAAGGACCGCGCCGCGCTCGCGATCATCCGCGACGCCGAGGCGAAGGGGCAGCTGAAGCCGGGCGGCGTCATCGTCGAGGGCACGGCGGGCAATACCGGCATCGGCATCGCGCTGGTCGGCAACGCGCTGGGCTATCGCTCGGTCATCGTCATCCCGGAGACGCAGAGCCAGGAAAAGAAGGACATGCTGCGGCTCGCCGGCGCGACGCTGGTCGAGGTGCCGGCCGCGCCCTACGCCAACCCGAACAATTACGTGAAGGTCTCCGGCCGCCTCGCCGAGGAACTGGCGAAGACCGAGCCCAACGGCGCGATCTGGGCCAACCAGTTCGACAATGTCGCGAACCGGCAGGGCCATCTCGACACCACCGGCCCGGAGATCTGGGAGCAGACGGCAGGCAAGGTCGACGGCTTCATCTGCGCGGTCGGCTCGGGCGGCACGCTCGCCGGCGTCGGCATGGCGCTGAAGGCTCGCAATCCGAAGGTGACGATCGGACTGGCCGATCCGATGGGCGCGGCGCTCTATTCCTATTACACCAGCGGCGTCCTCAAGTCGGAGGGCTCCTCGATCACCGAAGGCATCGGCCAGGGCCGGATCACCGCCAATCTGGTCGATGCACCCGTCGATGCCGCCTTCCAGATCCCCGATGCGGAAGCGGTGCAGATCGTCTTCGACCTGCTGGAGCATGAGGGGCTGTGCCTGGGCGGTTCATCGGGCATCAACGTCGCCGGTGCGATCCGGCTGGCGCAGCAGATGGGGCCGGGCCACACCATCGTGACGGTGCTCTGCGACTACGGCACGCGCTACCAGTCGAAGCTGTTCAACCCGGAGTTCCTGCGTTCGAAGAACCTGCCGGTGCCCGGCTGGCTGGAGCGCGACGGCTCGGCGCTGAAGCAGGTCGTCGCGAAGGTGATGGCCTGAGGCGGCAGCCGCCTCAGGCCCTTCAGCTTCACGCCGCCCGCGGCGTCGCGTCGATCGCGTCGATATCGCCGGCGCGGTCGTATTGCGCCTGGTCGAGCATGCCTTGGCGCTTGGCCACGAGGGTCGGCACCAGCGCCTGGCCGGCGACGTTCACCGCCGTGCGGCCCATGTCGAGGATCGGGTCGATGGCGAGCAGCAGGCCGACACCGGCCAGCGGCAGGCCGAGCGTCGAAAGCGTCAGCGTCAGCATCACCGTCGCGCCGGTGAGGCCGGCGGTCGCGGCCGAGCCGATCACCGAGACGAAGGCGATCAGGACGTATTCCTGGATGCCGAGCGGCACGCCGTAGAACTGCGCGACGAAGATCGCGGAAATCGCAGGGTAGATCGCGGCGCAGCCGTCCATCTTGGTGGTCGCGCCGAGCGGCACGGCAAAGGCGGCGTATTCGCGAGGGACGCCCAGGCTCTTCTCGGTCACGGCCTCGGTCACCGGCAAGGTGCCGATCGAGGAACGCGAGACGAAGCCGAGCTGGATCGCCGGCCAGGCACCCGCGAAAAAGCGCACAGGCGAAAGCCCGTGCAGGACGAGCAAGGTCGGGTAGACGACGAGCAGGACGATGGCGAGGCCGAGGTAGATCGCGAAGGCGTACCAGGAGAGCTGCTCCAGCGTCTGCCAGCCATATTGAGCCACGGCATTGCCGAGCAGGCCGACGGTGCCGATCGGCGTCAGCCGGATCACCCACCACAGGATCTTGCGGACGATCGCCAGGAACGACTCGTTCAGCGCGAGGAAGCTGTTGGCGCGCTCGCCGACCTTCAGCGCAGCGACGCCGACGACGATCGAGATCACCAGCAGTTGCAGCACGTTGAAGCCGAGGCGGGTGGTCGCCCCGCCACCGTCGACCCGCGTCGTCGCCTGCAAGCCGAGCATGTTGGCAGGCACGAGCCCCTTCAGGAAGTCGAGCCAGGAGCCGACCGTGCCCGGCGCCTTGGCGCTGGCGGCGACCACGCCGGCATTGATGCCGGGCTGGATCAGAAGGCCGAGCGCGATGCCGATCAACACCGCGATGAAAGCGGTGACGGCGAACCAGAGCAGAGTCTGCCAGACCAGCGCGGCTGCGTTGGAGAGCTGGCGCAGATTGCTGATCGAGGCGACGATCGCCGTGAAGATCAGCGGCGGCACCAGCGCCTGCAGCAATTGCACGAAGATCGAGCCCGTGGTCGCGAGCGTGGTCGTGAGCCAGTTGGGCTGTCCGGCCGCATCCGGGCCGATGTTGCGCGCGACCCAGCCGAGCGCGAGCCCGACCACCATCGCGGTCAAAACCTGGAAGCCGAAGTTGGAATAGAACGGCTTAGCGCCGGCAGCGGACGAACCGCTCCGGGATGTCGATGTTGTCATGGCAAGAGCTCGTCAATCGCCGCAAATGGCTGAAGATACGCGCCATATATACGATCTGGCGCGATTTTCGCAAAAGCGGAGGCTTCCGTCTTTGGCCGGACCAGCAGCAAAAATACTCTCCGGATTGCCGCAAAAAGAGAAAATGGATCCATTCGCGGCAAGAGCGTCGGCGACGAGCCCCTCCGCCGCGAAGGCCGAAAATTCTTTTGCCGCAAAAATGATTTCCCCGAAGGTCGAAGCGTTCTAGCCTGCCCTAAGGTGATCCCGCGAAAGACGAGGTGATCGCATGACGGCTTCACATGTCAGGTTCGCCGCCAGGACCGCGCCCGAACCCTCACCCTCCGTTGCCCCGGCCGAGCCGGGCCATCCCCATGCGGCCGGCGTCGTCGCCTCCAGTGTCTATGCCCATGGCGTGCGCGTCGCCGATGTCCCCGTCGAGGAGGCCGGCGAGTGGTCGCGCAAGGACGACCACGTCGTCTGGATCGGATTGCTGGAGCCCGACGCCGCCCTGCTCCACTGCGTCCAGCGGCAATTCAATCTGCATCCGCTCGCCGTCGAGGACGCGACCAACGCCCATCAGCGCCCAAAGCTCGAGCAATATGGCGACGCCCTCTTCGTGGTGGCGCGCACCGCGCAGCTGATCGAGGGGCGCATCGCCTTCGGGGAGACGCATATCTTCCTCGGTCGCGGCTACATCGTCAGCGTCCGGCACGGCGCCTCGACCTCGTACACCTCGGTCCGGCAGCACTGGGAAACCTGCCCGACCTCGCTGGCAAAGGGCGAGGACTTCATCCTCTACGCCATCCTCGATTTCATCGTCGACAACTACATGCCGGTGCTCGAGGCCATCCATGACGAGGTCGAGGAGATCGAGGACAAGGTCCTGGCCAAGCCGATGGCGCGCTCGGACATCGAGCGGCTCTACATGCTCAGGCGCGACCTGCTGCGCCTGCGCAATGCGGTGGCGCCGCTGGTCGATGTCTGCCAGCGCCTGATGAACGGCACCGTGCCGCAGGTCCGGCCGACGCTCGCCCCGATGTTCCGCGACGTGACCGACCATGTCCGCACCGTGCAGGAGAAGATCGACAGCCTGCGCGAGGTTTTGGCCTTCGCCTTCGAGGCGAGCCTGCTGGTCGGCCAGAGCCAGGAGAACGCGATCACCAAGCGGCTCGCCTCCTGGGCGGCGATCCTGGCCGTGCCGACCGCGGTCGCCGGCATCTACGGCATGAACTTCAAGAACATGCCGGAGCTGGAATTGCCCTATGGCTATTACGGCGTGCTGGTGGTGATCCTTGCCTCCTGCGCCGTGCTGTACTGGCGCTTCAAGCGCAATGGCTGGCTGTAGCCGGGCAGTCGCTCAGAGCCACTTCTTCCAGCGGAAGAACAGATAGGGCAGCACCGCGAAGAGCACCATCGAGACCAGCGCCAGCGGATAGCCCCACTGCCAGTCGAGTTCCGGCATGGCCTTGAAGTTCATGCCGTAGATCGAAGCGATCAGCGTCGGCGGCATCAGCGCCACCGAGACGACCGAGAACAGCTTGATGATCTTGTTCTGCTCGATCGAGACGAGGCCGAGCGTCGCGTCGAGCATGAACTGGAGCTTGTTCGACAGGAAGGTCGCATGTTCCTCGATGGCCTGCACGTCGCGCACCGCCGAGCGCCATTCGGCGGAGAAGCCGGTCTGGGCCTTCTTCGGGCGCTTGTAGTTGGCCGAGAGGAAGAGCAGGACGCGCTCGACCGACATCATGCTCTCGCGGACATTCGAGATGATGTGCTCGTGCTGGCCGATCCGCTGGATCACCACCTGATAGACGCCCCCCTGCTCGACGTCCTGCGCCCGCCCGGCGAAAATCCGGCGCGAGGCCATGTCGATCTTGTCGCCGACGCCGCGCAGCACCTCGGCCGCGCGGTCGACGATCGCCTCGATCAGTCCGTCGAGCACCGCCTCCGGCTGCTCGCCGCAGCCACCGGGCTTGGTCGCGCGGTTGAGGAAGATGTTGAAGGCGCCGGGCTCGTCATAGCGCACCGTCACCAGCGCCTTCTCGGTGAGGATGAAGGTGACGTCGGCCAGCTTGGGGACGATGGTTTCCGACTGGCAGATCACGCGCGCCGTCATGTAATGCGCGCCGTTCTCGGTATAGATGATCTCGGAGGGCTCGAGATCGTGCATCTCCTCCCGTGTCGGGATCGAGATGCCGAGATGCTCCTCGACGCGCTTGTCCTCCTCGGGCGTCGGGTTGAGCAGGTCGATCCAGACCGTATCGGCTGAGAAGATTTCTGCCGGCCCGAGCGTCGCCGAGCGCAGCTTGTCGCGCGAGTCGGGGCAGATGCCGTGGATCATCAGCATGGGCGCGAATCTCGATGCACGGTCAGAGGGGAAACCGGCAGGAACTCCGATCCGAGGCGGATGTCAAACCGATGACGGTCGGCGGAGCCTTCGGGCCCGCGCCCGAAAACCGGAAACTTAAAAGAGCGTCATTCTCGGGCGAAGCGAAGCGCCGACCCGAGAATCTCTTTTCAGGAAAGGCTCAGGAGCCTCCTTGTCATGAGATGCTCGGGTCAAGCCCGAGCAGGACGGCATGTGACGTTCCTCAGACGCCGCCCTTCACGCCCTGCGGTGGCTTGCTATCGGCCGGGACGAAGAAGTCCGGCATCAGCGGCACTGACGGGTCGACGCGGTAGGGCGTGAAGTCGGTCACCCCCTCGCCGGCCATGAAGCTGTCGTCGATCAGGAAGTTGCCGGAAAACTCGCGCGAGGGCTTCGAGAAGATCATATGCGCGGCGTCGGCCAGGATCTCCGGCGTGCGGCTGGCCTGCACCATCTTGTCGCCGCCGAGCAGATTCTGGACGGCGGCGGTGGCGATCGTCGTGCGCGGCCAGAGCGCGTTGACGGCGATGCCCTGGCGGGCCAGCTCGCCGGCCAGACCCAGCACACACAGGCTCATGCCGTATTTCGCGATCGAATAGGCCAGATGCGGCGCGAACCACTGCGTCTTCATGTCGAGCGGCGGCGAGAGCATCAGGATATGCGGGTTCTCCGCCTTCTCCAGATGGGGAATGGCGTATTTCGAGACCATGAAGGTACCGCGCGTGTTGATCTGATGCATCAGATCGAAGCGCTTCATGTCGGTCATCTGCGTGTTGGTGAGCTGGATCGCGCTGGCATTGTTCACGACGATGTCGATGCCGCCGAAGGTCTCGGCCGTCTTGGCGACCGCCTCGGCGACGCTTTGCTCGTCGCGGACGTCGACCATCAGCGGCAGGCATTTGCCGCCGGCCGCTTCGATCTCGGCGGCCGAGGTGTAGATCGTGCCCGGCAGCTTGGGATGCGGCTCGGCCGTCTTGGCGGCAATGGTGACATTGGCGCCGTCCCGCGCTGCCCTAAGCGCGATGGCGAGCCCGATGCCGCGCGAGCCGCCGGTGATGAAGAGCGTCTTACCCTTGAGCGACATCGCCGCCTCCCTCCTGGTTCGTGATGATGAAGCGGCCGGGCTGCGAGCCGTCCCGGTCCGTAAAGCCATAGGCGCGCGCCAGATCGGCAACGTGCAGCACCTGCCCGGCATGAAGCGCGGCATCGGGGTCGGCGGCCAGCGCCGCGACGGCGCGGCCGGCATAGAGCGGCGTCTCGGTGGTTTGCGCCGCCAGCCCCGCATCGCGAACGCGCTCGGTCAGGACATGGCCGGGCGAGAGGCCGAGCGCGGTGACGCCGAAGGGCTTCAGTTCCTGCGCCATCGCGAAGGTCAGGCGATTCATCGCGGCCTTGGCCAGATCGTAGAAGACATCGCCGAGATAGCCGGCGCCCGTGTCGAAGCTCACCGTGACGATGAGGCCCGAGCGCATCTGCACCATCGCCGGAGCGACCGCCCGCGCCAGCAGGAGCTGGGCATAGACGCCGCTCTCGAAGCTCTCGCCAAGCCTCGCGACCGGCCGGCGCCAGAACGGCGTGCCGTAGCCGGAGCCATCGGGATAGCGCTCGCCGTCATAGCCCTCGTTCCCGCCCCAGACCGCATCGACGACGCAGTCGAGCCGGCCGAAGCGGCGCAGGGCCCAGGACACGAGGCCGTCGACCTCGCGCTCATTGGTGTGGTCGCAGCGATAGGGATGGCCCTTGCCGCCGGCGGCCTCGACCTCGCGGGCCGCGTCCTCGAAGGTCTCGGGGCGCTGGTCGGTATGCGGCCCGGCCTCGCTGGAGCGACCGGTGACGATCACAGTCGCGCCGGCCTCGCCGAGCGCCCTGGCGACGCCACGCCCGAGCCCGCGTGAGGCACCGGCGACGAGGCAGATGCGGCCGGACAGGAATGACTGCGTGACGCTCATGGCTGCCCCGGCCGAATCGGCGCTGGCCATAGCGGGTTCGTCGCTCTATAGCCCCGCTCCCCTCGCAACGGAGCAGAACCATGGACAGCGCGGATGTCGCGGCCTGCTGGGAGGCCAATGCCGAAACCTGGACCCGGCACGCGCGCGCCGGCTACGACCTCTATCGCGACGCATTGAACACGCCGGCCTTCCTGGCGAACCTGCCCGATATTGCCGGCCTGGACGGCCTCGACATCGGCTGCGGCGAAGGCTCGAACACACGCAAGCTGGCCGAGGCCGGCGCGCGCATGACTGCGGTCGACATCGCGCCGACCTTCATTCGCCACGCGCAAGCGGCCGAGATGCAGGCGCCGCTCGGCATCGCCTATCGGGAGGGCGACGGCACCGCCCTGCCCTTCGCCGATGCGAGCTTCGACTTCGCCACGGCGTTCATGTCGATGATGGACATGCCGCGGCAGGACAAGGCGCTGGCGGAAGCCGCGCGCGTGCTGAGACCCGGAGGGTTCCTGCAGTTCTCGATCCTGCATCCGTGCTTTGCCCCGCCCTATCGCAAGGTGCTGCGGGACGAGGCCGGGACCATCCGTGGAATCGAGGTCGGTCGTTATTTCGACGGCGTCGACGGCGAGATCGAAACCTGGCGCTTCGGCGCCGCGCCGGCCGAGGTCAAGGCCAGCGTCGAACCGTTCCGCGTGCCGCGCTTCCACCGCACGCTGAGCGAATGGGTCGCGATGATCGTCTCGGCCGGGCTGACGATCGAGCATATGGCCGAGCCGCGCGTCGATGCCGAGACGGCGCAGGCCCAGCCCTACCTCGCCGATACGCATATCGCACCGCTGTTCCTGCATATCCGCGTCCGCAAGAGCGCGGTTGCCTGAGCAGGGCGCGGCCGCCGTCACGCCGCGAAGACCGCGGCCGCGTCGGCGATGGCGCCGGCGCCCTCCGTCACGGTGAGTTCCAGCGCCGGGGCCTCCGTCGCGATGTATTCGGCATAGAACCGGGCGGTGGCGAGGTCGCCGGTGCCTTCGGCTTCCGAGCGGGTGGCGAGTGCCTTCTTGGCCAGCCCCGTGCCGCCCTGCGCCAGCGCGAAGAGCTTGAGATAGGGCGTGGCGCCCGCAAGTGCGTCGGCCTGGTTCGTGCCGAGCGTCGCCAGCATCCACTGCGTCGCACGTTCGAGCGCATCGACGGCGGCGCCGAGGCGGGCAGCGGCATGGCCGAAGCCCGGATTGTTGGCGCGCTCGACCTCTCCGACGATGCCGCGCATCTCGGCGATCAGCGCCTTGACCGCCTCGCCGCCGGACAGCGGCAATTTACGGGTGACGAGGTCGATGGCCTGGATGCCGTTGGTGCCCTCATAGATCGCGGCGATGCGCGCATCGCGCAGATGTTGGGCCGCGCCGGTCTCCTCGACGAAGCCCATGCCGCCATGGACCTGCACGCCGGTCGAGGCGACGTCGATGCCGATATCGGTGGCATAGGCCTTGGCGATGGGGGTGAGGATGGCGGCGCGCTCGGCCGCGGCCTTGCGCTTGCCCTCGTCGGTCTCGCGATGCGAACGGTCGAGCGCTTCCGCAACCTGATAGGAGATGGCGCGCGCTCCTTGCGTCTTGGCGCGCATGTCCATCAGCATGCGCCGGACGTCCGGGTGGACGATGATCGGGCTCATCGGGGCGCCCTTCGGCGCATCGAGCGCCGCGCCCTGCTTGCGCTCATGGGCGAAGGCGAGCGCCTGCTGATAGGCGCGCTCGGCGATGGCGACGCCCTGCAAGGCGACGTTGAGGCGGGCGTTGTTCATCATCGTGAACATGCAGGCGAGGCCGCGATTCTCCTCACCGATCAGCCAGCCGATCGCGCCGCCCTTGTCGCCGAAGGCCATGGAGCAGGTGGGTGAGGCATGGATGCCGAGCTTGTGCTCGATGCCGGAGCAGCGCAGGTCGTTATGCGCGCCGAGAGAGCCATCGGCATTGACCAGATATTTCGGCACGAGGAAGAGCGATATGCCACGCGTGCCGGGAGGGGCATCGGGCAGGCGCGCCAGCACGAGATGGACGATGTTCTCCGTCAGGTCGTGCTCGCCATAGGTGATGAAGATCTTCTGGCCGGTGATGCGATAGGTGCCGTCCGGCTGGCGCTCGGCCTTGCTGCGCAGCGCATTGAGGTCGGAGCCCGCCTGCGGCTCGGTCAAGTTCATCGTGCCCATCCACTCGCCCGCGACGAGCTTGGCGAGATAGGTCTCCTTGAGATGGTCGGAGCCATGGGCGTAGAGCGCCTCGATCGCGCCGACGGTCAGCAGCGGGCCGAGCGCGAAGGCGAAGGCGGCCGAGTTCCACATCTCAATGCAGGCCGATTGCAGCAGCGTCGGCAGGCCCTGCCCGCCATAGGCTTCCGGCGCCGGCAGCGAATTCCAGCCGGCCTCGGCCCAGGCCTTGTAGGCCTCCTTCCAGCCCGGCGGCGTGGTGACGGCGCCGTCCTTCAGCTTCGAGCCATTGAGATCGCCGACCCGGTTCAGCGGCGCGATGACGTCGGTTGCGAATTTGGCGGCCTCGTCGAGCACGGCTTCCGCGACGCCGCCTTCGAGCTCCGGCGCCAGCCCGTCCGCAATCAGCCGGTCGAGGCCGGCAACATGGCGCATGGTCGCCAGCATGTCCGAAACCGGGGCGCGATAAGTCATGATCGTCTCCCTTCGGCCGCGTTTCCGCCCGCTGGGGCAGCCGGGCCTGAATTTGCCGTTGCCGCGATGGTAGCGAGGAACTATCGCCTATGCCACGCGCAGACGAGCGCGACCTTCGTCCCGTGCCGCGCCCGGTAATTAGTTTATATATAAACCATCTTCGGTCAATCGCCTCGTGGATCAATCTCCTTCCCTCTCCCGTATGACGAAGCGTCTCGCGGCCGATGCCGCCGGCATCGCCGAGGCGGCTGCGATCCTGCGCGCAGGCGGCCTCGTCGCGTTGCCGACGGAGACGGTCTACGGGCTGGCGGCCGACGCGACCGCGGGCACGGCCGTCGCCGGCATCTATGCGGCCAAGGAGCGGCCGAGCTTCAACCCGCTGATCTCGCATCTGCCCGATCTCGCCGGCGCGCGGCGGCAGGGCCTGTTCGACGCGAATGCGCTGGCGCTGGCGCAAGCCTTCTGGCCGGGGCCGCTGACGCTGGTGGTGCCGGCGTCGCCGGGCTGCACGGTCAGCGATCTGGCGCGGGCCGGGCTTGCCACCGTGGCGCTGCGCGTGCCGGCCCACCCCGTCGCACATGCCGTGCTCGAAGCCGCAGGGCGGCCGATCGCGGCGCCTTCGGCCAACCGTTCCGGCCGGATCAGCGCGACCAGCACCGCCCATGTGCTGGCCGATCTCGACGGGCGGATCGACGCCGTGCTCGATGCCGGCCCGACCGAGGTCGGAGTCGAATCGACCATCGTCGCCTGTCTTGACGGGGCGCCGCGCCTGCTCCGTCCTGGCGGTGTTCCCCGCGCCGCGCTTGAAGGCGTGATCGGCCGCCCGCTCGTGCAGGCGGGTGAGGCCGGGCAGGCGCCGATCGCGCCGGGCATGCTTACCTCGCATTACGCGCCGGCCGCACGGGTCCGGCTCGATGCCGATGCGCCGCGAGAGGGCGAGGCCTGGCTCGGCTTCGGCCCGGAGACGCACAGCCATCCGCATGCGCTCAATCTGAGCCCGACCGGCGATCTGCGCGAGGCGGCGAGCCACCTGTTCGGTTATCTGCGCCGGCTCGACGAGATGGGCCGGAAGACGATCGCCGTCGCCCGCATCCCCGAGCAAGGCCTGGGCGAGGCGATCAACGACAGGCTGCGGCGAGCGGCCGCGCCGCGCTGAGAACGCATCTGCAATTCACAGCCCTCATCCTGAGGAGCCGCGTCAGCGGCGTCTCGAAGGATGTTCCAGTGGTTTCTGCGCCCGTGAAGCATCCTTCGAGACGCCGCTCCTACGGAACGGCTCCTCAGGATGAGGGCTCGACCGTTTCGCACATCGCCATTCGTTCGGATTTGGACGGCATAACCTTGCATCCATGCAAGATTTCGGCTTGCGTGTCGGCGGGAGGAAAAGTCGCCGATGTCTTCCAAGCTCGCCTGGGACGATTTCCGCCTGGTCAAGGCCATCACCGACCATGGCGGGCTGACGGGTGCGGCGGGAGCGCTCGCGGTCAACCATTCCACCGTGTTCCGCCGCCTCGGGCAGATCGAGGAGATGGTCGGCATGCCGCTCTTCGAGCGGCGCAAGACCGGCTATGTCGCCACCGTCGCCGGCGCGGAGATGGCGGCGCTGGCCGGGCGGATGGAAGAGGACGTGACGGCTTTTTCCCGGCGACTCGCCGGCCGCGACGTGGCGCCCTCCGGCGAGATCAGGATCACCACCACCGATACGCTGCATCTCAACCTGCTGCTGCCGATCTTCGCCGGTTTCCGGCGGGCGCATCCGGCGATCCGGCTCGATGTCGTCATCGGCAACCAGGCTCTCAACCTGTCCAAGCGCGACGCCGACGTCGCCATCCGCGCCAGCGACACGCCGGGCGAGACGCTGGTCGGCCGGCGCATCGCCACCCTCGCCTGGGCGATCTATGGCCGCAGCGAGGACGGCATCACGGCGCAGGAGAAGGCCGACCCGGCCCGGCTCTACCTGCGCGACTGGGTCGCTCTCGGGGACCAGCTTTCGCATGTGAAGGCGGCGCGCTTCGTGCGCGAGCACGTCGCGCCGGAGCGGATCGCGCTGAAGAGCTCGGCCGTGCTCGGCATCACCGAGGCCGTCGAGCAGGGGCTCGGCATCGGCCCCCTGCCCTGCTTCATCGCGGACCGGCGGCCGGGGCTCACGCGGCTGCTGCCGCCCAATCCCGATTTCGCGACGGGCCTGTGGGTGCTGACCCATCCCGACATCCGCCACGTCCCGCGCGTGCGCGCCTTCATGGATTACTGCAGCAATGAGCTCATGCGGCATCGGATGCTGATCGAGGGGGCGGAGTAAAGACTGCGTTGCCCGCTCGGGTGTGGCGCTCTACATTCGCAGCGTTCGCGCGACTGGCGCTACGAGATGGATCACCATCGGGAAACGCGAACGCATGAGCCGCGCGCCTGGGCCTCACCTTCCCGACGGAGCCGAGCCCATGCAGATTGTGATGCTTCTCTACCCGCGCCTGACGCAGCTCGACCTGACCGGGCCTTTCGAAGTCCTGTCCCGCTTCCGCGAGTGCAAGATCGACCTGGTCTGGAAGACGACGGAACCGGTCCGGGACGCCAGCGGGCTGACGATCCTGCCAAGCTGCGATTTCCGGAACTGTCCGCAGGCCGATATCCTCTTCGTTCCCGGAGGGCCAGGCCAAAGCGCGCTGATGGAGGACGAGGAGGTGCTCTCCTTCCTGCAGGAGCAGGCCGGCAGCGCGCGCTACATCACCTCCGTCTGTACCGGCTCGCTGGTGCTCGGCGCGGCGGGGCTTCTCAAGGGGTATCGCGCCACCTGCCACTGGCTCTCCCTGTCGCAGTTGAGCCTGCTCGGAGCCGAGCCCGTCGCCGAACGGGTCGTCCATGACCGCAACCGCATCACCGGCGCGGGCGTCACCTCGGGAATCGACTTCGCATTGTCCCTCGCCGCTCACCTCTTCGGCGAGGAGCGGGCGCGGAAAGTGCAGCTGCAGATGGAATACGACCCGCAGCCTCCCTTCAGCGGCGGCTCCCCCGCCTCGGCGCCAGCCGATCTGATCGCGGCCGTCCGTGCCGACACGGCCGCGTTCCAGGAAGCGCGCGAAGCCCTGGCGCGCCGCGCCGGAGCGAAGCTCGGCTGAATCTCAGCCGACCTCCACGACGACGCGCCCCTTGACCTTGCCCTCGACGATCGCCTTGCCGGTCTCGATGACGGCGTCGAGCGGGATCGTCGTCGTCATGACGGCGAGTTTTTCGCGGTCGAGATCGGTCGCGAGGCGCTGCCAGGCCTCGAGGCGACGCGGCTTCGGGCACATCACCGAATCGACGCCCAACAGCGCGACGCCGCGCAGGATGAAAGGCGCGACCGTCATCGGCAGGTCCATGCCCTGCGCAAGGCCGCAGGCGGCAACCGCGCCGCCATATTTCGTCATGGCGAGCAGGTTCGCCAGCGTATGCGAGCCGACCGCATCGACGCCCGCCGCCCAACGCTCCTTGCCGAGCGGGCGACCGGGCTGGGAGAGTTCGTTGCGGTCGATGATCTCGGCGGCGCCAAGGCCCTTGAGATAATCGGCCTCCTCGGCGCGGCCGGTCGAGGCGATGACGTGCCAGCCGACCTTGGCGAGCAGCGCGATCGCGACCGAACCGACGCCGCCTGCGGCGCCGGTGACGACGAGGGGACCGTCCGCGGGTTTCAGCCCATGCTTCTCCAGCGCCAGCACGCAAAGCATCGCGGTGTAGCCGGCGGTGCCGATGGCCATGGCCTCGGCCGGGGTCAGCCCCGCCGGCAGCGGCACCAGCCAGTCGCCCTTCACACGGCTCTTCTGGGCGTAAGCGCCAAGGTGGGTCTCACCGGTGCCCCAGCCGTTCAGGACGACGAGATCGCCGGGCTTGAAGCCGGGATGATCGGAGGCCTCGACGCGGCCGGCGAAATCGATCCCCGGGATCATCGGCCAGCGGCGCACCACCGGTGCCTTGCCGGTGATGGCGAGGCCGTCCTTGTAGTTCACGGTCGAATGCGTGACGCGGACGGTGACGTCGCCCTCCATCAGATCGCTTTCGGCTAAATCCGTGAAGGCGAGGTTGGGCGCGGTTTCCCCCTTGGTCGCCACCAGGGCCTTGAACGTCGTCATCCCCATCTCCCGAACGCTGACATGCGAAAGCCGACAAGGTTGCAGCGGCGGTCCGCCATCGCAACCCCGTCGGCCGTGCGCGGGATCGTCTTCCGGATCAGGCGGGCTGCGCCTGCGGTCGCTCGACCGGTCGTTCGACGATCGGCAGGTTGATCAGCGCCGAGGCGACGCCGAGCGCGACCGAGAGCCACCAGACGAACTGATAGTTGCCCATCGCTTCATAAAGCACGCCGCCGAGCCAGACCCCGAGAAACCCGCCGACCTGATGCGAGAAGAAGGCGAAGCCGTAGAGCATCGCCATGTATTTCGTGCCGAACATCAGCATGACCAGCGAGGAGGTCGGCGGCACGGTCGAGAGCCAGAACAGGCCGATGACGACGCCGAAGGTCAGCGCCGTCAGCGGGCTCGGCGGGATCAGGATGAAGGCGGCGATCGCCACCGCCCGGCCCAGATAGATCCAGGCGAGGAGATGGCGCTTCGGCATCCGCGTCGAGAGCCAGCCGGAGGAGAGCGAGCCAACCGCATTGGCGAGGCCGATGACCGCGAGCGTCCAGCCGCCGACCCAGGCCGGCAGGCCGGTATCCCGGAGATAGGCGGGCATGTGGACGGTGATGAAGGCGAGCTGGAAGCCGCAGGTGAAGAAGCCGAGCACGAGCAGGACGTAGCTGCGGTGCCTGAACGCCTCGGTCAGCGCCTGGACCACCGTCTGATTCGGCAGGTTGGCGGTGGTGCTGCCGGAGCCGCCGAGCTTGCGCGTGGCCAGGATGATCGAGATCGGCAGCACCGGCAGCAGGGTCACGGCGAAGACCATCAGCGCCTGCTGCCAGCCCAGCGTATCGATGAGGATGTTGCCGATCGGCGGGAACAGGAACTGGCCGAAGGAGCCCGCCGCCGTGCCGGCGCCGAAGGCCATCGGCCGCCACTGCTCCGGCAGGAGCTTGCCGAAGGCGGCGAGGACAAGGTTGAAGGAGCAAGCCGACAGGCCGAAGCCGATCAGCACGCCGGCGCCGAGATGGAGCTGCAGCGGCGTCGTCGCATGGGCCATGACGACGAGGCCGGCGGCATAGAGCACCGCGCCGACGCAGAGCACGCGCACCGTGCCGTAGCGGTCGGCGATGGCGCCCGCGAAGGGAGCGCCGAGGCCCCAGAGCAGGTTCTGGATCGCCAGGGCCAGGCCGAAGATGTCGCGGCCCCAATGGAACTGCAGCGTCATCGGGATCTGGAACAGGCCGGCACTGGCGCGCGGCCCGAAGGTGATCAGCGCGATCAGGCAGCCGGCCGCGACGATGACCTCCGGAGCGTAGCTGCGTGCCGGTTTGGAGCTTGCCGGAGTGGAGCTCATGAATGTCCCCGAAGCCTCGAATGTGTGACTACACGATAGCGGCTCGCCCCGGGGGCAACCAGCGCGTTTTCGTGAAACGAGGCATCACGGACCGATATGGCCGGCGGCCGCGCCGGAGCAGCTTTCGATCAGAAAGGACCGCCGGAGTCGTCATTGCGAATTGCTTTGCGGAGCCTGTACCGGGGGGCGCCGAAGGCAAGCCCCGGGTGCTCGCACGGCAATGACGCTCCAGCCCGGCCAAAAAACACCCTCCGGCGTTAACTGCCGCTCAACCTTACCGAGGCGATAACGGATTCCAACGAAGACGCGGCTCCGGCCGGCGGTCTTTCGTTCCGTATCGTCGGGACGGGTGCGTCGTTTTGAGTCATTTGCGTCTTCACAGGCGGAAGCGAGGCGGGCGGGCGCCGGGGCTCAGATGGGCCGCGGTGACGGCTGCGCCCTGGGCGCTGTCGGTCGGACTGCTGGTCTCCTTCACCGCCTCGGCCGGACAGAATTTCGGACCGACCGGCCTGCCCTCCAGCGCGATCCCACGCATCGATCCCGGCCCCGCCTCCGCATTGGCGGAAGGCCCCTCGATGCTGGTGGCGGAAAGCGCCTTCCGGCTGCCGGGACTTGCCCTGTCCTCGGCCATCGTGCAGGCCAGCCTCTCCTTCGAGGATCCGGAGCGGCGCATCGTCGTCGATCCGCGCCAGCCGCGCGAGGACATGAAGCGCACGGCAGCGAGCTTCCCGGAGGTCGACCGCACGGCCAAGGGCGACATGCTGCCGAGCCTGCGGCCCGGCCTGTCCCAGCACCCCTCCGTCGAGCTCGAGCGCGTCGTCTTCGGCGACACCCAGCCCAGGCTGATCTCGGGCGGCTTCTCGCTCGATGCGATGCGCGCAGCGGGAGAGGTCGAGGGTCCACCGAGCGGTTTCGAGCCCTACGCGATCGACGAAGGCCTGACCGACCCGGCCCTGTCCGATTCCTCGCCGGTCTCGCTGAAGCCCAAGATCACTTCGGCGCGCCAGGCCGAGCTCTATCTCGAAAGCATCGACGGCTCCTCGCCTGCGGTGCCCTCGCCCAGCCAGCGCAGCTCGTCGACGCCCCGCTCGGCGATCGCCATGGCGGAGCTGACGCCCCCTGCCCTGCCCGCGCATGGCGCGCAGCAGCCGGAGGCGCGGATTGCGCTCGCCTCCGCGCCGGCGACCCGAGACCTGCGCCTCGCGACGCCGGGCGAGCGGCAGAGCTATGCCGGGCTGATCGTGCCGGAGAACATGGCGCGCGAGCAGCGCTGCCTGGCCGAGGCGGTCTATTTCGAGGCTCGTTCGGAATCGCCGGAGGGGCAGGCCGCGGTCGCGCAGGTCGTGCTCAACCGGGTGAAGAGCGGGCTCTATCCGAACAGCGTCTGCGGCACCGTCTACCAGAACAGCAACCGCTACCTCTCCTGCCAGTTCACCTTCACCTGCGAAGGCAAGTCGCTGCGCATCACCGAGCCGGGCCCGTGGCGCGATGCGGTGCGGATCGCGCGCGAGGTCTATGAGGGCACGACCTATCTCGCCGAGGTCGGCGCCTCGACGCATTACCATGCGCGCTATGTCAGCCCCTACTGGGCGAAGCGGCTGAAGAAGATGGACACCATCGGCCAGCACGTCTTCTACCAGCTCCGGCCGGGCCAGACCTGAGCGCTGGTAAGCAAGCGATTCCATCGACCTGAACAGCGGTGGGAGGAAGGTCGCCAACGCCCGCGACGTGGTTAATTTTACCTTGTTTTAGCGTTTACCTTGCGTTCATCACGCCAAATTGGCTTCCTGATCCCAACGAACGGCGCTCAGACGCCGGAACCGACAGGTCAGGTCCATCATGGCGCGCTCGCTCTCATCCCGGTTGCTCCTCGCCACCTCGGCAGTCACGACCGTTCTTCTCCTCGGTGCAGGCGCGGCGCAGGCCGGCGGGTGCCACGGCTCCGCCTGCTACAACCTCGTCAGCACGCCGCCGGTCTACGGCACCGTCGACGAAACCTATCAGGTCCAGCCGCCACAGGTGCAGCGCCACGTCGTCCCGGCCGAATACGAGACCGTCACCGACACGGTGATGATCGCGCCGGCCCGCCAGATTCCGCGTCACCGCGCCGCGGTCTACGACACCGTCACCGAGAAGGTGCTGATCTCGCCCGCCACGCGCCGCTGGGAAGTGACCCGCGACGCCTGGGGCAGGACCGTCGGCTGCTGGGTCGATGTGCCCGCGCAATACGGCTACCAGAGCCGCCGCGTCGAGGTTTCTCCGGCGACCGTCGAATACGAGACGGTTCCCGCCGTCTACACGCAGCGTCAGCGCAGGGTGATGGTGCGTCCCACTCAGGTCGTGCGGGAGGAGATCCCCGCCGTCTACGAGACGCGGCAGCGCCAGGTCCTGGTCAGCCCCGGCTCGCAGTACTGGTCCCGCGCCCGTTACTGAGCGCGGTATCGCAGCATCTGCTTGTCCGAAAACCGGATTCCAGTTTTCGGGCCGATGCATCAGAGAGTTTCACGCAGACCCTTTATCCACGGAAACGACCACTTCAACCCCGGCCTCGGCCGGGGTTTTTTCTTGGGTGGATTACGCCCCCGATCCAACGTCATTCCGGACAAGCCGCGCCAGCGGCGCCGATCCGGAATCCATCACAAAGCACAATGCCCGATGATGGATTCCGGGTCTGCGCTTCGCTTGCCCGGAATGACAATGATGGGATGGTGCGGAGCCGCAGCCGCTCAGACGTAGCGGTCGCCGAGCAGGAAGACGCAGACGCCGACGACGAAGGCGAGGAAGCGGGCGGGCATGCCGACCAGCGTGCCAGGCGAGCGGCCCGCAGCATAGCCGAACACCAGTTCGACGAAGCCGAGGCCGAGCAGCACGATGGCGAAGGGTGGGAGGGCCCCGTCCCGCGCGACGAGGCCGGCCTTCACGGCATAGGCGACAATGGCGCCGAGAAGGGCGCCCAGCGCGACGAAGAGAAGCTCGTTTCGCGAAAGGCGCATCGCTTCGCTCAGCGGCGGCGGAAATTCTGGCGCGGCGGGCCGCCCGGCCCGGGACCAGCCGTCTTCTGGCGGAAGTTGATGCGGCCACGATCGAGATCGTAGGGCGACATCTCGACGATGACGCGGTCGCCCGCGATGGTGCGGATGCGGTTCTTCTTCATCTTGCCGGCCGCATAGGCCAGGATCACATGGTCGTTGTCGAGCTTGACCCGGTAGTTGCCGTCGGGAAGCACCTCGACCACGGTGCCATCGAATTCAAGCAGTTCTTCTTTCGCCATCTGTCGTCCTTCGTGAGCCCTGTGGCGCAAAGGCGGGCCATCGTCCCGTTAGGATAACGAATGAGCCCGCCCTGTTCTGGCCGATCGCGCGTCAGCGCGCGCGCCGCCGGGCGCCGTCGGTGCGTGGTTGCTGTGTTCTTTGCTGCAAGAACGCGACGCCGCCAAGCCCTTCTTTCGCGGAAGTCGCTTCTTTTCGTTGCTGCATCTGCTCAGGACGCTGCTGCCGCTCGCCCGTGCGCGGACGATGCTCCTGCCGCTGCTCCGGACGATCCTGGCGCTCCTGCCGCGGCGCGCCGCCGGCATGGTTGCGATGACCGCCCTGGTCGGAGCGCTTGCCGTCCGCCCGCTTGGCCTGTCCCTGCGGCCTGCCCTGGCCTTGCGGGCGGGCCTGCTGCTGGCTGCGGCCGCCGCGATTCTGCGCCGGCTTCTTAGGCGTGCGACCGTCCCAATACGGCACCTCGCCGATCGGCGTCGGCTTGACGCCGGTCAGCTTCTCGATGGCCGCGAAATCGCCGCGCTCTTCCGGTGTACAGAAGGCAATCGCAACGCCGGAAGCGCCAGCGCGTGCCGTGCGGCCGATACGGTGGACATAGCTCTCAGGCACGTTCGGCAGGTCGTAGTTCACGACATGGCTGACGCCGTCGACATCGATGCCGCGTGCGGCGATGTCGGTGGCGACGAGGATGCGCAAGCTACCGTTGCGGAAGGCGCCGAGGGCGCGCTCGCGCTGGCCCTGGCTCTTGTTGCCGTGGATCGCCGCCGCCTCGATACCCGACTGCTCGAGCTGGCGCACAACCTTGTCGGCGCCATGCTTGGTGCGGGTGAAGACGATGGCGCGCTCCATCTCCGGCACGGACAGCGTCTTCGCCAGCAGCGCAGGCTTGTCGCCGGGCTCGGTGAAGATGACGCGCTGGTCGATCTTCTCGGCGGTCGTCGCGACCGGCGTCACCGCGACCTCGACCGGGTCGGTGAGGTAGGCGGAGGCGATGTCGCGGATCGGCTTCGGCATGGTCGCCGAGAAGAGCAGCGTCTGGCGCTCCTTCGGGATCAGCGTCGCGATGCGGCGCAGGGCATGGATGAAGCCGAGGTCGAGCATCTGGTCGGCCTCGTCGAGGACGAGGAACTCGATCTCGCGCAGCGAGACGGCGCGCTGGTCGACGAGGTCGAGCAGACGGCCGGGCGTGGCGACGAGGATGTCGATCTTGTCACCGAGCGCGCGGATCTGCTTGCCGACCGGAACGCCGCCGAAGATCACGGTCGAACGCAGCGTGGTGAACTGCGCATAGGTGCGGATCGAGGCTTCGATCTGGGCGGCAAGCTCACGCGTCGGCGAGAGGATCAGCACGCGCACCGCACGCTGCGGCATCTGGCGCGGCTTGCCGAGCAGCCGGTGCAGCATCGGAAGCGAGAAGGCAGCGGTCTTTCCGGTGCCGGTCTGGGCGGCGCCGAGCAGGTCGCGGCCCTTCAAAATGTGGGGGATCGCCTGCGCCTGGATCGGCGTGGGCGTTTCATAGCTCTCGGCCGCGAGCGCCTTGAGAAGCGGCTCGGCGAGGCCGAGATCAGCGAATTTAGTCAAGAAAAAGCTTTCTGGACGCCGTGATGACGGGGGGCGCATGTGGTTTCGGCTGCGCCGTCGGCCCGTATCCGGCCTGGATATCAGAGAATCGGTCCCACCGGCGAACCGCTAGCCACAGCGCCGGCAGGTTTATTGTGGACCGGGCGGGCGAACGCCCACCCGGTCGATTCGGTTATTACTCGGCGACGAGGTTGCCGGCCGAGGTCTTGCCCGTCTTGCGATCGGCGACCATCTCGAAGGAGACGACCTGGCCTTCGCGCAGCTCGCGCAGGCCGGCACGCTCGACGGCGGAGATGTGGACGAAAACGTCCTGGCCGCCGTTCTCAGGGGTGATGAAGCCGTAGCCCTTGGTGGCGTTGAACCACTTCACGGTGCCCTTGTTCATAGTGTTAGTCCTTACGTTCAGATCCGCGTCTATCGGTATGACACGACGGACGCGCGGACGCCTCGCCATGGCCTTGTAGCGATGTGTGGTGGATCTGATTCGTAACCGCCACCGGACAAGCCGCCAAGCGGAGGAGTGGCCAGAACCCGGCCGCATCTCGTCTTACATCGGTGGCGATAGCACGAAATGCAAGGCAGGTCCAGCAAGGCGCCCGCGGGCATCGCGGAACACGCGGCGAAAGCCGGTGTTGGACAGGCAAAGGGAGGCTAGGTCATGCCGATCACGCTGAAGGGCTCATGCCGCTGCGGGGCGGTTCACTACTCGGTCGAGAGCCATGCGCCCGTCCCGTATCAACTCTGCTACTGCTCGATTTGCCGCAAGACGGCAGGCGGAGGCGGCTTCGCCATCAACCTGTCGGCCGAGGCCGCGACGCTGAAGGTCGAGGGCCAAGACAGCGTCGGCAGCTTCAGCGCCGAAATTCGCGACGACGACGGCACCTGCGAACGATCGCAAGCGCGGCGCCACTTCTGCAAGTCCTGCGGGACGGCGCTGTGGCTGTTCGATCCACGCTGGCCGGATCTGCTGCATCCCTTCGCCTCGGCGATCGACAGCCATCTGCCACGCGCTCCCGAGAAGACCCATATCATGCTGCGCTTCAAGGCCGGCTGGGTCGACCCGGATATCGCGGAGAACGACCTGAGCTTCGAAGGCTATCCGGAGGAATCGATCGAGGAGTGGCACCGCAGGCATGGCCTTTGGGTCGAGTGAAGGCCGATGGCGAACGGCTACCGCGCGAGCTGCGTGACGAGGCCCCGCAAAGGGCCGAGATGCGGTATCGCGCGATAACGCCCGTGCCCGACGGGCTCCTCGGCATGCTCCAGCACCCAGGTCAGCTCATGCGGAACATGCACCGCCCATGAGCCGGCCTCCAGCGCCGGCAGGATGTCCGACTTCAGCGAGTTGCCGACCATCATCGCCCGCCCTGCCCCGTCGCCATGGCGCGCGAAGATGCGTTCATAGGTGGCGGCTTTCTTGTCACTGACGATCTCGACCGCGTGAAAGAAATCGCCGAGGCCGGACTGGGCGAGCTTGCGCTCCTGGTCGAAGAGATCGCCCTTGGTGATCAGCACCAGCCGGTAGTCGCCCGACAGCGCTTCGAGCGTTTCCCGGACATGCGGCAGCGTCTCGACCGGATGCGCCGCCATCTCGCGCCCGGCGGCGAGGATCTCGCCGATCACGGCGGCCGGAACCTGACCCCTGGTGATCTCGATCGCCGTCTCGACCATCGAGAGCACGAAGCCCTTGATGCCGAAGCCGTAGAAGCCAAGGTTGCGCTTCTCGGCCTCGAGCAGACGGCCGGAAATCTCGGCCGCCTCGCCATGCTCGCCGAGCAGAGCGACGAAGCGCTCCTCCGTCATGCGGAAGAACTGCTCGTTCTGCCAGAGCGTGTCGTCGGCATCGAAGCCGATGGTGGTCAGATCGCCCATGGGATGCTCCTTCGCGAGGCATCATGCCCCACCTGCGGGGCGCATCAATCCCGCGCCCGGAACTCCGTCGCGAAATAGGCCAGCGCCAGCAGCGGCATCGCCGCGCCGAGCGCGCCCGCGAGCGGCCAGCCACCATGCGCGAAGGCCCAGCCCCCGAGCGCCGAGCCGAGCGCGCCGCCCATGAAGAAGCTCGCGATGAAAAGACCGTTCAGGCGGCTGCGCTGTTCCTGCCCGAGCGCGAAGATGGCGCGCTGCCCGAGCACCAGGCCCGTCGTCACGCCATAATCGAGCAGGATCGCGGCGATGGTCAGCAAGGCCAGGGCCACCGTCGAGCCCGGCTCGGCGAGGAAGGTCAAGGCGAAGGACCCTGCCGCGAGGATCAGGGCGAAGGCCGTCGCCGGGCGCGTCCAACCCGCATCGGCGAGGCGCCCGGCGATCGGCGAGGCGATCGTGCCCGCGACGCCCGCCAATGCGAACAGCGCGACGCCGCGCTGGGTCAGGCCGAACTGCGGACCGGTGAGATAAAGCGGCGTCACCGTCCAGAACAGGCTGAAGGCGGCAAACATGCAGGCCTGATAGCCGGCGCGGCGGCGCAGCACCGGCGTGCTCATCACCAGCGCGCCCATGGACGCGATCAGCTCGCCATAGCCCAGCCGCGTATGGGGTCGGCGCTGCGGCAGGCGAAACCACAGGAAGGCCGCCAGAGCCAACATCGCCACGGCCGAGAGGACGAAGACTGCATGCCAGGAAGCGGCGTCCGCGACGAGGCTCGCAACCGGCCGCGCCAGCATGATGCCGAACAGCAGGCCGCTCACGACATTGCCGACGACCCGGCCGCGAATCTGCTCGGGCGCCATATGGGCCGCAAGCGGTACGAGGACCTGCGCGGCGACGCAGGTCATGCCGATCAAGAGCGAAGCGGCGAGGAAGACGGCCGCGCTGGCGGCCAGGGCGGCCATGCCGAGCGAAACGGCCGCCAGGGCGACGAGGGTGACGATCAGCAACCGGTTCTCGACGAGGTCCCCGAGCGGGACCAGGAAGACCAGCCCCAACCCATACCCGATCTGCGTCAGGGTGACGATCAGGCCAGTCAGCTCCGCCGACATGCCGAGCGTTGCGCCGATGGGTCCAGCCAGGGGCTGCGCATAATAGAGATTGGCGACGATCAGGCCGCAGGCCGCGGCCAGGACAATGGTCAGCCCCGCCCCGATGGTCGGAGCGTCGGAAGTCGTCTCGTTCATGGTGATGGACCGACAGGCCCGGACAACCGGGCGGAGGACCGTACTATGGCACTCCGCCCATCATGCTGCGACGCAGCAAATTGCATGGCGCCCGTGCAGGGGCGCCATGCCCGGCAGTTGCGATCCGGCTCAGCCGTCTTTCGGCTTGATCGCGCCCAGCGCCGCCTGCGCCGCCGCAAGCCGCGCGATCGGCACGCGGAAGGGCGAGCAAGAGACGTAGTCGAGGCCGACGCTCTCGCAGAAGCCGATCGAGGCCGGGTCGCCGCCATGCTCGCCGCAGATGCCGAGCTTGATGTCGCTGCGGGTCTTGCGGCCGCGCTCGGCGGCGAGCTTGACCAGTTCGCCGACGCCATCCTGGTCGATGGTGACGAAGGGATCGGCCTCGAGCAGGCCCTTGGCGGTGTAGGAGCCGAGGAAGGAGGAGGCGTCGTCGCGGCTGATGCCGAGCGTCGTCTGCGTCAGGTCGTTGGTGCCGAAGGAGAAGAACTCGGCGCTTTCGGCGATCTCGGCGGCGCGCAGCGCGGCGCGCGGCAATTCGATCATCGTACCGACCTGATAGTCGATCTTCGTGCCGCTCTCTTCGATCACGGCCTTGGCCATCGCATCGATGCGACCCTTGACCAGATCGAGCTCCGGCTTGCCCATGACGAGCGGCACCATCACTTCCGGGATCACCGGCTTGCCGGTCTCCTTGGCCGCGATGACAGCGGCCTCGAAGATGGCGCGGGCCTGCATCTCGGCGATCTCGGGGAAGGCGACGGCCAGCCGGCAGCCGCGGAAGCCGAGCATCGGGTTGAACTCGTGCAGCTCGGCGGCGCGCTGGCGCAATGCGTCCGGGGTGACGCCGAGTGCCGCCGCAACTTCACCGATCTCCTTGTCGCCCTGCGGCAGGAACTCGTGCAGCGGCGGGTCGAGCAGGCGGATCGTCACCGGTAGGCCGCTCATGATGGTGAAGAGCTGGACGAAGTCCTGGCGCTGCACCGGCAGGAGCTTGGCGAGCGCGGCGCGGCGGCCCTTGTCGTCCTGGGCGAGGATCATCTCGCGGACGGCCTGGATGCGGTCCCCTTCGAAGAACATGTGCTCGGTGCGACAGAGCCCTATGCCCTCGGCGCCGAACTCGCGGGCGGTCCTGGCGTCGTCTGGGGTCTCGGCATTGGCGCGGACCTTGAGACGGCGGACCTTGTCGGCCCAGCCCATCAGCGTCGCGAACTCGCCGGACAGCTCCGGCTTCTGCATCTTGATCTCGCCGAGCAGGACCTGGCCGTTGCCGCCGTCGATGGTAACGAAATCGCCGGCCTTCAGCGTGGTCGGACCGACGGTGAGCGTGCCCTTGGCATAGTCGATGCGGATCTGGCCGGCGCCGGAGACGCAGGGCTTGCCCATGCCGCGCGCCACGACCGCCGCATGCGAGGTCATGCCGCCGCGCGAGGTCAGGATGCCTTCGGCGGCATGCATGCCATGAATGTCCTCCGGCGAGGTCTCGACGCGCACGAGAATGACCTTGCGGCCGGCCTTCTTGGCGGCCTCGGCATCGTCGGAATTGAAGACGATCTCGCCGGCGGCAGCGCCGGGCGAGGCCGGCAGGCCGGTGGTCAGCACGCGGCGCTCGGCCTTGGGATCGATCGTCGGGTGCAGGAGCTGGTCGAGCGCGCCGGGCTCGACGCGGCCGACGGCCTCCTCCTGTGTGATCAGGCCTTCGGTCGCAAGCTCGACCGCAATGCGGAGCGCCGCCTTGGCGGTGCGCTTGCCGGACCGGGTCTGCAGCATCCAGAGCTTGCCCTCCTGGATGGTGAACTCCATGTCCTGCATGTCGCGGTAATGCTTCTCGAGGATGCCGTAGATGCGGCAGAGCTCGGCATAGGCCTCGGGCATCTCCCGTTCCATCGAGGGCTTGTCGGAGCCCGCCTCGATGCGCGCCTTCTCGGTGATGTCCTGCGGCGTGCGGATGCCGGCAACGACGTCCTCGCCCTGGGCGTTGATCAGGAACTCGCCATAGAGCGCGTTCTCGCCGGTCGAGGGATTGCGGGTGAAGGCGACGCCGGTCGCGGAGGTGTCGCCCATATTGCCGAACACCATCGACTGGACATTGACCGCCGTGCCCCAGCTCGCGGGAATGCTGTTCAACTCGCGATACTTGATGGCGCGGGCGTTCATCCAGGAGGAGAACACGGCGCCGACCGCGCCCCAGAGCTGCTTCTCGGGGTCCTGCGGGAAGTCCGAGCCGAGCTCCTTCTTGACGAGCTCCTTGTACTTGCCGACCAGCACCTTCCAGTCGGCCGCCGAGAGGTCGGTATCGAGATGGAGGCCCTTGCGCTCCTTGTAGTCTTCCAGCGCCTCCTCGAAGAGGCCGTGGTCGATGTCGAGCACGACGTTGGAATACATCGTGATGAAGCGGCGATAGCTGTCCCAGGCGAAGCGCTCGTCGCCCGAGGCCTTGGCGACGGCCTCAACCGTCTCGTCGTTGAGGCCGAGATTGAGGACGGTGTCCATCATGCCCGGCATCGAGGCCCGCGCACCGGAGCGGACGGAGACGAGGAGCGGATTGGCGGGGTCGCCGAAAGTCTTGCCGGTGAGCTTGGCCATGCCGGCCAGCGCGGCCTTGACCTGCCCGTCGAGCTCGGCCGGGAAGCTCTTGCCGTTGTCGTAATAGGCCGTGCAGACCTCGGTGGTAATGGTGAAGCCGGGCGGAACGGGCAGACCCAGATTGCTCATCTCGGCGAGGTTCGCGCCCTTGCCGCCGAGCAGGTTCTTCATTCCCGCCTCACCCTCGGCCTTGCCGTCGCCGAAGGTATAGACCCACTTCCCACCTGCCATCACTTCAACCTCTTCGTTTGCAGCCGGACGCAGCAACGCCACGGCGATGCGAAAGTTTCGTGCGCGTGCCATCGATGCCCCATAGGCAGGGACGGCGGGATGGGGCGGTCATGCCCAAAAGCGGCTGAACAATCAATGAGCAGGTGCAACAAAACGCCCGCAGGCGCGGAAGCACCGACGCTTCATTTCGCGCGTCCGCCGCGGGCGGCCCGGGGCCAGCGCAGCGGCCAGGCGACGATGCGCTCGGTCACCTCGTCCTCCGTCACCTCGTCCTCATTGGCGAAGACCCGGCCACGCACCGAGATCCCGGCCGCCACGACCGTCTCGGGGTCGCCCGAGACGAGCGGATGCCACCAGGGCAGATCCCTGCCCTCCGCAATGAGGCGATAGGCGCAGGTCGGCGGCAGCCAGGGCAGCGTGCGCACATCCTCCGGCGTCAGGGTGACACAATCGGGGACTTCGCGAGAGCGGTTCGGATAGTCGCGGCAGCGGCAGGTGCCCGCGTCGAACAGGCGGCAGCCGATATCAGTGGCGAAGAGGCGGCCACTATCCTCGTCCTCGAGCTTGACGAGGCAGCAGCGCCCGCAGCCGTCGCAGAGCGACTCCCACTGCTCGCGGTTCATCTCCTCGAGCGGCGTGGTCAGCCAGAACGGCTCGTTTGTCGCGGGCTTCGGCTCCATGGCAGGCTTATGCGCCGATGCGCCGGAAGATGGAAGGGCGGCGCATCGGCGCGCGTCCTTGTCCCAATCCGGGACAGGCCGGCTGGCCTGCTTCCTGCTGTTAAAAAAAGAATTCCGCGCATGCTGCCCTTACCGCCGCGCGGGGCGTGATTATGTGTCTATGACCGGGCACCCTCCTGTTGCCAAGGCGGCGACCGCGGGGCAGGACTGTGTCGGGGGCCATTCGGGAAGCCTGGAACGGCCATGGAGTTCAGGAAGGCAGGCTGGAGGACGCGGCTGAAGCGCTATGCGCTCGCCGTCGATTCATGGCTCGATGCCGGCCTGTGGGGCGCGGGCCGCCGCGTCGGCGAGATCTACGAGCGCATCCGCAGCCAGGCCGACCGCCTGACCGTGACCGGCCCCAGGCGCCTTGCGGCCGAATTCGCCAGCGAGGGGCTGAACATCGGCATCGTCGGCGCGCTCTTCGTCCTGATACTGGCTTTGCCCGCCTTCCGCATCGGCAATGAGGAGGCTTTGAAGAGCCAGGTGCTCGCCGTCACCTTCCTCGACCGCTATGGCAATGCGATCGGCCATCGCGGCGCCCGGCACGACGACTCGCTCAAGCTGGAGGAGATGCCGGACCATCTGCTGAAGGCCGTGATCGCGACCGAGGACCGGCGCTTCTACGACCATTTCGGCATCGACATCATCGGCACCTTCCGGGCGCTGACCGTGAATGCGCGCGCCTCCGGCGTGGTGCAGGGCGGCTCGTCGCTGACGCAGCAGCTCGCCAAGAACCTGTTCCTCTCCAACGAGCGCTCGCTCGACCGCAAGATCAAGGAGGCCTTCCTGGCGCTCTGGCTCGAGGCCCGGCTGAGCAAGAGCGAGATCCTCAAGCTCTATCTCGACCGCGCCTATATGGGCGGCGGCACCTTTGGCGTGGCGGCGGCGGCGGAATACTATTTCGGCAAATCGGTGAAGGACGTCTCGCTGGCGGAAGCCGCCATGCTGGCCGGCCTGTTCAAGGCGCCGACGAAATACGCGCCGCATGTCAACCTGCCCGCCGCCCGCGCACGGGCCAATGACGTGCTCAACGCCATGGTCGATGCCGGCTTCATGACCGCCGGCCAGGTTGACAGCGCCAAGCGCAATCCGGCGACGCCGGTCGACCGCAAGCGCGAATCCAGCCCCGACTACTATCTCGACTGGGCCTTCGACCAGGTGAAGGAGCTGGCCGAGGAGGGCAAGCTCGGCTCCGACCGGGTGCTTACCGTCAAGACGCCGCATGATTCCGCGATCCAGCAACGGGCCGACGAGGCGGTCGAGGCGATCCTGCGCCAGCACGGCCCGACCTATCGCGTGAAGCAGGCCGCGACCGTCGTCATGGACCCGGACGGAGCGGTGCGCGCCATCGTCGGCGGGCGTGACTACGGCGCAAGCCAGTTCAACCGCGCCACGGCGAGCCAGCGCCAGCCCGGCTCCTCCTTCAAGCCCTATGTCTATGCGACGGCGCTCTCGGCCGGGCTCTATCGGCCGAACACCATCGTCACCGACCGGCCTGTCTGCATCGGCAACTGGTGCCCGAAGAATTACGGCGGCTCGTTCTCGGGGTCGATGCCGCTCTATGTGGCGCTGGCGAAGTCGATCAACTCGATCCCGGTGCAGATGTCGATCGCGATCGGCCGTGCCACCGGCGAGACGCATGAGGCGCGCGCCGCCGCCATCGGCCGCAAGAAGATCGTGGCGATGGGCCATGCGATGGGGCTGACGACGCCGCTCACCGACACGGTCTCGCTGCCGATCGGCGCGGCGGAGGTGACGGTGATCGACCAGGCCGCCGGCTACGCCGTCTTCGCCAATGGCGGCAAGCGGGCCAAGCCCTATGCGGCGCTCGACATCCATAACTCGCAGGGCGAGCTGATCTACAATCACGGCCGCGACGAGCCCGAGCCGCAGCAGGTCCTGACGACCCAGGTCGTGCAGGACATGAACTTCATGCTCTCCAAGGTGCCGACCGAGGGCACCGGCCGTCGCGCCGCGCTCGACGGCGTGGTGACGGCCGGCAAGAGCGGCACGACCAACGGCTACAAGGACGCCTGGTATGTCGGCTATTCCGGCAACCTCGTCGAGGCCGTCTGGTTCGGCAACGACGATTCCTCCGAGACCGCGAACCTGACCGGCGGCGCGCTGCCGGCCATGACCTTCAAGGAGATCATGCAGTTCGCCCATCAGGGGCTGGAGCTGAAGCCGATTCCGGGCGTCCCCGTCGACCCCAAGGCCGTTACGGTGGCGAAGGCGAACGGCACGACGCCGGACCCGCTCGGCGCGGGCATGCCGGGCGCCGGCCATATGCCGCGGCAATCCTTCGAGGTCCTGTCCGCCGTCGGGGCGCTGTTCAAGACGGTCGAGCCTTCGCGCAGCGCCAGCCGCCCGGTCCAGGTCGGCATCCGCGAGGTCTCGGGGCTGGAGACGCGGCTGCGCTGACAGTTGGGCGCTGCCTCGGCACGAGATGCGCGTCGCCACGCATCAGTTGATGATTTCGCCTCGTTCGTTCGAGCGCAGTGCCGTCAGTCGTTCTCTCCACATCTGGAGCGCTTCGGGCGTCAATCTGGTCCAATGCGTGATTTCGCCGGTGACCTTGAGCGGTGCGCTGCTGCGATACGACCGAGTGGGGTTGCCGGGGAATTTCTTGTCGGTCACATTCGGGTCGTTCTCGAATGTCCCGGTCGGCTCTACGACATAAACACGCGGGACTGCATCGCCTTCGGCAAGTTCCGCCGCGATTTCGGCGGCATGCCCGGCGCCGTCCACAAGGGCCGTGAAGTAGATGTGGTTCATCACCACCTCAGGACAATAGTTCGACCGGTATCCTGCGATGAGGAAATCACCCACGCGCAGATCCGCGATCGTGCCGTGAAAAAACGGCCCCTCGTCCAGCGCCTCGGTCATCGTCATCGTCCTTATCCTGCGAGCCTGTTTTAGTCCGTGAGCCGAGGGTGCCAACCTCCGCTAACCCACCGTCGAAAGCGGATATTCCGCTTGACGATGAATAGGGCTCGCGACAGTGTCCCAGGGCATGTTCAGGAACCAGAACCTTTGTGATCGACGCCGACGCCGCTTCCCCCAAGCGGCGGCTCTTCGGGCTGCGCGTCGATCAGCGTTCTTCCGCGTGGTGACGGCCTCATCGTAGGTCCCACCCGCCGAAGCGGCCTCGGCCCGCCTTCCTGAACCCCCGCAGCCCTCGGCTCCGGGGGTTTTCTTTTGCCCGAACTCCAGAAGGACACCACCATGAGCATTCGCGTCGGCATTGTCGGGATCAGCGGTTTCGGCGGCGGCGAGGCGCTGCGCCTGATCGCCAGCCACCCGTCTTTCGAGCTGGTCTACGCCGCAGGCGAAAGCAGTGCCGGCAGCCGTTTGGTGGACCGCTTCCCCGGTGTGCCATCCAAGCTGGCCGAGCTGGTGATCGAGAAGTGGGACCCGGCGACGCTGCCGAAGCTCGATCTGCTGTTCGCGTCATTGCCCACGGGCACCTCGGCCGAGGCCCTGGCGCGCGTCTCCCAGGACGTGAAGATCGTCGATATCGGCGGCGACCACCGCTACCTCGAGGGTTGGGCGTATGGCCTGGCAGACGTCTGGCCGGCTGAGATCAAGGGGCAGACCCGCATTGCCAACCCCGGCTGCTTCCCGGCTGCGACGCTGGCCGCGCTGGCGCCGCTGCTGGCCGACAAGCTGATCGAGCCGGGTAACATCGTGGTCGACGTCAAGACGGGCATTTCCGGGGCGGGCCGCGGTGGCGACAGCAAGTTCGGCTACGCCGAGAGCAATGAGAACCTGATCCCCTATGGGCTGCTCAAGCATGTCCATATGCCTGAGATCGCCAGGACGATCGAGCGGTTGAGCGGCGGCAGCGCGGCCGGGCTGGTGTTCACGCCGCATCTGGTGCCGATGACCCGCGGCCTCCTCGCCACCATCTACTGCCGCGGCCGCGCCACCACGGAGCAGTGCCTGGACGCGGCCCGGCGCTTCTACGCCGGGCGGGCTTTCGTCCGCGTGACCGAGAAGCCGCCGCAGACCAAATGGGCTACGGGCTCGAACCTCGCATTCGTCAGCTATGCGGCCGATCCAGAGCGCAACCTGGTGATCGCGATGGGCGCGGTCGACAATCTCGGCAAGGGAGCGGCCGGCCAGGCGGTGCAGAATGCGAACCTGATCTGCGGCCTGCCGGAAACCGCGGGGTTGGACGGCGTGCCCGTTTGGCCATGATGAGCGCGGGTCTCCACGCAGTGTTTCAATCCGCTTTGTGGGTTCGCCAGGGGCGCGCAACCCGATATTCAAACCGAGACACCGCCGGCGGTTGACGGCCCGGAGCGTCGGGGTTCAACTCCGGCGGGCTGCGATGCGGCACAGGCGCGGAAGGCAAGCGTGCGAATCCTCGATCTCGCCACTATTCTCGGGCTGGGCGCCGGTCTCGGGCTGGTCTCGGCCCATTGGGCGGTCGCCGGCCGGCCGGTGGTGGGCAAGGTCGAGGTCGGCTCCTGGATGGCCTGGCCCGGCAGCGGCAGCCGCGACGTCGATCCCTATATGCGGGCCTATCTGGCGCGCGGCGTCCATCTGCCCATCGGCGCCGGCGAGGGGCTCGAGCTGATCGCCGAGCGCAGCGATGACGGCGCGCCGCTCGAAGGGCGCTGCCGTTATCGCATCAGCGGCACCATCCCGACATCGCGGGGCTGGACGCTGGGCGTCACGGATGGTGCCGGCCGCCCCTTCCACCTGCCGCTCGAACGGGTGAGCTTCACGGATTCGGAAATCGTGCGCGGAGAGGATGGCGGGCTGTCGATCACGGCCGCGGCGGCGGCCCAGGCCGGCAACTGGCTGCCGCTGCCGGCGGGCGGACGCTTCCAGCTCCGATTGCGGCTCTACGATACGCCGGTGTCGAGCCAGACCGGGGAGACGCGGGCGGCGAACCTGCCCCGGATCACGCGCATCGACTGCCGATGAGCGCGCTCGACCCCACAGCCGCGCCGCTTCCGGACGAGGCCCGGCCCGGGAAGGCTCCCCGGCCCGCCCCGGCGCCCCGGAGCTGGCCCGACCGGCTGCGCTCCGCAGCCATGCGCCTGGCCCTGACGACGCTCGCGGGGCTCATACTCGCAGCCATCGTGCACATCGTCACGATTCTCCTGATCCCGGTCCTGTCGCAGCGCGATGCGGCGCATGCCTATCGCAATCTCGGCAGCGAGGGCCATGCCGAGATCGTCCCGCCGGCCGGCAATGCCTCAGGACTGCCGCCCTTGCAGGAGGCCGACCCGAATGCGGTGACCGCCGTCTGCGGCTACGATCTCTCGGCCGGGCCGATGCGGGTCGTCGCCCATATCGGGACGCTGCCGCTCGGACTCACCCTGCACCGCCAGGGCGGCGGCGTGATCTACGCCATCACCGACCGGGCCGCGATCCGAGGCGTGCTGGAATTCCTGGTGATGACGGAGGCGCAATATGACGAGCGCGTCGCCAATGACGAGGAGGGCGAGACGAGCCGCGAACTGCGCGTGGTCTCCGACACCGCACAGGGGCTCATCGTCGCGCGCGTGCTCGCCAAGCGCCCCTCCGACCGGGCGGATGCCGAAGCGCTCGCCACCGGCATCCAGTGCGGCATGGCGAACTGACGGTGCGCCGCCCGCCACTCAGCCCTTGTAGACCACGGGGCGTTTCGTGCCTTCGCCGAAGGCGTCGTTGAGCGGCATCCTGCAGAGCGGGCCGGCCTCGGCCTCCAGCGCCATGATGGCGCGTTCGGCGCGGATGGCCTCGCGGGAGGGCATCTCGACCACGAGATTGGCCAGCGCGTAACGATAGCTCCTCAGGCGGAAATCGAGGCGCTCGCAGACCCAGAAGACCAGCCCCTCGTTCTCGACGACGCGCGCCAGGGCCGGGTCCTGCTTCTCGGGTGCGACATCGGGGGAGGATTCGACCGTGCGCATCCGCACCCGGTCCATACTCACCACCCGCATCGCATTGGCGCGGAACGGGCCGATCAGCAGGCGATCGGCATTCACATCCTCGCTCATGCGGTTGTAGCGCGAACTCTGCGAGGCGAAGGAGGTCGATGTCAGCCCGCGAAAATAGTCGGAGACGTCGTTCGACTGCGCCGCAACCGGCAGGATGCGGGTATGGGCGAGGTTCGACACCTCCCCCTGGAAGATGCTGTGCGGGCTGGCGGGCATGACGAAGCGCCAGGCGCGGTCGCGCATCTGCTCCTCGTCATCGGTCAGGCGGAAAGGCGAGGCCGCCTCGCCCCGGACCGCCGCCGCAAGGAACCCCGCCTCGGGCGCCAGGAGCTGCGACCAGACGGTCGGGCGCGGCCGGCCGAGATCGCCGGTCGTCGCGGTGCAGGCCGAGGCCAGCAGCGCGAGCAGCGCGGCGAAAGCCGTCTTGCCGCCGCGCGGCCGGCGGCGTGTCGTCGCGTCTGCTGAATCCGTCACGCCGGCTGCCTGGCCTTCCTGCGGCCGACGGCCTTGCCCGTCGCCGGGCGGCTGCCGCGCGGCAAGGCGTTGCGTGGGCCGGGCTCGGCAGGGCGCTCGAAGCGCACGCCGGTGAAGAACAGGATTTCGGCGCTCGTCTGCGGGAAGGCGCAGCTCCGCGCCTGCCAGCGCCGCCAGAGCGCGAAGGGGATGACGTCGGCCATGTGCGCCTCCTTGTCCAGCGCCTGCTTACGATCGCGAAAGCCACGGACGACGCAGAGGCCGCTCCCGTGTCACAGCTCTCAAGACCATCAGGCCCGGACATGGTTAACGTGGCCTTAAGCCATCGGGGATAATCTGCGATCCGACATCGGATTTGCTGCCTCATGACCACCTCCCCCGCCAAGGAACTCGCCGATCTCGCTCGCCTCGCGCGCGAAGGCGGGCTCGATCTCAGCCAGGTCTCGCTGCGTGTCAGAGCCGACCTGCTGCTCTCGGTGCCGCGCCCTCCGCAGGACGACCTCGCGGCCTTTTCCGAGATGGCGACGGCCCTGATTCCCGGCATCGACGAGGCGACGGCGCTGATCCTCGCGCGCAAGCTCTCCGGCTGGCGACACACACCCGCGTCGGTCCTGCTGGCCTTGCGCGAGCGCGGCGGCACGATCCTCGCCGAGATGCTGCGGCACGGCCTGCCGCTCGCTCCCGCCGAGATCGAAGAGCTGGCGGAGACGGGCGATGACGAGATGCTGTCGGCCCTGAGCGCGCGCCGCGACCTCACCGCCGCCGCGACGCTGATGCTGGTCGAGCGGGACTCCGACGCGCTTGACCTCGCTCTGATCGCCAATACCGAAGCCCCCCTGCCCCGCGCCGCCGCCGACATCCTGATCGCGCGCGCCCGCAGCCGCCCGGCCTATCGATCGGGATTGCTCGGCCGGCCGGACCTCTCGAATATCGAGCTCGCCCCGCTTTTCCTGCGCGCCGGCGCGGAGCGGCGGCTCAGCATCCTCGATTCCCTGGCCGCGCATGAGGCGCTGCATCCCGGCGAGCGGCTCCCGCCGCTTCCGGCCGCGGTCCTCGCCGACTGGCTCGCGCTTGCCAGCGAGGACCGGACGCGAGCCTTCAGCGCCATCGCCCGGCATTTCGGCGGCGGCCCGGCGCTCGCCGAGGCGATGGATCGCGACGCGACACGCGAACTCGCGGCGCTGGCCCTGATCGCCAGCGGCACCACCGTCGAGGAGGCGACGCGCTTCCTGATCCGGCTCGGAGACGAGGCCGCGCATTCGGTCGAGCGCATCTTCGCGCTCGTCGCCCTGATGCGTTCGATCAGGCCGGTCATCGCCCGGCGCCTCGTCCAGCAGATCGCCGGGCTCGCGCCGGCGGCTCCGCAGCGCCGGGGCCAGCATCAGCCGGCGATGGACCCGAGCGGCACCCCCTCGCGCGCCGGAACGGGCACCGCCCGGCCGGAAGGCCAGCCCGCCATGTCCGAGGTGCTGGGGCGGATCGGCCCGCAGCGGGAGCGCGGCTAGAGCATTTCCGCAGCTCCCCGAATCGCGGGAATGCTCCATCTCTTTGTTTTATCGCATTTTCTTCACGCGAACCGGTGTCCACTTCGCTCGAAAATGCGCTAGTCGCTCACCAGCTCCAGGCGCGGATCGCCCGCCCGGTTCTCGATCTCGACGAGCCAGAGGTCACCGTCGAAGCGCAATTCGCGCGTGACACGATCTTCGACCGTCAGCGGATCGGCGTCGAGCAGGAGCTGGAAGCGACGGACACCGTCGTCGCTGGCGAACGTCTGCGGCGCCGGGCCGTAGAGCACGGCGGTGCCGTCGAGGCGGTCGAGCTTGACGAAGATCGCGCCGGCCTCGGCCGCGCCGCGACGCCGCAGCACGGCGATGAGCCCGTCATGCGCCGCCTGCCGCAGCCAGGCAGAAACCCAGAACTCGCTGGTCAGGCGCGCCATGGGCTGGCGAAGCCGGGCGTCAATTGGAAGCCGTTCGGCGCGGCGCGGCCGCCGAACGCGTGGCGGCGCCGCGGATCTCCGCCGGCGGGCGCATATCCGCGCCGTTGATCAGATCGGCGATGGGATCGCGCGGAGCGGGAGCCGCAGCAGCGCGCGGCGCGGGAGCTGCCGCCGGGGCGGGAGCCGGAGCCGGCGTGCGCGCGACATTGGTGACGGCCGCAGGCGGCCGGGGCGCGGCCTCACGCACGGCCGGCTGTGCCTGGGACAGGTCGCTGGGGCGCGACGGCGGCAGGGCCGGGCCCAGCAGCGAAGGAATGTCGGTCGGAGGCGCCGCAGCGGGAGCCGGCGCGGGTTCGGCACGCCGGGCGGCGGGACGCGCCTCCTCGACCGGGCGCGGCGCCGACAGGATCGGATGGGGATGGCGCGCCGTCTGGAACATCAGCGCATTGGCGACGATGGCGAGCGAGACGATGCCGAAAACGAGGAGGATCAGGGCGCGGCCCGGCCGCCGGCTCGCCGTCCGGATGAGGCGGGCGAACCACGGGGATGATTTCCGGCGCGCCGGCTGCGCGCGCCGGACCGGAGCGGACAAGGAGGCGCCGGGGCGGGCGCGGGCGGCCATGGTTGCGGACATCGGTTCGGCTCGTTTTCAGGCAGTCAGGCGAAGCGGTTCTTTGGTGTCGATGCCACGGCGCGGCGCCCTGGCGAAGGTCACGATCTTGGCCGGCGGCTCGACCGTCTCGGCGCCGCCGACCGGCAGGCGCACCGAAACGCGCGTGCCCACGCCGGGAGCGCTCTCGATGCTCAGCCGCCCGCCATGCAGGCCGACGAGTCCGCGCACCACGGAAAGCCCGAGGCCGGTGCCTTCATGCGAGCGGTCATAGGAGCCCTTGGCCTGGAAGAAGGGATCACCCAATCGCGGCAGATCGGCGGCACAGATGCCGATGCCCGTGTCGGAGACGGAGAGGTCGATCACATCCCCGTCGCGAATAACGGCCAGGGTGACGCGGCCGCCCGCAGGGGTGAACTTGACCGCGTTGGAGAGGAGGTTGAGGACGACCTGCTTGAGCGCGCGCCTGTCACCCTCGACCTGCGGCAGCGCAGGGCCCAGAACATGCTCGAGCGCGATACCGCCGGTTTCGGCGCGCAGCGCCATCAGCGCACAGCAATCCTGCGCCAGCACCCCGAGGTCGAGCGGCTCACGCTCGATCGACATGGCGCCGCTCTCGATTTTCGAGATGTCGAGCAGTGTGTTGACGACATCGAGCAGATGGTTGCCCGAGGCATGGACGATCCGCGCATATTCGGCGCGCTTGCCAGCATCGAGGCGCCCCGTCTCGTCCATGCTGAGCATCTCGGAGAAACCGATGATGGCGTTGAGCGGCGTGCGCAATTCATGGCTGACCGTCGCCAGGAAGCGGCCCTTGATGTCGTTGGCCTTGAGGGCCTCGGCATGGCCGCGCTCACGCTCCTCGTCCAGCACCCGGCGCGCGGTGACGTCGCGCATCACGCAGACGACGGTCGCGCCCTTGCCGGCTTGAGACCCCGCGACCCGATAAGCCTGCATTTCGAGCCAGCGCGAGACCGGCACCCGCCCCGCCCCGCCATCCTCCCGCGGCACGAACAGGGTGCGGAAGCAGGCGCTGACGCCGGCATCGCCATGGGCGGCATCGCTCAGCGCCTTGAGGAACAGCGGACGGTCGGCGATGTGGACACGCTCGAACAGGCCACGGCCCATCAATTCGCGCGGCTCGGCTCCCGCGAGCTGGCGCGCCGCGGCATTGGCGAAGACGACGGCACCGTCCACGTCATGCCAGGTCACGAGATCGCCGACATGGTCGAGCAGCGCCCGGGCGCGCTCGTCGGACGCCTTGTATTCGCGCAATTCCGTATCGCGCCGACGCAGCATGATCGCGGTGACGACGAGCGCCTGCACCAGTGCCCCGATGACGAGAAGCGGCATCGCCTGCTGCGTCCAGGCCGCAGGAGCGGCGAAGGCGCCGAGCTGGTCGGCGACGACCATGGCCAGCAGCGCGGTCACCGCCACCATCCCGGCGCGAAACACGTATTTCCGGCCGCCAAGGCTGGCGGCCTCCACCGGCAGGATGGCGAGCCCGGCGAGGAGCGGCGAGCGCGCGCCGCCGGTCGCGGCCGCGAGCGTCACGATGAACAGGGACAGCGCCGCCGCCGAGACGGCATGGGCGATGTCGAGCCGCCCGCTGCGGGAGAGGATGAAGACGGCCAGGAGCGGCAGCGCCGCCGCCACGACGATCGCGGCCTCGAAGGTGCCAAGCGTTCCGCGCCAGGCGAGATAGGCAGGCGCAAGACCAAGGGCACCGGCGCCGACGAGCAGCCGCGACAGGATGAAGCGCTCGTGGCGCCCCCTCTCGCAGGTGTCCGACCGCGCCGATGCATGCACCAGTGCTGCCGCCTGTGTCCTGAGTGCTGCCATCACCATCCGAAACGCAACGCCTAACTCGTGCGGACCGACATGCCCGCTTGCCGCTATCTCGCCATGGCGGGTTTAAGCGGGGCTTAAGGCGATCGTCCGACAAGACGCCCCACAGGCGGCCAATTTCAAATTTATATAAATTCGTCAGATAGTTACGCTTGTTTCGGCGGCTTTCTCATGCGGCATGAAGGTTCAAAGCAGGGTGAACGGAACCTGAAGATCGCCATCCGCATTCGACTCGCATTTGAGCGTTTGGAATGACGCGATTTTTCCGGATCCCCGTCTAGGGTCAGCGTCGCGGTCGCAAGAACCGCAACGGAGATCGAGATGGCTTACTTCCTGCGCAAGGTCGCGATCATCGGCCTGATCGCGATCAACTCCCCGGTCCATGGCGGCAAGCCGGCCGAGGTGGAGCTGCCCCAGGCCGTGCGGCAGGTCGTGAGCGCGGTCCAGGCCGAGCCGCGCGTGGCGGCCGGCAGCCTCACCGCGGCCCGCGAGGCGGCCCAGATCCTCGCGGGTCTCGATCCGGAGACGCGTGGGCGTATCATCAGCGCCGCCGCATCGGCTGCAACCGGTCGCTCCGCCCCGCGTTGAATGCTTGACGAAAGCCCGCAAGGCGCGGGAAGAGAGCGCGCCGGCTCCGGATGGATCGGAGGTCGGCAAGGCAGGACATGACCACCACTCTCGACGAGATCGTCGCCAATTTCGAGCTGCTCGACGAATGGGACGACCGCTACCGCTACCTGATCGAGCTCGGCAAGAGCCTCGAGCCGCTGCCCGAGGACGCGCATAACGACGCCAACAAGGTGCGCGGCTGCGCCAGCCAGGTCTGGCTCGACCTGCGTCGCGAAGGCGGGCCCGGCCCGCAGACGCGCCTGTTCTTCCGCGGCGACAGCGACGCCCATATCGTGCGCGGTCTCGTCGCGCTGGCGCTCGCCATCTTCTCGGGCCGGAAGGCGGAGGAGATCCTCGCGACCGACGCCTTCGCGACCTACGAGAAGCTCGGCCTCGCCGCGCATCTCACGCCGCAGCGCTCCAACGGCGTGCGCGCCATGATCGAGCGCATCAAGAGCGACGCCCGCGCCACGGCGATGTGAAACGCCTCAGCGCCCGGCCGCGGGCGGGATGCCCGGCCGCGCGTCCGGCGCCTGCCAGGCGGAGAGACCGGACGGCTTGCCGCCGCGATCCATGCCGTAATGCGAGGCCAGCGTCGCAAGCGCGACGCGCAGCACGACCTTGGCCGAGCGTGCCGGCCAGTGCCGTTCGCGCTCGACCAGATCGAGCCCCTTCAGGAAGCCGCAGACGTCGATGGCGAGGCCGGACAGCGCCGGCCCCAGCCGCTCGCAGGCATGCCGGACGCGCTGGCGGGCCGCGATGGCCACATCGGACGCGCCGGCGGGATCGCGCGGGCCGGGGCTACGTTCATCCGGGGTCAGCGCCGCATCCCAGTTCATGGTCGTGCGCGGCAGCATCTGCGCGCGCGTGAAATCGGCCCGGAAGCGCTCGCCGGCGGCGAATTCCTCGTCGCTGATCTGCGGCTTGCCGTCCTTGCCGGGGCGTCGCCTGAGCCAGAGCAAGGGGCTTTCGCGCTCGTCGATCCGGACCTCCGGCGCCTGCGCTGCGTCGGATGGCGGGGCGGCCGGAACGCCTTGCCCGGAAGGCGCCCCCTTCAGCGTAAGGCGGGCACCCCTGCCCTCGCCCGCCCAGGCGATGAGCCCCTCGGCCACGAGCGCCGCCGCCGCTTCCGCCGCGACATAGCCTGCGCCAAGGCTCGCGCCGTTCCGCTCGCGATAGAGCGCGATCCGGCCGCAGCCGAGCGGAGAGACGATGCCATAGGCATTCGGCTCGCGCAGATGGCGCAGGAGCCGCTCGCGATCACGCCGGTCGATCTCGTTCGTCATCACAGAATCTCCCTCGGATGGGCCGACAGGCTGGCACTGGCGGCAAGGAGGGCCGCTTCGAGTGCGTTCAGGCCGAATTCCGTCCCCGGATCGTCGCGGCTGTCCTCCACCAAGGCGCAGGCATGGCGCACGGTGGTGCGGTCCCGCCCGAAGCAGGCGCCGACGCGGGTGAGGCTCAGCCCGAAGGCGACATGGGCCAGATACATCGCCCGCTGGCGCGCCCGGGCAACCGGCCGCCGGCCGCGATTGAAGGCCCTGAGCTTCCCGGGAGCGATCTTCGCCGCAGCCGCGACGGTGGCCTCGGCCAGTCTGGCGCCGGCAGCCTCCTGCAAGATCATGTCAGGGCCGGCCTTGATATTGTTCATGCTATGTTCCCATTCTGCGATTGCGCGAGTGATGGCGCGAGATCTGGGGAATAGGATTATATTCTTATATCCGCCTTGGCAAGCCTGCGCGCTCGGTTATCCCCGCGAACGGCGGCAAGAAGCGACCAGCAAGAAACGACCGGCACGAAACGATCGGCATGAAAAAAAGCCGCCGGAAATCCGGCGGCTTCTGTCGATGAAATTCTGCTTCGTCCCGCGTCTCAGCGACGCTTGCGACGCTGCTGGCCCAGGCCCATCTTCTTCGCGAGCTGCGAGCGAGCCTCGGCGTAGTTCGGAGCGACCATCGGGTAGTCGGGCGGCAGGCCCCACTTCTCGCGATACTGCTCCGGCGACATGTTGTACTGCGTGCGCAGATGGCGCTTCAGCGACTTGAATTTCTTGCCGTCCTCGAGGCAGACTAGGAAATCTGCAGTAATCGACTTCTTGACCGGGATCGCCGGCTTCGGCGCCTCGACCGGAAGCACCGGAGCCACACCGCCGATGACGCGGCTGAGCGCCGAATGGACTTCGCTGATCAGCGCCGGCAAGTCGGACGCAGGAACTGAATTGTTGGAGACATAGGCAGAAACGATGTCTGCCGTCAGTTCGATGAAGTCCGCTCCCTCGTGATCGGCCATAGCTATGTCGCTCCTTATCGTTCTTAACGTGGACTTTGGCGATCGCCCGTCTTTGAAAGCCCCACCTGGTGGCCATCCTTGCCAATAGTGGCGGGCACTACCGGAAACAGAATCATCGACCCGATCGATCGAGATCAGCCTGTAATGGATACTGCCTATTCACGCAAGAGAACAATTCAATCGAACAGGAATATCTTGATCCAATATTCGGCAGCGCAAATGACTGCGATTTCCAATGCACGCAAAGGTATACCTACCGACAAGAAGTGCGTCTTGTCACCGTAGCAGCGGGGCTCTACCTCTCGGGCGCCCGTCATGGAGAACCGCTCATGCGTCCTGCCCCCGGCCTTCGAGATCAGAGCGGCGTATCGCGCCGATCCCGCCGCCTGCCGGCGCCGCCCAAAGCGGAGATCAGGACGAAGGAAAGCACCGTCCACGGCGTGCTGTTACGCGATGATTACGACTGGCTGCGAGCCCCGAACTGGAAGGACGTACTGCGCAATCCCGAAGCGCTGCCCGCCGATATCCGCGACTATCTCGAAGCAGAGAATGTCTATTGCAAGGCATTGATGGCCTCGACCCGCGACCTGCAGCGCGAACTCGTCAAGGAAATGCGCGGCCGGATCAAGGAAGACGATTCCAGCGTTCCGCAGCGGGACGGCGCCTGGCTCTACTATTCACGCTATCGCAAGGGAGCCGAGCATCCATTGATCTGCCGCCGCCCGCGGGAAGGTCACGGCAAGGACAAGGGCAAAGACAAAGGCAAGAGCCGCGAGCAGATCATGCTCGACGCCGATGCCCTGGCCGAAGGCAAGGACTTCTTCGACCTCGGCGACGCCGTCCATAGTCCCGACCATCGGCTGCTTGCCTGGAGCGCGGACGAGGCCGGCTCGGAACTGCATGGGATCCGCGTCCGCGATCTCGAAACGGGTGAGGATCTGGCCGACCAGGTCAACGACGCCACGGGCGACATCGTCTGGGCGAGCGATTCCCGTTCGTTCTTCTACGTCGCCGTTGATGCCGATCACCGCCCGTCGCGGGTGCTGCGGCATCGTCTGGGCACGGCGGCCGAGACGGATGAGCTGCTGCATGACGAGAGCGATGCCGGCATGTTCGTCGACATCGACAAGACCCAGTCCGGCCGCTTCCTGCTGATCTCGATCAGCGATCACGAAACCTCGGAGATCCGTTTGCTCGATCTCGCTTCACCCGAAGCGAAGCTCAGCCTTGTCGCCGCGCGCCTGCCCGGCCGGCAATACAGCGTCGAGCACCATGGCGACGACTTCGTGATCCTGACCAATGCCGAGGGAGCGGAAGACTTCAAGATCGTGACGGCCCCGCTCGCCAACCCCGATCCGGCAGGGTGGCGCGATCTCGTTCCCCATCGGCAGGGCCGGCTCATCCTCGACCATGTCTGCCTCAAGGGCAGGCTGATCCGGCTGGAGCGCGAGGAAGGGCTGCCGCGCATCGTGATCCGCGACTTCGCAGATGGTGCCGAGAGCAGCATTGCCTTCGACGAGGAGGCCTATGGGCTCGGCATGGATGCCGGCTACGAGTTCGACACGAATACGCTGCGTTTCATCTATGCCTCGATGGCGCGGCCTGCCGAAACCTATGACTACGATCTCGCAACCGGCGAGCGGACCCTGCTGAAGCGGCAGGAGGTGCCCTCGGGCCACAACCCGGCCGACTACAAGGTGCGGCGCATCTTCGCGACGGCCGAGGATGGCGAGCGGGTGCCGATCTCGATCCTGCACCGTGCCGATCTGAAGCTCGACGGCAATGCGCCCTGCCTGCTCTACGGCTACGGCTCCTACGGCTCGGCGATGTCCGCCTCGTTCCGGACGCGGCCGCTCAGCCTGGTCGATCGCGGCTTCGTCTATGCCATCGCCCATATCCGCGGCGGCACGGACAAGGGCTGGCGCTGGTATCTCGACGGCAAGCGCGAGAAGAAGCGCAATACGTTCACCGACTTCATCGCCGCGGGGGAAGCGCTGGCGGAGGCCGGCTTCACCCGTCGCGGGCGCATCGTCGCCGAGGGCGGCAGCGCCGGCGGCATGCTGATGGGCGCGGTCGCCAACATGGCGCCGGCGCTTTTCGCCGGCATCGTCGCGGAAGTGCCCTTCGTCGACGTGCTCAACACCATCCTCGACGACAGCCTGCCGCTGACGCCGCCGGAATGGCCGGAATGGGGCGATCCGATCCGGGACGTCAAAGCCTTCGAGACGATCCGCAGCTACTCGCCCTATGACAATGTCAGCGCGCAGGATTATCCGCCGATCCTGGCGATGGGCGGCCTCACCGATCCGCGCGTGACCTATTGGGAGCCGGCGAAATGGGTGGCGCGGCTGCGCGCGACCATGACCGGCGGCGGGCCGATCCTGCTCCACACCAATATGGAGGCGGGGCATGGCGGCGCGGCCGGGCGCTTCGATTCGCTGAAGGAAACGGCGCTGGCCTATGCCTTCGCCATCAAGGCCGTCGGCGAAGGCTGGCCCGAGAACCTCCCGCGTCATGCTCGGGCTTGACCCGGGCATCTCGCGCTCGATGAGGCGAAGGAGCCGCCATGTCATGAGATTCTCGGGTCAAGCCCGAGAATGACGGCGGCGCTCGCGGATGCTCAAACGCCGAGCCGGCTCTTCTCGCTGGCGAGGTAGACCTTGAGTTCGTCCATCGAGGCGAAGCTGTATTCACCGTCGGGCGTGCGCGCGCGGATCGAACCGTCGGCATAGATGGTGAAGTGGGCTTCGCCGACCTGATAGGCGCCGACGACACCCTCTTCGGAGGCGGCAGGTTCGGGCGCTGCCGGCTCGGACGAGACAGCGGGAGAGCTTTCGCCCGCAGGCACCTCTTCATCGGCCGGCTTCGATGGCGCTTCCGCGACCTCTTCGGAGGGCACAGGCGCTTCCGGAGCCGCATCCATCCCGACGGGCTCGGGAGAAAGCTTCGCCGGCTGCTCGGCTTCATTCGCAGGCGACACACCGAAAGCATGGGGCCCGGTACGCGGCGGCCAGACCGGTGCGACCGGCATGGGCTTTTGAGTCTCTTCAACCTCGGCCGAAGGCCGCTCCGTGTCGAAACGGGGCTCCTGGCGCTTGGCGCCGGGCTTCATCCAGGTTTCGGCTTCCGCGAAGGGGTCGTCCAGCGCGAAGGACGGCTCGACACGCCCGGCCGGCCGGCGCAGGTCGCCGAGTTCGGTGGTCAGGCTTTCCCGCAGCATCGCGAACTCGTCACGCGCGCTGTCTTCCTCATCGGCGGGAGCCTGATCCGTGACGGCGGCGACGGGATGCTCGGGCGGAAGCTCGTCGATCTCCGCCTTCTCGACCGCCGCCTCGGCCTGCTCGTCGCTGTGCGCCAGGGCCTCGTCCTCGCTCAGCGGCTGGATATGGGCCGCAACGATCTCGGCCGGCTCGTGGCTCTCATCCTCGACGGCGATGGGATGCTCCGCCTCGCTCGGCTCGATATCCGCCGCAACCTTCGCGAACATGTCCGGCACGGAATCATCGCGCTCCGGCGCCGGCACCTCATCCTGCTCTTCCTCTCCCTCTTCCTCTTTCGGCGCGGCAGCAAGATGGTCGGCGACCAGCGTGCCGAACAGGTCCCGCTCCACCGCTCCGGTGGTCGATGGGCTGGCTTCCGACGTCTCCGCGACGACGGCGGCCGCGGCGGCCGCAGCACCCGCACCCAGCACGGCGGGCACGATCGGGGACGAGGCGGGCGGCACATTCGCCGGCGCCATGGGCAAGACGGCCGGAAAAGCGGCCTCCGCAGGAGCCGTAACGGAGACGCGGGCCTCGGCCGCTTCCGCCAGCTCCGTCCTGATGGCCTTGAGCTGTTTCAGGACCCAGGCCAGCGCCAGCAGGATAAGGCCTGCCGTCATGGCGATCGAGCCGATGATGACCTGGGTGAAGCCCCGCTCCAGCACCAGATAGGGCCAGCCATCATAGACGGCATAGGCACCGCCGCCGAAGAGCCCGAGGCTGAGGAGAGTAAAAATCGCGATCAATTCGGCTTCCTTGACGCAGGGCCTGCCCGGCTCATGGACGGGCGGGAACATGCCAATATCTAACGTACTGAATAAGAGAGAGTTTCCAATCGACCTGGCTTAAGGAGAGGAATCTGGCCCCATTGTGGCCGCCTGTCGAGAGGACATGGGTTTTTCGCAGGTTTGGCGGTTGTCGAGCCGCGCGCGGCGGCTTAACTAACGCGTGGAGCGGCAGGGTTGTCATGGCCCCGCCTCCGAATGGCAAGCCATTCTGATTCAAGCGATTTCACAGCCCAAGGAGAGGCCCAATGACCTTTACCCTTCCCGATCTCCCCTATGCTCATGACGCACTTCAGCCCTTCATGTCGAAGGAGACGCTGGAGTATCACCACGACAAGCACCACCTCGCCTATGTCAACAACGGCAACAACGCGATCAAGGGTACGGAATTCGAGGGCAAGTCGCTCGAGGAGATCGTCAAGGGCTCCTACGGCAAGAATGCCGCGGTCTTCAACAATGCCGGCCAGCACTACAACCACCTCCATTTCTGGAAGTGGATGAAGCCGAATGGCGGCGGCAAGATCCCGGGCGCGCTGGAGAAGGCGATCGTCGACTCCTTCGGCTCGGTCGACAAGTTCAAGGAAGACTTCATCGCCGCCGGCATCGGCCAGTTCGGCTCGGGCTGGGCCTGGCTCGAGGTCAAGGGCGGCAAGCTCGCCATCAGCAAGACCCCGAACGGCGAGAACCCGCTGGTCCATGGCGGCACGCCGATCCTCGGCGTCGACGTGTGGGAGCACTCCTACTACATCGATTACCGCAACCGGCGTCCCGACTATCTCAAGGCCTTCCTCGAAAGCCTGGTGAACTGGGAATACGTCGCCGAGCTCCATGGCGCAGCCGCCAAGGGCTGATCCCGGCGATCAGGAACCGGAAAAGCAAACGGGGCCTCGCGGCCCCGTTTTTGTTTGCCGCTCCGCGACCGCTTCAGGCGGCGACGTTGCGCAGGAACTGGTCCACGGTCGAATCGAGCCTCTGGGCCTGCGTCGCCACCTCGCCGGCCGCGCCGCGGACCTGCTCGGCCGAACGGCCGGTCTCCTCGACGCTGTCGGCGAGCACGCTCAGGTCGCTCGAGACGGACAGGGCCGAGGAGCTCGCCATGGCGACGCCGCTGGCGATCTCGCCGGTCGCGAGCGCCTGCTGCTCGATCGAGGCCGCGACCGAGTTGGCGAAGGTTTCGATGGCGTTCATCCGCTCGGCGATGTTCTGGATCGCGCCGACGACCTGCCCTGTCGCTCCCTGAATCGCGGCGACCTGGGAGACGATGCGGTCGGTTGCATCGGCGGTCTGGGCCGCGAGCGACTTGACCTCGGAGGCCACCACCGCGAAGCCGCGCCCGGCCTCGCCGGCCCGCGCCGCCTCGATGGTTGCATTGAGCGCGAGCAGGTTGGTCTGGGCGGCGATGTCGCGAATGAGATTGACCACTTCGCCGATGGCGCGCGCCGTCTCGTCCAGCGCCTCGACCGAGCCGGCGGTGTTGCGCGAGGCCGAGGCCGCCTCGACGATCTCGGTGCGGACGCGCCGGACCTGGAACTCGACTTCGCGGATCGCGGCGCCCATTTCCTCGGCCGCCTGCGCGGCGCTCTCGACGTTTCCAGAGGCACCATGCGCGTTGTCGGCAGCGCGCGCGGCACGCTCGGAGGATTCGGCGGCGACGCGCGCCAGCCCGTCGGAGGCCTCCTGCATGCGATCGGCGTTGCTCTTGAAGGCTTCGAGCGCGAGGCCGACCTCGCTGCGGAACATCGCGATCGCACCGTCGACGTTCTGCTGCCGAGCCCTTCGCTCGGTCTCGGAGAGAGTCTGCTTCTCTTCCAGCGCCGCGCGCTCAGCCAGCCTGATCTTCAGCACGCCGAGGGCGCGCGCGATCGCGCCGATCTCGTCGCCACGATCCTGAGCGTCGATCGGCGTGTCGAGATCGCCGTCCGAGATGCTGACGATGGCATTGGTCATGCCACGCAGCGGGCGCATCGTGCGCGACAGCGAGAACCAGAGCAGCGGCCCGAGCACGATCAGGACGGCGAGCCCCAGGCCGATGATGACGAACTGCTCCCAGGTCGCGCGTGCGACCAGCCTGGTCTTGTCGAAGCGCACCGCGACATAGCCGATCTGCCTATCGACCACGCGCACGGGCTGGATCTTGGTGACGCTGACATCGTCCTCGATCTCGACCGAAGGAACCGACAGAAGCTTGCGCCAGGGCTCCTCTCCGACCGCACTGGTCAGCCAGCGCGGCGTCAGGGACAGGCGCGCCTCCTCGGTCCGTCCGGCGGAAGCGAGCGAGACTAGATCGTCGGCGACGATGGCGGCATCGAAATCAGGGTCGCGCCGCAGCGATTCGAGGATGTAGCCCAGGGTGAGGTTGTCGCGCGACAGGATCAGCGACGGCGCCGCATTGGCGACCATCAGCGTCAGCGCGGTCGCCTTCTGGTCAAGATCGGAGCGGGTGCGGCTGTCATTGTAGCGCGCCACAGCCATGACCACGAAGATGATCGCCACGGCCACGATGACCACGGCCGCGAGCGCGATCTGCCGGCTCAGCGAGCCGAAGCCCTTCATCCCACCCTGCGCCTGCGTTTCCTCAGCCGCCTCGGCCGCCCGCGTCAACCCCGTCATCGAGCGACTGCCCTTTAAAACCCGGCGCGATCCATCGACGGACGGCGCCCCCATCCACCGCGAGGACACTGACCTAAGCCGGTAAACAAATCGCTTGCGGCGGCGGCCGGCAGCCGGCCCTAGAGCATCGGCTTTTCCCGAAAACCGCGGTCCAGTTTTCGGGCCGATGCTCTAAGCGGCAAGCTCCCGGAAACGCCGCATGGGCATGCCCTCCGGCGGCCGGAAGGCGGCGAGCGCCGCGTGCTCGACCGGCCGCGGCGCCACGACCGGGTCGAGCCGCGCCAACTCGTCATCGACGAAGCCGGGATGGCACATCACCAGATGCGCAGGCCCCGGCGCGATCAGGAAGCGGCGCAGATCGGCCGCGAAATCGCGCGCCGGATCGAAAGGCGCGACGCCGGAGAAGCCGCGATTGACACGCAGCTCCCGGCGCAGCGCGGCCGCGCGGAAGCCGGTCGCGAGCCCGGCGATCACCAGCGCCTTGCCCACCGCGACGCCACGCTCGCGAATCGCCGAAATCCTGTCGGCCGGATCGCGCACATAGACAGACCCCGCCGGATAGCGCCGCGCCAGCGCATCGAGTACCGCGCGCCGCACACCGGGCAGGACATGGACATGCTGATGCCCGTCGACGAAATCGGGCGGGCGCCCCATCGCATCCTCGAAGGCATCGAGCTGGCGCCCGAACTCGGCCGCGATCTCGCGCCGGACGGCCGGCGAGATCGCCGCGGCCTGCGCCACGACGCCCAGCGCCTGGAATTCTCCGCCCGGCGCCAGCCGCGGCATCGTGCCGAGCGGGGCGGCGCAAGTCAGGTTGACATGCAGGCCGAGATCGGCGGCTTCCGCAAAAGCGCCGAGTTCCGGCGCCAATCTGCGCCAGTGTGGCCGGTTGGTCATCGCGCCGGTGGCGGAGAGCCTGCCACGGCCGAGGAGCTCCAGGATCGAACGGCTGACGCCTTCGGTCATGGCGAAATCATCGGCGCAGAGAACAAAGCCGTTCGCCATCGCTGCTGGTGTTCCTCCTTCGGCCGCAAGGCGCCGTCGGATGCGGGCTTGTCGGCCGGCAAGCTTTACGGTTCTGTGCGTCGCGCGTCACCCCGTCGACAGACGCGTCATGAAAGGTCGTTCGTGTCGGACATCGCGTCCCCGCCGCTTCAGCGCACGCCCCGGGTCTCCCGCTGGCCGGAGCTTTCCATCGTCGTGCCCGTCCACAACGAGGCCGACAATCTGCGCCCGCTCGTCGAGCGGCTGCGGGCCGTGCTGACGGAGGCGGTCGCCTCCTGGGAAATCGTCTTCGTCGACGATGGCAGCCAGGACGCGACATTGGCGACCATCCGCGAGCTCTACTCTACCGATCCGCGGATCAACGCCGTCTCCTTCAGCCGCAATTTCGGCAAGGAGATCGCCATCGCCGCCGGGCTCGACCATGCCTATGGCGATGCGGTCGTCATCATGGATGCCGATCTGCAGCACCCTCCCGAGGTCATTCCCGCCTTTCTGGAGAAGTGGCGCGAGGGCTATCTCAACGTCTACGGCCAGCGCGTCGACCGCGAGAGCGAGACCCGGCTGAAGCGCAATTTCGCCAAGGCCTTCTACCGCATCTTCTCGCAGTTCGGCGAAACCGACCTGCCGGAAGGCGCCGGCGATTTCCGCCTGCTCGACCGCAAGGCGGTCGATGCGCTGCGAGCTCTGCCGGAACGGGCGCGCTTCTCCAAGGGGCTCTATGCCTGGGTCGGCTTCCGCTCCGTCGGCGTGCCTTTCCAGGTCGCCGAGCGCGAGCATGGGCAGTCGAAGTTCCGCTATCGCAAGCTGTTCTCCTTCGCCTTCGACGGGCTCTCCTCCTTCTCGACCGTGCCGCTCAAGATCGCGACCTGGTCGGGCGCCATCATCGCCTGCATCGCGACGCTGTCGGCGCTCTATTTCATGCTGCGCACGCTGATCTACGGCACGGACCTTCCCGGCTTCCCGTCGCTGATTGTCTCGATCATGTTCTTCTCGGGCATCCAGCTCGTCTCGCTCGGCATGATCGGCGAATATGTCGGCCGCATCTTCGCCGAGGTGAAGCGCCGGCCGCTCTACCTCATCGGCGAGCGCGTCGGTTTCGAGGCGCGCACCGTCGACCACCCGCGCGGCGACGCCCTGCCGCCGCTGATCCGCTAGGATTTTCATGCTCCGGAACATCCTGTCGGTCGGCGGCTATACGCTGATCTCGCGCCTGACTGGCTTCGCGCGCGACATCATGCTCGCGGCCGTGCTCGGTGCCGGCGCCACCATGGACGCCTTCTCGGTGGCGCTGCGCCTCCCGAATCATTTCCGCGCCATCTTCGGCGAGGGCGCCTTCAACCAAGCCTATGTGCCGGCCTATGCCCATGTCGCGGAGAAGCAGGGGCAGAAGGCGGCGAATCTCTTCGCCGACCGGCTCTTCACCGTGCTGTTCCTGATTCAGGTCGTGCTGCTGGCGCTGGCCCTGCCATTGATGCCCTGGCTGGTCACGCTGCTGGCACCCGGCTTCAAGGAAGACCCGGCCACCTTCGCGCTCGCCGTCGCGCTGACGCGGATCACCTTCCCCTATCTGCTCTTCGTGACGATGGTCACCTTCCTCGGCGCGACGCTGAACGCGGTCGACCGCTTCTCGGCCTTCGCCGCCGCGCCGATCCTGCTCAATATCGGCGTGATGGCGGCGCTCGCCGTGCCCTTCCTGTTTCCGGGCGCGGCCTATGCCGCCGCCTGGGGCGTCGCGATCTCCGGGCTGGCGCAATGGGTGCTGCTCTATGTGGCGGCCAAGCGCGCGGGCGTCTCCAGCAAGCTGGTCAGGCCGCATATGGATCTCGGCGTCCGGCGCTTTCTGAAGGCCTTCGGGCCGGCGGTGATCGGCTCGGCCGGCGTGCAGATCGCGATCTTCGCCGATACGATCATCGCCTCCTTGCTGCCGCGCGGCGCCTATTCGGCCCTTTACTACGCCGAGCGGCTCTACCAGCTCCCGCTCGGGCTGATCGCCATCGCGGTCGGCACGGTCGCATTGTCGGCGATGAGCCGGCAGGTCGCGCGCGGGGACGAGGCCGGCGCCAACCGCTCGCAGAACCGCGCCGTCGCGATCTCGCTCCTCGCCAGCGCTCCTTTCGTCGCCGCCTTCATCGCGATTCCGGACCTGATCGTGGCGGGGCTGTTCCAGCGCGGCGCCTTCGATGCCGAAGCGAGCCGGGCGGCCGGCACCGTGCTCTTCGCCTATTCGCTCGGCCTGCCGGCGATCGTGATGATCCGCACGCAGGTCTCGGCCTTCCAGGCGCGCGGCGACACCAGGACGCCGATGCTGGTCGCGCTCGCGGCCATCGCCTGCAATCTCACGCTCAAGCTGTTCCTGTGGCGCGACTGGGGGGCTCCGGGCCTCGCCCTCGCCACCGCCGCCGGCGCCTGGGTCAATCTGCTGACGCTGTTCGTGCTGGCGCGGCGGCGCGGCTGGACCGAGCCGGACCGGCGCCTGCCGGGCTTTGTCGCGATCGTCGGCATGGCCACGATCGCCGCCGGCCTTCTGGCCTGGTGGTTCGCCTCTCCGGCCCAGGCATGGACAGCGTCCCTGCCGCAGCCGCTGCTGATGGCGGTGCTGCTGCTGTCCACAGCCGCGGGCCTGCTCTATGTCGCCATCGCCGGCATCGGGCTGAAGATGACGGGGCTGCTCAGGTTGTTGCGCTGAATTCTCAGCCGAGGAAGCGCCCTGCCCCGCCGAGCAGTGCAGCGGCCTCCTCGACCATCCGCTCGACGATCTCGCCGGCTGACGGCACATCGGCGATCAGCCCCGCCGCCTCGCCGAAGATCACGGCGGCCTTGTCGGGGTCTCCGGCCATGAAGGCCTCGCGATAGGCCGTCGCCTCCGTCGCGATCGCGGCCTTCAGCTCGTGATCGCGCCCGGCCCATTGCGCGATGAAGGCATTGTCCGCGACGCGGATGTCGAAGGGCTTCGGCCAGTCGAGCTGGCGGGCGATGTCGGGCAATGAGGAGCGCACCGTCCCATCGCCGGTGGCGGCGACGGCGGCGGCATGGTGGCGCTCATGCACCAGCGCCTCGCGACTAGCCCAGAAGCGGGTGCCGACGAGCACGCCGTCCGCACCCAGCATCAGCGCGGCGGCGAGCCCGCGCCCATCGGCGATGCCGCCCGCGGCGAGAAGCAGCGTCTGCGGGCTCTCGCGGGCGATGAGATCGGCCGCTTCGGGCACGAAGGGCAAGGTTGCGCGGCGTGCGCCATGGCCGCCGGCCTCGGCGCCTTGCGCGACGATGATCGCGGCACCGGCCTCCAGACCCTGCCGGACATGCTGCAATGACTGGCACTGGCAGATCAGCGGCACGCCCGCCGCCGCGATTTCGGCGGCGAAGGGGCGCGGATCGCCGAAGGACAGCATCAGGACGGCGGGTTCATGCGCCAGCGCCTGCGTCAACAGCTCCGGCCGCTTCGCCATTGACCAGGTGATGAAACCGCAGCCGGTCCGGGTATTGCCGGCCGCCGTGAATTGCTGATCGAGCCACGTAGCATCGCCGTAGCCGCCGCCGATCAGGCCAAGCCCGCCCGCTCGCGTCACGGCGGCCGCGAGCGCCCCGCCACCCGCCAGCGCCATCGGCGCCGACAGGATCGGGTGAGCGATGCCGAGCCGCTCGGTCAGCCGCGTGGCGAGGCGCGCCATGGCCAGTTCCTATGGGCCTCAGGCGGCCTTCGCCTTGCTGTGCGCGAAGTCCATGTAGAGCTCGCGCGCCTTGCGGAAGAGCGGGCCGGGCTGGAGCACGCGATCGTCGATGCGGATCACCGGCATGCATTTCGAGTAGTTGCCGGAGATGAAGATCTCGTCGGCCGTCTCGAAATCCTCGTAGCGCAGGCTGCACTCCTCGACCGGCACGCCGTTCTCGCGCAGCAGCCTGATGACGCGCTGGCGGGTAATGCCGTTCAGGAAGGTGCCGTTCGGGACCGGCGTCTTCACCACGCCGTCCTTGGCGAGGAAGATGTTGGAGGTCGCCGTCTCCGCGACATGGCCGAGCATGTCGAGCACCAGCGCGTTGTCGAAGCCGGCGGCCTTGGCGGCCTTCAGGATGCGGGCGTTATTGGGATACAGGCAGCCGGCCTTGGAATCGGTCGGGGCAGTCTCGAAGGTCGGACGGCGATAGATGCCCTTGGTGACGGAGAAGCCATTCGTCGGCTGCGGCATCGCCGCCTCGAACAGGCAGAGCGCGAACTGGGTCGAATCCGGATCGGGCATGATGGTCGAGGGGCCATCGGCCTCGGCCCAGTACATCGGCTTGACGTAGAGCGCCGTGCCGGGAGCGAATTTCTTCGCGCCCTCATACATCTTCTCGACGATGAAATCCGGGGTCACGGTGGGCTCGAGGCCGAGCGCCACGGCGGAGCGGTTCACGCGCGCGGCGTGCAGGTCGATGTCGGGGGCGACGCCGTCGAAATAGCGGCCGCCGTCGAAGACGGAGGAGGACTGCCAGAGCGCATGGCTGCGCGGGCCGACGAGGCCGGGGTTGCCCTCATGCCAGGCTCCGTCGAACCAGGTCCAGGTCTGAGAATACCATGCCATGACGGCGCTCCGTTTCAGTCGTTTTTGCTAAGCCGCACCGTCCTCCCGCCGCCACGCGCCGTCAACAGCCAGCCGGACATGGCGCGATGACGGGATGTGATGGAAGCCATCGGGCGGGGTGATGGGTCAGGTCTTGGTTTGCCGCATTGTCTTCACGCGAACCGGTGTCCACTTCGCTCGAAAATGCTCTAGAAGCCGAAGAACCGCGCCGCCGAGATCATCGCCATGCCGGTGAGCAGCGCGACGAGTTCGTTGCGGGTCACGAACATCGCGCCGATGGCGGCGAGCAGCGCCACGGCCGCGGCGAGGCCGAGCCGCTCGATCAAAGGCAGCACGGTCGCGACCACGATCGAGCCGGGCAGCGCGGCAAGGCCGCGCCGGACATGCGGCGTCAGCGGCACGAAGCTCATCAGCACCACCCCTGCCAGCCGGCAGAGATAGGTCGCCACCGCCATGGCGCCGATGGCGATGAAGGCGCCCCAGGGGCCGGGATCAGACAGCGTCATCGCGGAACGCCCCCGTGACGGCGCCAGCGAGGGAGCCGGCGATGATGAAGGCGTAGCCGTCGACGAGCTTTGCCGTCAGCAAGGCGACGATACCGGCAACGACCCAGGGAACGGCCCCGCGCCGGCCGCGCCAGAGCGGCACGATCATCGCCGCGAAGAAGATCGGCATGACGAGGTCGATGCCGTAACGGCGCGGATCGGAGACCAGGGCGCCCAGCATGTGGCCGGGAACCGTGGCGAGAACCCAGACGACCCAGAGCCCGAGGCCCGCGCCGACCACGACGCCGAGATCACGCCCGCCCTCGGCCTGATAGCGCGTGCCGATCAGCCAGTTCGCATCGGTGAAGAAGAACAGGTGGAAGGCGTTCAGCCCCTTGGGATAGCGCGCGAACCAGGGCTGCAGCGAGGCCCCCTGCAGGATCGACCGGGCATTGACCGTGGCGGTGACCACCGCCAGCCCGACGATGGCGCCCCAGCTCCATTCCGGCCGCCACAGCTCCATCGCCACGAGCTGCGAGACGCCGCCATAGACCAGGGCGCTCATCAGCAGCGTCTCGACGAGGCTCATGCCCTTGGCCGAGGCGGCGGCGCCGAAGGCCACGGCGAAGACGACGATGCCCGGCAGCAGCACGGAAACCTTGCGCAGGCCGAGCAGCATGCCCTGTGCCGTGAAGGGAGCAACATTGCCCGCCAATGGCGGTTCGGTATCGTGTGACTGCATGGTCTTTCCAAAGGCCGAAGGCGCCGTCGGGTCAACGCATGCCGGCTGCACCTGTGCATGTGCCCCATGCAAGGCGGAGGCCGATGGGGCAGGACGCGGTCCGGATATCGGCCCGCGCGCGTGGTGACGGGATAAGCCGCATGCCATAGTCCGGCCATGCATTGGCTCCGTTCGATCGAGGCGACCGCGCCCACCTACCCGGCCGTCTGGCTGGTGGCGACGCCGCAGCGGCCGCGCAACCTGACAGAACGCTCGACACTCCGGCGCGAGACGGCACGGGCCATCCTGGCGCGGCAGCTCGGCCGCCCTGCGGCCGAAATCGCCATCGCTCATGATTCCGCCGGCCGGCCGCTGCTGGCGACGGCGCGGGAGACCGACCTGCAGATCTCGCTTGCGACACGGGCGGACGTCGTCGCCATCGCGCTCGCGCAGGCACCCGTCGGGGTTGATGTGGAACGGGTCGATCCGGCCGGCGTCATTCCGCGCGAGGCCCTGCACCGCGATGAATGGCGGATGCTGGAGGAGAGCGAACCTTCGCTGCGCGCCCTCGCCTTCGCCCGGCTCTGGGCGGCGAAGGAGGCCTATGTGAAGGCGCTCGGAACCGGATTCGTCCGGCCGCCCGAAAGCTTCGCGATCTTACTCATCTCGCCCGAACGCTTCCGTGTCCACGATCCGTTGCGAGGCATGGCGGACGGCGCGCTCGTCACCATCGAAAACGGCGGCCAGGAGATCCTGGCCGCCGCGGCGATCGTTCTGGATGGCGCCTGAAGCTCAGCCCGGCTGGTCGGCAGGCTTGCGCTTGAGAAGGTAGCCGACGGCGCAGACGAAGGCTGCGCCCACGACCGCCGCTCCGTAGAAGACCGTCTTGTTCGTCGCCAACCCGACCGGATGCGTGTCGGAAACCGGAACGGTCTGGACCCAGCTCGGAATGGCGGTCTGGAGCCATTGCAGCACGGCGATGTCGCTGACCAGCATCTCGCCGGCGATCCAGCCGAGCAGGCCGGCGCCGAACCAGACCAGGATCGGGAAGCGTTCGAGGACCTTCGACAGCACGTTCGCGCCGAAGATGATCAGCGGGATGGTCAGCAGCAGGCCGAAGATGAAGAGCTCGAAATGGCCGCGCGCCGCCGCCGCGATGGCGAGCACGTTGTCGAGGCTCATCACCGCATCGGCGATGGCGATGGTGCGCACCGCCTTCCAGAGATTGTCGCTGGCCGCGATGTCGCTGTGCGCCTCTTCCTCGCCCTTGGCGAGCTTGATCGCGATCCAGAACAGCAGCAGCCCGCCGACGACCTTCAGGAAGGGGATGTTGAGCAGATAGGACACCACCACCGCGAAGAGGATGCGCAGGCCCACGGCGGCGCCGGCGCCGAGCAGGATGCCCAGCTTGCGCTGCTTCTCCGGCAGCGAGCGCACCGCCATCGCAATGACGATGGCGTTGTCGCCGGAGAGCAGGAGGTCGATCCAGATGATCTGGAGCAGCGACACCCAGAAGGTCGAAGATGAGAAATCCATGTGTCGGTCAGTCCTTCAAGCCGTTCCAGCAGAAGCGCGCAGCGGCACAGCAGCCGGAATTGCATCAAAACAAAGGGTTAGTGGGCCGGGTCCGGCCGGCGCGATTTGATGAGGTAGCCAAGTCCGAGCACGACCAGCGCGCCGAGGATGGCGACGGGGTATTCGAGCTGGTGCAGCAGTTCCGCGCCGAAGCGGGTCGCCAGCCAGGGGTCGCTGTCGAGCATCTCGCCCGCCACCCAGCCGAGCAGGCCCGCGCCGGCCCAGACCAGGATCGGGAAGCGGGTCAAGAGATTAGTGATCAGCGAGGCGCCGACCACGATCAGCGGGATCGAGATGACGAGGCCGACGATCAGCAGCGGCATGGAATCGCGCGCCACGCCGGCAATGGCGAGGACATTGTCGAGGCTCATGACGATGTCGGCGATCGCGACCGTCTGCACGGCTTTCCAGAGCTTGCTGCTGGCGGCGATGGAATCCTCGTCCTGCCCCTCATCCTCGACGAGAAGCTTCACCGCGATCCAGATCAGCAAACCGGCGCCGACGATGCGCAGGAAGGGCATGCTCAGCAGGGACGCGATGACCACCGTGAAGGCGATCCGCAGCACCACGGCCACCGCCGCGCCGAGCGCGATGCCCTTGGTGCGCTGCTCCGGCGCGAGCGCCCGGCAGGCCAGCGCGATCACGACGGCATTGTCACCCGAGAGGATGACATTGAGCAGGATGATCTCGAAGAGCTTGCCCCAGAGCAGGGGATCGCCCAGCGAAAACGACGTCAGATCCATGGTCGCGCGACTTTCCTCGTCTGCCCCGGCCGATTCCGGCTTCGTTTGCCCAATCGGCGCGGCCAGGGCCGCGCCGCCCTTTTCCTCGCTCAGCCGAGCGCCTGCTCGACCGCCTTGCCGGCAGCTTCGGTACCGAGCGAGCCGCCGAGATCACGTGTCCGCGTCCGCGCGTCGCCGAGCGCCCGCTCGATCGCCGCCTCGATGCCCTTGGCGGCCTCGTGCTCGCCGAGATGATCGAGCATCATCGCGCCGGACCAGATCATCCCGACCGGGTTGGCGATGCCTTGCCCCGCAATGTCGGGCGCCGAGCCGTGGACCGGCTCGAACAGCGAGGGGTGATCGCCGGTCGGGTTGATGTTGCCCGATGGCGCGATGCCGATGGTGCCGGTGCAGGCCGGGCCGAGATCGGAAAGGATGTCGCCGAAGAGGTTGGAGGCGACGACGACGTCGAAGCGGTCCGGGTTCAGCACGAAATGCGCGGTCAGGATGTCGATATGGTACTGGTCGACGGCGACGCCCGGATAGTTCTTGGCCATCTCCTTCACCCGCTCGTCCCAGTAGGGCATGGTGATCGAGATGCCGTTGGACTTGGTGGCCGAGGTCAGCTTCTTCCGGGGGCGACGCTGGGCAAGCTCGAAAGCGTATTTCAGCACGCGGTCGACGCCGACACGGCTCATCACCGTCTCCTGGATGACGATCTCGCGCTCGGTGCCGGCATACATGCGCCCGCCGACCGAGGAATACTCGCCCTCAGTGTTCTCGCGTACGACGAAGAAGTCGATGTCGCCGGGCTTGCGGCCCACGAGTGGGCCCGGAACGCCCGGCATCAGGCGGACGGGGCGCAGATTGACGTATTGGTCGAACTCGCGCCGGAACAGCAGCAGCGAGCCCCAGAGCGAGACGTGGTCCGGCACCTGCTGGGGCATGCCGACCGCGCCGAAATAGATCGCGTCGTGGCCGCCGATCCTGTCCTTCCAGTCGTCCGGCAGCATCTTTCCGTGCTTGGCGTAGTAGTCGCAGGAGGAGAAATCGAACTCGTCGAGGCGCAGATCGAAGCCGAACTTCTTCGACGCCGCCTCCAGCACGCGCAGCCCCTCGGGCATGACCTCCTTGCCGATGCCGTCGCCGGGGATGACGGCGATACGATAGACGCGATTGGTCCCGGTCATGCTGCTTCTCCGAAGAAGGCCTGGAACTCCGCGGCGACGAGGTCGGGGACCTCCTCCGCGAGATAGTGGCCGCCCGGCAGGGCATGGCCGCGCACATCCTGCGCACGCTCGCGCCACAAGGCGAGAGGGTCGAAGCATTTGCCGATGATGCCGTTGGCGCCCCAGAGCGCGAGCAGCGGCTGGGCCAGCTTGCGGCCGCCATCCTCGTCGTCATGGCGGATGTCGATGGTCGCGGCGGCGCGATAATCCTCGCAGGAGCCATGGATCGTCGCGGGATCGGCGAAGCAACGCAGGTAATGGGCGAGCGCTTCCGGCGCGAAGGGCGTCATCCCGGCCGAGCCGGAACCGCATTTCTTGCGCCAATAGGCTTCCGGATCCGCGCCGATCATCCGTTCCGGGAAGGGCGCGGGCTGGATCAGGAAGAACCAGTGCCAATAGGCACGGGCGAAAGCGTCGGTGGTGTTGGCGTACATCTCCCGCGTCGGCGCGATGTCGAGCGTGGCGAGGCGGATGACGCGCTCGGCATGGTCGAGCGCCAGGCGATGGGTGACGCGGGCGCCGCGATCATGCGCGCCGACGAAGAAGCGCTCATGACCCAGCGCCGTCATCACCTCGGCCATATCCTGCGCCATGGCGCGCTTGGAATAGGGCGCGTGCCCGGCGTCGGTCGGCGGCTTCTCGCTGTCGCCATAGCCACGCAGGTCGGCGCAGACGAGGGTGAAACGGTCCTTCAGCCGTGCCGCGACCTTGTGCCAGAGCGCATGGGTCTGCGGGTAGCCATGCAACAGCAGGAGTGGCGGCCCCTCGCCGCCGGTGCGCACGCGGATTCGCGCGCCCGACGTCGCGACGTCGAGCAGGCGGAAGCCGGGGAACAAATTGTCCGTGACGGGGCGTTCGGTCAGAGTCATCAGTCAGCGAAATTGCAACAATCCGGTGCCGATACTCCGAATGCGCAGGGTTTTCTGCCGCTGATTATTACATAATCGTGGTCAATGGTCAGAGACTGTTGGCCCCGACGTCATTCTCGGGCGCCGCGGAGCGGGGACCCGAGAATCTCCTGCCGAAGAGAGCAGGTGAGCCTCATCCTGCGCGAGATGCTCGGGTCAAGCCCGAGCATGACGTGCGTTGGATGGCGGGCATTAGCCCCTGAGCGTCGCCCCGTAGCGCTTGGCCATCTCGGCGACGATCTTGCTGCCGACGGCCTCGATTTCCGCCTCGGTCAGCGTCTTCTCGACCGGCTGGAGCGTCACCGCCAGCGCGACCGACTTCTTGCCGGTCTCGACGCCCTGCCCCTCATAGAGATCGAAGACGCCGACATTGGCGATCAGCGCGCGGTCGGCGCCCTGCGCCGTCTTCATCATGTCGCCGGCCGCCACCGCCTTGTCGACGATGAAGGCGAAATCGCGCGTCACCGGCTGGAAATCCGAGAGCGCGAGCTTCGGCTTGACCTTGGTCGGCTTGTATTTCGGCAGCGGCAGCGCATCGAGATGGATCTCGAAGGCGACGAGCGGTCCCTTGGCGTCGAGCGCCTTGAGGATCTTCGGATGCACCTCGCCGAAGGCGCCGATGACGCCCTTCGGGCCGAACTGGAGGGTCGCCGAACGGCCGGGATGGGCCCAGCCGGGACCGCCCGCGACGATCTGCAAGCCGCCGGTCGGCACGCCGAGAGCGGAGAGCAGGCCGAGCGCATCGGCCTTGACGTCGAAAGCGTCGACGGCCTTGGCGCCGCCGCCCCAGTGGCGGCCGACACCGTCAAGCTTGGCCGTACCGCGGCGCAGGCCGGCGGCGGCGATGAGCTGGCCTTCCGGTTCGTCGCTGAGGAAGATCTGGCCGACCTCGAACAGAGCGACATCCGGGAAGCCGCGATCGGCATTGTTCTGCGCGGCGCGGATCAGACCCGGCAGCAGCGAGGGGCGCATGTCGGAGAGATCGGCCGCGATCGGGTTGGCGAGCGCGAGCTTGCGCGAGCCGCCGCCGAAGAGCTTCGCCTGATCATGCGAGATGAAGGACCAGGTCACGGCCTCGACGAGGCCGCGCGCGGCCAGCGTGCGCTTGGCGGTGCGGGTGCGCTTCTGCAGCACGGTCAGGACGGGCTTGACGACCTCGCCCTTGATGCGCGGCAGCGGCGTCGAGATGACGCGGTCGAGCCCGGCGATGCGCACGATCTCCTCGACGAGATCGGCCTTGCCGCCGACATCGGCGCGCCAGGAGGGGGCTGCGACCTTGACTCGCTCGCCCGCCCCCGAGACGTGGAAGCCGAGCGAGGTGAGCGCCAGCTTCATCTCGACCTGCGGCAATTCGAGCCCGGTCAGGCGCTTCACCTCCGACCAGGGGAAATCGATCGCGGCCGGGCTTTCCGGCAGTTCGCCGACGAATTCCATCTCGGAGGCCTCGCCACCGCAGAGCTCGATCACCAGCGCCGTCGCGAGGTCGAGGCCGGGCCGGGTGAAGTCCGGATCGACGCCGCGCTCGAAGCGATAGCGCGCATCCGAATTGATGCCGAGCGCGCGACCGGAGCGGGCGATGTTGAGCGGATCCCAGAGCGCGCTTTCGATCAGCACGTCGGTGGTCGCCTCGCTTGAGCCCGAAGCCTCGCCGCCCATGATGCCGGCGAGCGATTCGACGCCGTGCTCATCGGCGATGACGACCTGCTCTTCGGTGAGCGTATAGGTCTTGCCGTCGAGAGCGAGGATGGTCTCGCCTGCCTTGGCGCGGCGGACGGTGAGGTTGCCCCTGACCTTGGCCGCGTCGAAGACGTGCAAAGGCCGGTTGCGGTCGAGCGTCATGAAATTGGTGATGTCGACCAGCGCGTTGATGGGCCTGAGGCCGACCGCACGCAGACGCGCCTGCAGCCAGTCCGGCGAGGGGCCGTTCTTCACGCCCCGCACGAGGCGTAGCGCGAAGGCCGGGCAGAGCTTTTTGTCTTCCTCGGCGAAATCGAGCGTGACCTTGACCGGGCACGGGAACGAGCCGCGCACCGGCGAGATGGCCTGCGTCTTCAGCTTGCCGAGGCCGGCAGCGGCGAGGTCGCGGGCGATGCCGGCGACACCCAGCGCATCCGCCCGGTTCGGCGTCACCGCGATCTCGATCACGGCGTCGTCGAGCCCGGCATAGACGGCATAGGGCTGGCCGACCGGCGCATCGGCCGGCAGTTCGATGATGCCGTCATGGTCCTCGGAGAGTTCCAGCTCGGCTTCCGAAACCAGCATGCCGTTCGACTCGACGCCGCGGATGACGCCCTTGCCGAGCGTGATCTTCTTGCCCGGAATGTAGCTGCCCGGCGGCGAGAACACGCCCTTCATGCCGGTGCGGGCGTTCGGCGCGCCGCAGACAACCTGCACGGGCTCGCCCGTGCCGGTGTCGACCATGCAGACGCGCAAGCGGTCGGCGTTCGGGTGCTGCTTCGCCTCGATGACATAGGCGATGGTGAAGGCCGAGAGCGCGGCGGCGCGATCCTCGATCGCCTCGACCTCCAGGCCGATGCGGGTCAGGGCATCAGTGATCTCCGCAACGGAGGCGTCGGTGTCGAGATGCTCTTTGAGCCAGGAGATCGTGAACTTCATCGTCTTATCGGATCAGCTTTGCCGGATCAGTCGGAAATCTTCGCGCGCGCCGCCGAGAGCGCCGGCGCGGTGTCGTTGAGCTCGTTGGTGCCGTCGGTGCGGATCTTCATGGCGTTGCCACGCCAGCTCACCTCGCCGCCGACGAAGGCATAGGCCCAGATGCCGGGAAAGGCGATGTCGCGCACCAGCATGGCGAAGGGCGAGCGCCAGTTCAGGAACCAGCCGACACCGGCCGACAGAACGATATCGCCGAGATACCAGAGTACCAGCACGGCGAGCGGCCCGAGCCAGACCGGCAGGCCGTAGCCGAGGCAGGCGAAGGCAGCCAGCAGGACCGGCAGCAGCGGAGCCGAGAGGATCTCGATCGCGAAGAAGGGCAGGAAAGTGACGCGTCGCAGGCGGGCCCAGCGGAACTGGCGCTGCACCGCATCGGCGATGCGGCGCGGGCCGAGCGGCTGCTCGAAGGGCTGGCCGACGAGATGGACATGCTTGCCGGCGCTGCGTACGAGCTTGGTGGCGGCGGCATCCTCGGCGATCTCGGCGCCCAGCGCGGCGATGCCGCCGCGCGCGTCGAGGAAGGGCTTGTTCCAGAGCATCGACTTGCCCTGCGCGAAGCCCAGCCCCAGCGCCTCGCCGACATATTGCCAGCGCGCCTGGAAGGCGTTGAGGAAGGCGCATTCGACCTCGGCCCCGAAGCTCTGCGGCCGCGAGCCTGCCGGCGTCGAGCAGACGAGGCCGGTTTCGGGCCGCCAGGCGGCCAGCATGCGCTGGATGTAGTCCTTCGGCATCAGCACGTTGGAATCGGCGAGGATGACCCATTCGGTCATCGCCGCCTCCCAGCCGCGCACGCAGTTGTTGAGCTTGGGATTGGCGCTGACGACGACGTCGCCGACGATCAGCCTGACCTTGTCGGCGCCGTAGCGTGCGATCATCTCCTCGATCAGCGGAACGATCGGGTCGTCGCCATCGGCGACGCAGAAGATGGTGCTGTAGCTGGGGTAGTCGAGCTCAAGCCCGGAGACGGCCGTCTCGCGGCTGAAGGCCTCGATGCCGCGCACCGGCCTGACGATGGTGACCGGCGGCAGGTCCGCGAGCACGGCCGAGCGCTGCAGCGGCCGGCGCAGCCGCCAGAGCGCGATGGCCTGGCCCGCCAGGTTCACCGCGACCAGCAGCACGGCCAGTCCAGCCGCCCAGCCCGCAGCCGTCATCGCGCCCTCCCCTGCCCGGCCCGCATCGTCATGAGGAGAGGCCGCCCGTCAGCGTCGGCAGGTCGAGCGGGCGGAAGCCGTAATGCGCGAGCCAGCGCACATCCGCCTCGAAGAAGGGGCGTAGATCGGGCATGCCGTATTTCAGCATGGCGATGCGGTCGATCCCCATGCCCCAGGCGAAGCCCTGATAAACGTCCGGATCGAGCCCGCAATTCTTCAGCACGTTCGGATGGACCATGCCGCAGCCGAGGATCTCCAGCCAGTCGTCGCCCTCGCCGAAGCGGATCTCGCCGCCCTTGCGCGAGCACTGGATGTCGACCTCCATCGAAGGCTCGGTGAAGGGGAAGAAGGATGGGCGGAAGCGCATCTTGACGTCGTCGATCTCGAAGAACGCCTTGCAGAACTCCTCGAGCACCCATTTCAGGTGGCCGAGATTGGCCTTCTTGTCGATGACGAGCCCCTCGACCTGATGGAACATCGGGGTGTGGGTCTGGTCGGAATCGTTGCGATAGGTGCGGCCCGGGCAGATCACGCGGATCGGCGGCTCCTGCGCCAGCATGGTGCGCACCTGCACCGGCGAGGTGTGGGTGCGCAAAAGCTTGCGCTCGCCATTCGCATCCGGCGCGAAGAAGAAGGTGTCGTGCATCTCCCGGGCGGGATGGCCGACCGGGAAGTTCAGCTTGGTGAAGTTGAGATCGTCGGTCTCGACATCCGGCCCCTCGGCGATGGCGAAGCCCATATCGCCGAAGATCGCGGTGATCTCGTCGATGACCTGGCTGATCGGGTGGATGCGGCCTCGCGCCTCCGGGCCGTCCTGGACCGGCAGCGAGACGTCGACCCGCTCTGAGCTGAGCCGCGCATCCAGCGCCGCCTCGCCGAGTGCTTCCTTGCGCGTCGCAATCGCGCCCTGGACACGATCGCGCAGGCCGTTGATCAGCGGGCCCTTCTCCTTGCGCTCCTCCGGCGTCATCGCGCCCAGCGTCTTGAGCAGCGCCGAGATCGAGCCCGACTTGCCGAGCGCCGCGATACGCAGCTCCTCGATAGCCGCCTCGTCGGCGGCAGAATCGATCGCGCCGAGGAGGTCGCGTTCCAGAGTGGCGATATCGGTCATGAACGGGTCGCAACGTGTTGAAGGCGTGGGGACGGCGCGTTCTTAGATTATCGAGCCAGAAAGTGAAACGCTTTTCGGGATAGCGGATGACGGAGAAATGAAACGCCAAACAGTGATTATCTTCGCGATTCGCGAAACATTCCCGTACCGGATTTCTCGGGTAAGCGGTTTCGCTTCCCGGTCCGAAACATGCCGACCCAGGACAATGCCATGCCCGACAGCACCGCCCAGAAGGAATCCCCCTCCTACCGGCTCGCGGCCCTCGATCCCGATTTTCTCCTCGGCGATTCGATGCGCGGCGCCCGCTTCATGCTGGAATACCAGAAGGCGGAAGATCTGCTGCGGGCGCGCGGCATCGTCTCGACCATCGTCGTCTTCGGCTCAGCACGCGTGCGAGAGGGCAATCGCTGGTACGAGGCGGCGCGCGAGTTCGCCCGCATCGCCTCCGAGCGCGGCGGGGCGCTGGCGCCCAAGGATGCCGGCCGCAACCACGTCATCGCCACCGGCGGCGGCCCCGGCATCATGGAAGCGGCCAATCGCGGCGCGACCGAAGCCGGCGCCCTCTCGATCGGCTTCAACATTACCCTGCCGCATGAGCAGGAGCCCAACGCCTGGTCGACGCCGGATTTGACCTTCCGCTTCCACTATTTCGCGATGCGCAAGATGCATCTGGCGATGCGGGCCGCCGCGCTGGTGGTGTTTCCCGGCGGATTCGGCACGCTCGACGAATTGTTCGAGATCATGACGCTGGTGCAGACGGGAAAGATGGGGCGGGTGCCGATCGTGCTGTTCGACTCGGCGTATTGGAAGGGGCTGCTCAACCTCGACACGATGGCGCAGGCCGGGTTCATCCGCCCGGAGGACCTGAAGCTGTTCGCCTATGCCGACACGCCGGAAGCGGCATATCAGTGCATCGTCGACGGCGCCGGCGATGGCTGGGCCTCGCCGGGAAATGGCAGCGTGCAGACGTAACGGGAGCCGTCATGCTCGGGCTTGACCCGAGCATCTCTCGCCGGAGAGGCCGCTCCGATGCCGCGCCTCTTCCCATCGGAGATTCTCGGGCCTCATCGCCGTCACCAAAGAAAAAGGCCGGCGTTTCCGCCGGCCTTCTCCAAATCAGATCGGTCCGAACCGCTCAGGCGGCCTGGGCCTGCGCGCCCAGCGCGCCCTTGACGGTCTCGACCACGGCGGTGAAGGAGGCCGCGTCGTCGATCGCCATGGCGGAAAGGGTCTTGCGGTCGAGCTCGATGCCGGCCTTGATCAGGCCACCGATGAAGACCGAATAGGTCAGGCCGTGCTCACGCACCGCAGCGTTGAGACGCTGGATCCAGAGCGCGCGGAAGGAGCGCTTCTTGTTCTTGCGGTCGCGATAGGCGAACTGCATCGAGCGATCGACGGCCGCCTTGGCGGCGCGGATCGTGTTCTTGCGGCGGCCATAGAAGCCCTTGGCGGCCTTGAATGTCTTCTTGTGCTTGGCGTGGGACGTTACGCCCCGTTTCACGCGAGCCATGTCATGATCTCCGGACTATCAGGTGGCGTCAGCCGTTGGGGAGGAAGTACTTCTTCACGTTGGCCGCATCACCCTCGAACAGGGTGGTGGTGCCGCGGTGATTGCGGATCTGCTTGTTGGTCCGCTTGATCATCCCGTGACGCTTGCCGGCCTGGGCGTAGAGCACCTTGCCGGTACCGGTGATCTTGAACCGCTTTTTGGCGGCCGATTTGGTCTTCATCTTGGGCATTTCAGCTCCTATCGGTCATAAGGCCAGCGCGCCTTGCGGCGGCTTTGCCAATGTCTTGCTTTCAGGAAGCAAAGCACGATCGCCACGGCAGCCCTTATCAGCCGGGCGATCGAAGGCCGCGCGTATCGCAGAAAAGAAGCCGGCTGGCAAGCGAAAAGCCGGCTTCTGGGGAAAACCGCGGGCAAAGCCCCGCCGAAACAGCGCGTGACACACCCGGAGCGGCCCGCCGCGATTTCACCAGAGAACCTTACGGAAATCAGCTTCACACCTCCGTCGCAAAACTGGCAGATTGGCCCGCGGCCCTCGCCCAACCCGGAGATCCACCGTGAAACGCATCCTGCTCAGCCTGGCTGCAGGCCTGGCCCTGACGGCCGCGGCCGCCACCCCTTCCCTCGCCCAGTCGACGCTCGAGAAGATCAAGGCGCGCGGCAACATCATCTGCGGCACCAGCGAGGGCGTGCCGGGCTTCTCGCTGCAGGACAAGAACGGAATCTGGGTCGGCTTCGACACCGATGTCTGCCGCGCGCTCGCGGCCGCGATCTTCAACGACCCGAACAAGGCGAGCTATCTCTCGCTGTCGAGCAAGAACCGCCTCGTCGCGCTGCAGGCCGGCGAGATCGACGTGCTTGCCCGCACCACGACCTGGTCGCTCGGCCGCGACATCGGCCAGGGAGTCAGCTTCACCACGGTCAACTATTACGACGGCCAGGGCTTCATCGTCCGAAAGAAGCTCGGCGTGAGCACCGTCAAGGATCTCAACGGCGCCTCGGTCTGCGTCGCGCAGGGCACGACCACGGAGCTGAACCTCGCCGATTACGGCCGCACCCACGGCATCAAGTTCGAGACCGTGGCGTTCGGCACGCTGGAAGACACGGTCCAGGCCTATGAGGCCGGCCGCTGCGACGCCTACACCACCGATCTCTCGGCGCTTGCCGGCACGCGCGGCAGGCTGAAGGACCCCGACGAGCATGTGCTGCTGCAGGAGGTCATCTCCAAGGAGCCGCTCGGTCCCTGGGTGCGCAAGAACGACCCCGCCTGGTTCGATCTCGTGCGCTGGACCGTGATCGCCACGATCAATGCCGAGGAGCTGGGCGTGACGCAGGCCAATGTCGAGGAACTGGCCAAGACCTCGCAGAACCCGGAAGTGCGCCGCATGCTCGGCGCCGAGGGCAAGTTCGGCGAAAGTCTCGGCCTGACCAATGATTGGGTCGTGCGCATCGTCAAGGCGGTCGGCAATTACGGCGAGAGCTTCGACCGGCATTTCGGCCCCAAGAGCAGCAACCCGCTGCCGCGCGGCGTCAACAAGCTGTGGACGCAGGGCGGCCTGCAATACGGCCCGCCGATCCGCTGAGCAGCGAGCGCGCGAAAGCGGCGGCCGGATCGCCTCCACGGGTCCTGTCGGACGCGGAAGGGTGATCCGGCTCTTGCTTCGATCGCGTTTTCTTCACGCGGGCCGGTGTCCGCTTCGTCCGAAAATGCCCGGGCGCGGCGAAGCCGGTTCCGCTCCCCCCGGCTGATGCGGTAAGATGGCGGCCGAGGTCCGGCGACAGCCCATGATCGACACGGCCGCGGTATCGAGCCGCCGCCCATGCTTCCGAAGGACAGGCCGGGCCGCTTCAGGGAGTAGCCCGATGACAACCTACATCATGCTGGCGAATTGGACCGACCAGGGCGCGCGCAACCTCACAGCGTCGCCGAGCCGGCTCGATGCGGCCAAACAGGCGCTCGCCGAGATGGGCGGCGCGTTCAAGGCATTCTTCATGACCATGGGTCGATACGACATGGTCATCGTCTGCGAGGCGCCGGATGACGCCGTGCAGGCTCGCTTCTGCCTGCAGCTCGCCATGCTGGGCAATATCCGAACCGAGACGCTCAAGGCGTTTCCGGAAGGAGCCTATCGCGAGATCATCCGCTCGGTGAGCTGACGCAAAAACCCTGGGGGCGCCCCAGAACGAAAAAGCGCGCCCGAAGGCGCGCTCTTTCCGGAAACCGGTTGAGCTCGCGCTTATCGCGGCGCGAGCACCATGACCATCTGGCGGCCTTCGAGCTGCCAGTCGCTCTCGACCTTGGCGATTTCGACGAGATCGGCCTTGACGCGCTCCAGCACCTTCACGCCGAGGTCCTGATGCGCCATCTCACGGCCGCGGAAGCGCAGGGTGACCTTCACCTTGTCGCCTTCCTCGAAGAAGCCGTGCATGGCCTTCATCTTCACGTCGTAATCGTGCTTGTCGATGCCGGGCCGGAGCTTGATCTCCTTGATCTCGATGGTGCGCTGCTTCTTGCGCGCCTCCGCGGCCTTCTTCTGCTCCAGGAAGCGGAAGCGACCGTAGTCGAGGATCTTGCAGACGGGCGGAACGGAGTTCGGGGCGATCTCGACCAGGTCGAGACCGGCATCCTCGGCGAGCTTCAGCGCATCGAAAAACGAGACCACGCCGCGATTGGCGCCGGTATCGTCGATGAGTTGGACTTCGCGAACTCCGCGGATGTCGCGGTTCGAGCGGGGACCTTCCTTGGTCGGGGTCGGGGCAGCGCGGTACGGACGACGAATGGGGTATTCTCCTGTATTTGGCGCGGCTCGCGCCGTTGATTCAGACACATTGCATAAAGACGCGCGTTGTCAATGCATGACGAAGCTGCGTCAGGCATCTCCTGCCGCAGAAGTCGGTCAGCGCCCCAGCAACGCGCAATAGACGTCGAGGGTTTCCGCGACCATCGCCTCCAGCGAGAAATGCCGCTCGACATGGACGCGGGCGCGGCGCGCCAGAGCCTCCCGCGCCGACGGGCGCAGATCGAGCGCCTCGCGCAAGCCAGCCGCCAGAGCGGCGGCATCGCCCGGCGGGACATGCCAGCCGGTGCGCTCGGCCGGCGTGACCTGCGGCGGGGCGAGCACCGTCTCGGGCACGGCGCCGAGATCGGAGACGACGACGGGCGTGCCCATCGCCTGCGCCTCGACCGCGACGCGGCCAAAGGCTTCCGGATCGGTCGAGGGCACCGCGACGACCGCGGCCGAAAGCATCGCCGCCGGCATGTCGCTGCAATGGCCGACACGTTTCACGCGGCCTTCCAGCCCGGCCTTGGCGATCAGGCCGTCGAGCTCCTTGACGTAGCTGTCGCGACCCTGGGCATCGCCGGCGAGGATGAAGGCGGTATCGGTATCGCCGCCGTCGCGCATGATGCGGGCGGCTTCGATCAAAACGCGCTGGCCCTTCCAGCCGGTCAAGCGGCCGGGCAGCAGCACGATGCGCTGATGCGGCTCGACGCCCCAGGCCTTGCGCAGGGCCTGCACCCTGTCGGCGCTGACGGCGGCGGGCGCGAAGGCCGAGAAATTCGTGCCGCGATTGACGACCCGCACCTTGTCGCGCGCCACCGGGTGCTTGTCCAGGATCAGCCCGGCCGTATAGGCGGAGTTCGCGATGACGACATCGCCGCGCGCCATCACCGAATTGTAGAGCGTCTTCACCGTGGAACGGCTGTTATAGGAGCCGTGATAGGTGGTGACGAAGGGCAGCTTCAGGATCTTCGCGGTGGCGAGCGCGACCCAGGCCGGCGCCCGCGAGCGGGCATGGATGAGCTCGACCTCCTCCTCACGACAAAGCTCGACGAGCTTGCGCACATTGAGCGCCATCGCGACCGGGTTCTTCGACGCCGCCGGGAAAGGCAGCCAGACGCCGCCCTTGGCCTGAAGCTCGGCGACGAGGCGCCCGCCCTCGGTCGCGACCAGCGCGCGGGCACCGACATCGGTCAGACCCTTGGCGATGTCGACGGCGGTACGCTCGGCCCCGCCGGCTTCGAGTTCCGGAATGATCTGCAGGATCGTGCGCCCGGCGAGCGGATGGGTCTCGGTCGAAGGCAGCGAAAGATGGGCACCCGGCTTGAAGGACATGCGCTCTTGATCTGGACTTTCATTCGTGCGGGCGAATATGCCCCTATCGGACGGTCGCCGCACCCATAATCGCCGCGGCACCGCGATTCGTCACAGGAGATTTGCCTTGGAGCGCCAGCCCCCGCAATGGCTCGAGGTCGGTAAAGGCTCAAGCCGTCGCCTCGCCTTCCTCCCGCAAGAGGGCGAAGGGGCACCGGTCGTCTGGCTCGGCGGCTTCCGCTCCGACATGCGCGCGACCAAGGCTGAGGCGCTCGCCGACTGGGCTCGCACAAACGGCCGGGCCTGCCTGCGCTTCGACTATGGCGGGCATGGCGAAAGCGACGGCGATTTCGGCGACTTCACCCTGTCGGACTGGCTCGGCGACGCCCTCGCCATGATCGAAAGCCAGTGTCGGCAGCGGCCGATCCTCGTCGGCTCCTCGATGGGCGGCTGGATCGCGCTGCTCGCGGCCCGCCGGTTGCTCGGCACGGCGCTCCAGCCCGCAGGTCTGGTGCTGATCGCTCCGGCCGTCGATTTCTCCGAGGAACTGATGTGGGCGCAGATGCCCGATTCGATCCGCCGGACGATCCTCGACGAGGGCGTCTGGCTGCGTCCGTCCGAGTATTCACCCGAACCGACGCCGATCACCCGGGCCCTGATCGAGGATGGCCGCCGGCATCTCATGTTCGGCGGCGAGATCAAGGCCGGTTGCCCGGTCCATATCCTGCAGGGAATGCGCGACCCGGACGTGCCCTGGCGGCAGGCGCTCAAGCTGGTGGAACATCTGAGCGGCGACCCGGTGGTGCTGACGCTGGTCAAGGACGGCGATCACCGCCTCTCGTCACCCGCCGACATCGCCCGGTTGCAGGCAGCGGTCGCCGGGGTGGCGACCGCCTCCTGAATTCAGCCAGCCGGCGTCAGTGGACGCTGACCATCTTGAGGTCATGCTCCCAGGCATTGGCCGTGGCGGCCTCGCGCGTATCGGTCACGAGGATCGGTGCCCCGTCGGCCGACAGTAGCGTATAGAGCTTGAGGCCGGACTCGATCTTCGGGGCCTGCGGGAAGATCCGCATCAGCTCGTCCGAAGTCATCGGCTTGACGTAGGCGACCTCACCTGTTCCGAGTGCCGCGAATTCAGCGGGGGTCAGCGGGTTGCTCTGGATCAAAATCCTGTCCTGTTTCATCGCGCCCTCCTTCAGAGCAGTGCGAATGCGGTTTCGATACTGCGCCTTCAATTATGAACAGATGCGTAAACCGCTGACGCACCCTTCAAAATCGGACGAACCCTCGTCCTCTACTCGCGGCTCACGATATCGATACGCCTGACGAGCCTCTCTGGTTCCGGTCTGGCCAGATCAATCGCGAGCAGACCGTTCGACAAATCCGCGCCGAGCACATGCATGCCATCAGCCAGCAGGAAGCTGCGCTGGAACTGGCGCGCCGCGATGCCACGGTGCAGGAACTGCCGGTTCTTGTCGTCGCCCTGGCGGCCACGGATCGTGAGCTGGTTTTCCTCCAGCGTGATCTCAAGCTGCTCGCGCGCGAAGCCGGCGACCGCCAGCGTGATGCGCAGGCGATCCGGCTCCTCCTCCGTCCGGGGCAACCGCTCGATGTTATAGGGCGGATATCCCTCGCTGGCGCCTTTGGCGACGCGATCCAGCGCGCGCTCGATATCATCGAAACCGAGCAGGAACGGATGGGACAGACTAGGCGTACGCGTCATACAGAAGCCCTCGAAAGGCGCCTCATCAATCATCGGAACCCGCCACTGGCAGCATCCCGCGGGCGAAAGGCGAACCCTTCCGCTTGGGCTAGATATGGCGAAGAGCCGCCGCGGCTTCAAGGGGAGCCGGCGAAGCACAAGGCAGCGGCCAATACGCCTCTTGCCTTACCCGGCGCATGCGCTTTTATCGGCGAGCGCCATCGCGGCGCGCGGCTTCGCATCGCGAATGACAACCTGACACAAACTCAGGGTGAAATGCAGCGAGCCGCGACATCGGCATCAATTCTGCAGGGACTTTGTCAGGCAAAAGAGGACGACCGACATGCCATTCGTAACGACCAGGGACAATGTCGAGATCTTCTACAAGGACTGGGGGCCGAAGGACGCCCAGCCGATCATGTTCCACCATGGCTGGCCGCTGAGCAGCGACGACTGGGACGCGCAGATGCTGTTCTTCCTGGCGAAGGGCTATCGCGTCGTCGCCAGCGACCGGCGCGGCCATGGCCGCTCGGCCCAAATCTGGGACGGCCATGACATGGATCATTACGCCGCCGACGCCTCGGCCGTCGTCGAGCATCTCGACCTGAGAAACTCCGTCCATATCGGCCACTCGACCGGCGGCGGGCAGGTCGCCCGCTATGTCGCGAAGTTCGGCGAGCCGCAGGGCCGGGTCGCCAAGGCGGTGCTGGTCAGCGCCGTGCCGCCTCTCATGGTCAAGACCGAGAAGAACCCGGGCGGCCTGCCGATCGAGGTCTTCGACGGCTTCCGCAAGGCGCTCGCCGACAACCGCGCGCAGTTCTTCCTCGATGTCCCGACCGGGCCGTTCTACGGCTACAACCGGCCGGGCGCGAAGGTCGACGAGGGCGTGATCAGGAATTGGTGGCGCCAGGGCATGATGGGCAGCGCCAAGGCCCATTACGACGGCATCAAGGCCTTCTCGGAGACCGACCAGAGCGGGGATCTGAAGGCGATCGGCGTGCCGACTCTCGTGCTGCATGGCGACGATGATCAGATCGTGCCGATCGGCGCCTCGGCGCATGAATCGATCAAGCTGCTGAAAAACGGCACGCTCAAGGTCTATCCGGGCTATCCGCACGGCATGCTCACCACCCATGCCGAGGTGCTGAATGCCGATCTGCTCGCCTTCGTGCAGAGCTGAGCTCGCTTAAGCGGCTCCGTTCCCGCGCCGGCCGTTCGACAGCGGGCGCGGGAACTCAAGCCGATCTCAGAGCACGTCCCGGACGCGCCTGAGCGTCGATTCCATATGCTTGCCGATCGCCTCCGAGAGCGCGTCCGCGTCGCGCTTCAACAGGGCCGCCATCATCTCCTCGTGCTCGGCGACGGCGCCGGCCCATTTCTCCGGCCCCTCATTGCCGATAAAGCGCAGCCGCTTGATCCGCGACTGCAGCGTGCCGTGCATCTCGACCAGCACCTGATTGCCGGAGGCCGCAACCATGGCCGTATGGATCGCCTGGTTGAGCTTGAAATATTCGAGCCGTTCACGCGTCGCGTAGAGCTCCAGCATGCGCCTGTGCAAGGCGTGGATCGCCTCGATGGTCGCATCCGGGGCCTGCTCGCAGGCGATGCGGCCGCCGAGCTGCTCCAGCGCCTTCAGCACCTCGAGCACCTGATAGAGATCCTGCGCCGAGAATTTGCGGACCACGGCGCCCTTGGCCGGCAGGATCTCGACGAGCCCCTCGCTGGCGAGCGTCTTGATCGCCTCGCGCAAGGGGGTGCGCGAGACGCCGAGCTGCGCGCCGACCTGCCCCTCATTGATGCGCTGGCCGGGCTCGAGCCGGCCCTCGATGATCATGTCGCGGAGGCGCTCCAGCACCTCGTCGTGCAGCGTGCGGCGGGTGATGCGGGGATAATCGCTCGCTGCATCGCTCATCGTGTCGCCATCGTTTCCAAACTATCGGCGTTTACGCCATGGGCGCCCTGCCCTGTCAAACCGCTCCCGGCCAGATCATCGGCGAAGAGCGCATCCTGGCGACGGCGCGTCGCGAGCAAGGTCGAATCCGGCGCGATCTCGACATCGCCAAGACGGATCGCCTCGCCGGCCTTCACATCGCGCAGCAGCCTGCGGTCGGCGACGAGATAGAACGGGGCGGGACGATCCTCGGCCAGCGCTGCGGCCGGACGGATTTCCGCACCGACGCCGGCAATGCTGTGATGATGGCCGCCCATGGCCAGGACCGTGCCGGCCGACAGGTCGCGCTCGGCGACGGCGACGAGGTCCTGCCGGGGCCGGTAGTCGTCGCCATAGCCCGAGCGGCCGAGCCCGGCGGTATCGAGAATGCTGGTCGCAACCTCGACGCCCAGCAGATGGCGCGGCAGGTACAGCATCGCCGTCCTGCCATCGCGGGAGAGGACATGGCCCTTGCCGGCCAGCATCTCCCAGGTTTCGGCGTTCTGGCAGCCCACGACGACGAAGACGCCGCCGGCGAAGCTCGCCTCCTCCGCCAGACGCAGATGATGGAACACGTCGATCCGGCGCGCGCCTCTGAGCAGGCCGCCTTGGGCCCGTGCCGTGAACAGATCGGCGATCTCGGGAATGCGCGCCGGCGGCGCGTGGAAGCCGGCGCGGTCGGCCACGAGGTCGGTCGCGTTGGCGACGAGCGTCATCTCGCAGAGATCGGGCACGGCGCGCAGCGGAAAGGCGCCGCCGAGGATGCGCGCACGCTCGGCCGCAACGGCCGAGACCGAGCGCGAACCCGGCAGCCAATGCGTGGAAAGCTCCGGCAGCTGCTTCGTCACGCCGTTGCAGGTGACGTTGCCGGACGCCGGATCGAAGACGAAGTCGTACTCGCTCGACTTGCCGGCGGCGACGATCTCAAGACCGAGGACCTCCGCCCAGGTGACGAGGGCGATCAGCAGGCTCGGCTGGTCGCCATCGACCGGCGTGACCAGCACGCCCTTGTCCTGCGCAAGCCGCGCGAGGCCGGGGCCGACCACGCTGTCGGCCTCCTTCGAGACGAGAGCGACGTGGCGGCGGGCTTCGATCGCCATCAGTGCATGGCGCGTCGCGCCCTCGGGCGAGCCTGTCGCCTCCACCAGCAAGGCGAAAGGCAGTTCGATCACCGTCTCCAGCCGCCCCACCGCGACGCAGCGCCCAGCCTCCCAGGCCGCGCGCGCCTCGGCCGCCGTTTCGCAGAGGGCGACCTCGGAGGCGGCATAGCCTGCCGCCACAAAGGCCCGACCGGCCGCCTCGGCCGTCATATCCACTGCGATGCGGGCCTCGATCAGGCGCGTGCGCCGCGCCTGCGCCAGATAGCTGCGCCCGAAGCCGCCGCTGCCGACCAGGCAGGTCGCGACCGGCTGCCGGATGCCGGCGTAATGGGCGTGGAAATTCATCGTCTCGCTCTCCCTATCGGCGGCGCGCTCCCGGTGTTCGGGCGCCGCTTCGTTCATTCTCATGTGCTGCTATTATACTGCATACAGCATACTTGAGGAGTCGGGCGAGCTGTGTTAGCGAATTCGGCAACGAACGACATCAAGAGGGAACGCGCAGCCGGATCAGGGCGAATTGCCCTTGCGAATCGACGCGCGCCCCGCAGGAGGATCAGCGGTGGACAGCTCCGAGAACGGCAAGAAGCCGGTCATCGCGGTGGCGATGGGCGATCCTTCGGGCATCAGCCCCGAATTGCTGGCGCGCCTGCTGCGCGAGCCCGACCTGCGCGACGCGGCCCGTTACGTCATCTTCGGTGACAAGCGCCTGCTCGATCTCGGCGCCGCCGATGCCGGGCTCGACCCCGATGTGCAGATCGCCGCCTCGGAAGACGCCCTGCCCGCGAAGGCCGACAAGCCGGTCTTCATCGACCTCGCCAATCACGACCCCGCCGATCTTCAGCGCGGCAAGGCGACGCTTGCGGGCGGCAAGGCGGCGACCGAGAATTTCCGCCGGGCGCTACGCTTCGCCGCCTCCGGCAAGGCCGACGCCGTGTTCTTCACGCCGTTCAACAAGGCAGCCATGCGCTTCGCCTATCCCGGCTATGACGACGAGATCCGCTTCGTGCGCGACGCCATCGGCTTCGAGGGGCCCGCGAGCGAGTTCAACGTCCTCGACACGCTGTGGAATGCGCGCGTCACCTCGCATATTCCGCTCTCGGCGGTGGCCGAGAACATCACGCAGGAGCGCATCCTGCGGGCGCTGGCGCTGGCGGATGCCAATCTGCGGGCAGCCGGCTTCGACCCGCCGCGCATCGCGGTGGCCGGCATCAACCCCCATGCCGGCGACGGCGGCAATTTCGGCCGCGACGAGATCGAGACGATCGAGCCGGCGGTCAAGGCGGCCAAGGCCAAGGGCTTTACGGTCGAAGGGCCGTTCCCGTCGGACACCGTCTTCCTGCGCGCGAAGAACGGCGATTTCGACGCGGTGCTGACGATGTATCACGACCAGGGCCAGATCGCGATGAAGCTGATGGGCTTCGACCGCGGCGTCACCCTGATCGGCGGCTTCCCCTTCCCGATCTGTACCCCGGCCCATGGCACGGCCTATGAGATCGCCGGCAAGGGCATCGCCAATCTCGGCGCCTCGCGCGCCGCCCTGTCGCTGGCCATCAAGATGGCCAAGGACGGAAAGGAGCCCGGCCGCGCAGCGGCCTGAACCGGTTTCTCAATACCCAAGCGGCCGCAAGAGCCGCGCATAACCAGACATCCCAGGGAGACGAAACAGATGAAGCAATTCGCACTCACCGCGGCGCTCACCGCCGCCTTCGCGCTCGGCGGGGGCGCCACGGCGCAGGCCTGGCAGCCGACCGGCCCGATCGAGTTCGTCGTGACCTCCGGCCCCGGCGGCGGAACCGACAATTTCGCGCGCGTCATCCAGTCGATCATCAGCAAGCACAAGCTGGTCGAGCAGTCGATCGTGGTGGTCAACAAGGGCGGCGGCTCCGGCGCCGAGGGCTATCTCCAGGGCAAGGCCGGCAAGGGCGACGCCCACAAGGTGATCTTCGGCACCAACAACGCCTATCTGCTGCCCTATGTCGCCAAGCTCGCCTTCAGCAAGTCGGACCTGACCCCGGTCGCGGCGCTGGCGCTCGACGAGTTCCTGCTCTGGGTCAACGGCAGCGCGCCCTATAACGATGCCAAGAGCTATATCGACGCGGTCAAGGCCAAGCCCGGCTTCAAGATGGCGGGCAGCCAGTCGAAGGATACCGACCAGACGCTGACCGTCATGATCCAGGAAGCGACCGGCGCCAAATGGATCTACGTGCCGTTCCAGGGCGGCAGCGCGGCGGCCACGCAGCTCGCCGGCGGCCATGTCGATTCCAACACCAACAACCCCAATGAGAATGTCGGCCAGTGGAAGGCCGGGCAGGTCAAGCCGCTCTGCGTGTTCTCGCCGGTGCGCCTCGCCAAGAGCGACCCCGTCTTTGGCGGCAAGGGCTGGGGCGACATCCCGACCTGCAAGGAATCCGGCATTCCGATCGAGAGCTTCCAGATGCCGCGCACCGTCTGGCTGCCGGCCGGCGTGCCTGCGGACGCCGTGAAATTCTACGAGGGCGTGCTGGAGAAGGTCAGTCAGACCCCGGAATGGCAGGAATTCGTGACCCGCACCGCGCAGACGGCGCGCTTCATGAAGGGCCAGGAGCTCGCCGATTTCGTCGCCAAGGACGAGGCCGCGAACAAGAAGGTGTTCGAGGCCGAGGGCTGGGTGGTGAAATAAGGCTGCCGCGGCAGCCTCACCGTCATCCCGGCCGCAGCGAAGCGTCGCGCCGGGATCCATCGCAGCGTTCGACGCCCTTCGATGGATCCCGGGTCAAGCCCGGGATGACGCCTGATCGAAACCTGCCTGATCCGAGAAGGGAAATCCCATGGTCACCCGCCTCTGGGCCGAGACCGTCGTCGCGCTTTTCACGCTCGCCTATGGGCTGACGATCGTCTGGGGCGCGCTCGAATTCGGCATCGGCTGGGACACTTCCGGCCCCGAGGCCGGCGCCTTTCCGTTCTATACCGGCATGCTGGTTGCGCTCGGCAGCCTCGCCACCCTCGCCCTGACCTGGGGCAAGCGGCTCTCGGGACGAGACATGCTGGCCGAGGTCGTGCTCGACGGCGAGCGCATCCACCGCGTCGCGAGCTTCTTCCTGCCCATCCTCGGCTTCGTGATCCTGTGCGCGACGCTCGGCATGTATGTCGCGACCGTCGTCTATCTCGTCTTCACGATGCGCTTCCAGGGCGGCTTCGGCTGGCTGCGCACGCTGACCGTCGCCATCGGCTCGGCCGTGTTCTTCTACCTGGCGCTCGAACGCTTCTTCCACATTCCGCTGATGAAGGGCCCGCTAGAGGCCGCGCTCGGGCTTTGACCCGGACCGAAACCCGGAAGGGAGCTCCGGCTCATGGATAACGTCGCCTCGCTGATGCACGGCTTCTCCGTCGCGATCAGCTTCCACCACATCGCCCTGATGATCGCCGGCGTGCTGCTCGGCATCCTGGTCGGCGTGCTGCCCGGGCTGGGCGCGCCCAACGGCGTCTCCCTGATGCTACCCCTGACCTTCTCGATGGACCCGGTCTCGGCGATCATCCTGCTGACCTCGCTCTACTGGGGAGCGCTGTTCGGCGGCTCGACCACCTCGATCCTGTTCAACATTCCGGGCGAGCCCTCTTCCGTGGCCACGACCTTCGACGGCCATCCGATGGCCAAGCAGGGCAAGGCGACCGAGGCACTTTCCCTCGCCTTTCTCTCCGCCGGCTTCGGCGCGCTGGCCGGCGTGATCCTGATCACGGTGCTGTCGAGCTGGGTCGCCGGTTTTGCGCTGCGCTTCTCCTCGCCGGAATTCTTCGCGGTCTATTTCATCACCTTCGCCAGCTTCATCGGCCTCGGTGGCGCCTCCCCCTTCAAGACGATCGTGGCGATGTGCGTCGGCTTCTCGCTGGCCTCGATCGGCATGGACACCGTCTCGGGCAGCGTGCGCCTGACCTTTGGCTTCGACGTGCTGCTGGCCGGGGTGAGCTTCCTCATCGCGGTGATCGGGCTGTTCGGCGTCGGCGAATTGCTGCTGACGATGGAGGACGGGCTGAGCTTCCGCGGCATCGCCGCGAAGGTGCGACTCGGCGACGTGCTGCGCACGGCGGCAAAGCTGCCGCGCTACTGGCTGGCCTTGCTGCGCTCGGCCGCCATCGGCATCTGGATGGGCATCACGCCGGGCGGACCGACCGCCGCCTCGTTCCTGAGCTATGCGATGGCCAAGCGCTCCTCGCGCAACCCGGAGAAGTTCGGCAAGGGCGAGCCGGAGGGCGTGATCTCGCCCGAGACGGCCGACCACGCGGCCGGCTCGGCCGCGATGCTGCCGATGCTGGCGCTCGGCATTCCCGGCTCGGCGACGGCGGCGGTGATGATGGGCGGGCTGATGATCTGGGGCCTCAACCCCGGCCCGACGCTCTTCACCGACCGGCCGGACTTCGTCTGGGGGCTGATCGCCTCAATGTATCTCGGCAACATCGTCGCGGTCATCACCGTGCTGGCGACGGTGCCGCTCTTCGCCTCGATCCTGCGCATCCCGTTCTCGATCATCGGGCCGCTGATCATCGTGGTGTGCTTCATCGGCGCCTATACGGTCGCCGGCAAGCCCTTCGACCTGTGGATCGCGCTTGCCTTCGGCATCGTCGGATACGCCTTCAAGAAGCTCGACTACCCGATCGCGCCGATGATCCTGGCCATGGTGATCGGCGACAAGGCCGAGGACGCCTTCCGCCAGTCGATGATCTTCAGCCAGGGCTCGCTCTCGATCTTCTGGTCGAACGCGCTGGTCTCGACGCTGATGGGGATCGGCCTCATGCTGCTGTTCATGCCGCTGATCGGCGCCACCATCCGGCGCATGCGCGGCCAGGCGGTGTCACGCACCGCATAGGCCTCCCCTCCCGGCGGAGGCCCCGGCGGGAAGCCCTGGCCATCCGCTGAGCCGTTCCGTTCCAAGACCCGGGAACGGACGATCGAGCCGGCGCGCGAACGCTGCTGCCGGCATGGGACAGAGCTCGTCAGAAAGGCCTCATCGTTCGGGACGAGCCGCTCCGAAGCCGAATCCGGCGCTCACGGCCGATTCGCAGTGAACCGGCCGGGACGTCTCGTCACCGACGGCGCAACCTATCGATTGTCCTGAAGAAGATGGTACAGCCACCCCGGCTTGAACGGGGGACCTCTAGATCCACAATCTAGCGCTCTAACCAACTGAGCTATGGCTGCCCATGACTGTTCGACCCGGCGCCGCAGCGGGGTCTCCAGCGGCGCGGAACCTAGTGCCGACGCCGCGCTTTTGCAACCGCGTAATTCAACTTCGCCAACGAAAAACCGACGCTGCAGCCGGCTGCCGGCGCGGCAGGCCAGTCAGAGCCGCCATCCGCGCCTTCAGTCCTTGCGCAAAGCCGCGTTGGCGATGCGCGCAAGCTCCTTCAGGTGCTCGGCATAGGATTCGTAGCTGCGGCGGACCGCCTTCGCCTGAAGCGTGATCGCCTCGGAAGCGCTTTCGGTGCGCGCCATCTTCTCGGCGTCGCCCAGCGTCGCCTTCAGCTCGGCGCAGGCGTGGTCGAGCACCTTCGCCTGCAGCGCGCCGAAGGCCCGGGCCATGGTGAGAGCCTGGCTCATCACGGTCTCGGCCGTGACCGCGGCGAATTCCGGCGGGCGCGGCAGCGGCAGCGAATCGAGCGAGACGGGCTTCACAGGCGCCTTGGCAGAGGCAGAGGGTGCCTGCGGCGCGGCGGCGGCCGGCACAGGCTTGAGCGGCACCTCCACCTTCGCAGCCGGCTTCGGCTGCTCGACAGGCTTGGCGGCGACGGGCTTGAGCTGGGCCGGCTTGAACGGGGCAGGCTTGGCCTCGACAGCTTTCGGTACCGGCGCGGCAGCCATCGGCTTCTTCGGCGCGACGACCTTCGTCACGGGCTTCTCGATCCGCAGCTTGGCCGAAGCCACCTTCCTGGGCGACTTGCCGGGCGCCTTCGCCGGCGCCGGCTTGGCGGCGGTTGCCGGAGTGGCGATCACAGCTTTTGCCGCCGGGGCGGAAGGAACAGCCTTCACGGCCACTGGCGCCGGCTGTATCGGCGCAGGCGCCGCCGCAACCGGAGAAACGGGCTTGGCCGCCAGGGCTGCCGGCGCGGGCTTCGAGGCGACCGGAGGAACAGGCTTGGCCGGCGGTACCGGAGAGGGCGTTACGGCGACCGGAGGAACCGGCTTTGCAGCCACGGCTACCGGCACGGGCTGCGGGGCAGCGGGTGCGGGCGGCGCGGCTTTCGCCTCGGCCGGTGCCGAGGACAAGGCTTTGACGGAAGGCAGGCTGACCGGAGCTCTGGCGGTGGTCCGGGTCGGAGGCGGCTTGGCCATCACGGCTCTCCTTCAACGGCTGGCAGGCAGAAGCCGGGCACCCTGCCCGGCCGGTCGCTCGTCGGAGCCGCCGCCGAAACGGCAGCCTTCAAAAGGGCTCAGCGGCCCTTGGTGGCCTTGCTGACGCTTTCGGCCGCCTTGGTGGCGACGTCCTGGGCGGCGGCGCCCATTTCCTTGAGCTGGCTCTGGAGGGTCGCCATCTGCGCCTTCAGGAAATCGGACTGGTGCTGCATCACCTCGGTCAGATCCTTCGACTTCACCAACTTCTGGGCGAGTTCGAAAGCCGCCGCGACGTTGTTCTCGGCGTAGGAGATCGCCTTGCGCGTCGCTTCCTGGGTGTTGACGCGGGCGTTTTCGGCCGAGCCATGCGCGCTATCCACAGCCTTCTGCGCGGCGCCGATGAAGCCGTCGAAAGCCTTGCGCGCCTGCTCTACGCTGCGTTCCGCGAAGTCGCGCATCTCTGCCGGTATCTCGTAGGGAAGCTTGCCGTCCATGGGGATCCTCCTGTTACAACCGAACCTCTAATTCATTGTGCACTGCAATATCATTGTTGCCGTGCGATGACAACGACGCGACAGCAGCTGCGCCCGGCTACGTTAACGCTGTTTGGAAGAGAAGCGGGAGAGCAATCTTTGGTTCCATGGATTCGCCGACGTTTGGAAGCTATTAAAGATTTGTTAGCCATAAAGAGTCGGATCGAACGAGCGGACCAGGATGAGCGAAGCCGGACAGGACTGGGCGCGATGGGGCGTGGCGGCGGGTGAAGACCCCGCGCTCACGGCCTTTGCCGCCGGCGGCGCGCTGATCCTGTGGGATGCCGCGGCCGAACGGCCGGGCTTCATCAATCCCGCGGGACAAGCCCTGCTCGGTGCCACCCCTTCGGCGGTGTCGCTGCCGGCACCGACGCGCCAGCGTCTTTTCCTGCTCGCGGGCGGCCTCGCCTCGACCGCTGGCATCCGGCTGGAGCGGCTGCGATTGACCGCCAGCTTCGCGGCTTTTCCCGTCACCTGCGGCTGCAAACTGCTGACATTGGCCGATGCCGGCACCGTGCTCGCCATCGCCATTCCGGCCTCCGAACTGCGCCGGCTCGGCGTGGCCGTGCCGCCTCCGGTGGATGCGCCTCCCGCTTCCTCTCCTTCCCTGGTTTCTGCACCTGCGGCCATTGCGCCCTCCGCCGAGCCCGCCCCCGCGCGTCCGGCCACGGTTCGCTTCCTCTGGCAGAGCGACGCGGATGGGCGGCTGACCAAGCTGTCCGGGGACATTGCAGCCCTGACCGGCGCAGCCGCCGCCGCGCAGCTGGTCGGCCAACGCTGGGACGATCTGGCCGGCAGCCATTTCATAGACCGCAGCGGCGGGTTGCGGGAACGCCTCGCCACGCAGGCGACCTGGAGCGGCCATACCGTCCTGTGGCGGAGCGAGACGCCGGGCGAGGCCGTGCCGGTCGAGCTTTCCGGCGTGCCCGTGCTCGGCGCCAACAGACAGTTCGCCGGGTTCCGCGGCTTCGGCATCGCCCGATTGAACGCGCCGGAGCCGTTCCCGGTGAGCGAAGAGCCGGTAGCGCAGGACGATGCCGTCGAGGTCGGTCCGGCCCCCATGGACCAAGCGGCCACGATCGGGACACCGACGGTGCGGGACGAGGTGTCCCCCGAAGAGGCATCGTCTATCGCCGACACCGACGCGGTCACGACCGGCGAAATGGCTTCTCATCCGGAGCCCGCCTCCGATGACAAGCCGGCACGGGAAGAGCCCTCATCGGCACGGCATCACGAGGCCGGTTCCACCGACGCCCCGCCGCCCGTCTCGCAGCAGCCGGAGCCCGCCCAGCCGGATATCGCCGCGGAAGAGCCAAAGGTCCAACCCGCTGACCGCCGCGACGCGCCCGAGGAGCCGGCATCGCCCGTCGTCGCGCCGGCCGCCAACATCGTGCCTTTGCGCAACGGACAGCACGCGGCGATCCGGCCTGTCCTCGAGCCGTCCAAGGCCCATCTCAGCTCGGCCGAGCGCAATGCCTTCCGCGAGATCGCCAAGGCGCTCGGCGCACGGCTCGCCGACGATGAGACCAACGATGCACCGCGCCTGCCGCCGGTCGCGCCGCTGCGGGTGAAGGAGGCCGAAGCGGAAGCGCCCGCTCCTGCCGCCCCCCTGGCGCCCGAGCCGGCGATCGCCCCCGCACGCCAGCGCAACTCTCACGCCGAGGTGCTCGACCGGCTGCCGGTGGCCGTGCTGGTCAATCGCGGCGAAGACGCGCTCTATGCCAACCGCACCTTGCTCGACCTGCTGGACTACGCCGATCTCGCCGACCTGAAGGCCGGCGGCGTCAGCCGTCTGATCAAGGAGGCCTCGCGCAGCGGCGGCGGGGCAATGACCCTGATCGACCGGACCGGCCATCTCGTCAGCGTCGATGCCGTGCTCTCCAGCGTGAACTGGCTCGACGCGCCGGCAACGTTGATGGCCTTCCGCCACCCCGACAGCGGCGGCGGCGAAGCGCCGGTGATGACGCCGGAGGAGGCCGAGGAAGCCGAGCTCGCGGCCGAATTCGCCGCCGAGGAAGCCGAATCGGCCGCGCGCGTCGAGGCGCTCAGGCTCGATGCCGAGGCGCGCGACGGCCGCATCGCCGAGCTCACCGCCATGCTCGACACCGCAACCGACGGCGTGGTCACGGTCGACGATCGCGGTCGCATCCTCTCCCTCAACAAGGCGGCCGAGGCGCTGTTCGGCTACGACCAGCGCGAGGTGACGGGCGAGCTGTTCACGCTGCTGTTCTCGGCCGAGAGCCATGCGCCGGCGCTCGACTATCTTGAAGGGCTGAAAGGCGGCGGCGTCGCCTCGGTGCTCAACGATGGGCGCGAGGTGGTCGGCCGGGTGCGGCAGGGCGGCAAGATCCCGCTCTTCATGACCATGGGCCAGATCGCGCATGGCGCCGAGCCGCGCTTCTGCGCCGTGCTGCGCGACATCACCGCCTGGAAGAAGACCGAGGGCGAGCTCGTCGATGCGCGCAAGGCGGCGGAGATGGCGAGCGCGCAGAAATCCGATGTGCTCGCCAAGATCAGCCATGAGATCAGGACGCCGCTCAATGCCATCATCGGCTTCGCCGAGGTGATGGCCGAGGAGCGCTTCGGGCCGATCGCCAATGAGCGCTACAAGGAATATCTGCGCGACATCCACCAGTCGGGCGGCTACGTCATCAGCCTGGTCAACGACCTGCTCGACCTCGCCAAGATCGAGGCCGGCAAGCTCGATCTCGACTTCGTCAGCGTCAACCTGAACGAGATCGCGCTCTCGACCGTAGCCCTGCTCCAGCCGGAAGCGCAGCGCGGGCGTGTGGTGCTGCGCTCGGGCCTCTCGCCGAAGCTGCCGCCGGTCGTCGCCGACGAGCGCTCGATCCGCCAGATCGCGATCAACCTGCTCTCCAACGCGGTGAAGTTCACCGATGCCGGCGGGCAGGTCATCATCTCGACGGCGCTCGGCGACCAGGGCGAAGCGATCCTGCGGGTGCGCGACACCGGCATCGGCATGGACGACGACGAGTTGAAGCTCGCGCTTGAGCCCTTCCGTCAGGTGCCGACGACGCGCCGCGCCGGCGGCACGGGGCTCGGCCTGCCGCTGACCAAGGCGCTGGTCGAGGCCAACCGCGCTGCGATGTCGATCACCAGCGTCAAGAAGGAAGGCACGCTGGTCGAGATCACCTTCCCGCCGCAGCGCGTGCTGGCGAGCTGAGCGGCCCGGCAGGCCGAAAATCGCCTGCTCGCCACATTTTTACCGCATTCGACCGGGCTTTAGCGCGAACTGCCGCAGCGGCAGTCTTGCCACGTCGCGAGCAGCTTTCCCCGAGTCACGACCGATGCGTTTCTCCGGCCTGCGTGGCACGGCGCTCAACCCGTATTTCCTGGGTGCCGTGGCGATCATCCTGCTCTGCTCGGCGGGGCTGGGGACCAATGTCCTGTCCGGCTATTACCGGACCTTCCACAACAGCGAACTCGGCCTCGCCCGGCTGATCGCCTTCCGCGCGGTGCTCGATGCGGCAAACCGCGTGTCGGTCGAACGCCGGCCGACCAATGCCGCGCTCGGCCGGATCACCGTCGGCGACGGCGCGCGGGCGGGCGGCTTCGCGCTCGCTCGTCAGGCGACTGACGCGGCCCTTGCCGGGCTCGCCTCCTCTCCGGCGTTCTCAGCTTCGGTCGCGGACTTGCAGGACCAGCTTCGTCGAACCCGTGCCGAGGTCGATGCGCTTCTCAACCGGCCTCAGCCGGAACGCGCCCCTGCGGCCGTCGAACGGGCGATCCAGGGCATGTTCGCCACCTACGACCTGACGCAGCCCCTCCTGGACACGGCGATGACCGCGCTGCTGAAGGACGATTCGAATCTGGTCGGCAGGGCCATGACGGCGCGCATGATCGGCGAGCTGCGCGACTATGCCGGCCGGCTCGGGTCCTACATCGTGATCGTGATCGCCCAGGGTCGCCCGATGACGCCCGAACAACGCGCCGCCTTCGAGGCGACCCGGGGGCGCGTCTGGCAGCTCTGGGAGAACATCCAGCAGCAGATCGTCACCAGCGGCACGGAGCAGGTGGTGCGGGCCAGCCAGGACACCGCCCATGCCTTCATCCGGGACGGTTTGCTGCTGATCGATTCGACGCGGGCGCAGCTCGATGCCGGCCAAGCGGACCTCACCACGGCAAGCTTCACGCGCATGATCGTGCCCAGCTTCAAGCCGATCGAAGAGCTGCGCGAAGCCTATCTCGCGATGACGATCCGCGAGCTGGAGGCGCGCCGCGACGTTGCCGAAGAAGCTCTTGTCTACGCCTCGGCCGCGACCGGGCTGGCCCTGACGGTCGAGCTGCTGCTCCTGCTCGCCGGACAGCACCTGTTCTTCCGCCCCCTGCTGCTGGCTCGCCAAGAGGTCATCCGTCTCGCCGAAGGACGGCTGGAGCCGGCCGTCGCCGGACCCGGGCTGCGCGGCGAGATGCGCGGACTGTTCGATGCCCTCGTCACCCTTCGCGCCAAGCTGATCGAGCGCGACCGGCTGGACGAGGAGCGCGCGCGGCTCGAACAGCAGCTCAGGCGACAGGCCGATACCGACGGGCTGACCGACGTCCTCAACCGCGGCGCGCTCGAAAGGCTGGTCCCGCAACTGGCGAGCGCGGCGGCTCCGGTCGCGCTGATCCTGCTCGATCTCGATCATTTCAAGGGCGTCAACGACCGCTACGGGCACGCCGCCGGCGACGCCGTGCTGCGCAGCACGGCGCAACGCCTGCGTGGCGCGCTGCGCGAGGAGGACGTGCTGGCCCGCTTCGGCGGCGAGGAATTCGCGATCATCGTCACCGGACAATCGCCCGAAACGATCGCCTCTGTCGCCGAGCGGCTGCGACAGATCGTGGCCAGCGAGCCGTTCGTCTTGCCGGACGGGGGCCTGATCGCCCTGACCGCCAGCCTCGGCACCGCGATGACGGCGGCCCGCCCGGCCATCTGGCTCGACCTCCTGCGGGCCGCGGACATGGCGCTCTATGCGGCCAAGCAGCGGGGGCGGAACCGCGTCATCGCCAGCGGCGACGACGCCTGACGAAACGGCCCGGTCAGAGCAAGGTCCCGCTCAGGATCAGCGCCGCCACGCCGAAATAGATGACGAGGCCGGTGACGTCGACCAGCGTCGCCACCAGCGGCGCCGAGGCGCTGGCCGGGTCGAAGCCGGCCCGCTTCAGCAGGAAGGGCAGCATCGAGCCCATCATCGAGCCGAAGGTGACGATGCCGATCAGCGCGCCGCCGACCGTCGCCGCGATCAGCATCCAATGCGGCCCGTAATCGTAGAAGCCGAGCCATTGCCAAAGCGCGATGCGGACGATGCCGATCGCGCCGAGGATCGAGCCCAGCACGAGGCCCGAGGGCAACTCCCGCAGGATGACCCGCCACCAGTCCTTCAGCGTGATCTCGCGCAGCGCCAGCGCCCGGATGATCAGCGAGGTCGCCTGCGAGCCGGAATTGCCGCCCGAGCTCATGATCAGCGGGATGAACAGCGTCAGCACGATCGCCTTCTCCAGCTCCGTCTGGAAGAACTGCATGGCCGAGGCGGTCAGCATCTCGCCGAGCAGCAGGATCGAGAGCCAGCCGGCTCGCTTGCGGATCATCGCGAGGAAGCCGATCTCGTTATAGGGCTCGTCGAGCGCCTCCATGCCGCCGAGCTTCTGCACGTCCTCCGTCGTCTCCGCGATCATCGCGTCGATGACGTCGTCGAAGGTGACGATGCCGATGATGCGGTCTTCGGCATCGACGACGGGGACCGAGAGCAGGTCGTATTTCGTGATCAGCCGCGCGACATCCTCGCGATCGACCTCAGGCGCCACCGTGATGGGCTTGTGCGCCGGCACGACCGACTCGACGGGCGCTGCAGGGTCGCCGCTGATCAGCCGGCGCAGCGAGACGGCGCGGACGAGCTTCTTCGTCGCCGGATCGAGCACGTAGATCGCATAGACGGTCTCGCGCGAGCGCTCGACGCGGCGGATGTAGTCGAGCGTCTGCTGCACCGTCCAGGTCGACGGCACGCTGACGAATTCCGTCGTCATGATCGAGCCGGCGCTGTGCTCGGGATAGGCCAGCAGCTTGCCGAGATCGGTGCGGGTCTGGCGGTCGAGGCGCGCGCTCAGGCGCTGCCGGGTCTCGTCGTCGAAGTCCTGGAAGACGTCGGCGGCGCGGTCGGCCGACATGGCCGTGAGGAAGGCCCCGGCACGGTCCTCCGGCAGCAATGCCAGCGCCTCGGCGGCGTCGGCCAGCTCCGGCTGGTCGAGCACCTCCACGGCGCGCTCGAACGGCAATTCCTGCAGGATATGCGCGATGGTCGCGCTGTCCTGCTCGTTGAGCGTCTCGACGATGTCGGCGACATGCTCTTCCGCCAGAGTCCTGGCGACGACGACCGACAGCAGGTCGGGGGCGAGTTCGATCTCGTTCATGGCTCTTATTCCTGGCGATCGGCCGTCGGCACCGATCGCAAGGCTGAGCCGGGGACCCGGATCAGCCGCGCGAGGCGGCAGCAGACGGCTTCGACTGTCGACTGGGACTGTCGTCGGGCATCGGGTCTGGTTGTCCTGTGAGTGCCGGCTGCGGGAGCCGGCGACGGCTGGCCACATGCACCCGCAACGCCTCGTCGTCAAACGTTTTTTTGGCGATGCAGCATCGATCTCGGGCCTTGGTCGGGAGGGGGGCGGCGACTATGGTGGCCGGGACGGAATCGGCGGCCAGCCGCCGCTGCCGCCGCACTCTTCTCCGACGCCGGACCCCATGCGATGACCCTGACGATCTATGGCTGCTACCGCTCGCGCGCGACGCGCGTCATCTGGCTCGCCAACGAGCTCGGACTGCCGTTCCGGCACGTGCCGGTCATCCAGGCCTATCGCCTCGCCGACCCGCAGGCACCCGGCGTGCCGCTGCACACACGCAGCCCCGACTTCCTGAAGGTCAATCCGAACGGGCATATCCCCAGCATCGACGATGACGGCTTCAAGCTGCACGAATCGCTGGCGATCAACCTCTACCTCGCCCGCAAGCATGGCGGGCCGCTGGCGCCGAAGGACGCGCAGGAGGAAGGGCTCGCCGTCATGTGGGCGCTCTGGGCGGCGACCGAATGCGAGACGCATGCGCTCAGCCTGCAGCAGCACCTCGCCGCTTTCCCGCCCGAGAAGCGCAAACCTGAGGTGGTCGAAGCGGCGCTCGCGACGCTGGCCGCCCCCTTCGCAGTGCTCGACCGCACGCTGGTCGAGGGCAAGGGCCATGTCATGGGCGGGCGGTTCACCGTCGCCGACATCAACGTCGCCGAGGTCATCCGCTATGCGAGGCCCGCCACGCAGCTCTTCGACGCCCATCCGAACGTGAAGGCCTGGCTCGAGGCCTGCCAGGCGCGGCCGGCTTTCCAGGCGATGTGGCAGGCGCGCGACGCCGAAGCCGCCTGAACAAAGGCCCGAACACAGGAAACGGGTGGAGCGGACGGCGGCATCCGCCTAGACCAAGCCACCTTTGACGGAAGCGCACCGTCATTCCGGGCTTGACCCGGAATCCATCGTCGAGCGCTGCGTTCTACGATGGATTCCGGATCGGCGCCGCTATGCGGCCTGTCCGGAATGACGGCGGATTTCCGGCGAGGCCAGGCGCCGTGCCCAGTTCCTCCTAACCACAGGCCTCCCATGTCCGCCCCATCCAAGCAGCCCGTCATGGATCTCGGCGACTGGCTGCTGCTGATCCTGCTCTCGCTGCTCTGGGGCGGGTCGTTCTTCTTCGGGAAGATCGCCGTCTCGGAATGGCCACCGCTGGCGGTGGTGCTCGCGCGGGTCGGGCTGGCGGCGGCCACATTGCTGCTGGTCGTCAGGCTGTCGGGACTGTCGATGCGCGTCGGCGGGCGGATGTGGCTCGCCTTCTTCGGCATGGGGCTGCTCAACAATCTGATTCCATTCGGGCTGATCTTCTGGGGCCAGACCCAGATCGCAAGTGGGCTGGCCTCGATCCTCAACGCCACGACCCCGCTCTTCGGCGTCGTCGTCGCCCATGTCTTCGGGCAGGACGAGAAGGCGAGTGGCCTGAAGATCGCCGGGGTCGCGGCCGGCATCGTCGGCGTCGCGATCCTGATGGGCCCCGATGCGGTTGGCGGCGTCTCGGGAGCGCTGCTGCCCCAGCTCGCCTGCCTTGCCGCCGCGCTCTCCTATGGTTTCGCCGGTTTGTACGGCCGGCGCTTTCGCGAGCTGCCGCCGCTGGTCACGGCAACCGGACAGGTCAGCGCCACCACCGTGATGACCATTCCGCTGGTGATCGCCTTCGACCCGCCCTGGCTGCTGCCCGCTCCCAGCACCTCCGTTGTATTCTCGCTCGTCGGGCTCGCGATCCTCTCGACGGCGCTCGCCTACGTCATCTTCTTCCGGGTCATGCGCCGCGCCGGCGGCACCAATGTCATGCTGGTGACGTTCCTCGTCCCGGTCAGCGCCATTCTGCTCGGCGCGACCTTTCTCGGCGAAGCCCTGCTGCCGCGGCATTTCCTGGGAATGGCGGCCATCGCCGCCGGGCTTGCGCTGATCGACGGCAGGCTGTTCCGGACGAGGCGCACGCGCCCGGCCTGAGACCAAAGGCTTTATTGCCAAAAAATTATGAATTGTTCTAGAGTCGACTTGTCGGCTGGAGACTATATTGGCCCGCCCTACTGACTGAGATATCGCGACAAGCGATACGGGGAACAGGGGACGACCATGGATGTACGGCAACTGCGGTGCTTCATCGCGGTGGCGGAAGAGTTGCATTTCGGTCGCGCGGCCGAGCGTCTCGGCGTGGCTCCCCCGGCCCTTTCCCGCCAGATCAGCGCGCTCGAGGACGAGCTCGGCGTCAACCTCCTGACCCGCACCACCCGGCAGGTCGCGCTCACCCGCGCCGGGCTGATCATGCTCGAAGAGGCCAAGGGCATCCTCGTCAAGATGGAGCAGGCCTCGCGCGCGGTGCGGGAAGCCTCGCTGGCGTCGGGCAAGGTGCTGCGCGTAGGCGCGATCGACGCGGCGTCGTCGAGCTTCCTGCCGGAGGCGCTGATGACCTTCCGCAAGCGTTTCCCCGGCACCGAGATCAAGTTCGTCGAGGCGATGACCGCCGCGCTGGTGCAGATGCTGGAGGCCGGCAAGCTCGACCTCGCCCTGGTGCGCCCGCCGCGCAAGCCGACCGACTGCGCCTTCGAGATCCTGCGGGTCGAGCGCCCGATCGTGGTGCTCGGCGAAGACCATCCGCTCGCGGCGCGTGACCACCTGACCATGCACGACCTCGTGGGCGAGCCCTTCGTCGTGCCCTCGAAGCGCATCCGGCCTTATGCCTACGATCTCGTGATGGCCTATTTCGAGAGCGTCGGCGCCGTTCCCAACGTCACCATCGAGGCAACCGAGAAGCCGGCGATGATGTCGGCCGTCGCAGCCGGGCTCGGCATGGCGCTCGCGCCCGACTGGGTCTCGCGGCTGACCTTTCCGGGCGTGACACTGCGGCGGCTGCGCGGCGCGATGCTCGACCCGCCGCCGCCCGGCGCGCTGGTCGGCGTCGCCTGGCGGCCGCAGCAGAAGCTGCCGTCCCGGGACGATTTTCTCGCGATCCTGCGCGAGAGCGTGACGCTGATCGAGGAGCGCCACGTCCTGCCTCACGCAACCCCGCCGAAGCCGCAAAAGCGGCCGGCCCGGATCCAATAAGCCAGCCGGAGGAGCCTCATGAGTTTGAACCAGATAGAACGGGCGCAAGGATTGCGCGTGCGCTCGACGCAGGATCTCGCCGGCGGCCTGTTCATGATCCTGCTCGCGCTGATCGCCTTCGTCTTCGCCTGGGAGCTGCCGGCCGGAACGCTGCGCCAGCTCGGCCCCGGCATGCTGCCGAAAGCCTTCGCGGTGATCTGCGGCGCCCTTGGGCTCATGCTCGTGCTGTCGTCGCTGCGCTACAATGGCGAGCAGCTGAGCGGCTGGTCCTGGAAGGGCATTTTCTACGCCCTCGGCGGGGCCTGCCTGTTCGCTCTGACGATCCGCGGCTTCGAGATCGGGCCGATCCAGATCCCGGCGCTGGGGCTGCTCGTCTCGGGACCGCTCCTCGTCTTCTTCGCAGGCCTCGCCGCGGATGACCGCAGGCTCAAGGAATTGCTGATCTTCGCCGTGGCGATGTCGGCAGCCTGCATCCTGATGTTCAAATACGCGCTGAGCCTGCCGATCCCGCTCGCGCCCTGGCTTCTGGGTGTTTGAGCGATGATGGAGACATTTTCCCACCTCTCGCTCGGCTTCGGCGTCGCACTGACGATGCAGAACATCGCGCTGTGCTTCGTGGGCTGCCTTGTCGGCACCCTGATCGGCGTGCTGCCCGGCGTCGGCCCGATCGCGACGATCTCGATCCTGCTCCCCATCACCTTCGGCCTCGATCCGACCGGCGCGTTGATCATGCTCGCCGGCATCTATTACGGCGCCCAATATGGCGGCTCGACCACCGCGATCCTGGTCAACATCCCGGGTGAGGCCACCGCCGTGGTGACCACGCTCGACGGTCACCAGATGGCCAAGCAGGGCCGCGCCGGCATCGCGCTCGGCACCGCCGCCATCGGCTCCTTTGTCGCCGGCTGCGTCGCCACGGTCGCCATCGCCGCGCTCGGCGCGCCGCTGACCAAGATGGCGCTGCTGTTCGGCCCGGCCGAATATTTCTCGCTGATGGTGATGGGCCTGTGCTTCGCGGTCGTGCTGGCGCGCGGCTCCATCCTCAAGGCCTTCTGCATGATCATGCTCGGGCTTCTGCTCTCGACGGTCGGGACAGATCTCGAGACCGGCCAGGAACGGCTGAGCTTCGGCATCCCGGCCCTGTCCGACGGCATCGACTTCTCGGTGCTGGCGATGGGCGTGTTCGGTTTCGCCGAGGTGCTGCGCAACCTCGAGAACCCCGAGGCGCGCGACGTCGTCAAGGCCAAGATCGGCCGGCTCCTGCCCGGCTGGAGCGACATCAAGCAGTCGGTGGCGCCGGTGCTGCGCGGCACCGCGATCGGCGGCGTTCTCGGCATCCTGCCCGGCAACGGCGCGGTGCTCGGCCCCTTCGCCAGCTATACGATGGAGAAGAAGCTCGCGAAGGATCCCTCGCGTTTCGGCAAGGGCGCGATCGAGGGCGTGGCGGGGCCGGAATCGGCCAACAATGCCGGCGCGCAGACCGCCTTCATCCCGCTGCTGACGCTCGGCATCCCGCCGAATGCGGTGATGGCGCTGATGGTTGGCGCGATGACGATCCACGGCATCATCCCCGGCCCGCAGGTGATGACCCGCAACCCGGAGCTGTTCTGGGGCATGATCGCCTCGATGTGGATCGGCAACCTGATGCTGCTCGTCATCAACCTGCCGCTGGTCGGCATGTGGGTGAAGCTGCTGCAGGTGCCCTACCGGCTGATGTTCCCGGCGATCCTGATCTTCTGCTGCATCGGCATCTATTCGGTGAACAACCAGCCGATGGACGTCGCCTTCACCGCGATGTTCGGCCTGTTCGGCTATCTGCTGATCAAGCTCGGCTTCGAGCCCGCGCCGATGCTGCTCGGCTTCGTGCTCGGCAAGCTGATGGAAGAGAAGCTCAGGCAGGCGCTGATCATCTCCCGCGGCTCGTTCGTGACCTTCGTGGAGCGTCCGATCTCCGCCGGGCTGCTCGTCGTCGCCGTGCTCGTGCTCGTCGTCGCGTTGCTGCCCTCGATCTCGAAGAAGCGCGACGAAGTCTTCACCGAATGACGGGGTTGCCGCCCCGGCGGCACCCCTCCACTCTCATCGTCAATAATCTCAGGGAGGAATGCCAATGAAGAAGCTCGTTCTCGGCCTTGCCGCCACCGCGGCGCTGGCCTTCGCCGGCGGCGCGCAGGCGCAGGGCTATCCGACGAAGCCCGTCACGATGATCGTGCCCTTCGCGGCCGGCGGCCCCACCGACATCATCGCGCGCATCGTCGCCGACAACATGTCGAAGACGCTCGGCCAGCAGATCGTCATCGAGAACGTCGCCGGCGCCGGCGGCACGACCGGCATCGCCCGCGCCCTCACGGCGACGCCGGACGGCTACACCATCGCGATGGGACATCTGGGCACCTTCTCGGCGGCGCCCGCCACCTATCCCGGCCTGAAATACGACCCGATCAACGGCATGCAGACGATCGGGCTTGCCGGCGGCACGCCGATCCTGATCGTGGCGCGCAAGAATTTCGAGCCGAAGGACCTCAACGGGTTCGTCAGCTATGTGAAGGCCAACGCCGACAAGGTGAACGAGGCCCATGCCGGCCTCGGCTCGGTCTCCTGGACGACCTGCACCCTGCTCAAGGGCGTTCTCGGCACGCCGAAGATCAATGCCGTCGCCTATCGCGGCACCGGCCCGGCGCTCAACGACCTCGTCTCCGGCCAGGTCGACTTCATGTGCGACCAGATCGTCTCGGTCGCCGAGCAGGTGCGCGCCAACTCGATCAAGGCCTATGCCGTCGCCTCGGCGCAGCGCTCGCCGGCGCTGCCGGACGTCCCGACCACCAAGGAAGCCGGCCTGCCCGAGTACCAGATCGAGGCCTGGAACGGCATCGCCGGGCCGAAGGGCCTGCCGAAGGAGGCCGTCGACAAGCTGGTCGACGCGCTGAACAAGGCGCTCAACGACGAGGGCACCAAGAAGCGCCTGCTCGATCTCGGCACCGTCCTGCCGACCGCCGAGGAGCGCACGCCGGCCGGCTTCGCCGCCCTGATCAAGCGCGACGCCGACAAGCTGACCCCGGCGCTTTCGGCTGCCCCCAAGCAGTAATCCCCCACTCTTTTGGGTTGCGTGACGGCGGGCCTTCGGGCCCGCCTTTTTTCGTTCGAGCGTGCGCTTTCGCCCTCCCCCGGCCGCCGCGTTACCCCGGCAAGACACTGAGATAAAACGGCTTCCCGGAGCCTGTTTCAGACCGTTAACATCTCGTGACCGGGCCCGAGCGGAACTGGCGCTCTTCCTGCAAGTTCTTGCTCCACGAAGTTCGCTTCGACGCGAAGTTCACTTCGATAAGGAGAAGAACCATGATCAAGAAGCTTGCTTTCGTAGCGGCGCTCGCCCTCGTTCCGGCGACCGCCTTCGCCCAAACCCAGCAGCCCTCCGGCGGTGCCGTCGGCGGCGCGACCAGCGGCGCGGCGGCCGGTGCCGTGGGCGGCGCGGTGGTCGGCGGCCCGGTCGGTGCCGTGGTCGGCGGTGTCGGCGGCGCCGTGGTCGGCGCCATCGTCGGCGATGCGGCGACCCCGCGCTTCCGCACCTATGTCGTCGAGCAGCGCGTGCCGTCCTACACCTATGCCGAGCCGGTCGCGGTCGGCACCGTCCTGCCGGAACAGGGCGTGGTCTATCGCCCCCTGCCGGCGGAATACGGCCCGCAGGCGTCGGGCTACGCGTACACCGTGGTGAACGACCGCGCGGTCATCGTCGAGCCGCAAACCCGCCGCGTGGTACAGATCATCCAGTAACGACCGACATCGGCCGAAGGCACTGCCAGCGAAACCCGCCAGCCTTCGGCCACGGCCCGCCCCGAAACCGGGGCGGGCTTTTTTTTTATTTTTCGCAAGACGCCGGATCCATCGGGAACAGGAAGGCGGCAGCGCAGTTTCCCCGGGGCAAGGGGGCGCAATCGACGTCGGAGGACGATTATGATCAAGCGTATCCTGATTGCGGCTGCTTTCGCGGCCGTCCCTGTCGTGGCGTTCGCGCAAACAACCGGGCCGATCATCCGCGATCCCACGGGCGGTTCGACGCGCGACCCTGCCCTGGCAGAACCCATGTTCGGCACCTTCGCCCCGGCTCCGATGCACGAGGCCGCCGGCGGGACGATGATCAGCGATGAGGCGGCCTTCCGGAACTACGTGATGGCGCAGCACGTGCGGTCCTATCACTATCGCCAGCCGGTCGAGGTCGGCACGATGCTGCCGGCGCGAGGCGTGACCTTCCACGCCGTGCCGACGGAATATGGCGCGCATGGCTATCGCTACACGGTGGTGAACGACCAGGCCGTCATCGTCGAGCCGCGCACGAGGCGCGTCGTCGAAGTGATCGAATAGCCCTTTCGGCTGCTCGGAGGGGCTCGTGCCGGCAAAACGGCGCGGGCCCATTTTTCGGCCTGGTTCAGCGCGTGCCGAACATCCGGTCGCCGGCATCGCCCAGGCCGGGCACGATATAGCCGTGATCGTTGAGCTTCTCGTCGATGGCGGCGGTCCAGATGCGGACATCCGGATGGGCGCCACGCAGATGTGCGATGCCTTCCGGCGCGGCGAGCAGGCAGACGAAGCGCAGATCCTTCGCGCCGCGCTCCTTCAGGCGTTCCATCGCCGCCACGGCGGAGTTGGCCGTCGCCAGCATCGGGTCCATCACCACGATCATGCGGTCGGCGATGTCGGACGGCGCCTTGAAGTAATACTCCACCGCCTGCAGCGTATCCGGGTCGCGATAGAGGCCGATATGAGCGACGCGGGCCGCCGGGACGAGCTCGAGCATGCCGTCGAGAAAGCCGACGCCGGCGCGCAGGATCGGGGCGAAGACCAGCTTCTTGCCGGCGATGACCGGCTGCATCGATGTCTGCAGCGGCGTCTCGATCTCGATCAGCTCGGTCGGCAGGTCGCGCGTCACCTCATAGCAGAGCAGCATGCCGATCTCGTTGAGGAGCTGGCGGAAGCTCTTGGTCGAGCGGTCCTTCTCGCGCATCAGCGTCAGCTTGTGCTGGACCAGCGGATGGTCGACGACGGTGACACCGTCCTGGCTCAAGGTCATCGATTCCCCTTCCCTGTTCTCGGTGCCCCGAGCATCTTCGTCACGCCGTCATTCCGGGCGAAGCGAAGCGCAGACCCGGAATCCATCGTAGAGCGCCGAGCCCGGTGATGGATTCTGGATCGGCGCCGCTATCGCGGCTTGTCCGGAATGACGAGGCGGATAGCATAGATCCGCTCAGAATACCGTGCCGTCGCTGATGATGGCGAGGGGCGGGCCGCCATCCACACGCTTTTCGCGCGCGATGCGCCGGCCGGCGGCCCAGCTGCCGCCTTCCAGCACCTTGGCGAGCGGCAACTCCTCGCGCGAGCGGCCGAGACGCTTGCGGACGATCGAGCCGACCTCATCCAGCAGCGCGACGGTCAGCGCACGCCATTCCACCACGAGGACCGAGGAGACCTCATGGGGCTTTGCCCGGTCGGCCTCGTCCTTGAGCGCGATCACGCCGAGATCGAGGAAGAGTCCGCCATTACGGTATTCCGGCAGGCCGGTGAGATCGTCGATGTCGACGACGGCGATGCCGGCCCACTCCAACGGCTCGATCAGCGAATAGGTCAGCCATTGCGAGAGCTTGTGGAAGGGAACGAGCCCTTCCGTGACCTCACCCGTGGCGATCAGCGGATGGCGCCAGGTGTCGCCGAGCGCCACGCCGGCGAGCGTCAGGCGCGACGGCCAGATTCCGCCGAAGGTCGCCAGCACCTCGCCCAGCATGTGGCCGGCCCGGACGGTTCCCGTATCGGCAGCCGTCGAGAAGCGGTCGAACAGCTCACCGGGGCGTGACAGGCCCTGCCGCTCCAGTTCCTCGCCGAGGCGATTAAGCAGGGCGGCGCGCCCCTCGAGCGCCATCAGCGGGTTGGCCGGCCCCGCCTGGAAACCCTGTGCCAAAGAGGCCTCGTCGAGATGTCTCAACGCCTCCGCATCGGCGCGCAGGGGATCGACCGGGTTGCTGGAGAACAGGCCCGCCGCGAACATGTCGAGCGAGGCGAGCGCCAGCCCTTCGGAGCGACCGATCTCGCGGCCCGTCGCAGCGTCGCGATAGCGCCAGTCCGGCCCGGCGCCGGCGTCGAGCAGCACGCTGACCACGGCGAGGTCATAAGCAGCGCGGCCACGCGCGGCAGGGTCCGGAAAGTGCGCGGCGGCGTCGAGCCGCTGCCAGCGGTCGTCCCCCGCCAGGACGAAATGGCGCCAGCGCGCATGGAAGGGGATGTCCAGCGTCGGGTAATTCGCGCGGATGGTGTCGAGGACATAATCGGCGCAGGCCTCCAGCCGCTCGGGATGCACGCTGAAATGCAGGAGCCGCCCGGCAAGGCCGAGCTCCAGCATCTCCTGCGCGCGGGCGCGGACGGCCGCAGGCTTCAACAGGGCGCGGAACGCCTCGGGATTGGAACTCGGCATGGAGCTGCGGCTTTCGTCGCTGAGAATTTGCGTCGCTTGGAATAGGCTCGCTCAGAACTTGTCGAGCTCGCGGCCGACCGTGGCCTTGAGCGCGTTGTCGCCCGGTGCGCCCTCGGGCGAGTAATAGCCCGCCGCCTTCTTGGCCTCGATCTCGACCGAGGCGTCGAGCGGAATCAGCTCCGGGGGAATCGCGACGCGCTCGCCGATCACGATGCCGCTCTCGACCATGGCGTCGTATTTCATGTTCGACATCGACATCAACCGGTCGATATGGGTCACGCCGAGCCAGTGCAGCACATCCGGCATCAACTGCTGGAAGCGGGCATCCTGCACGCCCGCGACGCATTCGGTGCGCTCGAAATAGGTCGCGGCGGAATCGCCGCCTTCCTGACGCTTGCGGGCGTTATAGACGAGGAACTTGGTCACCTCGCCGAGCGCCCGGCCCTCCTTGCGGTTGTAGACGATCAGGCCGACGCCGCCGCTCTGCGCCTCCTTCACGCATTCCTCGATGCCATGGGTGAGATAGGGCCGGCAGGTGCAGATGTCGGAGCCAAAGACGTCCGAGCCGTTGCATTCGTCATGGACGCGGCAGGCGATGCGGCTCTTCGGATCGGCGAGCGCGGAAACCTCGCCCATGACATAGGCCGTGATCGAGCCGATCGGCGGCAGGAAGACCTTGAGGTCCGGCCGCGTCACCAGTTCGGGATACATGCCGCCGGTCTGCTCGAAGAGCGTGCGGCGCAGTTCGTTTTCCGTCGTTCCGAAGCGCTCGGCGATGCCCGGCAGATACCAGACCGGATCGACCGCGATCTTGGTGACGGAGATGTCGCCGGTGGGGTGCAGGATGTGCCCGTCCGCCGCGAGGCGATGCGCGCCCATCGCCGCCAGGATCTCGGGCAGGTTGAGCCGCGCCTTGGTGATCGCGATCGAGGGGCGGATGTCGATGCCCTCGCCGATCAGCTTGCCGAAATCCTGCGCCACCGTATGGCCGAAGGGGTCGAGCGAGACGATCTTCTTGGGATCGGCCCATTGCGGCTGCGGCGCGATCTCCGCCGTCGGATGGGTGTTGGTCAGGTCCGGGCGCTGCGAAGGATTCATCGCTCGGGCCGAGATGGCGAGCGCGCGATAGACCGAATAGGAGCCGCCATGGGCGCCGATGACGTTGCGGTCGGCCGGGTTGGTGGTCGAGGCGATGACCGGGCCGCGCTCGGCCGCCGTCGGTGCGCCCCATCGGATCGGGAAGCGCAGGGCGGCGCTGCCGGGTTCGGGATGGGAGGTCAGCCTGATATGGCCGGTGCGGTTCGGCGCGTTCATCGCGGTCGTACCCCGAAGGTCTTGCCCTTAAACAGGAAAGGCCCCGTGACGGCATGTCCGGGGCCCTCTGGATTTCAACGAGTCTGAACCAGCGCAGGCGCGCCGTCAATCAGCTTAGAAAACAGCGAGATAGCGCAGAAGCGAGATGATGCCGATCACGATGACGATGATCTGCACGACGTTCTTGATCTGCCCGTCGAGCGGCAGCATGCGCACGAGATAGAGCACGAGACCGATGACGAGAACGGTGATCAGAAGCGAAATCAGAATGGACATATCGAAGCCCTTTATCTCGGCCGGTCGCCGGCCCCCCGAGCCCCACCGCGACGTCTTCGCGGCAAGTCAGCCCCGATGACAGAACGTCGCAGGGTGGGAATAGGTTCCGGAGGGGGGATTTTAGGGGCGAAAAGGGGCGGTGGGTTCCAAATGAACGCGGGAACCGCAAACAGAAACCCCTCTCCCGGATGGGAGAGGGGTAGGGGTGAGGGAAGGACGGAAAACCCGCTCCGCGCAACAGTAACCGCAGCAGCGGAGAGCGCAGAGTAAGGGTGATCGCCGGCAGGCCCTCACCCCTGCCCCTCTCCCATCCGGGAGAGGGGTTCCCCGCGCCCCTCCTTTATCCCGCGATGCGATCGAAATCCGCGACCGCGCGCGTCGCCTGGCGAAGCTGGTTGAGCAGCTTCAGGCGGTTGGCGCGCTGGGCCGGATCGGGATCGTTGACCGTGACCTTGTCGAAGAAGGCATCGACCGCCGGACGCAATTCGGCGAGCGCGGCCATGGCGCCCTCGTAATCCTCGGCGGCGACCGCAGCCTCGGCCTTCGGCGTCGCCTGCGCCAGCGCGACGGCGAGCGCCTTCTCCTCGATCAGGCCGGCATCGGCGATGAGCTGAAGATCGGCGGCGCCGGTGAAAGCGCCCTCCCCGTCCTTCTTCTCCTCGGCCTTGAGGATGTTGGCGGCGCGCTTGTAGCCCGCGAGCAGGTTCTTGCCGTCCTCGGTGTCGAGGAAGCGGCCGAGTGCGGCGACACGCAGGGTGATGAGGAGGAGGTCGTCGTTGGCCGAAGCGCCCTCGCCTAGCACAGCATCGACGAGATCATGCCGCGCGCCCTGATCGCGAAGCATGACCTTCAGGCGGTCGTGGAAGAAGGAGAGGAGGTCGGCAGCGATTTTGTCTGGATCGCCATAGCTTGAGAAAGCTCTGGCTCTCCGGTTTTCCAGAGGACTCAAACGATCTTCTTCGCGCAACGCATCATATGTACCACGAGCTTTATCGATTGCCGCTTGTGCCGAAACCGTATCACGGTACTGCATTCCATCGGCGATAATGATCTGTTGGATGGCGCAGGGCTCGATTAAGCCCAACCGCACCCCATTCTCAACCACTAGCCGGATCACACCCAGCGCCGCACGGCGCAGCGCATAGGGGTCCTTGCTGCCGGTCGGCTTCTCGTCGATGGCCCAGAAGCCGACGAGCGTGTCAAGCTTGTCGGCCAGCGCCACAGCCACCGAAACCGGATCGCTCGGCACCCGATCGGAGGGCCCGAGCGGCTTGTAATGCTCCTCGACCGCCGCAGCGACGGAGGCGTCCTCGCCCTGCAGCTCGGCATATTTCCGGCCCATCAGGCCCTGCAATTCCGGGAACTCGCCGACCATCTCGGTCGGGAGGTCGGCCTTGGCGAGCTTGGCGGCGCGCTCGGCCTTTTCGGGATCGGCGCCGACGATCGGGGCCAGTTCCCTGGCCAGCGCGGCAATGCGCTGGACGCGCTCGCCTTGCGTGCCGAGCTTGGCGTGGAAGACGACGCCGAGCTTGTCGAGCTTGGCCATGCGCTGGTCGAGCGGTTTTGCGAGATCGAGGCCGAGCTTCTTCGCACTCTCCGCGAAGGTATCGAGATCGGGCAGCGAACCGCGGTCGGTCTGCCAGAAATAGGCGGCGTCGGAGAGGCGTGCTCGCACGACGCGGCCATTGCCGGCGGTGATCGCCACCCCGCCATCGCTGGCGGCGAGGTTCGAGACCAGGATGAAGCGGTTGGCGAGGTTGCCCGTCGCGGGATCGCGCAGCACGAAGCATTTCTGGTTCGCGCGGATGGTAGCGCGGATCGCCTCGCCGGGGATGTCGAGGAAGCGCTCCTCGAAGGAACCCATCAGCACCACCGGCCATTCGACGAGGCCCGCGACCTCCTCCAGCAGCCCCTCATCCTCGATCAGCTCCAGCCCCTGCGCGAAGGCGAGGTTCTTGGCATCGGTGAGGATGATCTCCTTGCGGCGGTCGGCATCGAGCACGACCTTGGCTTTCTCAAGCGAAGAGACGTAGTCGTCCAGGCGCCGCACCGTGATCGGACCGGGCGCGAGGAAGCGATGGCCATGGGTGACGTTGCCCGAGACGATGCCGTCGACCTCGAAGGGCACGATCTCGGTGTCCTCGGTCTCGGCGCCGAAGGTGCAGAGGATCGAATGCAGCGGACGTACCCAGCGCAGGCTGGCGCCGGCGGCCGAGGCCTTGCCCCAGCGCATCGATTTCGGCCAGGGGAAGGCGCGGATCACGGCCGGGACGATCTCGGCGATGGCCGCAAGCGTTTCCTGGCCGGGCTTCTCGATGATGGCGACGTAGGAATCGCCCTTCTTCGGATCGCTGACGATGGTGGCCTGATCGAGCGAGGCCAGCCCGGCAGCCTTGAGGAAACCCTGCACGGCGGCGTCGGGAGCGCCGACGCGCGGGCCTTTCCGCTCCTCGCGCACGTCGCGGCCGCGCACCGGCAGGCCGGCGACATGCAGCGTGAGACGCCTCGGCGTGACGAAGGCCTTCGCGCCCTCATAGAGCAGGCCGCGCTCGACGAGCGCATCGGTGACGAGCTTCTTCAGGTCGTCAGCCGCCTTGCGCTGCATGCGCGCCGGAATTTCTTCCGAGAAGAGTTCGAGCAGAAGATCGGGCATCAGTTCGCTCCCCCGCCGGCGGTCTTCAGCCAGGCCGCGCCGCAGGCCTTGGCGAGCTCGCGCACGCGCAGGATGTAGCTCTGCCGCTCGGTGACCGAGATCACACCGCGCGCATCGAGCAGGTTGAAGATGTGGCTGGCCTTGATGCACTGGTCATAGGCCGGCAGAGCAAGTTCATGGCGGGGCTGGTTGGCGCCGGACGCCGGCTCACCGGCGGCGAGCAGGGCCTTGCATTCGGCCTCCGCATCCGAGAAGTGCCGGAACAGCATCTCGGTATTGGCATGCTCGAAATTGTGCCGGGAGTATTCCTGCTCGGCTTGCAGGAAGACGTCGCCATAGGAGATGCGATCCTCGCCATCGAGGCCGTTGAAGTTGAGATCGTAGACGTTTTCGACGCCCTGGACATACATCGCCAGCCGTTCGAGCCCGTAGGTCAATTCACCCGCGACCGGGGCGCATTCAACGCCCGCGACCTGCTGGAAATAGGTGAACTGGCTGACTTCCATGCCGTCGCACCAGCATTCCCAACCGAGGCCCCAGGCACCCAAGGTCGGGCTCTCCCAATCGTCCTCGACGAAGCGCACGTCGTGCAGGCCGAGATCGACGCCGATGGCGCGCAGCGAGTCGAGATAGAGCTGCTGCAGATCCGGCGGCGACGGCTTCAGGATGACCTGGAACTGGTAGTAATGCTGCAAGCGGTTGGGGTTCTCGCCGTAACGGCCGTCCTTGGGGCGGCGCGAGGGCTGAACGTAGGCTGCCCGCCACGGCTTCGGTCCCAGCGCGCGCAGGGTCGTCGCCGGATGGAAGGTGCCAGCGCCGACCTCCATGTCGTAGGGCTGCAGCACCACGCAACCTCGCTCGGCCCAGAAGCGCTGCAGCGTCAGCAGCAGCCCCTGGAAGGAGCGGGTCGGGTCCAGCGCCGGGGACGGCGCGGCGGGCGAATGCTGGGCGAGGGCGGACAAGGGCGAAAAGCCTTCCGAAAACGCGGATGAGTGCGGCGTGATTAGGGGTTCGCGCCCGGCGCGGTCAAGCCAAAGCGACCAAACGGGACCGGAACCGGCGCCGGACAGCTTTCGTTCATATGCGGAGGATTATGACTTGGGCCATCCGCACGGTCCGCGGCGTTCGGGGTGAGCGTTTGAGCCGGGCCGGCGGGCTATAGACAGCAGGAGTTCCACAATGCTGACCCATCGTATCGTTGCCGCCACCTTCGGCGCTCTCACCCTCGCCGCTTCCGCTTTCGCCGCTGTTCCGGCCTCGGCCGCGCCGGTTGCCTCCCCCGTCGCCGCCGCGCCGCTCCAGGCCGCACCGGCAGGCGATCTGCTGCAGCAGGCGCAGTATTATGGTCCGCGCCGCTATTACGGCCGCCCCTATTATCGCCCGCGCTGCTTCTGGGCGAACCGGCGCGTCTGGAACGGCTGGCGCTGGGTCATCCGGCCGGTGCGCGTCTGCCGCTGAGACCGACGCAATGCGGCCATAATGGGCCGCTGAATGAAGGCAGGATGAACGGCGCGGTTTCGCGCCGTTCAGGTTTCAAGGGTTAAGTTTCAGTCCAAGATCGGTGCCAGCTTTCGCAAGTTCACCCGGCCGACACCGTCTCACGGAGGATTTCATGTTCAGAACCATGCTTCTTTCCGCGATGGCGGCAGGCACGCTGGGCCTGGCCGCTCTGAGCGCCGCCCCGGCCTCCGCCGCGCCCGTCGCCGCCGCGCCGCTGGTCGATGCGACCGGCGGGATGGTCCAGCAGGCGCAGTACTATTACGGACCGCGCCGCTATTACGGCCCGCGCCGCTACTATGGACCGCGCTATTACGGGCCGCGCCGGTATTATGGCCCGCGCTACTATGCGCCGCCGCTCTTCGCGCCGCCGGTCTACGGGCCGCGCTATTTCTACGGCCCACGTTACTGGTAGCGTCAGCCCAGCTTAGCCCGCCCGCGATGGACGGCGTCGCTCAGCGCGGTTAGCCGCCCATCCGGACCATTGATGACGAAAGCCGGCAGCAACTCTGCCGGCTTTCTGCTGTTCAGGACGGCTGTGACGACGATGCGAATCGCCGGGCGCTCGGCGAAGGCATGGACCGGCCGGATGGCGAGAGCGCCGAAGCCGATTTCGAGGCCGGCGAGCAATTCCGGCAAGGCCTCGGCGCGATGGATGATCGCGATCAGCCCGCCCGGCTTCAGCAGACGCCGGGCGGCGCGCAGCCAGATTGCCAGATCGCCCTCGGCGACATGGGCGGCCTTGCGATTCGGCACCGGCGACGCCCGCGTAGCGCCGGGTGGATAGAAGGGCGGGTTCATCGCGACAGCATCGTATGACCCTGACGCGAGGCCGAGCCCGGTGAGTTTCCCCGCCGGAGCACCGACATCGGCCGCGACGACAGAGATCCTGCCCTCCATGCCGTTCAGCGCCGCGTTGCCGGCCGCCAGCCCCGCCAGTTCCGGATCGCGCTCCAGCAGCGTGACGCCAAGCTGCGGCTGCGCCAGCGCCGCAGCGAGCCCCACCGTCCCGACGCCTGCTCCAATGTCGAGGAGCCGGCCCGCTCCCAGCTCCGGCAGGGCAGCCGCGAGCAGCACCGCGTCGCTGCCGGCGCGATGCCCCTTGCGCGGCTGGCGCAGGATCAGCCGGCCGTCGAGCAGACGATCCTCGACGATCTCGCCGAGGCCGGCGGGCGCCTTCGCCTCACTCATCGCGCAGCTCGGCGCCATAGCCGGCATCGATCAACAATGCGCGAGCGCGCCTGCGATCCTGGTCGCGCACCAGCAGTCGGCGCGGGAAGGCGCCGATCATGCCTTCCAGCGCGCTGATGTGCTGGTCAGCGATCAGGCAATCGAGATTGGCCGCGCTCAGGAGCGCTTCGAGGGCGCCGAGCAGGATCAGATCATTGGTGCGGACGAGTTCATGCATGCCGCCATGGAGCCGAAGCGCCGGGTCCGGTGCAAGCATCCTGTGGTCCCACTGCGGCGACGCGGTGCAATTGCGGGGGCTGGCGTCCCATGCAACGGTTGTGGCATGGCTCCGGGCGCGCCGCCCGGCGCGAGTGGTTTGGCTGGAGTTCAGTCCATTGGGTGTCGTCGTATCCTTCGAGGAACGGGAATCGGGCCAGCGCGGCATCGAGCCGCTGGTGGCGTTGACGCGTGAGGACATGGAGCGCGTCAATGCGATGATCCTGTCGCGCACCGGCTCGGACGTGACGATGATCCCGGAGGTCGCCAACCATCTGATCTCCTCCGGCGGCAAGCGCCTGCGGCCGATGCTGACGCTGGCGATGGCCGATCTCTGCGGCTACCAGGGCGAAGGCCAGGTCAAGCTCGCGGCCTCCGTCGAGTTCATGCACACGGCCACGCTGCTGCATGACGACGTCGTCGACGAGAGCGACATGCGCCGCGGCAAGCTCGCCGCCCGCATGCTCTGGGGCAACGAGGCAAGCGTGCTCGTCGGCGACTTCCTGCTCGGCCAGGCCTTCAAGATGATGGTCGAGGTCGGCTCGTTGCGCGCGCTCGACATTCTCTCGACGGCGGCCGCCGTGATCGCCGAGGGCGAGGTGCTGCAGCTTTCCGTCGCCAAGAACACCGAGACGACGGAGGACGAATATCTCTCCGTGATTCGCGGCAAGACCGCCGAGCTCTTCGCCGCCGCCTGCGAGGTCGGGCCGGTGATCGCGGGCTCCTCCAAGGCGAACGAGGCGGCCTGCCGCAGCTACGGGCTCAATCTCGGCATCGCCTTCCAGCTCATCGACGACGCGCTGGACTATGGCGGGGTCGCCGCCAAGCTCGGCAAGAACACCGGCGACGATTTCCGCGAGGGCAAGATCACGCTGCCGGTGGTGCTCTCCTTCCGCCGCGGCAGCAGCGAGGAGCGCGCCTTCTGGAAGCGCACCCTGCAGGACGGTGCGATCGAGGACGGCGATCTCGAGCAGGCTCAGACGCTGATGCGCAAGCACAAGGCGCTGGAGGACACGATCGAGCGCGCGCGCCACTATGCCAAGATGGCGAAGGATGCGCTCGGCCTCTTCCCGGCCTCGCCGATGAAGCAGGCGCTCAATGACGCCGTCGATTTCTGCATCGCACGGGCGCATTGAAGCCGCGGGTCGAGCCATCGATGGCAGATCCGGCGTCCGACGCGAAACCGGAAATCGCGACCCTATCGTCGAGAGTCGTCTACGCAAACCGTTGGATGACGGTTCGCGAGGATGCCATCCAGCGGCAGGATGGGTCGCACGGCATCTATGGCGTCGTCGAGAAAGTTGATTTTGTCGCCATCATCCCGGTCGAACCGGATGGCAGCATTCACCTGGTCGAGCAGTATCGCTACCCCGTCGGCGCGCGCTTTTGGGAGCTACCGCAAGGCTCCTGGGAGCTGAATCCGCAGGCAGATCCCGTGAGTGTCGCTCGCGGCGAACTGCGCGAGGAAACCGGCCTCCACGCCGAAGACATGGTCAAGCTCGGCTATCTGTTCGAATGCTATGGCTATTCCAATCAGGGCTGTCATCTCTTTCTCGCCCGCCGGCTCCGCTACGAAGGCAGCGATCTCGAAGAGCAAGGCCTCGTTTGCCGCCGCTTCACGGCCAGCGAAGTCGTCGCGATGATCGAGAGCGGTCGGATCAGGGATGCGACGACCGTCGCCGCGATCGGCCTCATGATGATGAAAGGTTTGTTCCCGCAAGGCAGCGGCGGTACCGACTGAACCGAAGCCAAAAGGGGCGCCTGTTTCTCTAATCCGGGGCTTCCCTCTGGCCATGCGCAGGCATAGCGTGATGGCTGTGGGAAACGCTTAGGCCGGAGAATGGCCATGTCGGCATCGTCGCAGCGCCAGTCGCAGATCTGGTCCGTCGTCCGCGTCTCGAGCGGCAACTTCCTCGAAATGTACGACTTCTTCGTCTTCGGCTATTACGCCGCGGCGATCGGCAAGGCGTTCTTCCCGTCCGGCAGCGAGTTCGCACAGCTCATGGCGGCGTTCATGACCTTCGGCGCGGGCTTCCTGATGCGTCCGCTCGGCGCCATCGTGCTCGGCAGCTATATCGACCATCACGGCCGCCGCGCCGGGCTGCTCCTCACCCTGATGCTGATGGCCTTCGGCACGCTCACCATCGCGCTCGCGCCGACCTACGCCTCCATCGGCATCCTGGCGCCGATCATCGTCGTGATCGGGCGGCTGGTGCAGGGCTTCTCGGCCGGCGTCGAGCTCGGCGGCGTCTCGGTCTATCTCTCGGAGATCGCGACGCCCGGCAACAAGGGCTTCTATGTGAGCTGGCAGTCGGGCAGCCAGCAGGTCGCGGTGATCTTCGTGGCGCTGCTCGGCGTCTGGCTCGCCACCATCCTGCCGCCCGAGACCATGACCGAATGGGGCTGGCGCATCCCGTTCCTGGTCGGCTGCCTGATCGTGCCGTTGATCTTCCTGCTGCGCCGCTCGATGCAGGAGACCGAGGAATTCGCCGAGCGCAAGCGCAGCGCGAGCCATCCGACGCCCGGCCAGATCATCCGGATGCTGGCGACGCATTGGCAGACCGTGCTGGTCGGCATGCTGCTGGTGACGATGACGACGGTGTCCTTCTACTTCATCACCGCCTACACCCCGACCTTCGGCAAGGAGGTGCTGAAGCTCTCCAGCATCGACAGCCTGCTGGTGACGCTTTGCGTCGGCGTCTCCAACCTGTTCTGGCTGCCGGTGATGGGGGCGCTATCCGACCGGGTCGGCCGCAAGCCGCTTCTCATCGCCTTCACCGCCCTGCTCTTCGTCAGCGCCTATCCGGCCCTGTCCTGGCTGGTTTCGCAGCCCTCCTTCGCGCGGCTGCTGATGGTCGAGCTGTGGCTCTCCTTCATCTATGCCAGCTATAACGGCGCGATGGTGGTGGCGCTGACCGAGATCATTCCGGTCGAATTGCGCACGACCGGCTTCTCGGTCGCCTACAGCCTCGCGACCGCGTTGTTCGGCGGCTTCACCCCGGCGGTCAGCACCTATCTGATCGAGGCGACCGGCAACCGGGCCGTGGCGGGCCTCTGGCTGATGTTCGCGGCGGCCTGCGGTTTCGTCGCCACGCTCATCGCCTATCGCCGGCGCAGCGTGCCGACATCCGTGGTCAGCGCAGCAGCGTCGCCCTGACCCACCATTCGGGGCGCTGCTTCGCCAGCGCCTTCGCGGCTGCCGCACTGGCAACGCAATCGTCGAACAGGGCGAAGCAGGTCGCGCCGGAGCCGGACATGCGGGCAAGCCGGCTTCCGGGCAGCGCCGCCAGCCGCTCCAGAACCTCGCCGATTTCGGGGGCGATGCGTTGCGCCGGGACGGCAAGGTCGTTGCCGGAGCGTGCCAGCACGGCGCGCCACTCAGCCGCAGAGGCCGGCAGCGCGGGCAAGCTCCCGCCAGCGGCCAAAAGTCGATCGCCGGCCGCCAGCCCCAGCGCGCGAAAAACCCCGACGGTCTCGACCGGCGCACCCGGATTGACCAGCACGGCAAACAAGGAAGGCAGCCGCAGCGCCGGCCCCAGCCTGTCTCCGATGCCGGCCATCAGCCGCGCCCGCGATTCCAGGCAGACGGGAACGTCGGCCCCCACGCCCGCCGCAACCTCACGCAGTGTCGGGTCCGACAGGGCAATGTCGTTCAGCCGTGCGAGCAGGCGCAGCGCCGCGGCCGCATCGGCCGAGCCGCCACCGATGCCCGAAGCCACCGGCAACCGCTTGGTGAGATGAAATGCGCCCGCATGCGTGCCCGGAAAGGCCTGACCGAAAGCGCGTGCCGCCCGCAGGACGAGGTTGCGATCATCGGCTTCCAGCCCGGCGGCGCGCGGACCGGCGATCGTCAGCGAGAGCAACGGGCCGGGGTCGAGCGCAAGCTCGTCGCCGATGCCGGCGAAAGCGACGAGGCTTTCAAGCTCGTGATAGCCGTCCGGACGCCGGCCGAGCACGCGCAGGTCGAGATTGACCTTGGCGCGGGCACGCGTCCGCAAGCGCAGCGCATCACCGGCAGAGGCGGCCATGGCAAGGCCCCTGCTCTCCGCTCCCGGCTCCATCGCGCGGGGCAGGCGTCAGCCGCCGTCCTTCTTCTGCTCGGCGGGGCTAGCCTGCTCGCCCGCATTCGCCGATGGCGTATCCTCCATCCCGCGCTCGATCTTGCGCAGGATGTTCGGCAGATCTTCCGGCTCGGGCTTGAGATCGCGGGCGTGGTTCCACTGGAACTTCGCCTCGAGCTTGCGGCCGGTCTTCCAGTAGACGTCGCCGAGATGGTCGTTGATGACCGGGTCGGAGGGGCGCAATTCGGCGGCGCGCTCGATCTCGCGCGAGGCGTCCTCGTACCGGCCGAGGCGATAATAGGCCCAGCCGAGCGAATCGATGATGTAGCCGTCGCGCGGGCGCAATTCGACGGCCCGGCGCAGCATGTCGAGCCCCTCGTCGAGCTTCAGATGCTTGTCGACCAGCGAGTAGCCGAGATAGTTCAGCACCAGCGCCCGCTCGCGGCCGAGCGGATCGGGCAGCAGTTCCAGCGCCTTGCGCAGATCGGCCTCGGCATCGGGCCAGCGGTTGATGCGCTCGCGCGCGATGCCGCGGAAATAGAACAGGTCCCAGTTGGCGCGGCCGGGTACGGCGAGCTTGGCGATCGCCTTGTCATAGGTGTCGGCGGCCTCGGCGAACTGCTTGCGCGAGCGATAGATGTTGCCGAGCGCGGCGAGCGCATCGACGTCGTCGGGCCGCTCGCTGATGACCCTGTCGAGATGCTTCACGGCATCGTCGTGCTTGCCGAGATTCTCCAGCGCGAGCCCGGCCTGGATCTCGGCATTGGGCCGCAGCGGCGAGGTCATCGGCATCTTGTCGTAGACCGCGACCGCATCTTCCGGCTGACGCGAGCGCTCGAGGATGTCGCCAAGCGTCAGGATGGCGAGGTCGTGGCTCGGATCGAGAAAGATCGCCATGCGCAGATAGAGCAGCGCCGCCGCCTCGTCACCCTGGCGGTTGCCGGCGCTGGCGAGGCCGTAGAGCACCTCGGCCGCGCCCTGCTGCGGCGTCGCGATCTGGCGCGGCGGAGCTTCCTTCTTCGCGACGAGGGCCATGCCCTCGCGGATGATCGGGTGGTTCGGCAGCAGCCGGTCGAAATCGGCATAGGTTGCGGTGGCATCGTCGAAATCGCCGTTGCGGGCCTGGAAACGGGCCCAGAGATCGACGAGACGCAAGGTCGTCTTCTCGGCGTCGTAGGCGCTCTTCAGGCGCCTCTCGGCCTCCTTCCGGCGGCCGGCCGCATCGAGGATCAGGCCGGCGTGATAGTCGCGGAAGAGATTGTAGGAGGGCTCGCCCTTCAGGCGCTCCAGCGTCTCGACGGCGCGCTTCGAATTGCCCGAGCCGAGATAGGACCAGGCGGACAGCAGCGTCGCGGTGATGTCCGCGGCGCGACCGCGCCCGCCGCGCTGCAGGTGGTTGCGCGCGGTCTGGTAGCTCTTCTGCTTGATCGCGCGGATGCCGACGACGAGCTGGGCGAGGCCATTGCTCGGATCGACCTGGATCAGGCGGTCGGCGGCGCGGAAGGCGTCCGGCATCGAGCCGTCGGCCAGGAAGGCGACGAAAGCGCGTTCCAAGAGATCGTTGTTCTGCGGATCTTCCTTGACCGCCTCGCGCAGATAGACGGAAGCCGCACCCAGATCACGCGAGGCGCCGGCCACGATCGCCGCGAGGTAATTGCCTTCGAGGCTGTCGGCGGGCTCAAGCGATTCGGCGGACCGTGGCGTCGCGCCCTGCGCAGCGGCGGCCACCGGCAAGGCCAGGACCAAAGACAATGCAGCAGCCGTGCCGGAGGCACGCACCTTCTTCAAAAATGTCACGACTGCCATTCTCCCTCGGTCCGCCGCCCCGCTGTTCCGGGGCGCTCTTCCAGCGGACCGTGATCGCTCGCGTAGGGGGTCAAGATGGCGGTTTCCGGGCGAGCGGGCAAGCCGGGCCCGGCGCGAATGCGGCACTTTCGTAGCGACCGCGCAACAGTTGCCGAAAACCCGCTCCCCAAAAGGAGCCATGAAGCAATCGCCAGTCTTCGGCGCGGGATATCCGGGCTATATTCCTGCGACCCGCAGTTCCGGCGGGCGCTCTATTGGGGGTCATTCCAATGAAAAAGATTGTTCTGAGCTTTGCCGCCGTCGCTCTTCTCGCCGGCTTCGTCGCCGGCTGCGCCACCACCGAGGTGAAGGAAGCCCCGAAGGTCGTACGCAAGGGCTGATCGCCCCTCGCGTAAAACAAAGGGCGCGTCGCGAGGCGCGCCCTTTTCATTTGGGGAAGGCCGGCAAGCAGCCTCGCCGAGCGATCACATATTCGCGTAGCCCGGCCCGCCACCGCCCTCGGGCACCGTCCAGGTGATGTTCTGGGCGGGGTCCTTGATGTCGCAGGTCTTGCAGTGGACGCAGTTCTGCGCGTTGATCACGAAGCGCGGATTGCTTTTCGTCTCCGCGTTCTCATAGACGACCTCGTAGACGCCGGCCGGGCAATAGAGCCGCGCCGGTTCGCCATAGAGCGGAAGGTTCTGCGTGATCGGCACCGACGGATCGGTGAGCTTCAGATGGGCCGGCTGGTCCTCCTCGTGATTGGTCGAGGAGAGGAAGACCGAGGAGAGCTTGTCGAAGGAGATCTTGCCGTCCGGCTTCGGATAGCTGATCGGCTTGACCTCGGCGAGCGGCTTCAGCGTGGCGAAGTCCGGCTTGCCGTGCTTCAGCGTGCCGAAAGGCGACCAGCCGAAAAGCTGGTTCAGCCACATGTCGACGCCGCCGAGCCCGATGCCGATGAGCGTGCCGAACTTCGACCAGAGCGGCTTGACGTTGCGGACCGGCTTCAGATCCTTGCCGATGGCGCTGTCGCGCCAGCTCGTCTCGATCTCGACGACCTCGTCATGCTTGCGGCCCGCCTGCAGCGCCGGCACCAGCTTGTCCGCCGCGAGCATGCCCGACAGGATGGCGTTGTGGCTGCCCTTGATGCGGGGAACGTTGACGAAGCCGGCGGCGCAGCCGATCAGCGCTCCGCCCGGGAAGGTCAGCTTCGGCACCGACTGGTAGCCGCCCTCGGTGATGGCCCGCGAGCCATAGGAGAGGCGCTTGGCGCCCTCGAAGACGTCGCGGATCATCGGATGGGTCTTGAAGCGCTGGAACTCGTCGAAGGGCGAGAGCGTCGGGTTCTGGTAGTTCAGATGCACGACGAAGCCGACGGTGACGAGATTGTCGTCGAAATGGTAGAGGAAGGAGCCGCCGCCGGTGCCGTTGTCGAGCGGCCAGCCGAAGGAATGCTGGACGCGGCCCTTGTGGAACTTCTCCGGCTTGACCTGCCAGAGCTCCTTCAGGCCGATGCCGTATTTCTGGGGCTCGCGCCCCTCGTCCAGCGCGAATTTCCTGATCGCGATCTTGGAGAGCGAGCCGCGCGCGCCCTCGCCCAAGAGCGTGTAGCGGCCGCGCAGCTCCATGCCGCGGGTGAAGCGCTCGGAAACCGTGCCGTCCTTGGCGATGCCCATGTCGCCGGTGGCGATACCCGCAACCGAGCCGTCCTCGTTATAGAGCAGCTCGGCGGCGGCGAAGCCGGGATAGATCTCGACGCCGAGCGCCTCGGCACGGGCGGCAAGGAACTTCGTCACCAGCCCGAGCGAGCCGACGAAATTGCCGTGGTTGTTCATCAGCGACGGCATGGCGAAATTCGGCAGGCGGATGCCGCTGGGCTCGGTCAGGAAATAGAAGACGTCTTCCTTGACCTCGGTGGTCAGCGGACGCTCCGGATCGTCGCGCCAGTCCGGCACCAGCCGGTCGAGGCCGATCGGGTCGATGACGGCGCCGGAGAGGATATGGGCGCCGACCTCGGCGCCCTTCTCGACGACGACGACGGAGACGGATTCGTCGAGCTGCTTCAGCCGGATCGCAGCGGCCAGGCCCGCAGGGCCGGCGCCGACGATGACGACGTCATAGTCCATGCTCTCGCGCGGTTCGCTCTGCGCTTCCTTCAGATCCATCCCGTCCTCCGCACGCGAAAACGCGCTGCCCAGATAGTTTATATGTAAACTGTTTTGCCCGTTCGTTCAACGACGGGCGCTGATCAGTCTGGAAACCCTCTATCCAAGCCTATGCTCCATTTTGCAACCGCGAACGCTCGCGAAGCGGCTCGACAGGGTATAGGATGAGCCATGAGCTTCTCCGATGCAGTCTCTCCCGACGAGCCGGGTCCCTACGAGCTCCTGAGCTGGTACGCCGAGATGGGCGTGACCGAGGCGCTCGACGAGGAACCGCACGACCATTTCTCCGCGCCCGCGCCGCCGCCCGCGCAGCGTCCGTTCGCCACCCTGGCCGGGCGCGTTCCGGGAGGTGCTCCGCCGCCGGCGAGCCGGCCGATCGCGGCTGCGGCCACCGCCCCCGACGATGCGACGCTGACGGCCCGCGCCCTGGCGCGCGAGGCGCACACGCTCGACGAGCTGAGGGCGGCGCTGGCGACGTTCGAGGGCTGCGCGCTCAAGGCCACGGCCAAGAACCTCGTCTTCGCCGACGGCAATCCGGAAGGCCGCGTGATGATGGTCGGCGAGGCGCCGGGGGCCGATGAGGACAGGCTCGGCCTGCCCTTCGTCGGCCGGTCCGGCCAGCTCCTCGACCGCATGCTGGCGGCGATCGGACTCACGCGGAAGGACGACGTCTATATCGCCAACCTGCTGCCCTGGCGCCCGCCCGGCAACCGCACGCCGACGCCGCAGGAGGTCGCGATCTGCCTGCCCTTCATCCAGCGTCAGATCGAGCTCGCCAACCCCGAGATCCTGGTCTGCATCGGCGGCCCCTCGGCGCAGGGCCTGCTCGGCTTCAAGGGCATCCTGGCCTCGCGCGGCAAATGGGTCGAGTACGACACCGGCTCGCGCCGCATCCGCGCCATGGCGACGCTGCACCCGGCCTATCTCCTGCGTCAGCCCCTGCAGAAGCGCCTGGTCTGGCGCGACCTGCGTGCGCTCAAGACGGCGCTGGAGGCGGAGGCCTGAGCGGTTGTAAACCGCCGCAGTCACCTCGCGTTCAGCCATCGCCCGCAAAGACAGCTTGAGTTCGCCGTCTCTCTTGGCGAGATTGCGAAGAGTTTCGTCGGGGACCTGACCATGCAGTGGGAAGATTACCGCCAGTCCGACAATCTCGAGGACAGGCGGGGAGGTGGCGGTGGCGGCTTCGCCGGCATGCCCGGCGGTCGCGGCGGCATCGGCATCGGCACGATGGTGGTGCTCGGCCTGCTCGGCTGGGCGCTGGGTATCGACCCGCGCCTGCTGATCGGCGGGGCCGAGATGATCGGCGGCATCGGCGGGCGCGAGCAGACGCCACAGACGCGCCAGTCCTCCGGCCCGCCGCAGGACCAGATGGGCCGCTTCGTCTCGGCCGTGCTGGCGCAGAACGAGGACGTCTGGACCAAGCTGCTGCCGCAGCAGGCCAACACCCGCTACCAGGCGCCGCAGCTCGTGCTGTTCTCCGGCGTCAACCGCTCCGGCTGCGGCGTGGCGCAGTCGGCGATGGGGCCGTTCTATTGCCCCAACGACCGCAAGGTCTATCTCGACACCTCCTTCTTCCAGGAAATGCAGCGCAAGCTCGGCGGTGGCGGCGACTTCGCCTATGCCTATGTCATTGCCCACGAGGTCGGGCACCATGTCCAGAACCTGATCGGCATTCTGCCGAAAGCGAATCAGCTCCGCGAGCGTTCCTCCGAGCGCGATGCCAATGCGATCTCGGTCAGGATCGAATTGCAGGCGGACTGCTTCGCCGGCGTCTGGGCCCACAACATCCAGGCGATGGGCCGGCTCGACCAGGGCGATATCGAGGAAGCGATCCGCACGGCCTCGGCCATCGGCGACGACAAGCTGCAGAAGGCGGCGCAAGGCGTGGTCGTGCCGGATTCCTTCACACATGGCTCCTCGGCGCAGCGGACCAAATGGTTCAACACCGGCTTCCAGTCGGGCTCGATGCAGAGCTGCGATACGTTCAGGAATCAGATCTGACAGAGACAGGAGCGCAAGCCTGATGGCCGGCTTGTGCTCCTGAAGGGCCCCCGGTCCGGGGCGCCGGACATGAGCGCTCCGGCTAGACCGGCTTCTTCCCCGCGGAATTCGGGGCCGCGAAGGCGCCCAGCCGCTTCGCGTGGGCCTCGACCAGCGAGAGACCGAAGTCCGTCGGCCGCAACGCCGGTGCCCGGTCGAAGACCGGAAGGCCTGTGCGGGCCGCGAAGAGGCGCTTGCCATAGCAGATCAGGTGCTCGAGCCCCTGCATCACGAAGGTGATGGCCGGCAGCACCTGCGCGTACATCTCCTCGGCCTGCGCCTCCTCTCCGGCGCGGAAGCGCTCATAGATGCGCACGGCATGATCGATGCAGTCGGGTGCCAGGATGAAGCCAGCGCACCCGGCCCGCAGGCTCTCGATCAGTTCCAGGCCGGCGCGACCGTTGAAAACGGGCACCCGCCCTTCCGTGAGCTGAATGACGCGCTCGATCTCGACGGCCGATCCCTCGCCCTTGAGCAGGCTGATGTTCGGATATTCGCGGGTCAGCACGCGGATATCCTCGGCCGTCAGGCCGCGCCCGAGAAAGGCGGGCGCGTTCTGGATCGCCACGGGGATCGTGCTTTTCTCGGCCACGCGGCCGAAGAAGCGGATGTATTCGCCGGCCGGGAAACTCCCGACCGCCGGCGGCTGCAGGATGACCCAGTCGGCTCCCACATTTTCCGCATGGCGCAATTGGGCGACCTGCTCGGCGACCGAATTGCCTGAGATCGTGAAGGCCAGGGGAACCTGCCCGCCAGTATCCTCCGCCACCCAGTCCATGACGGTGCGACGCTCGCCCTCGGAGAGCTTGGCGACCTCCGTCGCCAGGCCGAGCGCCGCCATGCCATGGACCCCGGCTGCGAGGCACAGCTCCGTCTGCCGCCTCATGGCGGCGCGATCCAGCGCCTCGTTCTCGTCGAACAGCGCATAGGCGATGGCATGGATGCCATGCAGCGCTGCGGTCTTGCCGGCCGGGATCATGGGGTGCCCCGTCCCGCCCGTGCGAGCCCATCGTCCTGCACGGCATCGATCATCCGACGGCGCGGAGCCAGGACGATGCCCAGCAATCCGCCGATCACCAGAGCGATGGCGACGACCAGGAGCGCGACGTTGAAATTGCCGGTTGCGTCCTTGATCCAGCCGATGACCGGCGGGAGGCCCAGCCCGGCCAGGTTCGCCACCGCATTGATCAGCGCGATCGAGACGGCGGCAGCGATGCCGGAGACGTATTCGGTCGTGACCGCCCAGAAGACCGGGATGGCGGCCCAGTTGAGACCGATCGACAGGGCCAGCAGCAGAAAGGCCACTGTCGGCTGGCCCGCGAGCTGGACGGCGACCGCCAGAACCAGACCGGCCAGGACCAGCGGCAGGCCAAGATGGAGCGCCCGCTCGCCGCTCGCATCCGAATGGCGCCCGTTGAAGAACATGAAGATGCAGGCGACGAGAAACGGCACGGCCGAGAGCAGGCCGACCGTCATGTTGCTCTGACCCGATACCGACTTCACGATCAGCGGCAGGAACAGCGTGATGCCGATGGTGCCGAAGGCCTGCAGCAGCCAGAACAGCGCCAGCAGCCAGACCCTGCCGCTGGTGAAGGCCTGACGCCACCCGGCCGTATGCGACACCGGGGTGTCGGACTGCTCCTGCGCCAGCGTCTTTTCGAGCCAGTCCCGCTCGGCCGGCGCGAGCCAGGCCGCATCCGCGGGCCGGTCGGTCAGGACTTTGAGCGTGACGAAGGCCAGCAACACCGCCGGGATGCCTTCGATCAGGAAAAGCCAGCGCCAGCCCCCCATGCCGTGCCAGCCGTCGAGGCCGAGGAGCAACCCCGACAATGGCAGGCCGATCACCGAGGCGAGCGCCGCACCGATATAGAAGAACGACATGGCATTGGCGCGCTCGCGCGACGGGAACCAGCGCGCCAGGTAATAGATCACGCCGGGGGTGAAGCCGGCTTCCGCTGCACCGAGCAGCAGGCGCATGCCGTAGAGCTGGTTGGCGCTGGTGACGAAGGCCATGCCGGCGGCAATGACGCCCCAGCTCAGCATGATCCGGGCGATCCAGCGGCGCGCACCGACACGGGCCAGCACCATGTTGCTGGGAATTTCGAACAGGATGTAGGTCGCGAAGAAGATGCCGGCCGCCCGGCCGTACATCTCGGCTGTGAGGCCGAGCTCGGCATTCATCTGAAGCGCCGCCACCGAAATGTTCGAACGGTCGATATAGGCGATCAGATAAAGCAGCATCAGGAAGGGCAGCAGGCGCCAGCCGACCCGCCGCATCGTTTCCGCTCGATTCACAGTCCCTTCGAAGGTGGCCATGGCCCAACTCCTCCCGAGTGTTGGTGACCGCGATCTTCTCGCCGCGGCCCTTCAAACATCCGATGTAAAACATATGATGTTTGACCGCAAGCATGCGGGACACGAAGCCCGCTTGCTTGTGACGCAGGACGGCGGCGGCTAAGAAGCCTCCGAACCGCATCGCTCGAGGCTCATGACCAACCGCAAGCCCGCCCGGACCAGCAGCGTGGTCGAAAGCCTCGGCATCGAGATCGTCGGCGGCAATCCGCCGCCGGGCGGTGCGCTGGCCGCCGAACCTGCTCTCGAAGCGCGCTTCCAGGTCAGCCGGGGCGTCGTGCGGGAAGCCGTCCGGATCCTGGCGGCAAAGGGGCTGGTCAGCGTGCGCCAGCGCCACGGCACGCATGTGCGCCCGCGCCATGAATGGAGCTGGCTCGACCGCGACCTGATCGGCTGGATCGCCGCCAGCGGAATCAGCCGCGCCGATCTCCTCGCCTTCGCCGAGGCGCGCCGCATCATCGAGCCGGAAGCGGCCGCGCTCGCAGCCACGCGCGCGACCAACGTGCAGCGCGACGCGATCAGCGCAGCCTATGCGGCCATGGTCCGCGACCGCCACGATCCCGCCCGCGCGATCTCAGCCGACAAGGCCTTTCACCTGGCGGTTCTGGACGCCACGCATAATCCCGTCCTGCAAAGCCTTCACGGCGCGATCGACGCGCTGCTCAGCGCGATCTTCGATTTCACTGTGACCGTGTTCGAGGGAAACCTCGACAATCACGGCGCCGTCGCCGCCGCCATCCAGCGCGAGGACGCCGATGCCGCGCGCCAGGCCATGCGCGCCTTGCTGAACTATACGGGCGACTATCTCGAACATCGCTGATGCGTTCGCGCTCCTGCGCAGCCGCCTTGCCGGGCCATTCGCCCCGACGGCCAGCTATCCGCTCACGCGCTCCCGCCCCGTCTGCAGCCGCCGCGGCGCATGGCCGAGCCGGCCGGCGAGCACCGCGCCCTTGGGCGCGATCAGGCCCGCACGCAGCCGCCGGCCGCCGAAGGAGATCGCGGCGCGCTCGCGCAAGGAGGCGGCGAAGCCGCGCAGCGGCAGCAGCGCCGGCGCATCGGGCGCGAGCAGGAGGTGCCGTTCGACCGCCTGCGCCCAATTGAGCTGCGGCACGTCGCCGGCATCGAGCAGCAGGAGCCAGTCGCCGCGCGCTTCCTTGGCGCCAAGATGCCAGCCTTCGGCGTTGCCCGCGCGCAGATAGCTCGCACCCGTCGCATCGGCGATGCGCGCGAGACCGTCCGCGCCGACGGTGTCGACGACGACGGCATGGCCAAGGAATCCCTCAGCCACCGCCGGAATCAGCACGGCGAAGGTCGCGGCGATGGCTTGCGCCGAGCCGGGCGCACGGATCACGGCTGTGAGCATCTGCAATGTGTATGGCGCAGCGCAACACGTCGCAATCCTGTCACTTGCCTTTTGTTCCCGTTATGTTCACATTCGAGACCAATGATGGACGCCGATTCCCGGCGTTCGGCAGGATGGAACAGCCATGCCCCAGGCCAGACCGACTTCCCGGCCGATGCCGACGGCCCTGCCGCTGCGGCGGCAGGGTAGCGAGCCGGTGTCCGCCTCCGTGCGAATCGCGCCTGTCGATCCGCTCGCCCATGTCGGCAGCAGCATCGATCCCGAGCGGCGGCGCGGGCGCGGCGCCACGATCAATCCGGGCGGGCGCTACGAGGCCGAACAGCGCGTCGCGGAAGATGACGGCTGGGGCTCGCTCGGCGACTTGCCGGCGTTCAAGACCGAGATCGCCTATGAGAAGGCGCGCAGCATCATCACGCGCAACGACTCGCCGGACATCTCCTTCGACCGCTCGATCAATCCCTATCGCGGCTGCGAGCATGGCTGCGTCTACTGCTTCGCCCGGCCGACCCATGCCTATCTCGGCCTTTCGCCAGGGCTCGACTTCGAGAGCAAGCTGACGGCCAAGCTCGATGCGGCGCAATTGCTGGAGAAGGAGCTCTCCGCTCCCTCCTACCAGCCGCGCACCATCGCCATCGGCACCAACACCGACCCTTACCAGCCGATCGAGAAGAAGCTGCGCATCATGCGCCAGGTGCTGGAGGTGCTGGCAAAGTTCAACCATCCCGTCGGCATCGTCACCAAATCGGCGCTGGTGCAGCGCGACATCGACATCCTCGCGCCGATGGCGGCGAAGGGGCTCGTCAAGGTCGCGCTTTCGGTGACGACGCTCGATCCGAAGGTCGCGCGTGGGATGGAGCCGCGCGCCGCCTCGCCGCCGAAGCGGCTGGAGACGATCCGCAAGCTCTCGGAAGCCGGCATTCCGGTCACGGTGCTGGTGGCGCCGATCGTCCCGGCGATCAACGAGCACGAGATCGAGCGCATCCTCGATGCTGCCAAGGCCGCGGGCGCGCAAGAGGCTGGTTACGTGCTGCTCAGGCTGCCGCTGGAGGTGCGCGACATCGTGCAGGAATGGCTGCTCACCCATCACCCGGACAAGCTGCGCCATGTGATGTCGCTGATCCGCTCGACGCGCGGCGGCAAGGATTACGATTCGCAATGGGGCCAGCGCATGGTCGGTTCCGGCCCCTATGCCTGGATGATCGGCCGGCGCTTCGAGATGGCGGCCGAGCGCATCGGCTTCAACACAGCGCGCAGGCGGCTGCGTACGGATTTGTTCGTCAAGCCGGAGAAGGAGAAGGCGCAGTTGAGCTTGTTCTGACGCGCGAGCAGTGCCGGCCTACTGAATGAAGCCCTCCTTCTCGGGCGAAGCGAAGCGCCGACCCGAGAATCTCTCGCCCGAGAGGATTCCAGAGCCCCCTGCGGCGAGAGATGCTCGGGTTGCGCCCGCGCATGACGGAGGGCGTGCGCTCACGTCGCTCTGGCTCCGAATCGGACTCTGTTGCATAAGCCCGCCATGCCTGCAGACTTCACCCGCGAAACGCTTGCCATCGCCGACGGCCGCTGGCCGCTGGCCGGCATCGACGAGGTCGGGCGCGGGCCGCTCGCCGGGCCGGTGGTGGCGGCTGCGGTGATTCTCGATCCCGAGCGCGTGCCGGCCGGGCTCGACGATTCGAAGAAGCTGCCGGCACCCCTGCGCGAGGAGCTCTTCGCGGAGATCATGGAGCGGGCGCTCGCGGTTTCCGTCGCCAGCGCCACCGCGGTCGAGATCGACGCCGTCAACATCCGGCAGGCGACGCTGCTCGCGATGCGCCGGGCCGTGGCGGCGCTGCCGCTGGCGCCGCTGCATGTCCTGGTCGACGGCAACGATCCGCCGGTGCTGGCCTGTTCCTGCGAGGCGATCATCCAGGGCGACGGGGCAGTGGCTTCCATCGCGGCCGCCTCGATCGTCGCCAAGGTGACGCGGGACCGGATGATGGCGCGGCTGTGCCGGCGCTATCCGGCCTATGGCTTCTCCGGACATGTCGGCTACGCGACGCCGCAGCACCGCAAGGCGATCGCCGAGCACGGCCCCTGCCCCGAGCACCGTTATTCCTTCGCGCCCGTGAAGGGCGTCTGGTTCCGGTAGGGATCGCCAGGCGTCATCCTCAGGCGAAGCGCAGGCCCGAGAATCTCAGGCAAAAAAGGCGCCAGAACCTCCTTCGGCAGGAGATGCCCGGTTCAGGCCCGGGCATGACGTTGGCCGCAGGCCGCAAGCCCATCGAAGCCGCCACCCCCTGCCCCAACGGGAGGTCCGCAGGTTAACGTGCGTTTACGAATTTCTCTTTCTTGCCAATGGCCTAGGCAAAAACTGCAGCCCCAGAATGGGACGCATTTTTTTCAAACCGGAAACCCGGCCTTTACCCTGACTCGCCAGTATCGCCCTCGTTGAAGTTGCGTAACGGTCTTGGCGTCATGGGTATCTCGCGTACCGGGACCGCCAGCGCTCCCGTCCGGATTCAGGTTTCGCGTACCGGACGGCCAGCGCTGGGGGCTCGGATGAAGGCCAAGGGCCTTCACGATCATAACCTCCTCGAACAGGGCGGCATTCCTGCGGCATTGCCGCTGGATCAGGTCATCGTCGGCGACTGCGTCGCGGCGATGAATGCCCTGCCGCCGGGGAGCGTCGATCTCGTCTTCGCCGATCCGCCCTATAATCTCCAGCTCGGCGGCGATCTGCGCCGGCCCGACGACAGCCTCGTCGACGCCGTCGACGACGACTGGGACAAGTTCGCCTCCTTCGCCGAATACGACGCCTTCACCAAAGCCTGGCTCGCGGCGGCGCGGCGGGTGCTGAAGCCCGATGGCGCGCTCTGGGTCATCGGCAGCTATCACAACATCTTCCGCGTCGGCGCGATCCTGCAGGATCTCGGCTTCTGGATGCTGAACGACATCGTCTGGCGCAAGGCCAACCCGATGCCGAATTTCCGCGGCCGGCGCTTCACCAACGCGCATGAGACGCTGATCTGGGCGGCGCGCGGCGAGCAATCGAAATACACCTTCCACTATGAGGCGCTGAAGGGCGGCAATGACGACCTTCAGATGCGCTCGGACTGGTATCTGCCGCTCTGCACCGGCGACGAGCGCCTGAAGGGCGCCGACGGCGCGAAGGTGCATCCGACGCAGAAGCCCGAGGCGCTGCTTGCCCGCGTGCTGCTCTCGGCTTCCAATCCCGGCGACGTCGTGCTCGATCCCTTCTTCGGCACCGGCACGACCGGTGCCGTCGCCAAGGCGCTGGGCCGCCATTTCATCGGGCTCGAGCGCGAAGCCGTCTATGCGAAGGCTGCGCGCGAGCGCATCGCGGCGGTGAAGCCGCTGCCGCCTGAAGCCTTCGCCACCGCGCCGTCGAAGCGCAGCGAGCCGCGCGTGCCCTTCCTCAGCCTGGTCGAGGCCGGGCTGGTCAAGGCGGGCGAGACCGTCATCGACGACAAACGCCGCCACAGCGCCGTCATCCGCGCCGACGGCACGCTGTCGGTCGGCCCCGCCATCGGCTCGATCCACAAGGTCGGCGCGCTGGTGCAGGGCCTGCCGAGCTGCAATGGCTGGACCTTCTGGCATGTCGAGCGCGAGGGCAAGCTGATGCTGCTCGACATGCTGCGCGGCGAGATCAGGGCGCAGATGGCGGCGGCCTGAGCCGATCGCCGGCACGGTTCATGCTTAACCCTGCCCTACCGGCAGGAGACCGCTCATGGACCCCGTCACACTCGATCTCGGCACCCTCGCGGCCTTTGGCGCAGCGTTCTTCGTCTTCGCGGCAAGCCCGGGCCCCGACAATATGACGATCGTGGCACGCACGCTCTCGCATGGAGCGGCTTCGGGCCTCGCCTATGGTCTGGGCACCGTGGCCGGAATCCTGATCTTCCTGATCCTCGCCGCCTTCGGCCTGTCGCTGCTGGCTGCCGAGATGGGCACCGCGATGACGGTCCTTCGCTATGTCGGAGCGGCCTATCTCGTGGTGATGGGAATCATGCTCTGGCGCGCCGATCCGGTTCTGCCGGGTCCCGGCGGGGAGACGGAGCGGCGCGCGCTCGTGCCGGTCTTCCTGACGGGGGTCGCGCTCAATCTCGGCAACCCCAAGATGCCGCTGTTCTATCTGGCACTGTTGCCGCATGTGGTCGGCCCGCAGCTGACGCTCTCGCAGGTGGCGGTGCTGGCCGGCGTCATCCTGCTGGTCGAGGCGGTGGTGATCGGTGGACATGTCCTGCTCGCCGGCCGGGCGCGGCGCTGGCTGCGCACGCCGGCCGCCGTGAAAAGGATGAACCGCGCCGCAGGCGGCGTGATGATCGGCACCGGCTCCGTGGTGGCGGTCACGCGCTGAGGCCGGTGACCTTCACGCCGGCGGCGGCCAGCACCTTAACCATCACGCCCGACAGAGGCTCTTCGGCGAGCCGGCCCAGCGGCGTGAAGCGCATGCCCGCAGGCGCCGGGGTCTTCGCCGGCACGGCCCCGGTGAAGACCGTCAGCTCCAGCGGAAAATGCGTGAAGACGTGCCGGACGGGCTGCGGCACTTCCGTCCAGCGCAGCGGCAGCGGGGCGTCCTGCGCGGCCCCGTCGAGCTCGTAATCGGCACGCCATTCGCTTGTCGGCACTTCGGCCATGCCGCCGAGCAGGCCCTTGGCCGGTCGCGTGCGCAAAAGGATCGCACCATCGGCGCGGGTCAGCACGAAGGCGGCGCCATAGCGCGTCTGCCCCGCCTTCTTCTTCGCCTTGCGCGGGAAGCTCTCCTGCGTGCCTTCGATCCGCGCCCGGCAGGGCTCGCGCCAGGGGCAGAGCCCGCAGGCCGGGTTGCGCGGGGTGCAGATGGTGGCGCCGAGGTCCATCAGGGCCTGCGCGAAATCCCCGGGCCGGCCGGCCGGCAACAGCGCCAGCACCTTTTCGCGGATCAATGGCCGCGCGCCCGGCAATTCGTCCGCGATGGCGAAAAGCCGGGTCATCACCCGCTCGACATTGCCGTCCACGGCCGCCGCCGGCCGGTCGAAGGCGATCGCCGCGACGGCGCCGGCCGTATAGGCGCCGATGCCGGGCAGCGCGCGCAAGCCCTCCTCCGTGTCCGGGAAACGGCCGGCGTGATTCTCCATCACCGCCTTCGCGCAGGCATGGAGATTGCGGGCGCGGGAATAATAGCCGAGGCCGGCCCAGGCCTGCATGACCTCTTCCGAGGGCGCCCGAGCCAGAGCCTGCACGGTCGGAAACCGCGCCATGAAGCGCTCGTAATAGGGCTTCACCGCCGTAACCGTCGTCTGCTGCAGCATGATCTCGGAGGCCCAGACGCGGTAGGGATCGGGCCGCTCGCCCGCCTCCGCGCGCCAGGGCAAGGCGCGGCGATGCCGGTCGTACCAGGCGAGCAGATCGGCGGCGCGGGGCATCGGAACGGAGGCGTCCATCCAGCCGGTTTAGCGCGTGGCGGCGAGGCTGCGAAGAGGCGTGCGACGGCACTGTCACATCAACAATTGCCTGCTGTGGACAGCGGGCATGATCACCCGCAGTGATGAAGCATGCTCAAGCTCGACCACCTCACCGTCATCGCCCCGACCCTGGCTGAGGGCGTCGACCATGTCCGCGCCTGTCTCGACATCGACGTCCCCTTCGGTCAGCGGCATGCCTATATGGGCACGCACAACCGCCTGCTGCAGCTCGGGAACATGGTCTATCTGGAGATCGTCGCGCTCGATCCGGATGGGCGCCGGCCCGACCGCGCGCGCTGGTTCGGCCTCGACGACCAGAAGCAGGTCAGGCGGGATTGGGATACCGGCCGCCGGCTCCGCGGCTGGGTGGCCAGAACCGACGACATCGATGGCCTCCTCAGGGGCCGCGAGCAGATTTTCGGGAGGAAGATCGCGCTGCCGATGGATGCCCCGAGCTTCGATTTCGCCATCCCGGACGATGGCGCGCTGCCCCCGGACGGTGCCCCATCCATCATCGACAGGCGGGGCAAGCCGCGTTCGATGGCGAGCATGGCCGATCTCGACGCGCGGCTGCTTTGCTTCTGGTTCGAACATCCTGAAGCCGGAACGATGGGGACGCTGTTCCGCGAGCTTGCTGTCGACCGTCCACCCATCGCGGTTCCGGGGCCCGAATTGCGCTATGGCGCCCTCATCGAGACGCCGGGCGGGGTCAGGGAGCTTTTCTGAATTGTGCGCCTAGCCTGGGGAGCAGATCTAAAACTCGCGCACAGCGCGCCCATTCTGAATGAAGAAGCTCAAGAGGTTTGCATAACCGCGAGCGTCATCAATCGCGCGATGCGTGTGCTCGACCTCGCCGAGCCATCTGGTTGGATAGTTCTCAACATCGCATTCCCAATGATCTCGCCCTGTGCTTCCAGCCACCATGGACATCAGACAAAGGGGCGCATGATGGAAAAGCCGATCGGAAACCCATGGCCCTTCGAACAGCGGGCGTTTCATGTATCGCCGCAGATAATAATCGAACCATGCCCCATCGAGGCTAACGGGATGCGCCGCAAAGATCGGCTTGCCCTGGAATGATTTCACCCAGTCGACAAATCGGCCGATGACAGTGGCGGCAGGTTCTGGATTGCCGGTCGCAGCCGCCCATGCTTCCGGGTGCTTCTCCCAGAAGGACATGGTGCTGGGATCGCTCGCTGCCCCGTCGAGAGTTTCGAGAACGGCCTCGAACTCGCCAAAGATGCTGCCGCCGGCCGATACGGCGACGGAGCCGAATGAGAGCATCGAATTTTCACCGGGCGTTGGCCCGTCGAACTCGCAATCGGTGACGACGTAGAACTGTCCCATCACTGCTCTCGGCATCCTTTGGCCCATGATACGAGCCCGAAGCCTAGAGTGGAGCATCTCGCTCCTTCTGCAACAGGTTGAAAGCAGCAATCCGCTCGCGATCCCTCCCCACCGCCTTGCCACGCCCCCAACCCCACGCGCAGAATAAGCCATGGCCGCCAAATCCCTCGCAGAGCTGATCGACGATTGCATCGCGCCCGCGCTCGCCGCGCAGGGTTTCGCGGGGCGGGCCATCGTCTCGCTCTGGCCGGAGATCGTCGGCGAGCGGCTGAGCCAGCGCACGCGGCCGCTCAAGATCGACTGGCCCAAGCGGCGCCCGGTGCCGGGCGAGGCGACGGAGCCTGCGACGATGGTCGTGCGCGTCGAGAGCGCCTTCGCGCTGGAGATGCAGCAGCTCGGCCCGCTGGTGGTCGAGCGCGTCAACACCCATCTCGGCTGGCGCGCGGTCGGCAAGCTCGTGCTGAAGCAGGGCCCGGTGGCGCCGTTGCACGTCCCCGCCCGGCCGGCGCCGCCACTCGACCCCGCAGCCGCCGCGCGGATCGAGGATCAGGTCGCTTCGGTCGCGGATGAGGGCTTGCGCGATGCGCTGGCCCGGCTCGGCCGCGCGGTGTCGCAGAAGGCACGGCAGGGCGATCCCGATCACAAATGACACGGCTTCGTGAGCATGAGGCCGCAGGCGCCGATGGGCTCTTGCCACAATGCACCGGCCTCTATAGCTCCCGATTTTGATCTTTGACCCTTCGAGGACCCCTCACGATGACCAACAGGCGACAGCTCCTGACCGGCGCAGCCGGGATCGCCGCCGCCGCGCTCGCGGGCGCCGAATTCACGGGCATCACCGCCGCCCGTGCCCAGACCAAGCTGCCGGATGCCGGCCCGCTCGGCGATGTCTGGCTCGGCCCGGCGGACGCCAAGGTCACCGTTATCGAATATGCGTCGATGACCTGCTCGCACTGCGCCCATTTCCACGAGACGACCTGGCCGGAGCTGAAGAAGAAGTACATCGACACCGGCAAGATCCGCTTCACACTGCGCGAATTCCCGCTCGACCCGCTCGCGACGGCCGGCTTCATGCTCGCCCGCTGCAACGGCAACGACAAATTCTACCCGATGACCGACCTGCTGTTCTCGCAGCAGAAGAACTGGGCCTTCGTCGACAAACCGGTCGATGCGCTTTCGGCGCTGGTGAAACAGGCCGGATTCTCGCAGGAATCCTTTGAAGCCTGCTTGAAAAGGCAGGACATCTATGACGCCATTACCACGGTGAAGGATGGCGGCGCCAAGGCGGGCGTGGACGCCACCCCGACCTTCTTCGTCAACGGGCAGAAACTCTCCGGTGCAGTCTCGATCGCCGAGTTCGACAAGGTGCTGGAGCCGCTGCTCGCGAAGTGAGCGGGGCGGCCGCGTATCCTTCTCCCCTCGGGGGAGAAGGTGGCAGCGCGAAGCGCTGACCGATGAGGGTAGCCCAGCGCTGACAACCTTCATCCGTCTGCTTCGCAGACACCTTCTCCCCGCGCATGTCGGATGTTTCCGACATGCGCTTAAAAGCTCCAATCTCGGGCAAGCCCGGGATTGGTGGGAGAAGGAAGAGGCGCGCCGATGCATCTGACGCGCCTCAAGCTCACCGGCTTCAAGACCTTCGTCGAGCCGACGGAATTCCAGATCGAGCCGGGGCTGACCGGCATCGTCGGGCCCAATGGCTGCGGCAAGTCCAATCTCGTCGAAGCCCTGCGCTGGGTGATGGGCGAGAGCTCGTTCAAGAACATGCGCGGCTCGGGGATGGACGACGTCATCTTCGGCGGCTCGAACGAGCGCCCGGCCCGCAACATGGCCGAGGTCGCGCTCACCCTCGACAATAGCGACCGCAAGGCGCCCGCCGCCTTCAACGAGGCCGATGTCCTCGAGATCACGCGCCGGATCGAGCGCGAGGAGGGCTCGACCTACCGCATCAACGGCAAGGAGGTGCGGGCGAAGGACGTGCAGCTCCTCTTCGCCGATGCCGCGACCGGCGCCCGTTCGCCGGCCCTCGTCCGCCAGGGGCAGATCAGCGAGATCATCTCGGCCAAGCCGCAATCGCGCCGGCGCATCCTGGAGGACGCCGCCGGCATCGCCGGCCTGCACAGCCGGCGCCACGAGGCGGAGCTCAGGCTGAAGGGCGCCGAGGAGAATCTGACCCGGCTCGAGGACGTGCTCGGCGAGATCGACGGGCAGATCGAGGCGTTGCAGCGGCAAGCGCGGCAGGCGGGACGCTATCGCAGCCTCGCCGCCGATATCCGCCGGGCCGAGGCCATGCTGGCGCTGATCGCCCTGCATGATGGCCGCGTGCAGGAGGCGCAAGCCGAGCACGTTCTGGAGGAGGCGGTGCGCGCCGTCGCGGAGCAGACCGGCATCCAGGCCGAGGCCGCGAAAAGGCAGGCCATCGCCGCCCATGAGATGCCGGCGCTGCGCGAAGGCGAGGCAGCCGCCGCCGCGGCTCTCGTCCGGCTGAAGCGCGGGCTCGACGAGCTCGAGGCCGAGAACCGCCGGGCGAAGCAACGGGCGGAGGAACTCGGCAAGCGGCTGGCCGAATTGCAGACCGATCTGGCGCGGCAGGAGAGCATCGGCCGCGACGCTACCGAGAGCCTCGCCCGGCTCGCCGAGGAGGACGCCGCGCTCGCTCGGGAAAGCGAAGGCTCCGGCGGCAGCACCGAAGCCGCCACGGCCGCGCAGGAAGAGGCCGAAGCGGCGCTGGCCGCCGCCGAGGCCGAGCAGACCGCGGCTCAGGCCGCGCTCTCCGAACTCGCCGCCCGCCGCGGCGCCCTGGAGCGCGCGCTGCGCGAAGCCCGCGAGCGCGAGGCGCGGGCCTCGGCGGAACGCGACAGGCTCCAGCGCGACCAGGCCTCGATCGAAGCCGCCAGCACCGGCGCGCCGCTCGACGGCTTGCGCGAGGCTCTCGCTGCCGGCGAGGCGGCGATGCGGGCGGCGGATGCGCAGGCCATCGCCGCACGCACGGCGCTCGCGGCGGCCCGCGAGCGGGAGAATCAGTCGCGCGGGCCGCTGGCCGAAGCCGACCGCAAAGCGCAACGGCTCGAAACCGAGATCGGGACGCTGCGCAAGCTGCTGGCCCCCGCCACAGACGGCCGCTGGCCCGCCATCATCGAGGCGATCAGGGTCGCCAAGGGTTTCGAGGTCGCGCTGGGCGCGGCGCTCGGCGACGATCTCGACGCCGCCTCCGACACGGCCGCGCCAGCGCATTGGCGCGAGACCGGCTCCGGCGCAGGCGACCCGGCGCTGCCCGATGGCGCGGAGGCGCTGGCGCGCCATGTGAAGGGGCCGGCCGCGCTCGGCCGTCGCCTCGCCCAGATCGGCGTGGTCGCGCGGGCGGATGGCGAGCGTCTGCGCGCCCTGCTCGCGCCTGGACAGATCCTCGTCTCGCGCGAAGGCGATGTCTGGCGCTGGGACGGCTTCACCAGCGCCGCCGAGGCGCCCTCCCCCGCCGCGCGGCGGCTGGCCGAAAAGAACCGGCTCGACGACCTCCAGCGCGAGGCCATCGCCGCCCGCGAGGCGGCCGAAGTCGCGCGCGGGGTGCTGGAAGCGGTCATCGCGGAAACGCGCGCCGCCGCGCAGGCCGAGACCGCAGCGATCGAGGCGACACGGCAGGCGCGCCGCCTGCTGGACCAGAGCCGCGAGCAACTCGCCGGCGCCGAACGCAAGGCGGCGGAGATGGCGGCACGGCTCTCGGGCCTGACGGAGGCGATCAGCCGGCTCGGCCAGAGCGCGGCGGAGGCCGGCGCGCAGGCGAGCGAGCAGGAGAAGGCACTGGCCGCGCTGCCCGTTTCGGTGGAGCTCGAAAACAGCCTGCTCAAGGCACGGGCCATGCTGGGCGAAAGACGGGCCACCGCCTCCGACGCCCGCGCGCGGCTGCAGACCCTGGCGCGCGAGGCGGAGCTGCGGGCACGCCGCCGCGCCGCCATCGCCGCCGATATCGAGGCCTGGCGCAAGCGCGCCAACGCCAGCAGCCAGAGCGCCGGCGAGAGCCGGCAGCGCATCGCGACGGCCACCGCCGAGCGGCAGGCGCTGCTCGAAGCTCCCGACACCTTCCTGACCGAGCGCAGGCGCCTCGTCGCCGAGATCGAGCAGGCGGAGGCAGCGCGGCGCGAGAGCGCCGACAGGCTGGCGAATGGCGAGGCCGCGCTGGCGGATGCCGACCGGCAGGCGCGCATTGCGCTGGAGGGACTGTCCGGCGCCCGCGAGCGGAGAGCCTCGGCCGAGGCCCGGCGCGACGCCGCGCGCCAGCGCGTTGCCGATATCGCGCGCCAGATCGAGGACGGGTTGGAGACCGGGCTCGACGGGCTGCAGGCCATCGCGGGGCACAAGGCCGGCGACCCGCTGCCCGAGACGGAGGCGGTCGAACGGCGTCTGACGAATCTCAAGGCAGAGCGCGAGCGGCTCGGCGCCGTCAATCTGCGGGCCGAGGACGAGCTCACCGAGGTGAAGGGCAAGCGCGAGGGGCTTTCATCCGAACGCGACGACCTGACCGAGGCGATCCGGCGGTTGCGGCAGGCGATCGGCGCGCTCAACCGCGAAGGCCGCGAGCGCCTGACCGCCGCCTTCGAGATCGTCAACGGCCATTTCCAGCAGCTTTTCGGCGTGCTGTTCGGCGGCGGCGAGGCGGAGCTCAGGCTGGTGGATTCGGATGATCCGCTCGAAGCCGGGCTCGAGATCTTCGCCCGGCCGCCCGGCAAGAAGCCGCAGGTGATGACGCTGCTCTCGGGCGGCGAGCAGGCGCTGACGGCGACGGCGCTGATCTTCGCCGTCTTCCTGACCAACCCCTCGCCGATCTGCGTGCTCGACGAGGTCGACGCTCCGCTCGACGACGCCAATGTCGAGCGCTACTGCGACCTGCTCACCGAAATGGCGCGGAACACGCAGACGCGCTTCATCCTGATCACCCATAATCCGATCACCATGGCGCGGATGGAACGGCTCTTCGGCGTCACCATGGCCGAGCGCGGCGTGAGCCAGATGGTTTCGGTCGATCTGGCGACGGCCGAGCACATCCGCGAGGCCGGCTGAAGCGCGCCTGGAGCCGCTGAAAAAATGCCACAATCGCCGCCGCAATGCGGCGAGAATGTCGCACTTAGCCTGAATTTACAGATATTCCAATGCGTTAGCTATTATCCACCTGCCTTGACAGCGCGGGGGGCTGCCAATAAAGGAGGCCGTGCTGACGACGGCTCGATGCGCGGGTTTGGACAGGGTTATACTGGTTTTTCGCCGGATCGTGGCGATTTCACGATCAAGACGGGAGACCCGGGACCATGACCGAACCTGACCCCAACGCCTCAGACTCGGAGTTGCGCGCAAGACTGGGTTCCCTGAAGTCCGCGATCAAGCGGGCGGAGGAGAACGAAAAGCCGGGCGCGGGTCCGGCTGGAGAGGACAAGGCCCTTGCGGGCGCGATGTCCTCCGGCTTTCGCGCCGCGACGGATCTCGCAGGCGGCATCATCGCAGGCGCCCTGATCGGGTACCTCGGCGACCGGTGGCTTGGAACGTCTCCGTTCCTGCTGATCGCCTTCCTGGTGATCGGAACCATCGCGGGCTTCAGATCCGTCTATCGGCTCGGTTCGCGCCCGACCTCCGTGTCGAAGAGCGATCCGAAGAGAGATTGACCGAAGGGGCGGCCCATAAAGCCGCACGACGAGGGACGAAATCATGGCGGCTGGCGGCGGAATCGATCCGATCCACCAATTCCACATCAACCCGATCGTGGAGCTGAAGCCGTTCGGCCTCAACCTGTCCTTCACCAACACCTCGCTGTGGATGGTGATCGTGACCGCGGTCGTCTCGGCAATCATGATCTATGGCTCGAGCCAGCGTTCGGTCGTTCCCGGCCGGCTGCAGTCGCTCGCCGAGATGATGTACGAATTCGTCGCCTCCACCCTCACCGGGGTGATGAACAAGGACGGCATGAAGTTCTTCCCCTTCGTGTTCTCGCTGTTCATGTTCGTGCTGGCGTCCAACCTGCTCGGCCTGCTTCCCGGCTCCTTCACCGTCACCAGCCAGATCATCGTCACCGCGGCCCTGGCCGTGCTCGTGATGAGCGTCGTGCTGATCTACGGCATCGCCAAGCATGGCACCCATTTCTTCGGCCTGTTCGTGCCGTCGGGCGTGCCCGGCTGGCTCCTGCCCTTCGTGGTGCTGATCGAGGTCGTCTCCTTCGTGTCGCGCCCGGTTTCGCTCTCGCTTCGCCTGTTCGGCAACATGCTCGCCGGCCATATCGCGCTCAAGGTCTTCGGCGGCTTCGTCGTCGCGCTGACCACCGGTGCCGCCGCTGGCTTGTTCACATACGCCATCGCGCCGCTGCCGCTGCTGCTGGCGGTCGCGCTGACGGCGCTCGAAGTCCTCGTCGCGGTTCTGCAGGCCTATGTCTTCGCGATCCTGACCTGCGTCTATCTCAACGACGCGCTGCATCCCGGCCACTGAGGCCCTGCAAGCGCCGTTAAGAGTTCAACCAGCCCTTTAGCCTTCCCACTGGAGAAACATCATGGATCCTGTTGCAGCCAAGTTCATCGGCGCCGGCCTCGCCTCGCTCGGCATGGGCCTCGCCGCCATCGGCGTCGGCACCATCTTCGGCAACTTCCTGTCCGGCGCGCTGCGCAACCCGTCGGCCGCCGACGGCCAGTTCCCGCGCGCCTTCATCGGCGCGGCGCTCGCCGAAGGTCTGGGCATCTTCGCGTTCGTCGTCGCGCTCGTCCTGCTCTTCGTGGTCTGACGTTTTCGTCGACCGCACGACACAAGTCGCGCGCGCTGGCCGCTTTCGGCCGCGGGCGCGACCTTCTTCCTATCCTTTGCGCTGAAAGGCACCCCATGCCGGTTCGATCTTCAGGGTTCGTGCGACAAGGATGGCCGCTGGCTGTCGCCTCGTTCGCCACTCTGCTGGCTGGCGCGGCGCAGGCTGCCGAGCAAAAACACGGCGAGAGCGGCGAGGGAGCATCCTTTCCGCCTTTCGACCCGGCCCATTTCGCCAGCAACCTGTTCTGGCTCGCCATCACCTTCGCCGCGCTCTACTGGCTGATGTCGAAGGTCGCGCTGCCGCGCATCGGCGAGATTCTCGAGGAGCGCGCCAACACGATCGGCCGCGACCTCGACCAGGCGGCCGAGATGCAGGCCAAGGCCGAGGACATGGCGCAGGCCTATGAGAAGGCCCTCGCCGAGGCGCGCAAGAACGCCCAGGGCATCGCCCAGACGGCGCGCGACACCGGTGCCAAGGCGAGCGACGCCCAGCGTCATGCGACCGAGGCCGAGCTTGCCGCCAAGCTGGCCCAGGCCGAGGCGACCATCGCCAAGACCAAAACCGAAGCGATGGGCAATGTGCGCGGCCTCGGCAGCGACGTCGCGATCGCGATCGTCACCAAGCTGACGGGCCAGGCCCCGACCGCCTCCGAGGCTTCGGAAGCGGTCGACCAGGCGCTGTCGCGCGGCTGAGGAGAGTTTTGATGGATACTTTCTGGGTTGGCGTCGCGCTCGTCATCTTCCTTGCGATCCTGGTCAAATTCGGCGTGCCGAAGATGATCGTGAAGGGCCTCGACGCCCGCGGCGAAAAGGTCGCCCATGAGCTGGCGGAGGCTCGCCGCCTGCGCGTGGAGGCCGAGAAGCTGCTTGGCGAATACGACGCCAAGCGCAAGGCCGCCGAGGCCGAGGCCGCCGAGATCATCTCCTCCGCCACCGAGGAGGCCAAGCGCCTCGCGGCCGAGGCCGAGGCCAAGCTCGCGGACTTCGTCGCCCGCCGGACCAAGACGGCCGAGGAGAAGATCGCCCAGGCTGAGAGCCAGGCCGAGGCCGAGGTTCGCGCCGCGGCTGCGGAGGCCGCCAGCAAGGCCGCCGAGACCATCTTGCGCGGCCAGATGGCCGGCAAGGCTGGCGAGGCCGCCTTCGCCGCAGGGCTCACCGAGGTCAAGGCCAAGCTCAACTGAGCCCTGGCCGGATCGTTCGAACATTCGACGCCGCGCTCTTCGGAGCGCGGCGTTTTTCTTTGCCCGCTTCCGCCGAGATCATGCTCTGGGATAGCTTGGCGATGGCGGTGCCCCGGATCGGAGGACAGACGCGGTGATCGGCAATCTTCTTCGCTCGCTCCGGCTCGCACCGCTCGTTCTCGCCGCCACGCTCGGTGGAGCCCGCGCCTTCGAAAAGGTGAGCTTTCCGTCACGTGACGCGCAGGATCTCATCGGCTGGCTGGCGCGTCCGGAGGGGGCCGGCCCCTTCCCTGTCGTGATCGGCCTGCATGGCTGCGCGGGGCTCTACACGCGCTCGGGCGAGGTCGGCGCACGCGAGACGGACTGGTCGCAGCGGCTGACGCAGGCAGGCTACGCCGTGCTGCTGGTCGACAGCTTCGGTCCGCGCGGCATCAAGGCGCTCTGCACCGAGCGTGAACGATCGCTGACGCCCGCCGGCCGCGCCCGCGACGCCTTCGCCGCCGTCGACTGGCTGAACAGGCAGAGCTTCGCCGCTAGCCAGCGCATCAGCCTGATTGGCTGGTCGAATGGCGGCTCCACGGCGCTACGCGTCGCAGACAGCCCCGAGGCCAAACGCCTGCGCCACGTCATCGCCTTCTATCCCGGCTGCCGCGTCATGCTGAAGCGTGACTGGCGCGCGCGGACGGACACGGCGATCTTCCAGGGACTGGCCGATGACTGGACGCCAGCTGCACCTTGCGAGGAGCTCGCGCAGCGCGGCGGAGCGCGCTTCGTCGGCTTTCCCGGCGCCTATCACGATTTCGACCATCCGGGCCTGCCCTTGCGCGAGCGCAAGGCGGCTTATTCCCAGCGGCCCGACGGCATGGTCACGATCGGCAGCGACCCGAAAGCGCGCGCTGAGGCGATCGGCGCCGTGATGGCGATCCTGAAGACGCCCTAGATTCTTCCAATATTCGAGCCCTCATCCTGAGGCGCAGCCCTAGGCTGGGTCTCGAAGGATGCTCCAGGAGGCTCAGGAGATGGCTGGATCATCCTTCGAGACGCCGCTGGCGCGGCTCCTCAGGATGAGGGCTTGAGATCGAGAACGCCTCAGTTGCTGGCAGTCGCCTGCGCCGCCGGCGGATTGCCCGAGGCGGTCTTCGGCGCAGCAGCCGGCCTCACTGGGGGAACCGCGGCGGTGGCTTTCGGCTTGGGCTTGCGTGGCTGGATCGTCGAGGTGACGATGCCTTGCGGCGTGTCGAGGCCGTAGATGTCGTCGCGGAACTGGACCTGCCCGTCGGCGCCCTGCCACCCGGTGAGATAGACCCAGGCCACCGGCACCGCCTTCTTCAGCGGGATGTTCTTGCGCTCGCCCTTGGCGATCTCGTCCTCGATCGCCTGTCGACTCCATTCGGAGCCTTCGAGCAGCCAGGCGGCAAGGTCGCGGACACCCTCGATCCGGGCGCAGCCCGAGGAGTTGAAGCGCACATCGTTGCGGAACAGCGTCTTCTTCGGCGTGTCGTGCATGTAGACCGCATCGCTGTTGGGCATGTCGATCTTGAGCTGGCCCAGCGAATTGGTCGGACCGGGCTCCTGCCGGACGTAGAAATACGGATTGCTCAGGGTCGCCCATTTGACGCTCGCCGGATCGATCTCCTTGTTCTCGGCTCCGAGCAATTTCATGTTCGACTTGGCGATGAACGTCGGATCCTTGCGCATATGCGGGATGATGTCGGCCTTCACGATCGACATCGGCACAGTCCAATAAGGGTTCAGATTGACCGAGGTGATGTTGGCCTGGATCACCGGCGAGGGCCGGTCCGGCCGCCCGACGATGGCGAGATGGCGCTCCTTCACCTCGCCGTTCTCCACCGCCTCGACGCTGGCGCCGGGGATGTTCACCACGACATAGCGGCTGGCGAAGTTGAAGCCGTTGCCCTTGAGCCGCTCGAGCGTGGCGGTGAGCTGGTTGAGGCGCATCTCGACCGGCGTGTTCATCGCCTTGAGGGTGAGGCGGCCGACCGTGCCGAGATCCGAGAGACCGTGGCGGCGCTGGAAGCGCTTCACCGCCTCGACGACGGCCGCATCGTAGACGTCGCCCGGCAGGGCCTCGGCCGAAAGGTCGCCGCCCGCGACGAGACGCTGCTTCAGCGCGACGACGTCCGGCCCCCGCGAATCGGGCTTGAGGGATGCGGCGCCTGCCGGCACCTTCGGCCAGCCGCCGCGCGCGGCGACGTCCTCATGCGCGATCAGCGCTTCCAGAGTGCGGTCATAGGTGTTGGGGCCATAGCTCGCCTCGTTGGCGCGCGCGGGTAGCGCCGCGAGGGCGGCAACAGCCGCCGTAGCGAGGATGGCGTTACGCAGGAACATCGAACTACCCCCGAGCCACACAAGGCGGCACGGAGGCGATCATTCCCCGACATGGTCAAGGAATGCTTAAGAATCGGCGGGCGCCCTTCACCATGCTGACGGATATCGTCAGGGCGGGCCGCTCCCCTACTCCGCCGCGGCCTTGACCGGAGCCGGCTCCGTCCATTTCAGCACCGGCGAACGGGCGGCGCGGGTCTCGTCGAGGCGGCGGATCGGGGCGTGATGCGGGGCGCTGGTGAAGCGCTCCTTGTCGTTGCCCTTGGCCGCGATGGCGAGGTCGCGCAGCGTCGCGATGAAGAGGTCGAGCGCCGCCTTCGATTCCGACTCCGTCGGCTCGATCAGCATGGCGCCATGGACGACGAGCGGGAAATACACCGTCATCGGATGGTAGCCCTCGTCGATCATCGCCTTGGCGAAATCGAGCGTCGAGACGCCGGTGCCCTTGAGCCATTCGTCGTCGAACAGCACTTCATGCATCGAGGGATGGTCCGGGAAGGGCAGCGACATCAGGTCGCTCAAGCCCGCACGGATGTAGTTCGCGTTAAGAACCGCGTCCTCCGAAGCCTGGCGCATGCCGTCCGAGCCGTGGCTCAGCATGTAAGCCAGCGCGCGGACATACATGCCCATCTGGCCGTGGAAGGCGGTCATGCGGCCGAAGGGATGGTTGCCCGCCGGCGCTTCGGCGCGCGACTCGATCAGATGCGGCTTGCCGTTCTCGACATGGATGAAAGGCACCGGCGCGAAGGGCGCCAGACGCTCGGAGAGCACGACCGGGCCGGCACCGGGACCACCGCCGCCATGGGGCGTCGAGAAGGTCTTGTGCAGATTGATGTGCATGGCGTCGACGCCGAGATCGCCCGGACGGGCCTTGCCGACGATCGCGTTGAAATTGGCGCCGTCGCAGTAGAAATAGGCGCCGGCCTCATGCATTGCCGCGGCGATCTCGACGATCTGGGGCTCGAAGATGCCGCAGGTGTTCGGGTTGGTCAGCATGATCGCGGCGATGTCCGGCCCGAGCAGGGCCTTGACGTCCTCGACCGCGACAGTGCCGTCCGGACGGGCCGGAACCGCCTTCACCGAGAAGCCGATCAGGGCCGCCGTCGCCGGGTTGGTGCCGTGGGCCGATTCGGGGACGAGCACGACATTGCGGGTCGCGCCCTCGCCCTTCGCCGCGATGGCGGCCTTGATCGCCATCATGCCGCAAGCCTCGCCATGAGCACCGGCCTTCGGAGAGAGGGCGACGGCCGGCATGCCGGTCAGCGTCATCAGGTAGCGGGCGAGCTCAAGCATCAGGTCGAGCGCGCCGGGCACGGTCGAGATCGGCTGCAGGGGGTGCACGTCGGAGAAGCCCGGAAGCCGCGCCACCTTCTCGTTGAGGCGGGCATTGTGCTTCATCGTGCAGGAGCCGAGCGGGAAGAGCCCGGTGTCGATGCCGTAGTTCTTCTGGCTGAGGCGCACATAGTGACGCATCGTCTCGGGCTCGGAGAGGCCGGGCAGGCCGATCTCGCCCTGGCGGGCATGCTTGCCCAGCCGCGACTTGAACGGCGCCGGCTTGTCGATGTCGACACCGGTCGTCTCGCGATGGCCGATCTCGAAGATCAGCGGCTCGATCTGCTGGAGAGCCTTGTTGCCGGTGAAAGTGAGGTGCTCTTCGTGCGAGGCCTCGCCGGCCTGGGTGGGACGTCCCTGACGGTTCAACATCACAGCACCTCCACGAGCGCCGCCACGAGGGCCGCCCGGTCTTCATCGGTATTCACCTCGGTCGAGGCGATGATCAGCAGGTCGTCGAGCCCAGCCTTGGGCAGGAGGCGGGAGACGGGGACGCCGGCCAGGATACCCCTGGCGGCGAGCACCTCGACGACCTCGGCGGCCGGCTTCTTCAGCTTCACGGTGAACTCGTTGAAGAAGCTGTCGTTGAGCACCTTCACGCCTTCGACGCCCGCGAGCGCGTCGGCGAGCTTCACGGCATTGGCGTGGTTCACCTCGGCAAGGCGCGCGAGGCCGGTCTGGCCCAGCAGCGTCATGTGGATGGTGAAGGCCAGCACGCAGAGGCCGGAATTGGTGCAGATGTTCGAGGTCGCCTTGTCGCGGCGGATATGCTGCTCGCGCGTCGAGAGCGTCAGCACGAAGCCGCGCTGGCCGGTCGAATCGACCGTCTCGCCGCAGAGCCGGCCCGGCATCTGGCGGATATATTTCGACTTGGCGGCGAAGAGGCCGACATAGGGGCCGCCGAAATTCAGCGCGTTGCCGATCGACTGGCCCTCGCCGACGACGATATCGGCATCCTGCGCGCCCGGCGGCACGACGGCGCCGAGCGAGACGACCTCGGTGAAGACCGCGATCAGCAGCGCGCCATGGGCATGAGCCTTCTCGGCGATCGGCTTGAGGTCGCGCAGATTGCCGAAGACGTCGGGCGACTGGACGACGACGCAGGAGGTGCTGTCGTCGATCTGGGAGAGGATGTCCTCGCTGGCCGAGACGTCGGGCTTCAGGACCACGACCTCGTCATTGGCCATCTCGGAAAGGGTCTCGACGACCGCGGTGTAATGCGGGTGCAGGCCGCCGGAGAGCACCGCCTTGCGGCGCTTGGTGACGCGATGCGCCATCAGCACGGCCTCGCCGGTGCCGGTCGAGCCATCATACATCGAGGCGTTGGCGACCTCCATGCCGGTCAGCGCGGCGACCTGGGTCTGGAACTCGAAGAGATATTGCAGTGTGCCCTGCGCGATCTCGGGCTGGTAGGGCGTGTAGCTGGTCAGGAATTCCGAGCGCTGGATCAGGTGATCCACCGTCGCCGGAACATGGTGCTTGTAGGCGCCGGCGCCGACGAAGAAGGGAACGGCCGAGGCGGCGGTGTTCTTGCCGGCCATATTGCCGAGGATGCGCTCGACCTCGAGCTCGCCCTTGGCGCGGGGCAGGTCGACCGGGGCCTTCAGCAGCTTGCCGGCCGGCACGTCGCTGAACAGCGCGTCGATGTCGGAGACGCCGATCCGTGCAAGCATGTCCTCGCGGTCGGTATCGGTAAGGGGGAGATAGCGCATGGGGTGCGTCCGTATCTTTTCGATTCAAAGCGCTCCGTCATTCCGGCCAGAGCGAAGCGGAGAGCCGGAATCCACCGTAGAGCGCTGTGCCCCACGATGGATTCCGGGTCTGCGCCGCTACGCGTCTTGCCCGGAATGACGGTGGAGCGACATCAGAGCGTCTTCACGTAATTCTGGTACTCGTCCTCGCTCATCAGCGCGTCGAGCTCGGCTGCGTCCGTGAGCTTGATCTTGAGGAACCAGCCCTTGCCGGCCGGGTCCTCGTTGACGGTGCCCGGCGCGGCTTCGAGCTCGCCATTGACCTCGACGACCTCGCCGGAAACCGGGGCGTAGACCTCCGAAGCGGCCTTGACGCTCTCGACCACCGCGGCCTCGCCGCCCTTGCTCAGCGCCTTGCCGACCGTCGGCAGCTCGACGAAGACGACGTCGCCGAGCTGGGACTGGGCGTAGTCGGAAATGCCGACCGTGCCGGTGTCACCCTCGATGCGGATATATTCATGGTCCTTGGTGTAGCGGGTCTCGGCCATGGTTTCCTCCTGGCGAAAATCGGGAAATCGGATCAGCGCTTGTAACCGTTGGGGACGAAGGGCATCGGCGCCACGACAGCCGGCAGCGGCTTGCCACGCACGATGAGGTTGAGCTTGGTGCCCGGCGCGGAATGGGCCTTGGCGACATAGCCCATGGCGAGCGGGCCGTTCAGCGTCGGGCCGAAGCCGCCCGAGGTCACGGTGCCGATCACCTCGCCCTCAGGCGTCGCGATCTCCGTGCCTTCGCGGGCCGGGGCGCGGCCTTCCGGCAGCAAGCCGACGCGGATGCGGGACGTGCCCTCGGCCAGTTCGCGCTGGATGCGCGCGGCGCCGGGGAAGCCGCCCTCCTCGCGGCGGCGCTTCTGGATCGACCAGTTGAGCGCGGCCTCGATCGGCGAGGTCGTGGTGTCGATGTCGTGGCCGTAGAGGCACAAGCCCGCTTCGAGCCGTAGCGAATCGCGGGCACCGAGGCCGATCGGCTTGACGTTGGCATCGAGCAGCAGCGTGTCCCAGATCTCGCCGATCTTCGCCGCTGCGGCAGAAATCTCGTAGCCGTCCTCGCCGGTATAGCCGGAGCGGCTGACATTGGCCTTGATGCCGGCGACCTTCATGGTGCGCGAGGTCATGAAGCCCATCTCGGCGGCTTCCGGCGCGATGGCCGCGAGCGCGGCTTCGGCGCCCGGCCCCTGCAGCGCGATCAGGCCGCGATGCTCGGCCTTGATGAGCTTCACGTTGGCCGGCAGGCGCGCCTCGATATGGGCGTAGTCGGCATCCTTGCAGGCGGCGTTGACGACGAGATAGAGCGCGCCGTCCTCATCGGGGTCGATCGAGCGCGTGATCATCAGGTCGTCGAGGATGCCGCCCTCCTCGTTCAGAAGCTGCGAGTAGCGCTGCTTGCCGGGGGCGAGATTGACGATATCGGCGGGAATCAGCGCTTCCAGCGCCTTGGCCGTGGTCTCGTGATCGGGGCCGATCAGGAAGCACTGGCCCATATGCGAGACGTCGAAGAGCCCGGCCTTGTCGCGCGTCCAGTTGTGCTCGGTCAGGATGCCCGTCGGATACTGCACCGGCATGTCATAGCCGGCGAAGGGCACCATGCGGGCGCCGAGCGCGACATGGCGCGCATGAAGCGGGGTCTTGAGCACCACGGCATCCGTGGCATCGGCGGCTTCGGCAGCCATGGCGGCCCCTTCCAGAGTCGAGCGCAAGCCCCGGACGGAACTGTCCGGAACGCGCCCCCTCTGTCTCGGAACCTGAGAGATTTCCCCGCCCCGGCCAACTCAGCCGGACAGGTTACACCCGTCGGTGGGCGGAATCGCTTCCGCCACTTTCCAGAGCGCCAACTCCCCAGCGGTCCTTTTGCCTGAGCGTTTCCGGGGCGGTTGCGCCTTCGGCGCCGGCCCTGACGGATCAGGCCCGGTCTCTCCCGCGGGGATATGCGGCTTCGGGCACAGATACAGAAGGCGCCGGCCCAGTCAATCCGGGCGGCGCCTTCTTTCACGGCAATGCCTGCCGTTATCGACGGCGATGGCGGGCCGGTGTCGCCGCGCCGCCCTGCCCCAGGCCGACGATGATCTCGACGTCGCTCTTGCCGGGCGGCACGGTGATGCCCTCCTCGACATGGGTGAAGTCGACGCCGCCCTGCCCGGACGGGATCGTCCCGCCGACGCGCGCGCCGCGACGTGCGACGACATCGGTGCCGCGCGTCACCGTCGTGGTCAGCGTGGCGCCGTAGTTGCCGGCACCGCCAGCCGGGCCGAGCAGGATGCGGCCCTCGACGCCGACCTTGAGGCGGAAGCCGCCATTGCCGGTCGGCGTGCATTCGCGCGCGACGTTGGTGATCGAGATCTGGTAGCGCAGGCCGCTCGAATCCTGCCCGGCCTGGGCCCGGATCGCGGCGCCGCCATCGGCGACGATGACCTCCGGACAGACGACCGTCATGTCGTCCTCGTCCTTCGGCAGCTGGTCCGCCGGCGGCGGGGTGGCGGACTGGAACATCAGCATGTTGAGCGCCGTGCTGCCGGCGGAGGATGATGAGGGCGAGCCGCAGCCGGCAAGGCCCAGGCAGAGCAGCGGCAGAGCGAGCCAGCGGCTCCGGTCAAGGGTTCGATCGATCACGGCAAAGCCTCCACGCCAGGGCCGAAGCCGTTGAGCGAAACGGGCACGCCCACCCCCTCCTCCGGCGTCTGGAATACGATGAATGTCGCGCTCTTGCCGCTCTTGAGCTGGCCAAGCAGCGCATCGTCCATGACGACCTCGGCGACGCAGCCGGTGGTCAGGCAGCGGACGAAGCCGGCGCGGCCGATATCCTTGTCGTCGATCTTGAGGCCGAGCCCCGAGGGCAGCAGCACGCCGAGCGGAGCGACGACGCGCAGGAGCCGGCTCTTCTGGTCGGCCGTCTTCAGCACGATGACGAGGAGCGTGAGATTCGGGCGATCCTCGGCGGCGACGTTCTGGACGAGCGCGCATTGCTCGGCCTTGGCGCCGGGCGGCACCTCGCAGCGCATCTGCCAGTCGCCATGTGTCGAGCGCACCGTACCCTGCGCATAAGCGGGACCGGCGGCGAGGCCGGCCGCCATGAGCGCCAGCACCAGCGCACCAAGCGCCCCCAGGATCCTCTTCATCCCTGCCATCCTTCCAAATCGCATCTTGCGACACAAACCACAGCAGGAACGCAGGATTCGGGCGAAAGCCCGGCCGCGCCACGAAATCCCACCGCCATCAACATAAAACGCGTTCGGACCATGCAGGCCCGGTCCTGTCAAGGCGGACCGCGCCCCGATGCCGCACTTCAAACCCCACCTCGCGTGCTTATGCCGCACGACATGAGGCGCAGCCGGCATTGTCCCTCTGGCGCAAGCGTGATCTTTGATTTATCGCAATCCCGAAGAGCAGGGCGACCTCACGGTCGCCCCTTCGTGCATGGACCCGAGCTCCGGCTCCCATGCAGGTCGATTGAGGAGCTATGTCGGACCGATGCGATTTCTGAGCAGGACCCTTGCAACCGCCGCGCTCGCGGCCCTTGCAGCCATCGCGCTGGCGACCGTCCCGGCTTTCGCCGGCACCGGCATGCCCACTCCCTGGCAGATGAATCTGCAGGGCGCGGCGACCCCCGTCTCGGATTACATCCACTGGTTCCACGACTGGCTGAACATCATCATCTTCGTGGTCACGCTCTTCGTGCTCGCGCTGCTGGTCTATGTGATCTTCCGCTTCAACGAGAAGGCCAACCCGGTCCCCTCCAAGACCACGCATAACGCCTTGCTCGAAGTGGCCTGGACCGTGATCCCGGTCCTGATCCTGGTCGTGATCGCCATCCCCTCCTTCCGCCTGCTCAAGCTGCAGCTCGAGGTGCCGAAGGCCGACATGACCATCAAGGTCACCGGCAAGCAGTGGTACTGGTCCTATGAATACGCGCAGGACAACGCCGCCGCCTTCGGCTTCGATTCGCTGATGCTCGACGAGAAGCAGCGCGCCGAGGCGATCGCCTCCAAGAAGATCGCCGCCGATGAGGCGCCCCGCCTGCTCGCCGTCGACAACGAGGCGGTCGTCCCGGTCGGCAAGATCGTCCGGGTCCAGGTCACCGGCGCCGACGTCATCCACAAATTCACGGTGCCGTCCTTCGGCATCAAGATCGACGCCATCCCCGGCCGCCTGAACGAGACCTGGTTCATGGCCGAGCGCGAGGGCATCTATTACGGCCAGTGCTCGTTCATCTGCGGCCAGAACCACTCCTACATGCCGATCGCCTTCCGCGTCGTCAGCCAGGAGCGCTATGCCGCCTGGCTGACGGAGGCGAAGCAGAAATTCGCCAATGCCGAAGATGCGGGCCGCAAGCTCGCCGCGGCCTCGAAGTAATTCGCCGAGGAGACTAGACCATGGCAACCGCGGCACCGCACGCTCACGACCACGGACACGACGCAGCCCATGACCACCCGACCGGGTGGCGGCGCTGGCTTCTGTCCACCAACCACAAGGACATCGGGACCCTCTACCTGATCTTCTCGATCATTGCGGGCCTGGTCGGCGGCTTCCTGTCGATCATGATGCGCATCGAGCTCATGTATCCGGGCCTGCAGATCTTCTCGAGCGGCCAGACCTACAACGTCTTCGTCACCGGCCACGGCCTGATCATGATCTTCTTCATGGTCATGCCCGCCGTGATCGGCGGCTTCGGCAACTGGTTCGTGCCGCTGATGATCGGCGCGCCGGACATGGCCTTCCCGCGCATGAACAACATCTCGTTCTGGCTGACGGTCGCCGGTTTCGTGCTGCTCGTCATCTCGCTCTTCGTGCCCGGCGCGCCCGGCGCCAACGGCGTCGGCACGGGCTGGACGATCTATCCGCCGTTCTCGACGGCGGGCCATCCCGGGCCGTCGGTCGATTTCGGCATCCTGTCGCTGCACCTGGCGGGCGCGGCCTCGATCCTGGGCGCGATCAACTTCATCACCACGATCCTGAACATGCGCGCGCCTGGCATGACCATGCACAAGATGCCGCTGTTCGCCTGGGGCGTGCTGGTCACCGCCTTCCTGCTGCTGCTGGCGCTGCCGGTGCTCGCCGGCGCGATCACCATGCTGCTGACCGACCGCAACTTCGGCACCACCTTCTATGACCCGGCCGGCGGCGGCGACCCGATCCTGTACCAGCACCTGTTCTGGTTCTTCGGTCACCCCGAAGTCTACATCATGATCCTGCCGGCCTTCGGCATCGTCAGCCACATCATCTCGACCTTCTCGAAGAAGCCGATCTTCGGCTATCTCGGCATGGCCTACGCGATGGTCGCGATCGGCGTCGTCGGCTTCATCGTGTGGGCGCACCACATGTACACCGCCGGCCTTTCGCTCAACACGCAGCGCTATTTCGTGTTCGCGACGATGGTCATCGCGGTGCCGACCGGCATCAAGATCTTCTCCTGGATCGCGACGATGTGGGGCGGTTCGATCCGCTTCACCGCGCCGATGGTCTGGGCGATCGGCTTCATCTTCCTGTTCACCGTCGGCGGCGTCACCGGCGTGGTGCTGGCCAATGCCGGCGTCGATCGCTCGCTGCATGCGACCTATTACGTCGTGGCCCACTTCCACTACGTGCTGTCGCTCGGCGCCGTGTTCGGCATCTTCGCGGGCTTCTACTACTGGTTCCCGAAGATGAGCGGCTACATCATGCCGGACTGGATCGGCCGCCTGCACTTCTGGATCGCCTTCATCGGCGCGAACCTGCTGTTCTTCCCGCAGCACTTCCTCGGGCTCGCCGGCATGCCGCGTCATTATGTGGACTATCCGGATGCCTTCGCCGGCTGGCATTTCTGGTCGTCGATCGGCTCCTACATCTTCGCGGCTGGCCTCCTTGTCTGGCTCTACGGCATCGTGGTCGCGTTCAGCCGCAAGGAACTCGCCGGCAACAATCCGTGGGGCGAAGGCGCAACGACGCTGGAGTGGACGCTGTCCTCGCCGCCGCCCTTCCACCAGTTCGAGACGCTGCCGCGCATCACCGGCTCGGACCACTGAGACGACCGGCGGCGGACCTCAGGGTCCGCCGCCGCCCTTCCCCCGAGCGCCTCCCGAGAGGCGTTCCGGAGACGGGCGACCGCAAACCGCTCGCAATACCCCGGCCCACTGAACGGTGCCGATCCAAAGAGTACGAAGACGATCAGATCGATGTCCGCCGCGTTCGAAACCCACACCGAAGGCACCATCGCCTCCACCGGCGAGGCGCGCGATTTCTTCGCGCTGCTGAAGCCGCGGGTGATGTCGCTCGTCGTGGTGACGGCGCTGACCGGCATGGCGACGGCGCCCGGCACGGTGCACCCGGTGCTGGCGCTGGCGGCGCTGCTGGCGATCGCGGTCGGGGCCGGCGCCTCGGGCTGCCTCAACATGTGGTACGACGCCGATATCGACACGCTGATGAGCCGCACGGCCAAGCGCCCGATCCCGTCAGGCCGGATCCTGCCCTCCGAGGCGCTCGCCTTCGGGCTGACCCTCTCGGTCGGCTCCGTGCTGGTGCTCGGGCTCGTCGCCAACCTGCTCGCGGCGGCGATGTTGGCCTTCACCATCTTCTTCTATGCCGTCGTCTATTCGATGTGGCTGAAGCGCTGGACGCCGCAGAACATCGTCATCGGCGGTGCCGCCGGCGCCTTCCCGCCGATGATCGGCGAGGCGGTCGTCACCGGCCAGTTCGGCTGGCACTCGCTGGTGCTGTTCGCGATCATCTTCCTGTGGACGCCGCCGCATTTCTGGGCGCTGGCGCTGGTCAAATCCGCCGATTACGCCCGCGCCGGCATCCCTATGATGCCGAATGTCGCCGGCCCGGCCGCGACCCGCCGGCAGATCGTGCTCTATTCGCTGGTCATGGCGCCGGTCGCGGTGCTGCCGGCGCTGATGGGCTTCGGCGGACTGATCTATCTCGTGGTTTCGGTCACGACCGGGCTCGCCATGATCTGGCTTTCGATCCAGGTCTGGCGCCGCACCGAGGGGCAAGCCGCGATCAAGGCCTGCTGGTCGCTCTTCGGCTTCTCGATCCTCTATCTGTTCCTGCTCTTCGCGGTGCTGCTCGTCGAGAACGTCTTCGGCCTGATGTGGACGCTGCCGAAGGTGATCGGATGAGCGAGAATCACAACCGAAAGGTCGCGCCGGCGCCCTTCTCTCCGGAGGACATGGCGCGCCGTCGGCGCCGGAACCTGGCGCTCGCGCTGGTTCTGGCCGGGCTGGTGGTCTTCTTCTTCGTGGTGACGCTGGTGAAGACCGGCCCGGCCATCATGAACCGGCCGCTGTGATGACGAAGCCCTCCGACAGCCGCGTGGCGACGCATTCCGCGAAATCGACCCGCACGGCGCTGATCTGCGTCGGCGTCGCCTTCGGCATGCTCGGCATGTCCTTCGCGGCCGTGCCGCTCTACGACCTGTTCTGCAAGGTCACCGGCTTCGGCGGCACGCCGCAGATCGGCACCGCCGCGACCGGCAAGGTGCTGGACCGCTTCATCTCCGTGCGTTTCGACGCGAATGTCGCGCCCGGCCTCGGCTGGAAGTTCGAGGCCGAGAGCCCCGAGATCAGCGCGCAGGTCGGCATCACCCAGACGGTGTTCTACAAGGTCACGAATCGCTCCGACCGCACGGTGACGGGCATCGCGACCTACAATGTCACGCCCGAGCAGAGCGCGGCCTATTTCGTGAAGATCCAGTGCTTCTGCTTCACCGAGCATACGCTGAAGCCGGGCGAGAGCTTCGAGGCGCCGGTGGTGTTCTACATCGACCCGGAAATCGCGCAGAATCGCGATCTCGACGGCATCAAGGCCATCACCCTTTCCTACACCTACTTCGCCTCCAAGGCAGGGCAGCCGGTCGCCGAGGACCAGGCCGGCACCGCCAAGGGTGACGCGAAGAATCCGAAACTGTAAAAGCGCGCTCACAGAGAGCGCGGACAAGAAGTCGCACGCGGAGACCGAATACGATGGCCGGGGCCCATACGAAGCACCACGATTACCACCTCGTCGATCCGAGCCCGTGGCCGCTCATCGGCGCGACCAGCGCGACCATCATGGCGATCGGCGCCGTGATGTGGATGAAGGCCCTGCCGGTCGGCGGCCTGCATATCGGCCCGCTGGTCTTCGGCGTCGGCATGCTCGGCGTGCTCTACACCATGCTGTCCTGGTGGATGGACGTGATCCGCGAGGCGGAGAAGGAAGGCCATCACACCCGCGTGGTGCAGCTCCATCACCGCTACGGCATGATCATGTTCATCGCCTCCGAGGTGATGTTCTTCGTCGCCTGGTTCTGGGCCTATTTCGACGCGAGCCTGTTCTCCTACGAGCAGATCAATTTCCTGCGCCACGACTTCACCGGTGGCGTCTGGCCGCCGAAGGGCATCGAGACCTTCGATCCCTGGCATCTGCCGCTGCTCAACACGCTGATCCTGCTGACCTCCGGCACCACCGTGACCTGGGCGCACTACGCCCTGATCAACAATGACCGGGCCGGCCTGAAGCAGGGCCTGTGGCTGACCGTGATCCTCGGCCTGCTGTTCACGCTGTGCCAGGCCTACGAATATTCGCATGCGGCCTTCGCCTTCAGCGGCAACATCTACGGCGCCACCTTCTTCATGGCGACCGGCTTCCACGGCGCGCATGTCATCATCGGCACGATCTTCCTGGCGGTGTGCCTCTACCGGGCCTATCTTGGCCACTTCAAGCCGGAGCAGCATCTCGGCTTCGAGTTCGCCGCCTGGTACTGGCACTTCGTCGACGTGGTCTGGCTGTTCCTGTTCGTCTCGATCTATGTCTGGGGCGCTGGCGCACAGACCGCTGCCGGGCACTGACCGGCTGCCGCGCGCCCGGCGGTCGCGCTGACAGAAGGCGGCCGCGAGGCCGCCTTTTTCGTTCAGGAGGCATCAATGGCCGAACCTCAACCCTCCCTTCCCTCCCCCTATGCGACGGGGCTCGCCGGGCGCTGCCCGCGCTGCGGCGAGGGCGCGCTTTTCGACGGCTTCCTCAAGCTTAAGCCGCGCTGCAGCGCCTGCGGGCTCGACTACAAATTCGCCGATTCCGCCGACGGGCCGGCCGTGTTCATCATGCTGATCGCAGGCTTCGTGGTGCTGGGGGCGGCGCTCTATGTCGAGATCGCCTATGAGCCGCCGATCTGGCTGCATCTCGCCATCTGGCTGCCGCTCGCGATCGCCATCTGCCTCGCGCTGCTGCGGCCGATGAAGGGGCTCGCGGTGGCGCTGCAATACGTCAACAAGGCCGAGGAAGGCAGGCGCGAGAAGTGACCTCCCCGTCAGCCAAGGCGAAGAGACCCGGCCTGCTGCTACCGGGGCTCCTGACCGTTCTGGGCGCCGTAGTGCTTTGCGGGCTCGGCACCTGGCAGCTCGAGCGGATGCAGGAGAAGCGCGCCTATATCGACCGGCTCGAGACCCAGTCCGCGGGCGCCCCGGCGCCGATGCCGCCGAGCGCCGACTGGGCGAAGCTCGACGCCGGCGCGCTCGACCTGACCCATGTGGTCGCCAAGGGCAGCTATACCGACGAGCATGTCGCGGGCGTGCGCACCACGATCGCGGCGGGACCGCCGGGAACACGCCAGCTCTCCGGCTTCGGGCGCTGGATCTTCCAGGGCTTCAGGCTGGAGGATGGCGGCGTCATCCTCGTCAATCGCGGCTTCGTCCCCGAAAGCAAATTCGGGCAGATCCGTCCCGCTTCCGGCCCGGACACGATCCGCGGCTTCCTGCGCGCGCCCGAGACGCGCAACGCCTTCACACCGGCGGACCTGCCGGCGATCCGCGAGTTCTACACCCGCGACCCCGCGGCCATCGCCGCCGCCCTCAACCTGCCGCCGGCGCCCTTCTATCTGGAGGCCGAGCGTGAGGGCGACGGGCTGACGCCGCCGGCCGGCGTCGATGTGCGCGAGCTGATCGGGCGCATTCCCGACAACCACCTGCAATATGCGCTGACCTGGTTCGCGCTCGCACTGACGCTGGTCGGGGTGTTCGGAGCTTATGCCTGGCAGGGTCGGAAAGGCACCGGCTCGGCCTGAGACCGCAGGATCGACATCAAACGGTTTTGCCCAAAGCAGCAGACCGGCCTATAGCATCAGATATAGATCAAAGAGGCCCAAGACCGTGCTGCATGTCTCCACCCGGGGCGAAGCCCCGGCGCTCAGCTTTTCCGACGCGCTCCTGACCGGGCTCGCCCGCGACGGCGGACTTTATCTGCCGCAGAGCTGGCCCACGCTCGACGCCGCCGAGATCGCCGGCTTTTCCGGCAAGTCCTATGCGGCCGTGGCAGAGCGCGTCATCGGCGCGCTGAGCGACGGCGATGTCGAGCCGAAGGCGCTCGGCCGGATGATCCACGACGCCTATGCCGGCTTCCGGCATCCGGCCGTCTGCCCGCTGACGCAGATCGGCGACAACCTCTTCGTGCTCGAACTCTTCCACGGCCCGACGCTCGCCTTCAAAGACGTGGCGATGCAGCTTCTCGGCCGGCTGATGGACCACACGCTCGGCCTGCGCGGCCAGCGCGCCACCATCGTCGGCGCGACCTCCGGCGATACGGGCAGCGCGGCCATCGACGCCTTCAAGGGGCTGAAGAGCGTCGACGTCTTCATCCTCTATCCGCAGGGCCGTGTCTCGGACGTGCAGCGCCGGCAGATGACCACGGTCGATGCGGAGAACGTCCACGCCATCGCGGTCGAAGGCACCTTCGACGACTGCCAGAACCTGGTGAAGGCGATGTTCAACCATCACGCCTTCCGCGACGAGATCGGCCTGTCCGGCGTCAATTCGATCAACTGGGCGCGCATCGCCGCGCAGGTGGTCTATTACTTCACGGCGGCGGTTTCGCTCGGCGCGCCCGCCCGCAAGGTGTCCTTCGCAGTGCCGACCGGCAATTTCGGCGACATCCTCGCCGGCTGGGTCGCCAAGCGGATGGGCTTGCCCGTCGAGCGCCTGACGATCGCGACCAACAGCAACGACATCCTGCCCCGCACGCTGGCGAGCGGCGTCTACGAGATGCGTGGCGTCCAGGCGACGACCTCGCCTTCGATGGACATTCAGATCTCCTCCAATTTCGAGCGGCTGCTGTTCGAGGCGCATGGGCGCGACGGCGCCGCCGTGCGGCGGTTGATGCAATCGTTGCAGCAGTCCGGCCGCTTCGAGATCGGGCCCGAGCCGCTCGCCCGCATCCGCAGCGAGTTCGAGGCGACGGCGCTCAGCGAGAGCGAGATCGCCGCCGAGATCCGCCAGACCTGGACCGAGAGCGGCTACCTCGCCGATCCGCACACCGCCATCGGCATCGGCGCCGCCCGCCAGAAGCTCGCCCGCGACGCGGCAACGCCAACGATCGTGCTCGGCACCGCCCATCCGGCCAAGTTCCCGGCCGCCGTGAAAGCGGCCAGCGGCGTCGAGCCGGTGCTTCCGGCGCATCTCGCCGATCTGATGGAGCGCAAGGAGCGGGTTACGTTGCTGCCGAACGACCTCGCGGCGATCGAGACCTTCGTGCGCGAGCATGCCCGCGCCGTGCGGGGGGCCGCGGCGTGAGCGTGGCCGCGCCCGCCGAGCTGGCCGAGATCGTGGCTCCCGACGAAAGCCGCGGCGCGCATGATCCCGATGTCGGCCTGACCACCCTGCCCTCGGGTCTGCGGATCGTCTCGCAGCACATGGAGCATGCGGCGACCGTCTCGCTGGGCATCTGGATCGGGGCCGGCTCGCGCGACGAGCTGCCCCATGAGCATGGCCTCGCCCATCTTCTGGAGCATATGGCCTTCAAGGGCACGGCAAGGCGCAGCGCCTTGCAGATCGCCGAGGAGATCGAGAGCGTCGGCGGCGACCTCAACGCCGCGACCAGCGTGGAATACACCTGCTACACCGCCCGCGTGCTCGGCGCCGACCTTGCGCTCGCGGTCGACATCCTCGCCGACATCGTCACCGCGCCGGCCCTCACCGAGGAGGAGCTGAAGCGCGAGAAGGGCGTGATCCTGCAGGAGATCTCGGCGGTGCAGGATACGCCGGACGACCTCGTCTATGATCGCTTCCTGCAGGCCGCCTTCCCCGACCAGCCGATCGGCCGGCCGATCCTCGGCACGGCGAAGACGGTGAAGGGCTTCACGCCCGACGCCATCCGCGCCTATCTCGCCCGGAACTACCATGCCGGGAACATGGTGCTGGCCGCATCCGGCGCCGTCGACCATGACGAGCTCGTCGCGCTCGCCCGCAAGCATCTCTCCGCCCTGCCCGCGCGGCCGGCGGTGCCGCTCATCCGCGAGCCCGGCGAGTATCGCGGCGGCGAGGCGCGGATCGGCAGCGACGAGGAGCAGGTGCATCTCGTGCTCGGCCTGCCCGGCCTGCCCTTCGCGCAAGGAGCGCATTATCCGCTGCAGATCTTCGCTTCCGTGCTCGGCGGCGGGCTGTCCTCGCGGCTGTTCCAGGAGGTGCGCGAACAGCGCGGCCTCGCCTATGCCATCGACGCCTTCCATTGGCCCTTCTCCGATTGCGGCGTTTTCGGCATCGGCGCCGGCACCGCGCCGGAGGATGCCAACGAGCTGATTGAGGTCGCGCTCGGCTGCCTGCGGCAAGCGGCGGAAGACGTGACCGAGGTCGAGGTCGCCCGCGCCCGCGCCCAGATGAAGGTCGGGCTGCTGGCTTCGCTCGAGAGCCCGGGCGGCAAGCTCGAGCAGATGGCGCGGCAGGTGCTGCTGTTCGGCCGGGCGATCCCGCGCGAGGAGCTCGCGGCGCGGCTCGATGCGGTGACGCTGGCGGATGTGCGCAATGCCGGCCGCTCGCTGCTCGGCCACCAGCCGACCATCGCGGCGATCGGCCCCCTCCATGGATTGCCGCCGGCGAAGCGACTGCGCCAGGCGGCGCGAGCGGCGGACTGAGCGACGATGGCACTCTTCCGTTTCCCGAGCGAGCCGCAGAGCCGCCCGTTGATCCGGACGCCGAATCTCTACCTGCGCGCGCCCTCCATCGACGACTTCGCCACCTGGGCGGTGCTGCGCATGGAAAGCCGCGAATTCCTGGCGCCCTGGGAGCCGACCTGGAACGAGGACGACCTCACCCGCAACGCCTTCCGGCTGCGCGCCAAGCGCGCCGCGCGCGAGATCTCCACGGACGAGGCCTATTCGCTCTTCATCTTCGAGAGCCATAGCGAAACCCTGCTCGGCGGGCTGACGCTGGGGCTGATCCGGCGCGGCGTCGCGCAGGCCTGTACGCTCGGCTACTGGATGGGCCAGCGCCATGCCGGCAAAGGGCACATGACCGAGGCCGTGCGCGGGGCGCTGCGCTTCGCCTTTTCGGAGCTGGCGCTCCACCGCGTCGAGGCGGCCTGCCTGCCCAATAACGAGCCGTCGCGACGATTGCTGGAGCGTGTCGGCTTCCAGCCCGAAGGGCTGGCGCGGGCCTATCTCAAGATCAACGGCGCCTGGGCCGATCACCTGCTCTATGCCGCCCTTTCCAACGACCGCCTGCCGGGGGCAAGCCGTTGACCGCGGCAGTGGACGGCAGGCGCGCCCTGCCTTGCCCTCGCCACGAGCGGCCGATAGGACTTTTGCTTCAATATCGAACGATCATATCCCGCCTGGTAGCCGAGCGCAGCTTGTCCATCTCCGAGCGAATTCTCCGGATCGGCCTCGCCGTCGCCGGTCTGGCCTTGTGGTTCTGCTGCGCCGGCATCGGGCCGGCAAACGCCGTCGACGCCGTCCGCGTGCCGGTCGACGCGCCGGTCATCGACCTCACCCACATCGTCGAGCGCAACAAATCCGACGGCGACGTCATCCAGATCTCGACCGCGCCGGGGCCGGACGGCATCGTGCGCCGCATCGCGGTGAAGGCGCGCGAATCCGGCGCCAGGCCGGACTGGATCGTCTTCGCGCTGACCAATGATTCCGACGAGCAGATCGACCGGCTGCTGGTCGCGCCCTTCCACCGGCTGATCGGATCGGGCGTGGTCTGGCCCGATCTCGGCGACCGGCGCATCGAAGCGGTGACGGCGAGCCAGGGCCTCTCGCCCGACCGCGAGGCCAGCCCCGATGCCGATGTCTTCCTGATCACGCTCGATCCGGGAACGACCGTCACCTTCGTGGCCGAGCTGAAATCGCCCAACCTGCCGCAGCTCTATCTCTACGAGCCGGACGCCTATCGCCAGAAGACCAACGGGCTGACGCTCTACAAGGGCATCATCATCGGCATCGCCGGCCTGCTGGCGCTGTTCCTGACCATCATCTTCGTGGTCAAGGGCGCGGTGATCTTCCCGGCTGCGGCGGCGCTGGCCTGGGCGGTGCTGGCTTATGCCGGGCTCGATTTCGGCTTCTTCCAGCGGCTCTTCCCACTCACACCGGCCATCGAGCGGATCTACCGGGCCGGCGCCGAGGTGGTGCTGGCGGCGACGCTGCTCGTCTTCCTCTTCGCCTATCTCAACCTGTCGCGCTGGCATGTGCGCTACGGCCACGTCACCATCGTCTGGATCCTCGGCCTCGCAGGCCTCGTCGGGCTCGCCGTCTTCGACGCGCCGATGGCGGCCGGCATCGCCCGCATCTCGATCGCGGCCGTGGCTGCCGTCGGCTTCGTGCTCGTGGTGCATCTGGCGACCCATGGTTATGAGCGGGCGGTGATGCTGATCCCGACCTGGTTCCTGCTCGCCGTCTGGGTGACGGCGGCCGGCTTCACCGTGACCGGGCAGTTTCAACGCGACCTCGTCGCGCCCGCCTTGCTCGGCGGCCTCGTCCTGATCGTGCTGCTGATCGGCTTCACCGTGATCCAGCACGCCTTCGCCGGCGGCGCGATCTCGCACGGTCTGGTCTCCGACACCGAGCGGCGGGCGCTGGCGCTCTCGGGCTCGGGCGACCTCGTCTTCGATTGGGACGTCAGCGGCGACAAGATCTTCGTCTCGCCGCAGATCGAGGCCCTGCTCGGCCTGGCCAAGGGCTCGCTCGAAGGCTCGGCCGCCCGCTGGCTGGAACACATGCATGTCGCCGACCGCGACCGCTACCGCGTCACGCTCGACGCGGTGCTGGAACAGCGGCGCGGCAAGCTCAATCTCGACGTGCGCCTGCGCGCCGCGAACGGCACCTATCACTGGGTCAACATCAAGGCCCGTCCGGTGCTCGGCTCGGACGGCGAGGTCATCCGCGTCATCGGCACGCTGGCGGATGTCACGGACCAGCGCACGGCGCAGGAACGGATGCTGCACGACGCCGTGCACGACAACCTGACCGGCCTGCCCAACCGCAAGCTGTTCCAGGACCGGCTCGGGGCTATCTTCGGCTTCACCCGCGCCGACGACAATATCCGCCCGACCGTGCTGGTCATCGATGTCGATCGCTTCAAGCAGGTCAACGAATCGGTCGGCTTCTCGGCCGGCGACTCGATCCTGCTGACGCTGGCGCGCCGGCTCGGCCGGCTGCTCCGGGCGCAGGACACGCTGGCCCGCATCGGCGGCGACACCTTCGCGATGATCCTCGTCTCGGAGCGCGATCCGGAGCGCATCCTGGCGCTGGCGGAACTCGTGCGCCGCGCCGTCTCGACGCCGATCACCTATGCCGAGCGCGAGATCGTGCTGACGCCCTCGATCGGGCTCGCCCTGTTCGACGCCCCGTCCGCCGCGCGCAAGGACGACGCGCTGAAGAACGCCGAGCTCGCCATGGCCCACGCCAAGCGCCAGGGCGGCAACCGGATCGAGATCTTCGTCCCGGCGATGCGGACAGACCGCAACGACCGGCTCGCGCTCGAAAGCGATTTGCGCAAGGCGATCGAGCGCAATGAGATCCAGGTGATGTACCAGCCGATCGTCAGGCTGGAGGACCGGACCATCGCCGGCTTCGAGGCGCTGGTGCGCTGGGACCATCCGCGCGAAGGCCGGCTGATGCCGCAGGACTTCCTCGCCATCGCCGAGGAGACCGGGCTCATCGTCGATCTCGGCATCTATGTCATGGACAAGACCGCGCGCGAGCTCGAGGCCTGGCAGGCCGCGCTCGAGGTCGACCCGCCGATCTTCGCCAGCGTCAACGTGTCGAGCCGCCAGCTCCTGCGGCACGACCTGCTGCATGACGTGAAGACCGTGCTCGGGCGCCGGCGCGTGCTGCCCGGCACGCTCAAGCTCGAGATCACCGAGAGCCTCGTGATGGAGAACCCGGAATATGCGGCGCAGATGCTGCAGCGCATCCGCGATCTCGGCGCCGGCCTCTCGCTCGACGATTTCGGGACGGGCTATTCCTCGCTGTCCTATCTCCAGCGCTTCCCCTTCGACACGATCAAGATCGACCAGAGCTTCGTGCGGCAGATGGGCAATGGCCGTCCGCCCGTGATCCTGCGCTCGATCGTGCAGCTCGCCTCCGACCTCAACATGGATGTCGTCGCGGAAGGAGCCGAGAGCGAGTCCGACGCGATCGAGCTCTACCAGCTCGGCTGCCAGTATGCGCAGGGCTACATCTTCGGCCAGCCGATGACGGCGGCGGAAGCCCGCCGCCTGATGGGCGCGACGGCCGCGGCGACCGAAGCGGCGTAAAGCTGGAGCTGACGCCCCCTCGGAAGAGACGACGAAGAAGCAGGGTCATCCCGGACGCAGCGAAGCGGAGATCCGGGATCCATGCCTGAGCATCAACCGGAAGAGTTCCGGCATGGATCCCGGGTCAAGCCCGGGATGACCCCGTGGTTCCGTGGACTGCCCGGAGACGGTCAAGCCCGAGCATGACGCCGGACCTTCACGCGTGCCCGGCCTCGCGCGACAGGAAAGCCGGATCGATACCGATCTTGCCCAGCGCGCGCTGGTATTTCGTCTCGACGCTCTCGTCGAAGAGCAGCGCGGGATCGGCCTCGCAATGCAGCCAGCCATTGGACTGGATCTCGGCCTCGAGCTGCCCGGCCGCCCAGCCGGCATAGCCCAGGGCGAGCACCGCGTTCTCCGGCCCGGTGCCGACGGCGATGGCTCTGAGGATGTCGAGCGTCGCGGTGAGGCAGATGCCGTCATCGATCGGCAACGTCGCCGATTCCAGGAAGAAATCGGCGGTGTGCAGGACGAAGCCGCGCTTGGTCTCGACCGGGCCGCCGCGCAGCACCTGCATCTTCTCCGCCCGGCTCGGCAGGCGGATGATTTCCTCCGACGGAATCACGTCGAGCTGGACGAGAAGGTCCGGGAATTTCGTATCCGCAGCCGGCTTGTTGACGATGATGCCCATCGCCCCGTCCTCGGAATGGGCGCAGACATAGACGACGCTGCGGCTGAAGCGCGTGTCCGTCATGCCGGGCATCGCGATCAGGCACTGCCCGTCGAGATAGCTGCGGCTGCCGAGGCGCGTTTGGGGGCCGATCTTCATGCCGCCATGCTAGATCACTTCCCGCGCACGGGAAACGCCGATCGGGCATAAAAAGCCGGCATCGCGATTGCGCCCCATTCTTCGACGAAGATCCGGCCCCGGTTTGTCGTCGCAATCATGTGAGAGGCAGAGGTTTTGTTCGCTTTTCGGCTTGGCACTGGTTAAGGCAAAGCTGTGATCCGGATCCTTCCCCTGCTGGCCCTCGCCCTTCTCGCCTTCGGCACGGTCGCCCAGGCGCAGGACGCCACGACCGAAGCCGCCACGTCGCCCTGGTCGACCGGCGAGCATGCGAGGTTGCGTCTCATCGCCGGCCCGACCACGCCGACCGGCAAACAGCGCGTCGGCGTCGAGATCGTGATGTCGCCGGGGTTCAAGACCTATTGGCGCACCCCCGGCGAGTTCGGCGTGCCGCCCGCCTTCGACTGGAGCGGGTCGACCAATATCGGCGGGCTCGACGTGCGCTGGCCGGTGCCGGAGCGCTTCCAGGACTCGGCCGGCTATTCGATCGGCTATGTCGGCGAGGTGGTGATCCCGATCTCGGTCCAGCCGGTCGATCCGTCGCGGCCGGTCATGGTCGTGCTCAAGCTCGATTATGCGGTCTGCGAGAAGATCTGCATCCCCGCCAGGGGCGAGGCCAGCCTGTGGCTCGAACCGGGCGTGACGACCGTGACCTCGCCGCGCCTGGAGAGCTACGAGGCGCGCGTTCCCGTTCCGGTGAAGCCGGGGCCGCATAACGGCAAGCTCGCCCTCCTCGACGTCGGGCTTGACGACACCGTCGTCGATCCCGGCCTCAAGCTCGTGCTGCAGACGCCGCCCGGGGGCAAGGTCGAGGACATCTTCGTCGAGGGTCCCGGCATGTGGTCCTTCGGCAAAACCCATCTGACGCCGGAGGCCGACGGCACCGTCACGGCCAAGATCAGGATCAACGACCGGCCCAAGGGCGTCGCCGGGCCGATCCCGCTGATCTTCACTGTGCGCGGCTCGCCCAAGCCGGTGGAGACGCGGCTCGACCTCGACATCCCCGCCGCCAAGCCGTAAGCCGTGAACCGGGCGGCGTCGATGCCGCGGGCTTTCTGGAGAACAGGCGCATGACCATCAAGGTGGGTGACAAGCTTCCGCAGGCGACGTTCCGGATCATGACCGCAGACGGCCCCGCCGCCAGGACGACGGACGAGCTGTTCAAGGGCAAGAAGGTCGTTCTCTTCGCCGTGCCCGGCGCCTTCACCCCGACCTGCCACCGCAACCATCTGCCCGGCTATGTCGGCAAGGCGGCCGAAATCAAGGAGAAGGGCGTCGACGCCATCATGGTGACCTCGACCAACGACGTCTTCGTGATGGACGCCTGGTCGAAGGCCACCGGCGGCGCCGGCGTGATCGAGTTCCTCGCGGACGGCAACGCCGATTTCGCCAAGGAGATCGGCCTGTCGATGGACGGCTCGGGCTTCGGCCTCGGCACCCGCTCGCAGCGTTACTCGATGATCGTCGAGGACGGCGTGGTGAAGGCGCTCAATGTCGAGGAAGCCGCCGGCAAGGCCGAGGCCTCCGGCGCCGAGACGATGCTCGGCCAGCTCTGAGCGGTTTTACGACCGAAAATTATCGAGCCCGCGCGATGCAATCGTGCGGGCTTTTTGTTGGGCGGCAGAGGGCAAGCCGTTCGGCAAGGCGAATGCCTGGAGCGGGATGGATGGCCGGGTTTCATGGAGCGCTGCTCGGGGTATCGCCATCGCACCAGGAACGGACCCCGGCTTTGGGCCCAAGGCCTTGCCGTAAACCCGGCTAACGGAGCTTGGCGATCCCAATTCCATCGAGTTTGGCGCGGTCCTTGATGGATTCCTCGCTACGGGTCATCGCTTTCGAAATCGCCTTCAGTGCCATGCCCTTCTTGGCGAGTAACTTTAGCTTCTCAAGTTCCTCATGTGTCCAGGGTTGGCGATGCCGTTCAAATCGCTCGGTCACAATGTGCTCCTGCTCTGCCGGGACATCTTCGGCATTCGCGCCATCTATAGCAGCGATCGCGACGAATTTGGTCGCAGGGATAGATGGTGCCGAATCCAGTGCCGCCAAGTCTGCGCCTCGCTTTCCCACAGCCGCACACCCTTCCGTTGATCCTTCCGATCTCGGCTTGTCATGAGACAAGGCACCAGGCAGGCGCTAGCTTCCTCCTTGGAGGAAGATGCCGATGCCTGAGATCACGATCCGCCCGCTTGCCGCCGCCGACCGCGCCGCCTGGACGCCGCTCTGGCATGGCTATCTGACCTTCTACAAATCGACGCTTCCCGCCGAACTCGACGACGTCACCTTCGGGCGATTGACCGGCGGCACGGAGCCGATGGGCGGCTTCATCGCCTTCCAGGGCGACAAGGCGCTGGGCATGACAAACTGGGTCATCCACCGCTCGACCTGGAGCGAACGGAACATCTGCTATCTGCAGGACCTGTTCACCGTTCCCGAGGCGCGCGGCACCGGCGTCGGCCGCAAGCTGATCGAGGCCGTGAACCAGATGGCCCGCGAGAAGAACTGCTTCCGCGTCTACTGGCAGACGCATGAAACCAATCTCCAGGCGCAGGAGCTCTACAACAAGGTCGCCGACAAATCGGGCTTCATCGTCTACCGGCAGCCGCTCGGCTGAGCGACGCCGCCGCTTGCAGGCGCGAGCATTTCGACTGCGCCGACGCAGAGCCATATTTGCGCCGGCGCAATCCCGATCTTCCACCGCTCGCCTATATGAGGGGCATGCTTTCCTGCGGCGCGTTGCGTAGCGTGTCGTCGGTCAATCCGCTCCCCGAACGCGGCATCGCCCGCGCTCCCTCAGAGGCGTGACGTCATGAAGAAGATCGGCTTCCTGTCCTTCGGCCACTGGACCCCCTCGCCTCAGTCGCAGACGCGCTCGGCCGGCGACACGCTGCTGCAATCGATCGATCTCGCCGTCGCAGCGGAGGAGCTCGGCGCGGACGGCGCCTATTTCCGCGTGCATCATTTCGCCCGGCAGCTCGCCTCCCCCTTCCCGCTGCTGGCGGCGGCCGGGGCGAAGACGAGCCGCATCGAGCTCGGCACCGCCGTGATCGACATGCGCTACGAGAACCCGCTCTACATGGCCGAGGATGCCGGCGCCGCCGATCTCATCGCCGGCGGGCGGCTGCAGCTCGGCATCAGCCGCGGCTCGCCGGAGCAGGTGATCGATGGCTTCCGCCATTTCGGCTACCAGCCCGCGGAAGGCCAGAGCGACGCCGATATGGGCCGCCGCCACGCCGAGGTCTTCCTCGACGTGCTGCGCGGCGAAGGCTTCGCTAAGCCCAATCCGCGCCCGATGTTCCCGAACCCGCCGGGGCTGCTCAGGCTCGAGCCGCATTCCGAGGGCTTGCGCGAGCGCATCTGGTGGGGCGCCGGTTCGAACGCCACCGCCATCTGGGCCGCCAAGCTCGGCATGAACCTGCAGAGCTCGACGCTGAAGAACGACGAGACCGGCGAGCCCTTCCACATCCAGCAGGCGAAGCAGATCCGCGCCTATCGCGAAGCCTGGAAGGAGGCCGGACACAGCCGCACACCGCGCGTCTCGGTGAGCCGCAGCATCTTCGCCCTCGTCGATGACCGCGACCGCGCCTATTTCGGCCGCGGCAATGAGGGCGACGATTCCATCGGCTTCATCGACGACACCACCCGCGCCATCTTCGGCCGCAGCTATGCGGCGGAGCCGGACAAGCTCGTCAAGGAGCTGGCACGGGACGAGGCGATCGCCGAGGCCGACACGCTGCTGCTCACCGTGCCGAACCAGCTCGGCGTCGATTACAACGCCCATGTGATCGAGGCGATCCTGAAGCATGTCGCGCCGCCGCTCGGCTGGCGCTGAGGCAAAAGCCACAGGCACCCCGCGCACGCACCTTCACCGCCCGCGCCGCCGCGTTCGTTCAAGAGTGAGGGCGTAGAACCGGCCGTTCGCAATGACGCCAGAACCAATCTTCGTGTGAAGCGTCATGATGCTTTCCTCGTGCGGGCGCCGATCAGCGGATCAGCGCCCTGACGCGGGACGAAACAAGGTCCGCCACCAGCACCATCGCCAGGATGACAAGGATGCAGGTCGCGGTGTCCTGGTACTTGAACAGCTTCATCGAGGAGACGAGCTCGAAGCCGATGCCGCCGGCACCGACCATGCCGAGGACCGTCGACTGCCGGACATTGGTCTCCAGCCGGTAGAAGATCGTCCCGAGCCAGGTCGGCAGGACCTGCGGCAGCACGCCGAAGAAGAAGGTCTTGAACGGGCCGACGCCAGCCGAACGGAAGGCCTCCAGCGGCCCCTCGTCGATATCCTCCATCGCCTCGGCGAAGAACTTGCCGAGCATGCCGGCGCCGTGGATGGCGAGCGCCAGGACGCCGGCGAAGGGGCCGAGACCGATGGCGGCGACGAAGATCAGCGCCAGGATGATCTCGTTGATGCCACGCAGGCAATTCAGCAGTTGCCGCGTCGCGTGGAAGATCGCCGGGCTCGGGCTGAGATTGCGCGCGGCGAAGAAGCAGATCGGCAGCGAGATGACGACGCCAAGCAGCGTGCCCCAGACCGCGACCTGCAGGCTCTCCAGCGCCGGTTTCCACAAGCGTTCGAGGAATTCCGGGTTGGGCGGCACCATCCGGACGAGGAAATCCCACATATAGGGGATGCCGTTCCAGAGGTTGCTGGCGTTGATCTGGGAGCCGACCGCGGCCCACCACAGGAAGACGAGGATAGCGAGCGCGATCGCGCCGACGCCCCACCAGCCGAAGCGACCCTGCGGCGGGCGAATGACGAGTTGCAGCGTTCCGAAGGACATGGGTCTAGCCTCCCGTCAGGCGATAGCAGGGGCGATGATCGGCGCCAGCACGGGCTGGCTCACCGGACGCGGCTTGAGCACGCGGCTGATGCCGGGATCTTCGAGGCCGGGATAGATCTGGTGGACGATCTCGGAGGTGAGGTGGTCGGGCGTATCGTCGAAGATCACCCGACCTCCGCTCAGGCCGACGATGCGCTCGCCGAACTCGACGGCGTAATCGACCTGGTGGAGGTTGCAGATCACGGCGATCCCCTCCGCCTTGCAGATCGCCTTGAGGTAACCGAGCACGATGCGCGAGGTCTTGGGATCGAGGCTCGCCACCGGTTCGTCGCAGAGAATCACCGCCGGCTGCTGCGCCAGCGCGCGGGCGATGCCGACGCGCTGCTGCTCGCCGCCGGAGAGCTGGTCGCCGCGCGCATTCGCCTTGTGGGCGAGCTCGACCCGCGCCAGGCAGTCCATCGCGATCGCGACGTCCTGCCGCGGGAAGAGCTGCAGCATGCTCAGGAAGGAGGACAGGCCGGCCATGCGGCCGACCAGCACGTTCTTCAGCACCGACAGGCGCTTCACCAGATTATGGTGCTGGAAGATCATCGCCACCCGGCGCTTGCCGGCTGCTCCGCGCTTGAGGTCGAGCACCTTGCCGTCGATGACGGTCCGCCCGGCATCGGGCTGCGCCAACCCGTTGATGCAGCGCAGCAGGGTCGACTTGCCGGCACCGCTGGGGCCGAGCACGACGAGGAACTCGCCGGCTTTGACGCTGAGGTCGATGCCCTGCAGCACCGGGCGGCCGGCATAGGACTTCTTCAGGCCTTCGATCTTGATCATGTCGCGTTCTCCGCCGGTCGCGTCCGCGACTACTTCATCTTGGTGAGATCGAGCTTCAGCACCTTCGCCGTCTCGCGAATGATGTCGTAGGCCTGATCGTTGGTCTCGACGAAGCGGTTGAGCTTGCCCTGGTCGGCCCAGGTGATGTCCCGGATGTTCAGGAAGGCGGATTTGATCTGCGCCTTCAGATCCTCGGGCAGGTTCTTGCGCCAGCAGGTCGGCGATTCCGGGATCGGGTCGGACTGCCAGACGACCTGGATGTCGGCCGGATCGACCAGCTTCTTCTGCACGGCCGTATCGAAGATGCGGTCGGCGATCGTCGCCGCATCCACGCGCTTGTTGGCGACGGCGAGCGCGTTGGCGTCGTGCGAACCGGTGAAGAGGACACGGCCGAAATCCTTCTCGGGATCGAAGCCGAGCTTCATCAGGCCGGCCTTCGGGAAGAGATGCCCCGAGGTCGAGGAGGGATCGACGAAGGCGAAGGTGCGGCCCTTGAGGTCCTTGACCTCCTTGATGCCACTGTCCTTCCGCGTGATGATCAGGCTGCGATAGTAGCTGCGGCTGGATTTGGCCGTCTCGGCGGTCGCGAAGGCCTCGATCGCCGCGACCGTGGTGCCGAGCACATAGGAGAACGGGCCGAGATAGGCGACGTCGACATGGTTCGAGCGCATCGCTTCGATCACGCCGTTATAGTCCGAGGCGACGAAGCCCTGGACGGGGATGCCGAGGTTCTTCTGGAGGGCGTCAAGGAGCTGCTGGCTCGATTCCAGCATCGCCCGCGAATCCTCGGACGGTATCAGCCCGACGCGGACCTGTTTCGTCTCTGCCCGAACCAGAGACGGCATCGCCAGCAGCGTGCCCCCGGCCAGCGAGCTCTTCAAAATCGTCCGACGCGTGATGGTCATGTCATCCTCCCAAGATGATCCGGCGATCTTTTGATCTGCCGGTGAACCGTTGCGGGCGCCGTTGCCCCTTGCTTGATCTCAGGCGGCCATGGCCGCCTGCCTTCCGATGAAGTTGCGACCGCGCTCGCCTTCGAGCGCCTTGCCAACGAGGCGGTTCCACTCGGGCGGCGAGACGCCGTAGGCGGTGGGGTCTGTCGAGACGCCGAGATTGCGCAGGAAGGCGCCGAGCCGCTCGGCGCCCGCTTCGAGGTCCGGGCCGAAGACGCGGCGCAGCGCGGCGTCGCATTGCGGCTCAGCGCCCATCGCCCAGCGCATCACGATCGGCAGCGAGAAGGAGCAGGCGATGCCGTGGATCGTGCCGCTCTTCAGCGTGATGTCGTAGGAGATATTGTGAGCGAGCGCGGTCTTGGTGTTGGAGAAGGCGAGCCCCGCCAGCAGGCTCGCCCGCATCTGCCGCGTCCGGAGCTCGACATCGTCGAGGCGCTCCAGCAGGCGCGGCAAGGTGTCGATGATCTCCCTGGCAGCCTCGACCGCATAATTGGCGGAGACCGGATTGCCATTGACGTTCCAGATGCTTTCCAGCGCATGCGAGAGCGCATCGAGCCCGGTCGCGAGCGTGAGGCCGCGCGGCGCGCCGACCGTCAGGGTGGGGTCGAGAACCGCCGTCTCCGGATAAAGCCGGGGATGGGCGAGCGAGTACTTGCTGCCATTGGCGGCGTCCCAGACCGTCGCCCAGGACGTGACCTCGCTGCCGGTGCCCGCCGTCGTCGGCACGGCGATGATCGGAAGGATCGCGCTCTCGTCGAGCGGCTTCTTCTCGACGAGATGGCGGCGCACGGTCTCGAAATCGCCGCCGCTGGCGGCCAGCACCTTCGCGGCGTCGATCATCGAGCCGCCGCCGAGAGCAACGATCACCTCGGCCGGCTCGGCCGCGCCGAACTGCTGGCAAGACAGCGCGAGGTCGGCGCAGTCCGGGTTGGTCTCGATATTGGTGATCGACACGACAGGTGCGCCGGCGACCGCCGTCAGGCGGGCGGAGAGTTCGCGGAAGATGGGCTGGTCATAGGTGACGAGGGCCCAGCGCCGGTTACCGATCAGGCTTGCGACCTCATCGAGCAGGCCGTTGCCGGACCGGATCTTCACGGGGTTCCAATACGCCCAGGTCATGCGTTTCCATCCTCGCGATGCGCCTTGCCGGCTTTGTTGCGAGGATGCTCTCCGAAGCCAGACCTTATGACAAATTGATTTTTTGATCAGATTGGATAGATTTTTACTATGCGTTACACTCAGCTCAGATCATTCCATCTCGTGGCAGGCTCGGGCGGCTTCAACGCCGCCGCCGACGCCTTCCATATCAGCCAGCCGACCCTGACGGCGCAGGTCGGCGCGCTGGAGGAGGAGTTCGGCGTCGAGCTCTTCGTCAAGCGCGGCCGGCGGCGCGAGCTCAGCGATACCGGCCGGCAGCTTCTGGCCATCACCACCCGGCTTTTCGCCGAGGAAGCCGAGGTGCTCGCCTTCCTGACGGAAACGCGGGAATTGCGGACCGGGCGCCTGTCGATCAGCGCCGTCGGGCCGTTCCACGTCACGGAGATGCTGGCCGCCTTCAACCAGGCCTATCCGGAGATCGAGCTCGCCGTGAAGCTGGGGAACTCCGCCGAGGTCCTCGACGATCTCGCCAGTTACCGATGCGACGTGGCCGTCCTCGCCTATATCGACGAAGACGACCGCCTTCTGACCATGCCCTACAGGCGTCACCCCGTCGCCGTGTTCGTGCGCCGCGACCATCGCTTCGCCGAACGCGACACCATCCGGCTGACGGAGCTGGAGGGCGAGCCGATGATCGTGCGCGAACAGGGTTCGACAACGCGACGCGCCTTCGAGGATGCACTCTCCAGAACCGGCACGAAGCCGCGCTTGATGATGGAGATCGGCAGCCGCGAAGCCATTCGCGAGGCGGTGATCCATGGCCTCGGCATCAGCTATGTTTCCGAAGCCGAATTCGTGCCGGACGAGAACCTCAAACTGATCCGGATCGAAGGTGCCGAAGTCTATACTTACGCGCATGTGGTCGTGCTGAAACAGCGTGAATCCAGCCGGATCATCAAGGCGTTTCTCAATGTCGTGCAGAGCGCCCGCGACGCTTTCGACGCCGTCGCAGCCAAACAGTGATCATCGCGAAGGCGGAATGTTGGCTTCGGCTTCGTCGCATAAAGGACGGCCATGGAGACACGGGCCCGCCCCAGGGCTTGCGAACCTCCGTTCTCGGCGCCTCGCGACCTGTGAACGTTCTCGGTCTCGAACGGCCACTTTGGGCCGAACGAGACATTGATGGATTTCCTACCAACTGACGCGCAGGCCGGCCCGCCCGGTGATGCTGTGGCTGTCGGCGAAATGGGCCAGGCTGGTCTGGGCCTCGACCTCGCCATAGAGTGCATAGCGGCCCGTTTCGTATTTGGCGCCGAGGCCAAGCCCTCCCCAGAGCCGCTGCCCCCGGCTGGTCAACGGCGTGCCGGCGACCGTTACCGTCGTCCCGTCGAGGAATTCGTAATGCAGGTTGGCGATGCCGTAGAGCGAGGCATTGACCTGCCGCCCAGCGCTGTCGCGCCAGCTCTGCCGGTAATCCGCGGAGATGCCGAGCCGCCCGCGCAGGCTGTCGCCGTCGCCGAGCGCGACGCGGGCGCCGAATGGGTCGACGAAGCTGTCCGCATCGACATGTGAGTAAGTCAGTTGCGCCTGTGGCGTCAGCGACCAGGCACCTGACAGCGCGATGCGCTGCCCAATTTCCAGCCCCAGCGCATAGCCGAAGCCGCCCTTGCCCTTGGCGAGCTGACGCCCGGCCGTCGTGGAGGACAGGTCGCTGTCGAACCAGTTCAGCTTGGTCTGCGCATCGGCATAGAAGCCTGACGCGCCGTACCAGGTCAGCGCCCCGCCGAACCCGGTGCCGGAGGCCTTGATCTTGCCGCGCCCGAAGACCGACGAGATATCGGCCAGCGCTTCGCCATGATGCAGCGTCGCGCCTCCGACGAGCGTGCCGGCATCGCCAGCGTAAACCTGCCCGTCGGCGCCGGCCTGCAGGCGCCAGCTATCGATCGCGTAGCTCGTGCCGGTGGTCGAGAAGCCCGGCGTGACGCGGCTGTGGGCTGCATCGATGCGGGCCCAGATCGCCCGGCCTGCCGCATTCGCCGTGTCGTCAGGCCGGCCGTCGAAGCGCTCGCCGACGCGCTGACGCAGCGTCTGCAGCTCGTTCAGGCTCTGCAGGACCTGGCCATAGGCTTCGTAGATGGGGGCTCCGGGCTGGTAGATCGGGCCGATCTCGGTCGGGCCGGTCGACGGTGAGGTAGGAGGCGGTGAAGTTGGAGGTGGTGAGGTAGGAGGCGGCGTCAGATAGGCGGAGCGCAGATACCAATCGCCGTCGTTCGGCGTGCTGATGCCGTTCTTCTGCAGGGTGTAGGCGTAGGCGCCGGCGACGACGGCCGGCTGCCCCTGGAAGACATAGTTGCCCTGGAGCGTGAAGACGCCGTTCGAGGCCCCGCCGACATCGACGACCTTGATGCCCTCGATGGTCTGTGCGCCGGCACCACCCTGGTTCAGCACCGTGACGAGGGTCGAGCCTGCCGTGCTGCCAGTGATGACGAGGCGGTCGGACGGCGAGGCATCGCCGCCGAGCACGGTCTCGATCTCGAGCCGGCCGCCATTGCCGAGATAGTTGCCGTTGATCGTCAGCGTGCCGATCGAATTGCCGGGCGCGATCGTGCCACCCGGCTGGTTGATCGTGGCGCCGACCGTGCCGATGCCCTGCAGGCGGCCGCCGATGACCTCCATCGTCCCGCCGAGGACGCCGTTCACGGCGAGCGTGCCCGCCAAGACGCTGCCGGCGCCGGTGTAGGTCGCGCCGCTGTTGCCGGTCAGCTCCAGCTTGCCTGCGCCATCCTTGATCAGCGCGCCCGCGCCGGTGAAGGTTGGGGAGATGCCGATATCATGGCCATCCGTGTCGATGACGAGGCCATTCGCGCCGATGGCGATGGTGCGGGTGTCGAAATTGTTGAAAAAGTTGGAATTGTTTCGCGTCGCGCGCAGGAGGCCGCCATCGAAGGTGACGCTCGCGATCCCTGAGCCGCCCCGAATGCCGCCGGTTTCCAGAACGCCGCGATTGCTCGCCAAGCCCTGCACAAGCAGCGTCCCGCTGACTCCCGCGTTAACGCCGAGCAGAACACCGCCTTCGGCGCGAACCAGCCCGCCGTTCTCGACCGTCAGCGAACCGGCTCCGAAATTGCCGATGGTGAGGTTGAATGGCGACATCACCCATTTCGACCCCGCGCCTGTCACTGTGACCGTGCCGGTGTCATTGGCGCCGATATAGCCCTGATTGCTGATGACACTCGCGCCGTCTTCGATGCGCAAGGTGCCTGGGCCGAAGCTGCCGACGGTGAACTGTCCGATGGTGGTCCAGGTCGTGCCCACGCCGGTCAATACAGCGTCGCCGCGTGTATCACTGCCGATGACGCCGTCCGCGCTCGAAATGGTCGCACCGCCCTCGGCGCGCAAAGTTCCTGTCGAACCTACTGTGCCGTACTGGCCGACGGCCAGCCGGCCAGTGTTCTGCCAGGACGAGCCAAGCCCGCTAATCAAGGCGCTGCTGCCGCCACCGACGTTGCCGGCGGCGTTTGAAACCCGGCCGCCAGCCAGAATATTCAACGTTCCGGAACCGGAGTATCCGACATAAAGATCGCTGGCATTGGTCCATGTCGAGGCCGTGCCGTTGCTGCCGACGCCCGAAACCGTGACCGTGCCTTGGCTGCCGAGATTGTATCCGATGTAGCCGGCCAGGCTGCTGACCGTGCCACCATTCAGGATGCTCAGCGTTCCGGCGCCGTCGTATCCGACATAGAGCTCGAAGGCGTTGGTCCATGTCGAGGCCGTGCCGTTGCTGCCGATGCCGGAAACCGTGACCGTGCCCCCGCCGCCTGCGCCGGAAATGTAGCCGGCAAAGTTACTGACCGCGCCGCCATTCATGATGCTCAGGGAGCCGGCCCCTAATTGACCGACGACGAGGTCACCGTTGTTGGTCCAGCTGGATGCAATGCCGTTGCTGCCGACACCCGAGACAGTCACCGAGCCGTTGCTGTTCGTACCATCGCCGATGGTGCCGTAATCATTGGTCACGGCGCCGCCAGCCGTGATGTCGAGCTGGCCATCGCTGGTATTGCCGACCTGCAGGTCGCCAGTGATCGTCCAGCTCGGTGCATCGGCAGGTTTAGGATTCAGATCGTTGTTGCCCGTGACCATTTGTGCGCGTGCCGGAAGGCCGGTGGCGCAGACCAGTGCGACGAGCGCTGTCGACAGCAGCAGGGCCTGGCGACAATCGCGAGCGGCAGCCACGCTCTTCATCGCTCGTCTCGTCAATGTTCAGCCCCCACCCGATGATGTCGCCAGATTCCCCGCACAGGCACGTGTTCACGCGGAGAATCATGCCGAGAGCGAATCGCTACCGCCGGTCGCAAAAGGCTAGCATTCAATGGTTAATCATAGTGGTAGGACGCTGCTTCTCGGGACGGTTTTCGGTTCCAGAGAGCAACCGAACGACCTCACTTGGTGGTATAGCCACCGTTGACGAGAATCGTCTGCCCGGTCATCCACCAGCCATCCGAAACCAGAAAGCGGATGAAGGGCACGATGTCCTCGATGTCGGTCAGGCCTGTCTTGGTAAACTTCGACAGAGCTGCCGCCGCCTTGTGATAGGCTTGAGCGTCGGCGGCTTCCGCCGGATAGAAGAACGGCGTGTCCATCGGGCCCGGGCCGATGGCGGTCACCGAGATGCCGCGCTCGCCGAACTCTTTCGAAGCTGCGCGGGTGAAGTGCTCGACCGGCGCCTTCGTGCCGGCATAGGCGGCATAGAAGGGGGTGTAGGCGCCGAGCAGCGAGGTCACGAGCGTGCAGATCTTGCCGTTGTCGTTGACGTGCTTGCCGGCCTCCTTGAGGAAGAAGAAGGCGGATTTCGAATTCACCGCAGTCATTTCGTCGTACTCGGCCTCGGTGATCTCGACGAAGGGCTTCTTCAGAACCTTCCCGACCGTATTGATGGCGATGTCCGGTTTACCGATGGCGACGACGGTGTCGGCGAAGAGCTTCTCGACCGCGCCGGCCGTGGTCAGGTCGGACTGAAGGGCGACGGCCTTTGCACCGGCGGCCTTGATGGCTGCAACCGTCTCATCCGCCGCGGGTTTGGTCGCACTCGTGTTGTAGTGGATGGCCACGGCCTTCGCACCGTGCGCAGCAAGATCGCGGGCAAGCAGCCCGCCGAGGTTCTTCGCTCCCCCAGCAATGAGAACCGTCTTACCCTTGATGCCGTGATCGAGCATGTTCCGTCTCCACTGGTCGCAGCAGCCAAGGCGCGATCCTCGACGGAACTGAACGGGTTTTGGATACCTGACCAGAGCAGCGACAGTATCTGCTCCTGATGTCTCTTGACGGGATGCGTATTTTAAGCCGTGCGTCGGGCGCGGAAAGCTTCACGGCTTTCCGGCTTTCCGGCTTTCCGGCTCTTTCAAGGATCGATGCGAGTATCGGTCACCGCGAACCCGGCCTTGTCCAGGCCCTCCGCGATATGAGCGATGTAATCTTCCTGGAATTTGCGCCCGCGCCAATCGATATAGAATTCAGTGGCGTAGTTGGGCCTCAAATGGCGCAGGATTTGAAGATGCATCTCCGCTTTGGCTGTGGCGCCGAGCTGCCCGCAGATGGCGGCAAGCATAACGTGCAGGAAATAATATTTCTCATCAATGCTGAAATTTGAGGCAAGCTTAAAAGCGCCTTCGTAATCGCGCTTGCGATACAATTCCAGGATCGGGACGCCATATGCCATTGCAGGATGGTAATATCCGTGCGCGTTGGCTTGCCGCACAAGTTCGGCTCCCTCTTCATAGCGCCCCATGACATAGAGGCGATTGCCCAGCATCAATTGGTGTTCTCCGGATCCGGGATTCAAAGCTATGGCCTGCCGCCCCGCCCGCTCGAACTCCTCGAACTTCCCCATGGCGAACAGCACGGTCGAGCGCATGGTGTGCGCCAGAGCCGAGTGCGGTGCCGCGCGGATCGCTTGATCGGCCATGCCGAGAGCTTCTTGTAGTATCTTGCTGCTTTCAGTCAGTTTGGCGTAGAGCCCTCGAACCTCGTTCATGTGAATATAGGACAGCATCGCCCAAGCGTCCGAATAAAGCGGCTCTTTACTGACGGCGGACTCAAGACATTTTCGGATACTAATCTGCTCCGAATCCTCGAGCGTTGTCACATATGTAAAGGCGTGAACGACACAGCTATACGCATCCTGGTGCTTGTCGGGGTGGAGCTTGCGCTCATTCACATTGATGATGCCCCAGCGCTGCCCGATCTGCCTCGCGATGGCCTCGCCGACAGCCTTCTCCGCCGCCATCATCGAGGACGCTCCGGCGGATTCGATTTCCTCGCGCGACGCCAGAATGAGACCCGACCGGTGCTCGCTCAGCATCCAATGGCATCGCAGCACTCGATCCTCGACGTCGGCGGCAATGTCGAGGACATAGAGGCTGCCCGCCCCGCTGGGGCGCAGCGACGTGACGAGCTCCTCAAACGATTTGTGAGGCTCAAGACCGGCGATGCGCAGGCCGTGATAGGGAACGAGAGCCGCAACGACCGAGCGGATCATGCGAGACGATGCCTCGCCGGGGCCGCCGCCGGCCGCGGCCCTGACCACGATGATCGGGATCTTGTGCTCGGGGCCGCGCCGGGCTTCTTCCGGCCGCGCTTCCGCGGACATCGGCCGAAGTCCCGTCCTGACCAGGGTCTCGTTGCGGCCCGAAGACCCGCTCGCTTTCGCCTGGCGACGTTCGAAGCGCGGCACGTATCCGCCGACGGGCAGAAGAATCGCCACGCTCTCCGAGGCACCATCAACAGCGTAATAAAGGGCCAGCGCCGCGCGCAGGCGGGTTGCCTCGTTGCGAACGACGGCATCCTTGGCGGGGTCGAAATCGACGCCTCTGCCAAAGACGTCCACAGCGATCGTGTAGGCCTTCAGCTGGGCGCTTTTTCCTTCGATGGCCTTTTCGACGACATATCGGAGGAAGCGCGCGCCTCGTGCCGAAATCCGCGCGCCCGGCGCATTCAAGAGGTTGTCGAGCGCCGATGCGATTTCCCTCTCTTCAACGCCGTCGATGGGCATATCGCTGCTGGACCCACCCTGCCATGCACCCCGCGTGCGGGGAGCCGATTGCCACGGGGCGCAGTAATCTTTGCCTGACTGCGCGTTACTTCACTGCAGCATAGTGCTCCGCATTCAACAATTGTCCGCCCCTAAAATTTCCGAATATTTTGCTCAGGGTCCCAAATGCGCTCCAAATGGCGCGAGACCATTTCCGCCTTAAGGCGTGCAGCCTTATGCCCCAAGCTGAGGACAGCTTAGGGCTTATCTTCCACCGGGCTTGAACGGCGCCATGCCGGCGCGTGCCAGCGCGTCGGCGCGCTCGTTCATCTCGTCGCCGGCGTGGCCCTTGACCCATTTCCACTCGATCTTGTGGCGGCCCAACGCCGTTTCGAGGCGCTGCCAGAGCTCAGCGTTCTTGACCGGCTTGCGGTCGGCCGTCTTCCAGCCGTTCTTCTTCCAGCCATGTATCCAGCCGGTGATCCCCTGCCGCAGATACTGGCTGTCGGTGTGGAGCGCGACCGTGACGGGCCGCTTCAGCGCCTCCAGCGCAGCGATCGCCGCCATCAGCTCCATGCGGTTGTTGGTGGTCTGGGCCTCGCCGCCGGAGAGTTCCTTCTCGACGCCATTGAAGGTCAGGATCGCGCCCCAGCCGCCGGGGCCGGGATTGCCCGAGCAAGCGCCGTCCGTCCAGACTTCGACCGTATCGCTCATGGCAGGCCCCGCCGGTTTTTGGTCGCGCGAATGGGGCAAGCCCCAAGCGCGCCGGGGCCAGGGCTCCCGGAACAAGCGCCATCCGTCCAGACTTCGACCGTATCGCCGCTCACCGCTTAAGCCCGTATTCGCGCGCGTCGAGCACGCGCTGGTGGAAGACGAGCTTGCGGTCGTATTCGAGCGGATCGAGCGGCTTCACCAATGCATCGGGCGGCACGTTCAGCCAGTCGACGAGGCGGGTCAGCAGGAAGCGCAGCGCCGAGCCCCGGCAGAGCTGCGGCAGCGCCTCGACCTCCGCCTGCTCGAGCGGGCGGACGCTTTCATAGCCCGCCAGAAAGGCCTGCCCCTTGGTGAGGTTGAAGGAGCTGTCGGCCTCGAAGCACCAGGAGTTCAGGCAGATGGCAAGGTCGTAGGCGAAGGCATCGGTGCAGGCGAAATAGAAATCGATCAGCCCCGAGAGCCTGTCGCCGAGGAAGAAGACGTTGTTGGGAAAGAGATCGGCATGGATGACACCGCGCGGCAGGCCATTCGGCCAGCTCGCCTCATGCACCGCGATCTCGGCGGCGACGCGGCGCGCGAGGCCCGGCGAAACCTTGTCGGCCTCGGTGCCGGCCTGCTCGGCGAGCGGGCGCCAGCCCGGCACGGAGAGCGCATTGACGCGCTCCATGGCGAAGTCCGAGCCGGCGGCGTGGAGCTGCGCGAGGCCCCGGCCGAGCTCGTGGCAATGCGCGGCGGTCGGGCGGCGCACCGACAGCCCGTCGAGGAAGGTGACGATTGCCGCCGGGCGGCCAGCGAGACGCCCCAGCATCTCGCCGCGGCTGTCCTCGACCGGCTGCGGACAGATCAGTCCGCGCGCGGCGAGGTGCTGCATCAGCCCGAGGAAGAAGGGCAGATCGTCCGGGTTCACCCGCTTCTCGTAGAGGGTGAGGATATAGGCGCCTTGCGTGGTCCGGATCAGGTAGTTCGAGTTTTCGACGCCCTCGGCGATGCCCTTGGCGGACAGCAGCTCGCCAATGCCGTAGCGCGCCACGAAGGCAGCCATCTCGTCATCGGGCACTTCGGTATAGACGGCCAAGATCGGTCGCTTTCTGGTTGGATTTATTCGGCCGCGGCCGGTGCCGCATCGCCGCGCAATTCGCGCGGCAGCGGGAAGAACACGTCCTCGCTCGCCGTCGAGACCGTCTCGACGCGGACGTCGTAGCGCTCGGCGAAGGCGTCGATGATCTCCTCGACCAGCACCTCGGGCGCGCTGGCGCCGGCGGTGATGCCGAGGCTGCGGATATTCCCGAAGGCGGACCAGTCGATCTCGTCGGTGCGCAGGACGAGGCGCGCCACCGGGCAGCCGGCGCGCTCGGCGACCTCGCGCAGGCGCTGCGAATTCGAGGAATTGGGCGAGCCGACGACGATCAGCCCCTCGACCAGCGGCGCCACGCGCTTCACCGCCTCCTGGCGATTGGTCGTGGCGTAGCAGATGTCTTCCTTGTGCGGCGCGATCAGCTCCGGGAAGCGGAGTTGCAAGGCCTCGACGATCTCGCGGGTGTCGTCGACGGAGAGCGTCGTCTGGGTGACATAGGCCAGCGGCTTGCCCGGCAGAGGCTCGAGCGCGGCGACATCGGCGAGCGTCTCGATCAGCGTGATCGCGCCCTCGGGCAATTGCCCCATCGTGCCGATCACCTCCGGGTGGCCGGCATGGCCGACGAGCAGGATGTGGCGGCCCCGCTTGTGATGGACCTCGGCCTCGCGATGGACCTTGGTCACCAGCGGACAGGTCGCGTCGATGGCGAAGAGGTTGCGCGCCTTCGCCGCCGCCGGCACCGCCTTGGCGACGCCATGGGCGGAGAAGATCACCGGCCTCGTCTCGTCCGGCACCTCGTCGAGCTCGGCGACGAAGACTGCGCCCTTCCGCTTGAGGGATTCGACCACGTATTTGTTGTGCACGATCTCGTGGCGGACATAGACCGGCGCGCCATGCAGCGTCAGCGCCTTCTCGACCGCGTCGATGGCGCGCACGACGCCGGCGCAGAAGCCGCGCGGGGCACAGAGCAGAATGTCGAGCGGCGGCTTGGTCACGCGCGGGAAGATCTCCGGTCGGGTCAGCGTCTTCTTTCGGCGGGAAGACGGCGATGTCAAGGAAACGCGATGCAGGTTTGACATACAGGTTGATATAAACTTATTTTCCCGCACGCCCAACAGAAGCTCCTGCGAGGCGACCCGGCCTGCGCTGGCGATATCCGGCATCTGCCGGCGCAGCGCCCGATATCGCACTCGTCCACGCTTCGACCAAGGGCAGCCGCCGCCCGGCAGGAATGGGCGGCAACGACGAACAGGAGAAAACGCCATGACGATCCATGTCTCCGCCTTCCGCTGGGTGCCGCCCTTCGCCCAGGGCCATGTCCGCGATCTCAGGGTGCGCTGGGCGCTGGAAGAAGCCGGCCTGCCCTATCAGGCGGCGCTGATCGGCCCGGCCGACCAGAGTTCCGAGACCTATCGCGCCTGGCAGCCCTTCGGGCAGGTGCCGGCCTTCCGTGACGGCGAGGTCGAGCTGTTCGAATCCGGGGCGATCGTGCTCTATCTCTCGCGCCAGTCCCCGGCGCTGGCGCCGAAGGACGAGGCCGGCCGCGCCCGGGTCGCGACCTGGATCCTCGCGGCGCTCAACTCGCTCGAGCCGCATGTCGGCCAGCTTGCCCTCACCGATATCTTCCACAAGGGCGAGGCCTGGACGGTCGAGCGCCGGCCGCAGATCGTCGCGATGGTCGAGAAGCGCCTGCAGCAACTCGAGGCATGGCTCGACGGCAAGGACTATCTCGAAGGCCGCTTCACCGCCGGCGACCTCATCATGGCGAGCGTCCTGCGCGACGTGCCGGACGACATCCTGTCGCGTTTCCCGCGGCTTGAGGCCTACCGCGCCCGCTGCATCGCGCGGCCGGCCTTCGTGCGGGCGCTGGAGGCGCAGATGGCGCCCTTCCGCGAGAACGCTCCGGCCGCTTGAGGCCGCTACGCACCGAATGCATGGCGCGAGACAATTCCCCCTCGCGCTCTGCAAGGCGAGCGCCTAGATAAGGGCAGTCGGCCCCCCGAGCCGGCCGTGCCCCCTACAGCGTGAGCCGCCCATGGCCGATGCCGTTTCCCATGCGAGCTACCTGCCGCCGATCCTGACCTTCTGCACTGGTGCGGTGATTGCGGTGCCGCTGTTCCGCAAGCTCGGATTGTCGGCGGTGCTCGGCTATCTGGCGGCCGGCGTCGTGATCGGCCCCTCGCTGCTCGGTGTCATCAAGGATCCCGACGCCATCCGCGGCACGGCCGAGATCGGCGTGGTGCTGCTGCTGTTCCTGGTCGGCCTCGAGCTGCAACCCTCCCGCCTCTACTCGATGCGGCGGGACATTCTCGGTTCAGGACTGGCGCAGATGGCGGTGAGCGCGACCGTCATCGGCCTGGTCGGCTGGCGGTTCGGGCTTTCGGTCGGGGGCGCGATCGCGGTCGGCGTTGCGCTGGCGCTCTCGGCGACCTCCATCGCCCTGCAATTGCTGGAGGAGCGCGGCGACAGCAACGAGACCTATGGCCGGCGCACCTTCTCGATCCTGCTCTTCCAGGACATCGCGATCGCGCCGGTGCTGGCGTTGCTGCCCTTGCTCGCCACCACCGGCGCGGAATCCGGCAGTGCGATGCGGGCGCTGGCGAGCTTCGGCATCGCGATCGCGGCCGTCGTCGCGATCGTCTTCGCCGGCCGCTACCTGCTCAACCCGTTCTTCCGCATCCTCGCCAATAGCGGCGCCAAGGAGGTGATGACCGCGGCTGCCCTGCTCATCGTGCTAGGGGCAGCGCTGCTGATGGAGCATGTCGGGCTCTCCATGGCGATGGGCGCCTTCCTCGCCGGGCTGATGCTGGCCGACTCGCATTTCCGCCACGAGCTCGAAGCCGATATCGAACCGTTCCGCGGCGTGCTGCTCGGCCTGTTCTTCATGGCGGTCGGCATGTCGCTCGATCTCAAGCTGGTCGTCGAAAACGCATTGCTGCTCGCCATCGCGGCGCCGCTGCTCGTGCTATTCAAGATTGCCGTCGTCGCCTCGATCCTGCGGGCGTCCTGCTCGTCGACGCTGGAAGCCATCCGGGCCGGCGCCCTGCTCTCGCCGGCCGGTGAATTCGCCTTCGTGCTCCTGCCGCTCGGCGTGGCGCATGGGCTGCTCAACCCGCAGCAGGCGGCCATCGTCACCGCGCTCGCCGCGATCAGCATGCTGCTCGGCCCGATCGTCGCGAAGCTGATCGACAACGTCCTGCTCGCGCGCATCACGCCCGAGACGATGGACGAGGATTTCGACGGCGTCGGCGACAGCCAGGTGATGGTGATCGGCTTCGGCCGGTTCGGGCAGGTGGTGACGCAGGCGCTGCTGCTCCAGCACGTCAACATCACCGTCATCGATTCCGATGTGGAGCAGATCCGCGCCGCCGCGCGCTTCGGCTTCAAGGTCTATTACGGCGACGGGATGCGGCTCGACGTGCTGCGCGCCGCCGGCGCGGGCAAAGCCCGCGTCATCTGCATCTGCGTCGACGACAAGAACGCCGCCCTGCGCATCCTCGAAATGGTGAAGTCGGAGTTCCCCAATGTGCGGGTGCATGCCCGGGCCTTCGACCGCATCCATGCCATCGACCTGATGAAGGCGGATGTCGACTACCAGATGCGCGAGACCTTCGAATCGGCGCTGGGCTTCGGCCGCGTCACGCTGGAGGCGGTCGGGCTGACCCGCGACGAGGCCGATCTCGTGATCGACCATGTCCGCGACCGCGACGCGCAACGCATGGAAATCCAGTTCAACGAGGGCATTGCGGCCGCCCTCAACCGGGTCCCACGCGTGACGCCGGAGCCGCTGGTCAAGCCCAAGGGCAAGTCCAAGGCGCTCACGGCCGAGACGCAGGAGGTCATCGAGGATGGCGGGGCCGAGGTCGCTGTCGGCGGCGTCGGCGAACCGGAGCGCTGAGCGCCAGCCGGCGCCGCCGTCATGCCCGGGCTCGACCCGAGCATCTCAGGAAAGAAGGGCGCTTGCTCCTGTGAGAGGCGCCCTTTTCTGCAAGAGATTCCCAAGTCTACGCTTCGCTGCGCCCGAGAATGACGCGCCTCGTTCCCAAGGCGACTTGCCGGGGCCCCGCGCGCTGCTATCGTCGCGACAGAGCCAGCAACGGCCCGGGAGGCGTCCATGATGAACCTGTTCGAGATCATGCAATCGGCCCAGAATGGCCAAGCAATGCAGAATCTCGCCCGGCAATACGGGCTGAGCCAGCAGCAGACCCAGGCCGCGCTCGATGCGCTGCTGCCGGCTTTCTCCATGGGGCTGCAGCGCCAGACGCAGAATCCCTATGCCTTCGGCTCGCTGGCGCAGATGATGACCGCCTCGCCCTATGCGCGCTTCTTCGAGACCTCGGGCGGCAGCATCCCGCAAGGCGCGCAGATGGCCGGCAACGATGTGCTGGGCCAGCTCTTCGGTTCGACCGAGGTGAGCCAGGCGATTGCGGCGCAGGCTGCGGCGACGAGCGGCGTCAGCCAGGCCATCCTCAAGCAGATGCTGCCGGTGATCGCCTCGATCCTGATGGGCGGCCTGTTCAAATCCACCAACAACGAGGGGCTCGGCGGCATTCTCGGCCAGTTCGCCGAGATGATGCGCGGCCAGATGCCCGGCATGCAGCCGGCGCCGCAACCGCAGGCCCAGCCGCAGATGCCGGCCAATCCGATGGATGCGATCCTGCGCGGCATGTTCGGCCAGGGCGCGGGGGCAGGCCAGCCTCAGCCACAGCCGCAAGGAAACCCCGGCGCCGCGGCCAACGACCCGTTCGGCGGCATGCTCGGCCAGATCCTCGGCGGCATGTTCGGCGGCGCGGCCGCGCCCGAACCCGCCCCGCAGCAGCCATCTCAGCCCCGCAGCGCGCCGCAGCGCCCCGCGCCTGCCCCGGAGCCCGCGCCGGACGAGTCCGCGCCCTCCGCCTCCGCACCCGGGCCCGGTTCGATCGGCCTCGACGCGCTGAACCAGATGTTCGAGCATGGCCGGCAGATTCAGGACGACCACCAGAGCGCGCTGAAATCGATCCTCGACGCCATGCTCGGCGGCGGCCAGCGGCGCTGAAACGACAGACCGGACGCAGCAGCGTCCGGTCCTGCATTTCCCATCGGCGGTCTCAGACGAGCTTCCGCGGCTTGCGGGCGCTCAAGCCGGCCGGCGCTGCTGCCAGTTCTGGTCCGCCTGCACCATGACCGCGGCCATGCCGCGCAGCTCGGCCGCATCGTCGCGGGTGCGGAAGCTGGCGACGAGATCGTTGAGGCGCTGGATCTGGCTGGCCAGGGCCGTCGCCGAGGCGGCGCTCTGCTCGGCGAGCGCGGCGTTCTGCTGGGTCATCTCGTCCATATGGGCGACGGCCTGGCTCATCTCGTCGATGCCATTCGATTGCTCGGCCGCGGCCGAGGAGATGTCCGAGACCGTGGCGGACACCTTCTGCGAGGCTTCGACGATCCGCTCCAGGGCGGTGCCGGCCGAGCGCACGAGGCCGACGCCCTGCGCGACCTCCGCCCCGGATTCGGTGATGAGCGTCGTGATGCCCTTGGCGGCCTCGCTGGAGCGCTGGGCGAGCGTGCGCACTTCGGAGGCGACCACGGCGAAACCCCGGCCGGCATCGCCGGCACGCGCCGCCTCGACCGCCGCGTTGAGCGCCAGCAGATTGGTCTGGAAGGCGATCTCGTCGATGACGGTGGTGATGTCGGAGATCTTGCGCGAGGCGGTCTCGATTCGCGCCATGGCGTCCACGGCATCCTTGACGATGGCACCGCCCTTGCGCGCGACCTCCATCGCCTCGTCGGCGAGCGCGACCGCCTGCATCGAGGCCTGGGCCGAGGCTTTGACGGAAGCGGCGAGCTCCTCGGTCGTGGCGGCGGTCTCCTCCAGCGAGGAGGCCTGCTCCTCGGTGCGCTTGGAGAGGTCGTCGGCGCCGGTGTTGATCTCCTGGGCGGCGTTGCCGACATCGCCCGAGGTCGACTGGATGGTGCGGATCGTCTCCGCGAGATGGGCGACCGCCATGTTGAAATCGTCGCGCAGCTTCTCGTATTCGGCAGCGAGATCGGCCTCGATCCGGCAGGTGAGATCGCCGCGCGAAAGCCGGTCGAGCCCTTCGGCCAGCGCCTCCATCACCTTGGCCTGCTCGGCGGCGAGGAGCTCGTGCTCGCGGGCGCGGGCGGCGCGCTCCTGCTCGGCGAGGCGGCGCTGCGCCTCCGTCGCGTCGCGGCTCTCGGCCGTCTCCGCCTCGAGACGCCGGACCGCCAGCCCGTTCTCCTTGAAGACCTGCACGGCCCGCGCCATGGCGCCGACCTCGTCGTGCCGGTTCTGGCCGTCGATCTCGACCGTGTAATCGCCGGCGGCGAGATCGTCCATGCGCGCCTTGAGGGTGTCGAGCGGCCTGGTGATGGACTGCCGCGCGAGCAGAATCGCCCCGATCAGGCCGAGCAGGACCCCGGCGACGGAGAGCGCCAGCAGGATCAGGTTGAGCTGCTTCGCCTCCGCGTCAAGCGCCTGCCCGTCGGCTTGGGTCTGGCTCTTGATGTCGCCGTTGAGCTTGACCGCATCAGCGACGATGGCGCCGAAGGCGCGGTCCAGCTCCGACATCACCGACAGCGCCGCCAGATCCTCGTCGCGCGCGGCCTGGGCCAGCACGTCGTCGATCTTCGGCTTCAGCTCAGAAAGCGCCCGCGCGAGCTTGTCGAACTCGGCGTGGCGCTCGGGAAAGCTGATCTTGGCGTTGACGAGCTGCTGGAGCGCGAGATCGTAATCCTTGCGGACATCCGCGATGCTCGTGGTGTTCTGCTTCATGTATTCGGGATAGGCGATCGCCTTATACAGGTCGCGCAGCACATAGCTCGTCACGAGCGTCGACTGCGCCGAATCGAGGATCGCGGCGGAGCGCTGATCGATCAGATCGGAATAGCTCTTGTTGATGCGCTGATATTCGTGCCCGGCATAGATCGCAGTACCGATGCTGATCAGTCCGATCGCAATCAATGGAATGGCGATCTTGGTGCGAATCCTCAGATCCTTGAGGCGCAGAGAGAACTTCATGCCCGTGCCCACCCCGTCAGGCGGCCGGCCGGCCGCATCCGGCGGACACATTTCAGCCAAATGCATAAAATTGCGTTAGGACATGCCTCCGCTGCTCCGGCGCATAAAAAAGGGCGGAAGCACGAAGCTTCCGCCCACAGAGACGCTGACGCCAAGGGGTCAGGCGCAGCGTGCAACCATGAAATCTGCGTTCTTCGCCAGCACCGGCTCCGGCACGGTCGGCTGGGTGCCGGCATGACGGACGGCCTGCTCGCGCCGCGCCTTGGCGATATCGGCATTGGAGCGTGACCGCGCGGCCAGCACCGCGGAGGGATCGTTGAGCCAGGACGTCGCCAGCGCGCCGGCGATATCGGAGCGGACGAGGCCGATATCCTTGAGGCCGCGCTCATCAAGCTCGGCGAGGCGCATCACCTCGCGTCGATGGATCAGGGCGCGCAGGAGGAATACGGGCTTTTGGATTCCAGCGGCGGCGATGCGCACGACACCGGCCGGAACCGATGACAGCGTCTTCGTGGCAATGGTCATGAGCAGCATGACGGCCTCCAATGGAATGCGAGAACGGATCGACGTTCCCCTTCAGCCCGGACGCGCCAACTGGCTGAAATCCCGGAGAACGATTGAACGATAGCGAGACGCTGGCCATCAGCCAAACGAATGGTTATGATGCTTGACAGCACGGATATTGATGAACGCACGACGGGGGATCGCCATGGCCCATGTGCTCGACGCCGACCAGTTGAAGACCTTCGTCGCCATTGCCGACACCGGCTCCTTCACCCGCGCGGCGGAGATCGTGTTCAAGACGCAATCGGCCGTCTCGATGCAGATGAAGCGGCTGGAGGAGCGGGTCGGGCGGCCGCTCTTCGGGCGCGACGGACGCCACGCCAAGCTGACCGAGGATGGCGAGCGCCTGCTCGACTACGCCCGCCGGATCGTCAGGCTGAACCTGGAATGCGTCGCGACCTTCACCGATGCCGATCTGAAGGGGCGCATCCGGCTCGGCGTGCCCGACGATTATGCCGACCGCTACCTGCCCGAGATCCTCGCCCGCTTCGCGCGCTCGAACCCGCGCGCCGAGGTCACCGTCGTCTGCGAGCCGACGCCGATGCTGGCCGAGCGGATCGCCACCGGCGACATCGACCTCGCCATCATCACCCATGTCGAGAGCCGCGGCCAGGGCGAGATCATCCGCATCGAGCCGCTGCTCTGGGTCACCTCCGCCCGCCATACCGTGCATGAGGAAGACCCGCTGCCGCTGGCGCTGGGGCGGCCGACCTGCAACTGGCGGCAGGCGGCGGTCGATGCGCTGGAGGCCAAGGGCCGCCGGTTCCGCGTGCTCTATGCGAGCTGGAACTCGACGGCGGTCGGCGCCGCGGTGGTCGCAGGGCTCGCCGTCTCGGTGCTGCCGGAAAGCGCGGTGAGGCCGGGCATGCGGATTCTGGGACCGTCGGAGGGCTTCGCGACCTTGCCGTCCTGCAAGATCGGCCTGCTGCGCACGCGCTTCGACCCGTCCGTGCTCTCGAATGCGCTGGCCGAGCACATCATCCAGAGCCTCGACAATCTGGCGAGCTTCAAGACCGCGGCGGAGTGAGAGGAGCTTGCGCGACGCGAAGGGCGCGCAGGATCACGGAGAGGGAAAGGCGGCGGCGACCGACTGGAAGAAGCCGAGCACGGTCTGGCCGACTTGCGTCGCCCCGGCGACGATGGAGATTGAGATCAGGACGCCGATAAGGCCGTACTCGATCGCCGTCGCGCCGCGTTCGTCGCGCAGAAAAGCGTCAAGGTTGGGGCCGATCCGATTCATGACGATAGGTTATGGCGGCGAGCTGCGGCCAAATCGTTAATCCGGCCGCTGCAATGCGCCGAATATCGCTTTTTTCCGGCGCGTAAGGGCTTTACAGCGCCAGTTCTGTGAAGACCGGCTCGACCTTGCCACCCCATGAGCCGCGATAGCGCGCTTCCAGGCGCTGCGCGAGCGTCTGCCCGCTGGCCAGGATCTCCTGCAAGGGAGCGAGGTAGACGCTCTCGTCATCGCCAGCCGCGTCGCGGCGGGCCCGGCGGGCGAGGCCGGCACGCGACAATTCCAGCACGTCGCTCGCGATCTCGCCAAGCTTGCGCCCGGCGATGGAGGCATCCAGACCCAGCTTGGGCGCCGCATCGCGCAATCCCTGCCGCTGCTCGGCGCTCCAGCCCTTGACCAGATCCCAGGCGGCGTCGAGCGCGCCGCGGTCATAGAGCAACCCGACCCAGAAGGCGGGCAGCGCCGCCAGCATGTCGGCGGGGCCGGCATCGGCGCCGCGCATCTCGAGGAAGCGCTTCAGCCGGACCTCCGGGAACAGGGTCCCGAGATGGTTGACCCAGTCCGACATCGTGGCGCATTCGCCCGGCAGCTGTTTCAGCTTGCCCGCCATGAGGTCCCGGAAAGAGGCGCCGGCGACGTCGTGATAGGTCTCGCCGCGCTTGACGAAATACATGGGAACGTCGAGCGCCCAATCGACATAGGCCTCGTAGGACATGCCCTCGTCGAAGGCGAAGGCGAGCATGCCGGAGCGGTTATTGTCGGTATCGCGCCAGATCTCCGAGCGCATCGACTGGAAGCCGTTCAGCTTGCGCTCCAGGAAGGGCGAGGAGGCGAACAGGGCCGTCGCGAATGGCTGCAGCGCAAGCGAGACGCGCAGCTTGCGCACCATGTCGGCCTCGCTGGCGAAATCGAGATTGACCTGCACCGTGCAGGTCCGGAACATCATGTCGAGCCCCATCGTGCCGACCTTCGGCATATAGTTCGCCATGATCTTGTAGCGGCTCTTCGGCATCATCGGCGTCTGCGCCCGCGTCCAGAGCGGGGAGGCGCCGAGCGCGGCGAAGCCGATGCCGTGCGGTTCGGCGACCGCCTTGACGTCGGCGAGATGGGCAGCGAGCTCGGCCTGCGTCTGATGGATGGTCTCGAGCGGAGCGCCCGAGAGCTCGAACTGGCCGCCGGGCTCGAGCGAGATCGCCCCGCCCCCGTCGGGGCCGCCGAGACCGATGACGTTGCCGGCGTCGACGATCGGTTCCCAGCCGAGACGCTGCTGCATGCCTTCGAGCAAGGCGCGGATGCCGCCCGCCCCGGCACGGCCCTCATAAGGCACCGGAGCGAGGTCCTCCCGGTAAAACGGGAACTTCTCGTGCTCCGTCCCGATCCGGAAACGCGATTCCGGTTTCTCGCCGGCAGCGATCCAGGCAATCAGCTCCTCCTTGGAGCCGATCGGAGTCGAGTCGGACACATCGCGAGCCATGGGCGCTCCGGCAGAACAGGCAATAAAGCCAAGGCTCCCGGCGGCTGGGAGGCCGCGGGTTCAAGGCGTAGGGCGAACAGACATAGGCGAGAGCCCGGCGCGCGACAACGACCCGGACCTTGCATTCGTGAAAGGGCGGCAAGCGCTGGCGGCAGGTCCGGCGCCGGAACGCTCAGCGCCGCCCCGCCCAATCGCCGAGCACCGCCTGCACGACGGCGAGCGCCGCGACGGCGGCGGTATCGGCCCGCAGGATGCGCGGACCCAGCGAAATCGCCAGCGTCTGCGGGCGCGCGGCGATCAGCCGGCGCTCGGCCTCGTCGAAGCCGCCCTCCGGCCCGATCAGCACCGCGAGCGGGCCGGCGGCATGGGCCTGCAGTGCCGCAATCGGGCTGCCCTGCTCCAGCCCCTCATCGCAGAAGATCAGCAACCGGGCCGGGTCCAGCGCCGCGAGCGCGGCCTCGAGCGAGGTCTCGGCCTCGATGCGCGGCAGGCTGAGGATGCCACATTGCTCGGCGGCCTCGACGGCATTGGCCCGCATCCGGTCGAGGTTGAGCCGCGAGACCTGGGTGCGGCGGGTGATGACGGGCTGGAGCAGGCCCGCGCCCATCTCGACCGCCTTCTGCGCCATATAATCGAGCCGCGCATGCTTCAGCGGCGCGAAGAGATAATGCAGGTCCGAGGGCGGCGGCTGATCCTTCACCCGGCGGTCGAGAATCAGCCGCGCCGCCTTGCGCCCCTCCGGCGCGACGCGGGCCAGCCATTCGCCGTCGCGCCCGTTGAAGACGAGGACCGCCCCATCGGCCTTGAGCCGCAAGACGTTGAGCAGATAATTCGACTGATCCCGCTCCAGCGGCAGTTCACCGCCGGCAGCGAAAGCGGCATCGATGAAGAGCCGATGGCGTGCAAAATCGGGGATGGACATCGGCGAAGCCGCCTCCTGCATCTACAAATTTGTTGTGAGCAGCGCGAAAACCGCCACAATCCTCGCCTAACGGCAAGTGCTTCCTCCGAGATGGCAGATGGACTTGCAAGAGTCGTTGGCGTTAACAGCGCCTGCTGTTAAGGACATGTTCACAGATCGGCGCGACAGGCCGGCAAGCGGAGAAGGGAATCATGCGGCTCAGGACGGCTTCGGGATTGGCAGCGACATTGGGCCTCGCCATGGCATCGCTCGTGATCGCCTCCCCGGCCAGCGCGCAGGTTTCCGGCTGCGAGCCGCTGCAGAAGCTGCTGACGACGCGGCAGGCGATGGTGGCCAAGATCACCGCCGCGCAGAAGGCCAAGCGCAAGATGACGCCGCAGGAGGCATGCAGCACCTTCGGCTCGCTCGTGAACAACGGCAACGAGACGCTGAAATTCGCGTCCGCCAACCAGGACTGGTGCCAGATCCCGGCCACGTTCATCGAGGGGCTCAAGAACGACAACGCGCGAATCGGGACGTTTCGCGGCCAGGCCTGCAATGCGGTGAAGCAGCAGGCGGCGATGCAGCGGCGCGCGCAGCAGCAGGCCCAGAGCGCCAACCCCTTCGGCGGCGCGGATTCGATCACCAGCGGCGCCGGTGGCGGGCTGAAGGTCCCACAGGGCGCGCTCTAAGACGGAAGGCGGGCCGGCCATGGCGGACCCTGTCCACGCCGGTCCCACGCCGGGGCGCGACGCGCTCCATTCCGGCGCGTCCTTGCCGGATGCCCCCCTCCCCGACGCGCTGAGCGGTCACTGGGTCGACACGCGCGCGCCGCGCGCGATCAGGCCCTATCTCAAGCTCGCGCGGATCGAACGGCCGATCGGCTGGTGGCTCATTCTGCTTCCGTGCTGGTGGGCGGCCGGGCTGGCCGCGATCGCGGCCGGCCAGCCATATCCCAATCCCTGGCACTGCCTGCTCTTCCTGATCGGCGCTGTGCTGATGCGCGGAGCCGGCTGCACCTTCAACGACATCATCGATCGCAAGCTCGATGCCGAAGTCGCGCGCACGCGCGGCCGCCCGCTGCCCTCCGGGCAGGTCACGGTCGCGGCGGCAGTGCTGTTCATGGTCGCGCAGGCGCTCGCTGCCCTGCCGGTGCTGCTGCAGTTCAACCGCTTCACGGTCCTGCTCGGCATCGGTTCGCTTGCGATCGTGGCGATCTATCCGTTCATGAAGCGCATCACCAACATGCCGCAATTCGTGCTCGGCCTCGCCTTCTCCTGGGGCGCGCTGCTCGGCTGGAGCGCCGTGTTCGGCCGGCTCGACGCGCCGGCCTACCTCACCTATGCGGCCGCCATCGCCTGGACGGTCGGCTACGACACGATCTATGCGATGCAGGATATCGAGGACGACGCCATCGCCGGCATCAAATCGAGCGCGCGCTATTTCGGCGACCATACGCGCGAGGCCGTCGCGCTCTGCTTCGCCCTGACGGCTGTGCTCAGCGGCATCGCGATCTGGCTGGTCAATGGCGGGGCCTTCGCCTGGCTCGGCTTTGCCGCCTTCGTCGGCCATCTCGGCTGGCAGGTGACGCGGATCGAGGGGGCGAGCGCGGCGCAGGCGCTGATGCTGTTTCGCTCGAATCGGAATGCCGGGCTGCTGCTCGCCGCGGGGCTGGCGCTCGACGCGATCAGCCGGCACGCCTTCGCTTAATCGACCAGGCGCTCATTGGCGAGGACGACCGGCAGATCGGCCAGACGGCCGGGCTTGCGGCGCGTCAGGAAGCGCGGGCGGCGCCCGTTCAGGAAGGCATGGCGGCGGCGGATCCGCACCGGCCCCAGCGCGACGCGGCCGATCTGCGGAAACGGCTCGCTCACCGTGCCGTCGACGGATTCGAGCAGCAGCGGCAAGCCGCTGCGGCGACCGCAATCGCGCCAGAGCGCAACCGCATCGGCCTGATCGGCGCTGGCGATCACGATCGAGCGCCCGTCGCCGGCCGTCAAAGCGAGCTCGAAGCGCTCATCCTCGCCCGTCGGATTGGCAAGCCGCAGCGCGACCCCGCTCCACCCCGCCGAGGCGCGCAAAATCCGCACGGAGCCGACGCGCTCGATGCCCGGCGCCGATGGCTGGCGCGGCATCGGGTTGCGGGGGACGATCGCTGTGGTGAACGGCCCACCGGAGAGATGCGGCACAAAACCGCTCTCTCCGGCGACCGGCGTGACGCTGGCCATCGGTAATAACGCCTTTCCTAATCCCTGCTGCAACGGAGTCCTCTGTCGGATGCGGGACTCTCGTGCTTGCCGGGTGAGGATGTGCCGCAGGCGTGTCCGAGCGCTTAAGGGGTTGGGTTAAAGGAGCGTGATTTCCGCTCTATCGGGGCCAGGATGGCCCCTTTTCTGCATGATGCTTGACGGAATCTTTCAGCGCGATGGCGCATTTTCGGCTTGAAACCGCGGCATTCGCATTCGATAGGGAAGCCATGAGCGCATCCACGCTACCCATCGCCGCCGACCTCCTGAAGGCGGCGAGCGAGAGCTGCCTCGAAGCCGGAAGCCTCGCCCTCGATCTGTTCCGACCGGGAGAGCAGACCGCCGCGCGGACCTGGGCCAAGAGCGGCGGCTCACCGGTGACGGAAGCCGATATCGGCGTCGACACCTTCCTGCGCGTGCGCCTCTCGGCGCTACTGCCCGAAGCCGCCTGGCTCTCCGAGGAAACGGTGGACGACGCGCTGCGCCTGACGCGCCGCTTCGTCTGGGTGGTCGACCCGATCGACGGTACGCGCGCCTATATGAGCGGCTCGCCGGACTGGGCCGTCTGCGTGGCGCTGCTCGACGAGGGCGTGCCGATCCTCGGCGTCGTGCATGCTCCGGCCTGCGCCGCGACCTACACCGCCATTGCCGGGAGCGGCGCGAAGCGCAATGGCGAAGCCATCCGGGCTTCGTCGGGCCGGACGCTCGCCGGCGCCAGGATCGCCGGGCCGAAGCCGATGCTCGACGCGCTGGCGCGGGTGCAGCCTTTCGAGGCGGTCGGCAAGATCCCCTCCCTCGCCTTGCGGCTCACCCGCATCGCCGACGGCACGATCGATGCCGGGTTGATCTCGCCCGATGCGCGCGACTGGGACCTCGCCGCGGCCGACCTCGTGCTGCGCGAGGCCGGCGGCCGGCTGAGCGGCGGCGATGGCGGGCCGGTGACCTATAACCGCCCCGTGCCGGTTCACGGCATGCTGGTCGCCAGTTCCGATGCGCTCGCGGCGCCCTTGCTCAATGCTCTCGAGCAATTGCGCGGTCAGCCGCAGCCGAGCTGAACTTTTTCATCGAAGACGCGGCCACCCGGCTCGCGCCCGCGCGCGGGATGGCTTATGGGGGCGCGGACCAATCCTGCTGGAGAGAACGATGAGCGCGGAACCGGACCAGAAGCAGCTTCTCCATCTCGTCTTCGGCGGCGAGCTCGACTCGCTCGACGGCGTCACCTTCAAGGACCTGTCGAAGCTCGACATCGTCGGTATTTTCCCGAACTACGCCAGTGCCCATATGGCCTGGAAGGCCAAGGCGCAGCAAACGGTCGACCAGGCGCAGACACGTTATTTCGTCGTGCATCTGCACCGCCTGCTCGATCCCGACGCGACCAAGGCCTGAGACCGAGATACCGATTCCCGATTCCGCATCGGGCCGAAAGCCGAAAGCGTTTTTTCGGCCCGATGCATGAGACAAGAGGCAGATGGGTTTTTCGATCCTCAAGACACGCGTGGCGCAGGAAGCGCTCGGCCGGCTTCTGGCCGGCTATCTGCGCCTGGTGCGGCGCACGAACCGGATCGTATTCGAGCCTGCCGACATCTATGACCATGTCCGGCCGGAGCTGCCGGTCATCTATGCGATGTGGCACGGCCAGCACATCATGATCCCCTTCGCGCGGCCGGATTGGATGCCGGCGGCCTCGCTGGTCTCGCGCCATGGCGATGGCGGCTTCAACGCCGTGGCGCTGCGCGAACTCGGCATCGGCTCGATCCGCGGCTCGGGCGCGCGCGGCCGCCGGAAGGTGCGCGAGAAGGGAGGCGCCGGCGCCTTCCTCGCCATGGTGAAGCGGCTCGCAGCCGGCGTCTCGATGGTGCTGACGGCCGATATCCCGAAGCAGGCCCGCGTCGCCGGGCCTGGCATCGTGGCGCTGGCGCGCGCCTCCGGCCGGCCGATCCGCGCCGTCGCGGTGGTGACCAGCCGCCGCGTCGATTTCAACAGCTGGGACCGTGCCTCGATCGGCCTGCCCTTCGGGCGCTGCGCCATCGTGGTGGGCGAACCGATCACGATCGCGCGCGATGCCGACGAGGCAACGCAGGAGGCGACGCGGCTCGCCGTGCAGGCCAGCCTCGACGCCGTCCATGCCCGCGCCTACGCGCTCGTCGGCAGCCGGGATCCCGGCGCCGGCCTGCGCGACGAGCAGGAAGCCCGGCGAACTCTGGCCGAGACGCCGGCATGAGCGGCAAGGGCGCCCTGATCCGAAGCTACCGGCTGGCGACCGCCCTGCTCGAACCGGCCGCGGCCGGACTGCTGCAATGGCGCCGCCGCCAGGGCAAGGAGGATGCGGAAAGGCTCTCCGAGCGGCGTGGCTACGCCACCGTCAAGCGTCCGAACCGCCCGCTGGTCTGGCTGCACGGGGCCAGCGTCGGCGAGACCGTGACGCTGCTGCCGCTGATCGCCAGGCTCCAGAAGCGCGGGCTCGCCGTGCTCGTGACCTCCGGCACGGTGACCTCGGCGCGGCTTCTCGCGGCGCGCCTGCCGGCCGGCGCCATCCACCAATATCTCCCGCTCGACGTGCCACGCTACATGCGTCGCTTCCTCGATCACTGGCAGCCGGAACTCTGCCTGATCTGCGAATCCGAGATCTGGCCGAACCTGCTGATCGAGGCGCAGCGCCGCAGCGTCCCGGTCGTGATGGTCAACGGGCGGATGTCGGAACGTTCCTTCGCGCGCTGGTACAAGCGGCCACGGGCGGCGCGCTTCCTGCTCTCCTGCTTCGAGGCGTGCCTGGCGCAGTCGCAGGCCGATGCGGAGCGGCTGGCGCAGCTCGGCGCGCCACGCGTCAGCGTCGCCGGCAACCTCAAATTCGACGTGCCCGCCCCGCCGGCCGACCCCGACACGCTCGCCATCCTCGACGGCATGACGACGGGGCGCCCGGTCTGGATCGCCGCCAGCACGCATCCGGGCGAGGACGAGCTCGTGCTCTCCGCCCATCTCGCGCTGAGATCCCACCTGCCGAAGCTGCTCACCATCGTCGCCCCGCGCCATCCGCAGCGCGGTGCCGAGATCGAGGCGCTGGCGCAGGCCAACGATGTCGGCGTCGCGCGCCGCGCCGCCGGCGAAAGCCCGGAACGCGATGTCGAATTCTACGTCGCCGATACGCTGAACGAGCTCGGCCTGCTCTACAGGCTCTCGCAGGTCGCCTTCCTCGGCGGCTCGCTGGTGGAAGGCATCGGCGGGCACAACCCGATCGAGCCGGCCAAGCTCGGCTGCGCGCTGCTGCACGGCCCTTACGTGCACAACAATGCCGAGATCTTCGCCGCCTTCGACAGCGACGGCGGTTCGCGCGAGGTCGCCGATGCGCAGGCGCTCGCCGGGGCGGTGCATCGCTGGCTGAGCGACCCGGCCAGCGCCCGGCAGGCGGCGCGCGCGGCGGCGCATACGGCGAGCGAGCTCGGCGGGGCGATCAACCGCACGCTGCAGGCCATCGAGCCGCTCCTGATGCGCGCCGCGCTCGGCCAGCGCGAGAGCGCGCCCTGATGTCTGGATCACAGGCGGGATCCAAGCGAAAAACCGGTTTCCACTTTTTCGCATCCCGCCTCAGTGCGCCGCGCTTCTGGTGGCGCGACCGGCCGGGGCTGCTGGCCCGGCTCTTCTCCCCGCTCGGGCTGGTCTATGGCGCGATCACGCTGCGGCGCATGCGCAAACCCGGCGCGGAAGCGGGCGTGCCGGTGATCTGCGTCGGCAATTTCATCGCTGGCGGCGCCGGCAAGACGCCGACCGCGATCGCGCTGGCCGGGCTGCTGCGCGCGCGCGGCGAGACGCCCTTCGTACTGATGCGCGGCTATGGCGGGAGCTTGCCCGGCCCGGTCGAGGTCGATCCCGCGCGGCATGGCCCCACCGAGGTCGGCGACGAGGCCGTGCTGATGGCAGGCCATGCCCGCACGGTCATCGCCCGCGACCGCATCGCCGGCGCGGCGCTGGCCCGTGCCCGTGGCGCGAGCGTGATCGTCATGGATGACGGCTTGCAGAATCCGGCGCTCGCCAAGCAGCTGCGACTGGCGGTCGTCGACGGCGCGAGCGGCGTCGGCAACGGCCTCAGCCTGCCGGCGGGGCCGCTGCGGGCACCGCTGGCGGGCCAGCTCGATTGTACCGATGCGGTGATCGTGATCGGACCGGGAGCGGCAGGCGCGCGCGTCGCCGAGGCGGCCGCAAGGCAGGGCAAGGCGGTCATCGCGGCGCGGCTCGAACCCGACGGGCAGATCGCCGGGACGCTGCGCGGACGGAAGGTCCTGGCGCTCACGGGCATCGGCCGGCCGGAGAAATTCCGGGCCACGCTGGAATCCATCGGCGCCATCATTGCGGTCGAACGGGCTTTCGGCGACCACCATGCCTATTCGGCAGCGGATGTCACGGGCGTTATCGCGCAAGCGCGGTCAGGCGACCTGCTTGTCGCCACCACCGAAAAGGACATGACCAAGTTGGCGGCGCTCTGGCCGCAGAGCGAAAGGCAGCGGCTCGTCGTGCTGCCCGTCAGGCTGGTCTTCGACGCGCCGGAGCGGATCGCAAAGCTATTGGAAACGCCCTCAGCCGCGGCCGGCGCGACGCAGCCTTAGCAGGGCCGCCTCGGGCGAGGCATAGGCTTCCTGCCACTCGACCGACCAGTAGCGCAGATCGTCCAGGCGGATCGGCGCGCCGGTGACGGCGCAGCGCACGAAGCCGCCCGGCTTGATCACGCGGAATTCGCCGTGACCGTAATCGACGACCGCTTCGGGAGCGGGAGTGGGAAGGCGCTCGCTGATATTCATCAAAATCGTATTAAATCATTGATTGCGAAACGGAAAGCCGGGATAATCACTGCGCGGTGTCATTTTCCGGTCGGCGATGTCCAGTGTCCTGCGCCTGTTGGCGCGTGTGGTGTGTCTCGTTCTGCTTGCAACCTCGGCGGTCCATGCCGGCGGCTATGAGCGTGTCTCCATCGCGATGGACGGCGGCCATCTCGACGGCGTTTTCTTCCGCCCGCCGGGGCCGGGGCCGTTTCCGGCGGTCGTCGCATTGCATGGTTGCGGCGGTCTGTGGCGCGAGCAAGGCAAGCTCTCGATACGCCATCTGGATTGGGGCGAACGGCTCTCCAATGCGGGCTTCGCCGTGCTGATGCCGGACAGCTATGGCTCGCGCGGGCTCGCCTCGCAATGCGGCGTGAAGGACCTCACCGTCCGGGCCGGGCGCGAGCGGGTCGCCGACACCATGGCCGCCCGCCTCTGGCTGCTGCAGCGCAACGACATCCGGCCCGGCCAGCTCTCCCTGATCGGCTGGTCCGGCGGTGGCTCGACGGTACTCACCGCCATCCGCAAGGACAGGCAGCCGGCAGACCAGATGCCGGATTTCACACGGGCGGTCGCTTTCTATCCGGGTTGCCGCATCCAGTCGGAATCGCCGAGCTTTGCCGTGCGGATGCCGCTGCTGATCCTGATGGGCGAGGCCGATGACTGGACGCCGGCCGCCCCTTGCGGCTACCTCGCCAAGGCGGCGCAGGCGCGCGGCGAGAAGGTCGAATTCGTGACCTATCCCGGCGCGGTCCATGATTTCGATCATCCCCGCCTCGAGGTGAAGGAGCGCGAGAACGTCGCCTTTTCCGCCAATGGCACCGGCAAGGTGATGGTCGGCACCAACCCGGCCGCGCGGGAGGATGCACTCAAGCGCGTCGACGCCTTCCTGAAGGCACCTTGATTCCCTTCAGCGAACCGCTCAACCCTCATGCTGAGGAGCCATTTCGCCGGAAATGGCTCCTCAGCATGAGGGCTCTAGGCTTTCCAACGGCCTGTCAGAACAAATCGCCCTGAGCGGATTTCGGCGGCTCCGATCGCGGCGCCTCCTTGCGCGCCGGACGGGGCTGCGGCCTCGGTGCGGTTCCGCCGCTCCCGGACACCACGGCGCCGAAGCGGCCGTCGCTGACCTCGACGGTCAAGGCCTGGCCCGCCTGCGCCTGGGTGACGCTGCGGATCAGTGCGCCGGCCTCGTCGCGGATCAGCGCATAGCCGCGGGCGAGCACCGCTTCGGGGCCGAGCGAACGGATCAGCGTCCAGAGCGAGTCGAGGCGGTCCTGCCGGCGATGCAGCCCCTGCGCGAAAGCGCGCGTGGCTCGGTCGGCGAGCAGGTTGCCGCGTTCGCGACGCTGGATCAGGCTCTGGCCGAAGGCGTTGCGCGCTCGCGCTTCGAGCGTCGCCAGCCGGTCGCGGGCATGGGCGATGCGGGTACGCTCGCTCGTGATCGCGTTGCCGCGCGCGGCGGCCAGCACGCGCGCGAAACCGTCGAGCTGGGCGCGCAGCCGGGCGAGCGCGATGCGCGGCGAGCGGGCCTCGAGCCGGCGCGCCAGACCTTGCAGGGCCTGTTCATGGGCGCGGGCGTTGCGGGCGAGCGCGGGAGCGAGCCGCGTGGCGGCGAGGTCGAGCCGCTGGCGCGGAGCGGAGAGCACCGCCTCCGGCCCCGGAAGCGCGCGCGCCAGGGCGCGCAAATCGCTGCGGCGCCGATCCGAGAGCCGGCGCATGGCGCCGCCATGCCGGCGGGCGAGGTCGGCGACCAGCGCCATCAATTCGGCGCGGACCGGCACGACCTTCTCGGCCGCGCCGGTCGGGGTGGGCGCACGCAGATCGGCGGCGAAATCGATCAGCGTCGTATCGGTCTCGTGACCGACGGCCGAGACCAGTGGGATGGTCGAGGCGGCGGCGGCGCGGACCACGGCCTCCTCGTTGAAGCCCATCAGGTCTTCGAGCGAGCCGCCGCCGCGCGCGACGATGATGACGTCGGGGCGCGGGATGCGTCCGCCTTCGGGGAGAGCGTTGAAGCCGGTAATGGCGTTGGCGACCTCGGCGGCGCTGGTCTCGCCCTGCACGCGCACCGGCCAGACCAGGACGTGGCGGGGAAAGCGGTCCTCCAGCCGGTGCAGGATGTCGCGGATGACCGCGCCGGTCGGCGAGGTGACGACGCCGATGACGCGCGGCAGATAGGGGATGAGCTGCTTGCGTTCCTCGGCGAAGAGGCCCTCGGCAGCGAGCCGCTTGCGCCGTTCCTCCAGCAGCGCCATCAGCGCGCCGATGCCGGCCGGCTCCAGCGAATCGATGACGATCTGGTAGCTCGACTTGCCGGCGAAGGTGGTGATCTTGCCGGTGGCGATGACCTCCAGCCCATCCTGCGGACGCGTCTTCAGCCGGCCGAAGACGCCTTTCCAGATCACCGCGTCGATCTTGGCGTTCGTGTCCTTCAGCGAGAAATAGACATGGCCCGAGGCGACCGGGCCGCGATAGCCGGAAATCTCGCCGCGCACGCGCACGAAGCCGAAGGAATCCTCGATGGTGCGCTTCAGCGCGCCGGAGAGGTCCGAGACGGTCCATTCGGGCGCATTGCCGGTGGGAACGGTCGATTCGCTGTTCATGGCCGGACCATAGCGGGCGGACCCGACGAGCAGAAGCGTTGCCGTCGCCGCGCCGGGCAGGTATTGCGCAAGGATCCTTTCGGCCGACCTCAGCCCTCATCCTGAGGAGCCACGTCAGCGGCGTCTCGAAGGATGGTCCAGGGGGCGCTGGAGCATCTTTCGAGACGCGTTCCTCCGGAACGCTCCTCAGGATGAGGGCTCACAAACCCGCCAACGCGGATGGGAGCCAGCATGAAGATTCTTCTGATCGGTTCGGGGGGCCGCGAACACGCGCTCGCCTGGGCGATATCGGCCTCGCCGCTCTGCGAGCAGCTCTTCATCGCGCCGGGCAATCCCGGCACCGCGCAATGCGGCGAGAACGTCGCGGTCGATATCGCCGACCATGCCGCGGTCGTCGCTTTCTGCCATCTTCAGGCTATCGGCCTCGTCGTCGTCGGCCCGGAAGGGCCGCTGGTTGCCGGCATCGCCGACGATCTCAGGGCCGCCGGCATCAAGGTGTTCGGCCCCTCGAAGGCCGCCGCCCAGCTCGAGGGCTCGAAGGGCTTCACCAAGGAGCTCTGCGCCCTGTTCAATATCCCGACCGCCGCTTTCGGCCGCTTCACCAGCGCCGACACCGCCAAGGCCTATGCCGCCCGCCAGGGTGCGCCGATCGTGGTCAAGGCCGACGGCCTCGCCGCCGGCAAGGGCGTGGTGATGGCCGAGACGCTCGACCAGGCCAATGAAGCGATCGACATGATGTTCTCGGGCGGTCTCGGCAGCGCCGGCGCCGAGGTCGTCATTGAGGAATGGATGATCGGCGAGGAGGCGAGCTTCTTCGCCATCTGCGACGGCACCAATGCGCTGGCGCTGGCCTCGGCGCAGGACCACAAGCGCGTCGGCGACGGCGACACCGGGCCGAACACCGGCGGCATGGGCGCCTATTCGCCCGCTCCCGTGATGACGCCCGCCATGGAAGAGCGCGTCATGGCCGAGATCATCCGGCCGACGCTCGTCGGCATGGCCAAGCGCGGCATGCCGTTCCAGGGCGTGCTCTTCGCCGGGCTGATGATCACCGCCGAGGGGCCGAAGCTGATCGAATACAATGTCCGCTTCGGCGACCCCGAATGCGAGGTGCTGATGCCGCGCCTCAAGAGCGACATCGTGCCGGCCCTGCTCGCGGCCTGCGACGGCGTGCTCGGCTCCTTCGACCTGCGCTGGGCGGAAGAGGCGGCGCTGACCGTCGTGCTCGCGGCGAAGGGCTATCCCGGCAAGCCCGAGACCGGCAGCGTCATCCGCGGCGTCGAGAAGGCGGATGCGCTGGACGACGTCCTCGTCTTCCATGCCGGAACCACGCTCCGGGATGGTGATCTCGTCGCGCATGGCGGGCGCGTGCTCAATGTGGTCGGCCTCGGCAAGAGCGTGCGCGAGGCGCAGGCGAAAGCCTATCAGGCCGTCGACCTGATCGACTGGCCGGAGGGCTTCTGCCGCCGAGACATCGGCTGGCAGGCGGTGAAGCGCGAGCAAGGCTGACAAAACCGGGCACCCCGCGCGCCTCAATCTCGGCGATTGCTTCTCCTACGCTCTTGCCAAATCCTTGAACGCTCCCCTGCTTTACAAGGGAGAGGATTTCGGCCGGACGGACATCGTCTCCGCCGCCACGGCAAGGGCGCAGCCATGAGCAACATCGACAGCCTGTTTCCCGGTTTCAAGGCCCATTGGGTCGACGGTCCGGTCGGCAAGATCTTCGCCCGCGTCGGCGGTGAAGGGCCGCCGCTCGTGCTGATCCACGGTTTTCCGCAGACCCATGCCGAATGGCACAAGATCGCGCCGGAGCTGGCGAAGACGCATACCGTCGTCTGTCCTGACCTGCGCGGCTATGGCTGGTCGGCGGCACCGCATGGCGATGGCGGGGCAGCGACCTACACGAAGCGCGGCATGGGCGAGGATATCGTCGCCGTGATGCAGGCGCTCGGCTATCTGCGCTTCGGCGTGATCGGGCATGATCGCGGGGCGCGCGTCGCCTATCGCCTCGCGCTCGACCATCCCGGCCGGGTCGAGCGGCTCGCGCTGCTTGATATCCTGCCGACCGTCTCGATGTGGGAGGGCATGGACGCGGCGCGTGCCATGCAGGTCTATCACTGGACTTTCCTGGCCCAGCCCGAGCCGACGCCTGAAAATCTGCTCAAGGCCGATCCGGTCGGCTGGCTCGACCACACCATCGCGAGCTGGAGCCGGGCGAAGAAGCTCGACCTCTTCGACCCGCTGGCGCTGCGCTCCTACGCCGAATCCTTCAGCGACCCGACACGCATCCACGCGTCCTGCGAGGATTATCGCGCCGGCGCCACCACCGATATCGCGCATGACAAGGCCGATCTCGCCGCAGGCAAGCGCATCCTCTGCCCGACGCTGATCCTGTGGGGCGAGGCCGGCATCCCGGCCAAGGGCGCAAGCCCGCTCGAGATCTGGCACGAGACCTTCGCGCCGCAGGCCGAGGGGCAGGCCATCGACAGCGGTCATTTCCTGCCGGAGGAGAATCCGCAGGCGACGCTCGCCGCGCTGAAGCCGTTCCTCGCGCAGCCGCTTGCCTGAAACACCGGCAATGGCCAGATTCGGCTGATGTCGCCGCGCCACGCCGCCCATCGAACCGAAGCCGCGAAGCCTGCCGGCGAATTCGCGCTGGTACTCGGCGCCGGCGGCGCGCGGGGCTTGAGCCAGATTCCGGTCCTCGAAGCGCTCGACGAGCTCGGCGTGAAGCCTTCGCTGATCGCCGGCTGCTCGATCGGCGCGATCATCGGTGCCGCTTATGCGGCCGGCATCCCGGGCTCCGCCTTGCGCGAGCATGTGCTCGGCAGCTTCCGCGACCGGGCCCGGGTCGTGGCGAAGCTGCTCGATGCCCGCGTCGGCAAGCTCGCCGATCTGGTGCGCGGCCTCGGCAACCCCGCCCTGATCGATGGCGAACGCCTGCTCGACCTGTTCTGGCCGGAGGCGGTTCCCGACCGTTTCGATGAACTCGCCATCCCCTTCAGCGCGACGGCGGCCGACTACCACCGCCATGTCGAGGTGACGCTGTCGGAGGGGCCGCTGACGCCGGCGGTCGCCGCCTCGCTCGCCATTCCCGGGCTGGTGCGACCGGTCGCGCTCGGGGGGCATGTGCTGATCGATGGCGGGGCGATCAATCCCCTGCCCTATGAGCGCCTGATGGCGCCGGGCCGGATCGTGCTGGCGATCGATGTCAGCGCGGCGCCGCTTGCCACGAGCGACAGCCGCATTCCCGGTGCGATGGAGACGATCGTCGGCGCCTCGCAGATCCTGACCCGCACGCTGGTGCAGCGCATGGTCGAGCGGCAGCCGCCGGACATCCTGATCCGCAGCGGGCTCGACGGGATCGGCGGGCTCGACTTCTTCAAGGCGAAGGCGATCCTCGCCGCCGCCGAGCCGGTCAAGGACGAGGTCAAGCGAGCGCTGGAACGGGCTCTCGCCGCAGCGGGCTGACGGAAGGCTCGGGCGCATCGCAGCGGAAACCGGGCAAGGCGGCTTCGAGCATCGCGCGCCCCTCCTCCGTCAGCGTCACGGCGCGGCTGTCCTTGCGGCGGCGCGTCCAGCCCATCTCGAAGCAGCGGCAGGCCAGCGCAGCGGCGAGATGGCCGGCGAGATGCGGCCGGCGCTCGCTCCAGTCGAGGCAGGGGCGAAGCGCCGCGCGGCGGGTCTTGCCGCTCTGGCCGGGCTCGACGCCGAGCCGGGCGAAGACCGCCTTGCCCGAGGCTGTCAGCGCATAGCCTCCCTCGCTGGCAGCGAGATGGCCCCCCGTCATCAGCGCATCGTGGATGCCGATGCCGAGCCGGCCGGCGAAATGGTCGTAGCAGGTGCGGGCGAAGCTCAGTTCCGCGCCGACGCGGGACGGCAGGCGGCGCGTCGTTCCTTCCATATTCGCCAGCACCATCAGCCCTTCCAGCGCCGTCGCGACCTCCGGCCCGGCAAGGCGGTAATAGCGATGGCGCCCCTGTGCGGTGACGGCGAGCAGACCGCCCTGCATCAGCTTGGCGAGATGGCCGCTCGCCGTCTGCGGCGCGACGCCGGCGAGCCAGGCGAGTTCCTTCGCCGTCAGCGCCCGGCCATCCATCAGCGCGTGCAGCATGTTGGCGCGGGCCGGGTCGCCCATCAGATGGGCGATCTCCGCGAGATAGGGACCAGAGTAGGCATTTGGCGTGCTCATGGCACCATGATGCGCCGTTCGCGCGCTGCCGCAAGCCAGGACGCTACGGTCAGGGCCGTAGTATCGATCCGAGACAGACCTGCCTCGGAATGCCAGAAGCGGGACATGGACAACACGGCTCTCCTCCTCTTCGTCACCGCGACCTTCGTGCTCGCCGGCTTCGTCAAGGGCGTAATCGGGCTGGGGCTGCCGACCATCGCGGTCGGCATTCTCGGCGTCGTCATGGCTCCGGCCCAGGCCGCCGCGCTGCTGGTCGTCCCCAATCTCGTCACCAATGGCTGGCAGATCGCGACCGGGCCGAAGCTCGTCAAGACGCTGCGCAGGCTCTGGCCGATGCTCGCCACCATCTGCCTCGGCACCTGGGCCGGCGCCGGCCTGCTGCAGCAGCAGAAGGACGGCAGCGCGACGCTCTGGCTCGGCGCGGCGCTGATTCTCTACGCACTGGTCGGCCTCAAGGCGGCGAAGCTGCGGGTGCCGCCCGGCTGGGAGGTCTGGCTCGGGCCGGTCATCGGCTTCGTCACCGGCGTCGTCACGGCCGCGACCGGCGTCTTCGTTTTGCCGGCCGTGCCCTATCTGCAGGCGCTCGGCTTCGACAAGGACGAGCTGGTGCAGGCGCTCGGCATCTCCTTCATCGTCTCGACGCTGGCGCTCTCCTTCGGGCTGATCGGGGCCGGCGCGCTCAACGGCACCGTCGCCTGGCAATCGCTACTGGCCCTGCTGCCGGCCCTGCTCGGCATGGGCGCCGGCCAGTTCATCCGCAACCGCATCTCGCCCGCGACCTTCAAGATCTGCTTCTTCACAGGTTTGCTGGCGCTGGGCGCCTATCTCTGCTGGCGCAGTCTTGCCTGACGGCGCGGATCTTGCTTGGCTGTCCCTGCCGCTTCGCCTGCCGTTAACCGCTCGCTAACCCTATCAGCGCAGCCTCAACCCGAAGCGACAGGAGCATGCCCCGCTATGGATGCCTTCACCATGGTCATCATGGCCTGCGTCTCGGGAGAGCCGCACTGCACCACCTCACGCATCAGCGAGATGGACTTCACCACCGCGCAGGCCTGCGAGGCGCGCATCGACGACATCACGCGCACCATGACCAAGGAATTCGGCAAGCGCCCCGAGTTCAAGGGGCGGCAGGTGACCTATGACGTCTCCTGCATGGACCGCACCCAGCTCGCCCAGAAGTTCGGCATCACCTCGTCCGATACCTGAGCGGCGTTCAGCCATCCCATAGCCCGCATCCTTCGCGACGCCGCTGACGCGGCTCCTCAGGATGAGGGCTGGGCTGTTCCCAAGCCCTACCGCCGCTCGCGGAAGAACTCCCGCAGCAGCGCCGCCGCCTCGCTCTCGCGCAGGCCGCCATAGATTTCGGGCTGATGGTGGCAGGTCGGGCTCTCATAGAGCCTGACGCCGTTCTCGACGGCCCCGCCCTTGGGATCAGCCGCCCCGAAATAAAGCCGCCGGATGCGGGCAAACGAGATCGCCGCCGCGCACATCGGGCAAGGTTCGAGCGTGACGTAGAGATCGCAGCCGATCAGACGCTCGCTGCCGATCGCTTCGCAAGCCAGCCTGAGCGCCAGCATCTCGGCATGGGCGGTGGGGTCCTTCAGCTCCAGCGTGCGGTTGCCGGCGCGGGCCAGCACCGCGCCGTCGCGCATCACCACCGCGCCGACCGGCACCTCGCCACGCGCGGCGGCCGCGCGCGCCTCGTCGAAGGCCAGCGCCATGGCATCGGTCACGGAAGGTGCTTGCGACAGAGACATCGAAAAACCCCAGCTTTGGCGCTCGCGGCGAGGAAAAGCCTCTGCTACAAGCGCCGGTCATAGCGAATAAGCGAGCCAGGCCCTTCCCGCAAAGCGGATGTGCAAAGGCCGGGCTCAGGAGCAGTCATGAAAGACGACGACAACAGCAGAGGCCGCGGCCCCCGCAAGGGCGGCGGAGCCGGCGGCCGTGGCGACGGCAAAGGTTTCGGTGGCAAAGGTTTCGGCGGCAAGAGCTTCGGTGGCAAGGGCCCGGGAAGCAGGAGCCCGGCTGGCCGCAGCGGCGAGGGTCGCGCGCCGGCCCGCGACGGCGCCGAGCGCAAGAACTTTGGCGAAGCCGGCGAGCGCCGCTCGTTCCGCGGCCATTCGGAGGGGGCTGAGCGCCCTGCCCGCCGCTTCGACAAGCCGGCCGAGGGTCGCGCTCCGCGCGCCGAGCGCCCCGCAGGCGACAGGCCGGCGCGGTTCAGGCCCGAGGGTGGGGCCCGCCCCTTCCGCGAACGCACCGGCGAGGATCGCCCCCGTCGCAGCGAGCGCGACGGCGAACGTCACGCCGAACGCCCCTTCCGCGCGCGCGGCGAGGCGGGAGACCGGGCGGAGCGTCCGGCACGGGGCGGGTTCGGCCGCCCGCCGCGCCGCAACGAGACCGGCGACGGCGAAAGGCGCTTCGAGCGTCCGCGCCCGCAACGGGCAGAGCGCGAGCCCCATCGCGAGGACCGGCCACGCCGCCCGCGCGAGGAGGCGCCCACGGAAGGCAAGCTGATCGCGGCGCAGGAGCCGGAGCGGATCGCCAAGGTGATGGCGCGCGCCGGCGTCGCTTCGCGGCGCGACAGCGAGGCGATGATCGCCGAGGGCCGCGTCAGCGTGAACGGCACGGTGCTGGAAAGCCCCGCCCTCGACGTCAAGCCGACCGACGTCGTGCTGGTCGATGGCGAGCCGCTGCCGGCGCGCGAGCGCACCCGGCTCTGGCTCTACCACAAGCCGCGCGGCCTCGTGACCACCAACTTCGACCCGGAAGGCCGCCCGACCGTGTTCGAGGCGCTGCCGGAAGACCTGCCGCGCGTGCTCTCGATCGGCCGGCTCGACATCAACACCGAAGGGCTCCTGCTGCTCACCAATGATGGCGGGCTGGCACGGGTGCTGGAGCTGCCCGAGACCGGCTGGCTCCGGCGCTATCGCGTGCGCGCCTTCGGCGAAGTCACGCAGGACAAGCTCGACACGGTTCGGGACGGCGTCGAGATCGACGGCATCCATTATGGGCCGGTGATCGCCCGCTTCGAGCGCCAGCAGGGCTTCAACACCTGGCTGACCGTCGATCTGCGCGAGGGCAAGAACCGCGAGGTCAAGACCGTGCTCGAGCATCTCGGGCTCGCGGTGAACCGGCTGATCCGCATCTCCTTCGGGCCCTTCCAGCTCGGCGAGATCGCGGAAGGCGAGGTCGAGGAAATCCGCTCGCGCGTGCTGCAGGACCAGCTCGGGATCGAGCTCGCGGCCAAGGCCGGCGCCGATTTCGAGGCGCCGCGCCGCGACATGCTGCCGACCGCCCCGCCCCGCGCCCCGGCCGGGGACGATCGTCCCCGTCGACGCCGCGACGAAGCCCGCCGCGACGACGAGAGCCCACGCCAGCTCCCGCGCGGCGACAAGCCCTGGACCCGAACCGTCTGGCGCGACGCCGAGGCCGCGCCGCAGCGCGAGCGCAAGGCGCCGCCCCGGCGCGGCGCCGATCCGAAGCTGGAACGCGAGACCCGCGAGGCGACCGGCACGGTCGCTCGCAAGCGCGACAAGGCGATCGCCGACCCCAAGGGCCGGCGCGTGCTGGTCGAGCGCATCAGCGCCGCACCGCGCGAGGAAACCGCTCAACCGGAGAGCCGGCGCAGGCCGGACCGCAAGCCCCGCAACGAGCGCGGCAGCGAGGATCGCGCGCCGCGCTCCTTCGAGCGCAGCGGCGGCGACAGGCCGGCGCGGCGCCCGCGCGAGGATGCCGGCGGACGCGACCGCTCCGATGAGCGCCCCTGGCAGGACCGCGCGCCGCGCGGCGAACGCCCCGAGCGCGCGCCGCGTGACGGCACTGAGCGCCCTGCCCGCCGCTTCAGCGAACGGCCGGCCGGCGACAAGCCGCGCGGCCGCAGCTTCGGCGACAGGCCCGGTGGCGGCGAGAAGAGCTTCGGCGCCCGCTCCTCCGAACGCCCGGCCGGGCGCAGCAGCGGCGAGCGCGGCGGCGGCAAGCCGTTCGGCGCACGCCCGTTCGGCAGCAAGCCGGGCGGCGGCGGACGTCCTGGCGGCGGCAAGGGCCCGCGTCCCGGCGGCCCGCGAGGCAAGCGCGACTAAGCGATGCGGATCGTCGGCGGACGTCTCGGCGGCCGGCCATTGGCCGGCCCGAAACCGGGGATCGGCAGCATCAGGCCGACCTCGGACCGCCTACGCGAATCCCTCTTCAACGTGCTCGTCCATGCCTATGACGAGGCGGTCGAGGGTGCGCGCGTGCTCGACCTCTTCGCCGGCACGGGCGCGCTTGGCTTCGAGGCGCTCTCGCGCGGGGCGGGCTTCGCGCTGCTGGTCGATGACGGCACCGAAGCGCGCGGCCTGATCCGCGAAAACCAGATGGCGCTGGGGCTGGCCGGCTTCAGCCGGATCTTCCGCCGCGATGCGACGAAGCTCGGGCCGATCACCGGCATGGTGCCCTTCGGCCTCGTCTTCTGCGACCCGCCCTATCGCAAGGGGCTGGGCGAGAAGGCGCTGGCCTCGGCCCGCGATGGCGGCTGGCTGGAAAAGGACGCGCTCGTCGTGCTGGAAGAGGCCGCGGATGCCGAGCTTGTCTTGCCGGAGGGTTTCGAAGAGCTGGAGCGGCGAGCCTATGGCGAGACGCAGGTGGTGATGCTCCGGGCCTTGTAACCCGCGCGAAGCGCTGAGCGGGGATTGGCGGCGACTTTATCCCCGGCCCCGCTGACGTGCTTAAGCTCCGTATCCGTCGCGGAGATCACACGCACGGATGCCCCTTCTCTCATCGATACAAGACCGGGCGCGAGCCGCTCGGCTGCGCCAAAGCAGGATCGCCAGCAATCTCGCCGGTGAGCGCATGATACGTGCGCTCGCACGGCTGGGAACGCTCGTCGGAAAGGCGGGCTTCAACGAAGATCAGCCCCGCGTTCCCGGTGGCAATGGGCGCGACAGCGGACGATGGAGGTATGTCGAGGGCTACGCACAGAGCCGGCAGCCCGGCATCGGCGACAATGGCGGCCCGTCGCTCGATCCGCCCAAGGACCCAACGAAAGATCGGTCACCGAAGATCAAGGCCGCCAAGGCGCTGGCCAAGGCAATCGCGCGCCAGGCGCTGAGACGCGCCGGCCCGATCGGCGCCGTCGTCACGGCGATCGAAGCAGGGCACTGGCTCTATACGGAGTGGCCCTCGATCCGCTCCTACCAGGACCAGCCGAAATCGCTTGAAGAGCTCAAGGAACAGGCCGGTAAGAAGCGACCAGGCTATGACGACCATCATATCGTCGAGCAAGGCGCGGGCGGACGCGAAGGTTTTCCGCGCTCCGGCATCGACGGCGTCGACAACGTTGTCAGTATTCCGCGATACAAGCATCATGAGATCACGGGATGGTACAGTCGCCCCAATCTGGAATTCGGGATGCAAGCGCCGCGTGACTACCTTCTTGGTCGAGATTGGTCCGAGCATGTCCGGGTGGGTCACCAAGCGCTACGGCAGTTCAAGGTGCTGAAATGAGCCGAAAGCACGATCTCAAGTCGCTGTCGAATGCAGAAATCCTTCAACTCTTCGAGCAGCTCTGCATCGAGCAATATGACGCCATCGAAGGCAACGAGAACGCGCGAGCCAACCGCCTGATCACAAGTACTTTTGCCATGGAAAACGAGCTCAAGTCTCGCCCGGGTGACCAAAGGCGCATCCTCATGAAGCTGTTCGGCCACCCCAACATGCAGGTTCGCTTGGCTGCCGCACGTGCCAATCTCGCCGTGGATTACCTAGCCGCGCGACGTGAGCTTGAAGCCATCGTCGACGAGCAATGGTTTCCGCAGGCCGGCGACGCCGGCATGACACTTTGGAATCTCGACCGCGGCTTCTACCGCCCGACCTGACCCTCACCCCCGCCTTGCCGCCTCGATCGCCGCCACGTCGATCTTGCGCATGTCCATCATCGCGGTGAAGGCGCGCTTGGCTTCCTCGCCGCCGGCCGCCATGGCCTCGGTCAGCACGCGCGGCGTGATCTGCCAGTTGACGCCCCATTTGTCCTTGCACCAGCCGCAGGCGCTCTCCTGGCCGCCATTGCCGACGATGGCGTTCCAGTAGCGGTCGGTCTCGGCCTGGTCGTCCGTCGCGATCTGGAAGGAGAAGGCCTCGCTCTGCTTGAAGGCCGGCCCGCCATTGAGCCCGATGCAGGGGATGCCCGCGACGGTGAAATGGACGACCAGCACGTCGCCCGCCTTGCCGGAGGGGAAATCCGTCGGCGCACGATGCACGGCCTGCACGGCGCTGTCGGGAAAGGTCTCGGCGTAGAAGCGCGCCGCGGCTTCGGCATCCTTCTCGTACCAGACGCAGATCGTGTTCTTGGCGATGGCCATGGTTCGTCCCTTCGCGTTCGATTCGGTTCCGGCCGTCCACGGCCGGGGTGGCGTTCGGCCTCCCTCAGCATGCTCATGGAATGCGCAATCGCCCGCAGCGTTCCATGAGAAGCGCGAAAGGTTGATATCATCATATTTACAACGGCGCTACCGCCGTCCGAACAGCCGCTCGATATCCGCCAGCTTGAGCTCGACATAGGTCGGCCGGCCGTGATTGCACTGGCCGGAATTGGGCGTGATTTCCATCTCGCGCAGCAGCGCGTCCATTTCCTCGGGGCGCATGCGCCGGCCGGCGCGGACGGAGTTGTGGCAGGCCATCGTCGCCAGCACATGGTCGAGCCGTCTTTCGAGCGAACCGGCCGTGCCGTGCTCGGCCAGCGCGTCGGCGACATCGCGGACGAGGCGCTGGAGATTGCCGCCGGCGAGCTGGCTGGGAGCCTCGCGGACCAGCACCGCGCCGGGGCCAAAGGGCTCGATGACGAGGCCGAGGCCTTCGAGCTCGCCAGCCGCCGTGTTGAGGCGGTCGGCATCGACCGGGTCGAGCTCGACCACCTCCGGCAGCAGCAGGGGCTGGCGGGCGATGCCGGAGCGGGCGCGCTCGGCCTTGAGCCGCTCATAGACCAGCCGCTCATGGGCCGCGTGCTGGTCGACGATGACGACGCCCTCGCGGGTCTGGGCGACGATATAGGTTTCGTGAAGCTGGGCCCGCGCCGCTCCGAGCGGCCGGTCGAGCGCATCCGCCGAGGGTTCGGCCAGATGCGCGCGGGCATCGGCCGAGGCCGCGGCGAAATCGGCGAAGCCGGCTTGCGGGGCTGAAAACGATGTCGGCTGCGGCGCGCTCCAGCCGGATGTCTCCGGGAAGGCCGGGCGCGGGATGGCGTTGCCGCTGCCACCCATCGAGAGCACCGCGCGGAAAGCGTCGAGCGTGCGGGCGCCGCCGGTCGTGGTGGCGCGGTGGCCGGCGGCGGCGAGCGCGGCCTTCAGCCCCGAGACGACGAGGCCGCGCACCAGGGCGGGATCGCGGAAGCGCACCTCGGTCTTGGCCGGGTGGACGTTGACGTCGACCGAGCGCGGATCGCAGCCGATATCGAGGAAGAGCACCGGGTGGCGGTCGGAGGGGACGACGTCGGCATAGGCGCCGCGCACCGCCGAGAGCAGGAGCTTGTCGCGCACCGGCCGGCCGTTGACGGAGAGGTGCACGCCGGCCGAGGTGCCGCGGTGGAAGGTCGGCAAGCCGGCGAAGCCGCTGATGCCGAAGCCTTCGCGCTCGGCTTCGATGCGCAAGGCGTTTTCCGGAAAGTCGCGGCCGAGCGCGCGGCCGAGGCGGCGCAGCAAACCCTCCTCGCCGATGGCTTCCGCCGGCCAGTCGAAATTCCCGGCATGCTCGCCTTCGAGCGAGAAGCGGATCTCGGGATGGGCGATGGCGAGGCGCCGCAGCATCTCGGAGACGGCCTGCGCCTCGGCCCGGTCGCTCTTCAGGAATTTGAGCCGTGCGGGGGTGAAGATGAAGAGGTCGCTGACCTCGATGCGCGTGCCGGGCGCGGCCGCGACGGGACGGACCACGCCCTTCTCGCCGGCCTCGACGACGAGGCCCGCGCCTTGCGGGGCATCGTGGCGGCGGGTCGCGATGGAGAGCCGCGCGACCGAGCCGATCGAGGGCAAGGCCTCGCCCCGGAAGCCAAGCGAGCGAATCGCGAAGAGGTCGCCATCCGGCAGTTTCGAGGTGGCGTGGCGCTCGACGGCGAGCGCGAGGTCGTCGGGCGTCATGCCGGCGCCGTCATCGACGACGCGGATCAATTCGCGCCCGCCGCCGGCGATGGTGACGGCGACCGAGCGCGCGCCGGCGTCGATGGCGTTTTCGACCAGCTCCTTCACGGCCGCAGCCGGGCGCTCGATCACCTCGCCGGCGGCGATGCGGTCGACGAGAACAGGGTCGAGGCGGCGAACGGTCATGATTTGCAGGCGATTCCAGCTCTGCCGCAGTCTAGCGCCGAACGGACCGCTCAGGCGAGCCCGACCGGCCGCCCGACCGCCTGGACCAGCAGATCCGGATGGCCGAACAGGCGCTGCGCCACCCGCTTCACATCGGCGAGGGTGACGGCGGCGAAGCGCTCGTTGCGGGTCGCGAGGAATTCCGGCGTGTCGCCGCGCAGGGCCAGATTCAGCAACTCGCCGGCGATCTTGGGCGAGGTGTCGAAGCGCAGCGGATAGGAGCCGATGATGTAGCGCTTGGCCTCCTCGACCTCGTGCTCCGTCGGTCCTTCGGTCGCGAGCTTCAGCATCTCCTCGCGGATCACGGTCATCGACTCGGCCGCGCGGTCGTTGCGGGTCGCGGTCCCGCCGACCAGCATGGCGCTCTCGCGCAGCGGCAGAAGGCTCGAGGAGACGCCATAGGCGAGGCCACGCTTTTCGCGCACCTCCATGAACAGGCGCGAGGTGAAGGCCGAGCCGCCGAGGATGTGGTTGAGCACGCTCGCGGAGACAAAGTCGGGATCGTGCCACATCAGGCCGGGTCCGACGAAGCGCAGCACGGTCTGCGGCACGTCGAGGTCGATGACATGGGTCTGGCCGAGGCCCTGGATCGGCAGCGGCTGCGCGATCTCCGGGCGCGGCTCGCCCTTCGGCAACGCACCGAACAGCGCGTCGAGCCGCCCGGCAAGCTCATCGGCGCCGATATCGCCGACGACGACGATCCTGAGTCCGCTCCGGTCGAGAAGCGTCGGGGTCAGGGCATGCAGCGCCGGGGCCTCCAGCCGTGAGACGCTGTCGATGTCGCCCTTCTCCGGGCGGCCATAGGCATGGCCGGGGAAGGCCGCCGCATAGAGCGCGTTGCGGCAGAGCGATTCCGGATTCTGCGCCTGGCGCTGCAGGCCGGCGATGACCTGCGCCTTGACGCGGGCAACCGCATCGGGATCGAAGCGCGGCTTGTTGAGCGCGAGGCCGAGCAGCTCGAAGGCGGTCTCGCGATGGCTGGAGAGCGTCTGGAGATAGCCGTGGAAATCGTCGCGGCGGGCGTCGAAGCCGAGATTGATCGCATGATCGGCCATGCGGCCCTGGAAGGCCTCGGCATCGAGATCGCCGGCGCCCTCGTCGAGCAGGCCGGAGACCAGATAGGCGCCGCCGGCGGCATCGGCCGGGTCGCGCGACGAGCTGCCGTCGAAGGCGAAATCGATGGCGATCAGCGGGAGGCTGTGTTCCTCGACCAGCCAGGCTTCGACGCCACCGGGCGAGCGCACGGTCTTGACGTCGATGGCGGGGCCGGCGGTGTTGAGCTTCGGAGTCGGAATGGGCGCGTTCATGGCGTTTCCTGTCGGCAGGGCTCGAAGCCCCACCCTTCTCGGCATCGGAGGAGCGACGTCAGGCCGGCAGCAGCAGGCCGGTGACGCTGCGGTCGGGCCTGAGATAGCGGCGCGCCGCCTCGACGACCGCCTCGCGCGGCACCGCCTCGATGCGCTGCGGCCAGGCGAGCACATCGGCGACGGTCTCGCCGACCGCCAGCGCCGAGCCGAAGATCCGGGCGAGCGAAGCCTGGTTGTCGCGGGCGAAGACCGTCTCGGCGACGAGGCGCGTGCGGGCGCGGGCAAGCTCCAGCTCGCTCGGACCGTCGGCGAGGAAGGCCGCGAGCGCGGTGTCGAGCCCGGCCTCCAGCACCGCCATCGCGACGCCCGGGCGCGGGCTCACCGAGAGCTGGAAGGCGGCGCGGTCGACCATCGAGCCCATGAAATAGGCGCTGGCGCCGGCCGCCAGCTCCTCCTCGACGCAGAGCCTGCGATAAAGCCGCGAGGTGGTGCCCCCGCCCAGGATCTCGGCGACGAGCTCGAGCGCGAAGACCTCCTCGGCATTGCCGCTGGTATAGGTGGGCGTCAGCCAGCCGCGGCGCAGGGAGGGCTGCTGCACGCGCGGATCGTTGAGCTGGACGCGGCGCGAGGCGCGCGGATCGGGCTCGATCGGGCGCTCACGCACGGGGGCAGCGCCCCGCGCGGCGATCCTGCCATAGGTCTCCTCCGCGAGGCGGCGCACCTCGGCGGCGTCGGTATCGCCGGCGACGACGAGGATCGCGTTCTCGGGCGTATAGAAGCGCTGGTAATAGGCGAAGGCGTCGTCGCGGTTCAGCCGCTCGATCTCGTGCTCCCAGCCGATGATCGGCGTGCCATAGGGATGATGGAAGAAGAGCGAGGCCGAGAATTCCTCGCCGAGCTGGGCGGCGGGGTCGGAATCGACACGCATGCGCCGCTCTTCCAGCACCACGTCGCGCTCGGGCGCCACCACGCTCTCGTCGAAGGAGAGACCGGTCATGCGGTCGGCCTCGTAATCCATCATCGCGCGCAGATGCTCCTTCGGCACGCGCTGGAAATAGGCGGTGTAGTCGTAGGAGGTGAAGGCGTTCTCCTGGCCGCCAAAGCCAGCGACGATCTTGGAGAACTCGCCCGCCGGCCAGCGCTGCGTGCCCTTGAACATCAGATGCTCGAGGAAATGCGCGATGCCGGACTTGCCCGCCGGATCATCGGCCGAGCCATTGCGGTACCAGACCATATGGGTGACCACCGGCGCGCGCCGATCCGTCACGACCACGACGTCGAGGCCGTTGCCGAGCCGGAAGGATTCGACGGGCTCGGCCAGCCCGGGCTGGCGCGCATGAATGTTCACCGGATGCCGTCTCCCCACTCGGACAGAAAAGGGCGGGCACGATGCGCCCGCCCTGAAAGGAACTTGGTCAGGCGATGCGGTTTCGGCAAGGGGTCCCCTGCCGATCCCGCAACTCGGCCTATTCGGGCTGGATTTGCATCACCGGGCCCTGGCCCGTCACGAACTCGCGCTGGCCGACGGCCTGCTTGTCCTCGACCGGGCCACCGCGGCCGGGGCCGAGCACGGCGGTGTCGGCAGGCCGGCGATACCCCATCGGCGGCTCGATGAGCGTGGTGCGCTGCGGCTCGCTGCCATAGGTGAGGTTGTCCTCGGCTGCCTGGTCGCGCCGCGCGGCAACCTCCTTGCCGACCCGGATCGGCTTGATCTGGTTGTCGTAGTTGCTGTTGTCGCCCTCACGGATCTCCGGCTGCTGCGGACCGCGCGCCGAGGTGCGGCCCTTGCGCAGTTCTTCCTGCGACAGCATCGGGTTGTTGCGCGCCTTCTCGGTCAGCACATAGGGGGTGACGTTCTTCGCGTTCCTGCGGCGCTCGACATCGGGATCGGTCGGCCAGGCGGCGTTGCGGGCGCTCCCGGCGTCCTGCGGACGCGGCAAGGCGGAGTTCGGCGGCACCACGAGCGGGGCGCGCTCGCGATAGTCGATGTCGTCGCCCGGCCCCTTGCCGCCGACGACACCTTCCAGCAGGTTCTTGAACAGCATGCCTTCCTGAGCGAGGGCAGGCTGGGCCGCAAGCACAAGCCCGCCGGCGAGCAGCAGATGCGTCACGCGGATGCGTTGCGCCATGTCATATCTCCCTTTGGACAATCTCACCCTCGCCTCAACCACAGACGAACGGCGAAAGGATGGCGAAATCGTCGTCAAGCCGTCTTTTCCCCAGCCGGCCGGAAGGACTCATACAGGAGACCCAGCACGCCGACAACGATCGCGACATCGGCGATGTTGAAGATATACCAGCTGAAATTGCCCCAGTGGAGATGGACGAAATCGACGACCGCCCCGTACCAGGCCCGGTCGAGCCCATTGCCGAGTGCGCCGCCGATGATCAGCGCCAGGCTGAAGACGGTGAAGCGGCTTTCAGTCCGCCACATCCAGCGCCAGAGCCAGATCGCGGCGACGAAGGAGATCGCCACCAGGAGCCAGCGTCCGAGATCCGTGCCCTGCTGGAAGAGCCCGTAGGAGATGCCGCGATTCCAGGCGAGCACGATCGTCAGGAACGGGGCGAGGTCGAACGGGCCGTTCTCCGCCAGCCCGACGCCGTAGAGCAGCCAGCATTTCAGGAGCTGATCCGAAATGAAGATGATCAGGACCGTGAGCAGGCCGAGGCGGCGGGCGGACGTCATCAGGCGCGCACCCCGAGTTCCTTGAGCGCCTTGGCGTCGCGCGGCGTCACCTCGGGATAGGCCGGATCGGCCGTCGCGGGATCGAAATACTTCCAGGAGCGGGCGCATTTGATGCCCTCGGCGCGATGCGGCACGACCGCGACGCCCGGCACCTCGGCGAGACGGAAGGCCTCCGCCGGCCCCTCCCCGCTCTCGATGCGGATGTCCGAGGTGATGCTGACTTCGGCGAGGTCGACGCCGGAGAGCGCCGCATAGAGATCGGCATCCGCAACGAAGACCTGCGGCGCAGCCTCCAGCGAGGAGCCGATGCGCTTGGCGGCGCGCTCCAGCTCCAGCGCGCCGGTGACGACGCGGCGGACGCGGCGGATCTTGGACCAGCGCTCGGCGAGTTCGGGATCGAGCCAGCCCGCCGGCGCCTCGGCGAAGAGCTCCAGATGCACCGAGCCGTCCTGCGCCTTGGTGTCGGGATAGCGCTCAAGCCAGGCTTCCTCGGCGGTGAAGACCAGGATCGGCGCGAGCCAGGTCGTCAGGCAGCGGAAAAGATGGTCGACCACGGTCAGCGCGCTGCGGCGGACATGGCTCGACCGGGGATCGCAGTAGAGCGCGTCCTTGCGCACGTCGAAATAGAAGGCCGAGAGCTCGGTGTTCATGAACTGCGAGAGCAGGAACACGACCTTCTTGTAGTCGTAGGTGCGGTAGGCTTCCTCGACCTGCGGGCCGAGCTCGGCGAGGCGGTGCAGCATCAGCCGCTCCAGCTCCGGCATGGTCTGCGGCTCGACGACGCGGATCTCCTCGCTGAAATGGGCGAGCGTGCCGAGCATCCAGCGCATGGTGTTGCGCAGCTTGCGATAGGTCTCGACGAAGGTCTTGAGGATCTCCTTGCCGATGCGCAGATCGTCGGAATAATCGGCCGCCGCGACCCACAGGCGCAGGATGTCGGCGCCGGAGTCCTTGATGATGTCCTGCGGCGCGGTGACGTTGCCCTTCGACTTCGACATCTTCTCGCCCTTCTCGTCCAGGCAGAAGCCATGGGTGAGGACAATGTCGAAGGGCGCGCGGCCGCGCGTGCCGCAGCTTTCCAGCAGGCTCGAATGGAACCAGCCGCGATGCTGGTCCGAGCCTTCAAGATACATCACCCGGTCCTTGCCGCCATCGACGATGCGATGGGTCTTGAGGTCGGCGCGCTTCTCCAGGGTGAAGGCATGGGTCGAGCCGGAATCGAACCAGACGTCGAGCACGTCGGTGACGCGCTCGTATTTCGCCGGATCGTAGCCGAAGGGCTTGAGGAAGCGGGCGCCGTCCGTGTCGGTGAACCAGGCGTCGGCGCCCTCGGCCTCGAAGGCCTCGGCGATGGCGGCGTTGACGGCCGGGTCGACAAGGATGTCCTTGCTCTCCTTCTCGACGAAGACGGTGATCGGCACGCCCCAGGCGCGCTGGCGCGAAACCACCCAGTCAGGCCGGTTGGCGATCATGCCGTTGATGCGGTTCTCGCCGGCGGCGGGCACCCATTCGGTCTGCTTGATCGCCTTCAGCGCGCGGTTGCGCAGCGTGTCGGCATTGCCGCCGGCAACCGGCTTCGGATCGGCCGCGTCCGGCACGCCGGCCTCGCCGATCGGCTTGTCCATGGCGATGAACCATTGCGGCGTGTTGCGGAAGATGACCGGCTTCTTCGAGCGCCAGCTATGCGGATACTGATGCTTCAGGCGGCCGCGCGCGACGATGTTGCCGGCCTCGACCAGCGCCTTGATGACGACATCGTTGGCGTTGCCCTTCTCGCCCTTGTCGGTGATGACCTGCGCGCCCTCGAAGCCCGGAGCCTCCTTGGTGAAACGGCCATCGGCGTCGACGGTGTAGGGGATGCGGGTCTCGATGCCGCGCTCGTGAAGCTGGCGGCCATTCGCGGTCCAGACATCGAAGTCCTCGCGGCCATGGCCCGGCGCGGTGTGGACGAAGCCCGTGCCGGCGTCGTCGGTAACGTGGTCGCCATCCAGGAGCGGGACATCGAAATCATAGCCGTGACCGCGCAGGGGATGGGCGGCGGTCAGACCGGCAAGCTGCTCGGCCGGGACATCCGCGACCAGCTCGAACGCCTCGACCTTGGCCGCCTTGAAGACGCTCTCGGCCAGGTTCTTGGCGAGGATGTAGGTCGCGCCGACCTTCGCCCAGTTGTTCTCGGCAGCCGCCGTGACCTTGTAGAGACCATAGGCGACCTTGTGGTGATAGGCGATCGCGCGGTTGCCGGGGATCGTCCAGGGCGTGGTCGTCCAGATGACAATCGCGGCGCCGGCAAGCGGCGCCGGCGCGTTCAGCACCGGAAAGGCTGCATAGACCGTATCGCTCGTATGCTCCTCATACTCGACCTCGGCCTCGGCGAGCGCGGTCTTCTCGACCACCGACCACATCACCGGCTTGGAGCCGCGATAGAGCTGGCCGGTCTCGGCGAACTTCATGATCTCGCGGGCGATCTGCGCCTCGGCCGGATAGGCCATCGTCAGATAGGGGTTGGCCCAGTCGCCCTCGACGCCGAGGCGCTTGAATTCCTCGCGCTGGATGTCGACCCATTTCTCGGCGAAGGCACGGCATTCCTTGCGGAACTCGACGACATCAACGTCGTCCTTGTTCAGGCCCTTGGCGCGATACTGCTCCTCGATCTTCCACTCGATCGGCAGGCCGTGGCAGTCCCAGCCCGGCACGTAGTTGGAATCATGACCGAGCATCTGCTGCGAGCGGGTGACGAGATCCTTCAGGACCTTGTTGAGCACGTGCCCGATATGGATGTTGCCATTGGCATAGGGCGGCCCGTCGTGGAGCACGAATCTGTCGCGCCCCTGCCCGGCTTCACGAAGCTTGCGATAGAGATCGATCCTCGCCCAGCGGGAGAGCAGCTCCGGCTCGCGCTGCGGCAGGCCCGCGCGCATCGGGAACTCGGTCTGGGGCAGGAACAGCGTCTGCGAATAATCGACGCTTGCGGCAGGCTGGGCGGTCTTCGTCTGTTCGGTCATGTTCCGGCTCGGGCCATCGGGACGGCGGGCCCTTCATCGGGCTCCGGCGCATCCTCGTTTGAAACGGGAAAAGCGGTCTTCAACCCGGACTGCGCAAGCGCCCGCGCCTTGGTTCAGCGCGAGGCGGCAGCCGGGCCCGTAATTCGCCGGGACAAATCGATCGACAGGGCGCGTTCAGCGAGCATGGGGGGCTTCTATAGCATCGGACCGAAAAGTGGAATCCACTTTTCGGAATCGATCCGATGCAATCGACATCCTGATCGAGCGCCTTTTTCGCGCCCTATTGGGCGCGCGGCGATCGAGCAGGCGGGGCTTACGGAAGGAAGGGCGGCGTTTTCGCCAAGATGTCGCGTGCGCGGGCGCTGTCGGCGTCCATCTGCGCGATCAGGGCCTCGAGCGAGTCGAATTTCGCTTCGCCGCGCAGCCAGTCGACGAAGGCGACATCGACCTGGCGGCCGTAGAGGTCGCCCGAGAAATCGAAGACGAAGGTCTCCAGCCGCGGCGCGCCGTCGTCGAAGGTCGGGCGGCGGCCGAAGCTCGCGACGCCGTCACGCCAGGTGCCGTCGATCCTTATCCGCACCGCGTAGATGCCGTGGCGGAGCTTGCAATCGCGGGCCAGATGCATGTTGGCGGTGGGGTAGCCGAGGTCGCGGCCGCGCTTGTCGCCATGGGAGACGAGGCCGCGCACGAACCAGGGATGGCCGAGGAATTCGGCGGCACGGGCGACATCGCCCTCCTCCAGCGCCACGCGAATCAGGGTCGAGGAGACAGGCTCGCCGTGCCAGGAATAGGGCGGGACGACCGTGACGGGGATGCCGGCGGCGAGTCCATGGGCCTGCAGCATCTCGGGCGAGCCGGTGCGGCCCTTGCCGAAATGGAAATCATAGCCGCAGACGAGGCCGGCAGCGCCGAGCCGGCCGACGAGCAGCTCATCGACGAAGCGCTCGGCCGGGATGGCCGCCGTATCGAGATCGAAGGGCAGGACAAAGGTCCGGGGAAGGCCGATCGCGGCGAGCAACTCGACCTTGAGCTGCGGCGGCGTCAGGCGGAAGACCGGCTGGTCCGGCCGGAAGACGCTGCGCGGATGCGGCTCGAAGGTGAAGGCGGCCGGCCGCGTGCCAAGGCCGTGTGCCATCGCGGCGGCGGTCCGCCCGAGTTCGGCATGGCCGCGATGCACGCCGTCGAAATTGCCCAGCGCGAGCACGGCGCCACGCAGGCTGCCGGGGAGCTGCTTGTCGAGGTCGAGGACCAGAGCCGCCGGCTCGTCGCGCGGCGCCGCCTCGGTTTCAGTTGTCATCGATCGCAAAAATCCAGCACCCGGCCGTAGCCGCGTCGTCACCGTCTTTGCGGCCAAGCCCGGTGGGCGTCAAGCGCGCGAACGAGATGTCGCCATGCCGGCAAGTCGCCCCGCAGGTCGTCGCCGCAGCTGCCGGCCGCCGCTCCCGTCAGCGCCTCGGCGTCGGCGGCATGGCCACCCAGGCCTCGCCTTCCATGACGGGCTTGCCGTCGACGAGGCACTCGCAGAACAGCCGGGCCCGGCGGCGCTCGGAGACAAGCTCGACCACCTCGACGCGGGCGGTCACCACATCGCCGATCCGCACCGGAGACAGGAAGGTCAGGGTCTGGGACAGATAGACCGCGCCCGGCCCCGGCAGCCGGGTTCCGAGCAAGGCCGAGATCAGGCTCGCGGTCAGCATGCCATGGGCGATGCGCTGGCCGAATTTGGTGCTGGCGGCGAATTGCTCGCAGAGATGGATCGGGTTGGCGTCGCCGGAAAGCTCCGCGAACAGCGCGATGTCGCGCTCCATCACGGTCCGCATCAGGCTTTCGCTCTGGCCGACCGCCAAATCCTCGAAGGCATGGACGGTGTAGAGCCCGCCCGGCACCGGCTGTACTGTCATGAGCTTTGTGCGACGCGGCGCAATCGCCGCCCCTTTCCCTGTGCGAATGCTAACCATCTCGCACTCGCAGCATTGCGGCAATTGGACTTTGGTGCCGGCTCCGCCGCCTCAAAAATGCCGGGTTGTCTGAGATCGGATTAACCGCTTCGCAACGCGCCCCGGCTATCACCGCTGAAACAGAGCTGTCTTCCCAAGGCAGCGCGTCGCCGGTATGTCCCGGCACGAAACCACTGTGCCGGAGCATTGCAATGGCGCTCGACCCGTCCATGCCGATCCTGGTCGTCGACGATTATCAGACCATGATCCGGATCATCCGCAACCTGCTGAAGCAGCTCGGCTTCGAGAATGTCGACGACGCCTCGGACGGCTCGGCCGCCATCGCGAAGATGCGGGACAAGCAATACGGGCTCGTCATCTCGGACTGGAACATGGAGCCGATGGGCGGCTTCGAGCTGCTGCAGCGCGTGCGCGAGGAGGCGAAGCTGGCGGAGACGCCCTTCATCATCGTCACCGCCGAATCGAAGACCGAGAACGTCATCGCCGCCAAGAAGGCCGGCGTCAGCAACTACATCGTCAAGCCGTTCAACGCCCAGACGCTGAAGACGAAGATCGAGTCCGTCTGCTCGGCGGCCTGACCCCCCGGTCTCTCGCGGCCCAGGCACGATGCCGGGGCCTCCCCGCTCGAAGCTTCGCTTCGCCTGGGAATGACGGCCCGTTTCACCAGACCAGGTGCGGAATGGCGTAGTCGGGCCGGTGCGTCTGCCGGCCGAACCAGCCGTGACGCTCCTCCCACGAAACCTGCATCAGATCCTGCGCATGGATGCCGGCCAGCACCATGATGCCGGCGGCGCCAAACGCGGCCGCTCCCGCGATATCGGTGCGGATCGCATCGCCGATGGCGCAGATCCGGTCGCGGGCGACGGCCCCGCCGCGCTTCTCCTCGGCGAGCCCGAGCGCGACCTCGTAGATCGGCCTATGCGGCTTGCCGGCATAGGTCACCGTGCCGCCGATCTCCTCATAGGCGAGCGCGACCGCCCCCGCGCAGGGGACGATATGGCCGCCGCGCTCGACGACCAGATCGGGATTGGCGCAGATCATGGGAAGATCGCGCGCCGCGAAACCCGCGAGCAGGTCGGCATAGGTCGCAGGCGTGTCGGCCTCGTCGTCGAAGAGGCCGGTGCAGAGCACATAGGAAGCCTGGTCGGGCCCGGTCTCCGGCGCATCGAGCCCGGCGATCAGCGGCAGGTCGCGGTCGGGCCCGAGCCGGAACATCGGCTGGCCGGCGCGCGCGCCGATCAGCGCGCGGCAGACATCGCCCGAGGTGACGATCGCATCCCAGGCGGCGCGCGGCACGCCGAAGCCGTCGAGCTGGCGGATGATCGCATCCCGCGGGCGCGGCGCATTGGTGATGAGGACGACGCTGGTGCCGCGTTCGCGCATCCGCGTCAGGGCCTCGATCGCTTCCGGAAAGGCGGCGACGCCGTTATGGACGACGCCCCAGACATCGCAGAAGCAGAGATCGAAACGATCGGCGATCTCGGAAAACCCCGAAAGGGCGGCAACCGGTTCGGAGCCCGTCATCGGCACAGTCATTCTCCTACGGATGAGGCGAGGTAGCGGCGCGCCACGCTCTAGACGGTATTCGCGCGGGGTGGAACCCTGCGTCCGCCATTCTTCGCGGTGCGTGGCGGCTCAGGCGCTGGCGCGGCGCAGCACGGCACGGAAGGGCAGCCGCTCAGGCCGCCGCGGCGCGTCCTCCGCCGGTGCGGCGGCAGGCTGCGGATAGCCCAGCACCTCGGCGGAGGGCCGGGGCGGCGGCGGCGCGGGTTCGGTCCGGGCAGCGGCTGCGGATTCGGGCGCAGGCTCGGCGAAGACCTCCGGCTTCACCGGGCGCGGCGGCGAAAAGGCATTGCCCTGCCCCATCGCGATACCGAGCTCGATCATGTCCGCCGCCATCGGATTGTCCTCGACGGTTTCCGCAACCAGCGTGATCGAGGCACGGGCGAGCATGGCGGCGAGATCGCCGGCCGCGATGTCGCTCGCGACGCGCCCTTCGGCATGAACCTGGAGGAGCGCCGCCCTGACCTTGATGAAACGCACGCCGCGATCGAACAGGGCCTGCGGATCGAAGCGCAGATCCGCGACCTGATCGAGCGCGAAGCGCACGCCGCTGGCCGACATCGCGCCGAGCAGGCCAAGGCTCGTCGGATCGAGCGCGCGGAAGACCGCCTGCGGCATCTCGATGACGAGGCGGCTGCTGTGCTCGCGATATTTGTCGAGGATGCGGGTCAACGCCGCCAGCGCCCGCGAAGCCCCCCAGGTCGCGGAGCTGAAGTTGCAGGTCACGAAGATGTCGCCGTCCCTCGAAGCGAGGTGACGGGCGATCGCCAGGGCTCGCGTGAGGACGAGCGCGTCCAGCGTCGGCCCGAAGCCGCGCTCCTCGACGATCTCCAGGAATTCATGCGGCAGCAGCAGCGTGTTCTCGTCGATGCGCAAGCCGACCACCGCCTCATAGCCACGGGTCCGGCGCTGCGGCAGCGAGACGATCGGCTGCAGATGCACCTCGATCCGCCCCTCGCGCAGGGCGGCGCTGATGATGCCCGCGCGCTCCGCCTCGGCCTCCTCCTGCGCGGCCCTGGCCGCCGCGGCACGCTCCGCTGCCAACTTTTCGGCGTGCTCGCGCCGCGCGGCCTCGGGGTCGATGCGGACCTCCGGTGCGGAGGCCCTGGCCGGCGCCGGTGCCTGCACGGGCGCCGCCGGCAGCTTCGCGAGCTTGTCGTCATGGTCGGCGAGCGTCGTCGCGACCTGGTGAATGAGATCACCGAGCAGGCCGACCTCGGCGGTCAGCTCGTTGATGGCAGCGCGGGCCGGCGCGGCATCGACGTCACGCATGGGCATCTGCTCGACACGCTGGGACAGCGCATCGATCCGGATGGCGTTGGTCGCGAGCCGGACCTTGACCTCGCCGAGCCCGGCCAGGAGCAATTCGCGCTGGCCCAGATTGCGTCGTTCCAGGGCCCAGAGGCTCGTCGCCAGCCCCGCACCGGCTGCGATCAGGCCCAATGCCGGCCCCAATGCTCCCGGCATCAGGATGGCGACGATGGCGCCAGCCGAAACACCGGTCACGGCACCGGCGAGGGGATGCAGGGCTTTCAGGCGCACAGGAGCCAAGGCAGCGCTCGCGCGTCGAGGGGTTGATCGGGGGTGGAAACGAATCACAACGCTGCGCGGTAGAGTACCTCCCGACAGGCAGACACGCGAGCGATACCGCTCGATTCATCGCCTCTCGCCCGGACTTCGCTCGAAAATGCTCTAGCGCCCGGCGATGCCGAGATCGCCGACGATCCGCTGTGTCACGTCCTCGCTGAAGCCCCTGCGCGCCAGATAAAGGCGAGGATCGCTTCCGAAGAGCGGAGAGCGCCTCGCAAGTTCGCTCAAGGCGAAGTCGCGCCGGGTGGAATCGCCGCTCATGCTCGCCTGCAAAGCCTGCCCCAGCAAACTGAACGGCGTGCCATCCGCTTCCAGAACCGCCGAATAGGTTTCCGACAGGCGCCTGGCGCCGGTCAGATAGGCCGCCAGGAAGGCATAGAAATCATACCAGGGGGGACGCCCGGCGCTGATCTCAATGGCGCGCTCCAACAAGGGCAGGCCCTCGGCGGGACGGTTGAGACGGACATAGAGCGAGCCGAGAGTGGCCATGATGTCCGGATCGTAGGGATTCCGATTCACGGCCTCGCGGCCGGCCCTGATCGCGTCGGCGGCACTGCCACGCAGGAACAGGATCTCCATCATCGCCTGCTGGGCACGGGCCCCGGAGGGCGCCAGCCTGATCGCGGTCAGGGTCGCCGCCATCGCCCGGTCGAGCGAGGCACTCCGGCCGGCATCGGGGGCCGCGGCATATTCGCCAGCCATGAGCAGCGCGAACTGCGCCCAGGCGGGATAAAATCCGGGGTCCCGCTCGACCAGCTGCTCCAGGCAGGTGCGGGCCGCGACCCGCTTCTCAGGCGTCATGAAGCGACGGTAATCGAAGGCCTGGAAGATGCACTGCATCGCCGGCGCGGATGAATTCTGCCGGAAATCGGCATGAATGACACCGAAAGGCTCGGCCAGCCGCGTTCCGACGCGCCGGGCGAGATCCACCAGATCCTGATCCTGCAACAATTCGCCGACAGGCCGGCTCGACGAGGCCGTCCAGACGATCCGGCCGTCCTTGGCGGCGCGCAGCCGGCCGAAGCCCTCCAGTGCCCCCTCGGTCGAGAGAATGCTGATCTCGAAGACGTAATCCACCCCTTCGGGCGGCGGCGCTCCGGGAGCCGGCGCCTTGATCACAAGGAGATCGTCGAAGCGCGCCGTCACGTCCACGAGCACTTCCGCGACACGGCGGACCGCCTCGGCGAGCTTGGGGTCGGTCGGCACGCGCGGGATGACGATCGCGACCGAGACGAGCTGGGCCGAGGGCGCGGTCGAACGGTCACGCGCCACCTCCGGCGGGGAGGTGTCCGCCGGGCGGCTGGTCTGCGTCACCAGATTGCTTTGCGGCGTCTCGCCGAACGGCTCCAGATACCAGACGAGAAGCGCGAGGAGCGCGCAGGCGAGCACCGCCAGGGCCACGAGGAGCCAGCGCCGGGCCGCCGCGTCCCGCTCAGCGATGTCCGCGCGCATATCCTGTCCGTCGACCGGGCCGCCCGGAGGAACGAACGGCTCCGGCCCGAGGCGATCGCCCGGCTCGACAAAGGCGAAGACCGGGGCATAGCCGCCGACCGGCATGGTCATCCGCACCGGATCGTCCTGTCCCTCTCCGGCATAGTACTGGGTCAAGGCGCGGCGCAGGCGGCCGGCCTCGACGCGCACGATCGGATCGGCCTGCGGATCGAAATCCGCCGGGCGGCCGAGTGCCTCGACGGCAATGGTGTAGCCCTTCAGCTCGGCGCGCCGGCCTTCGACCGCCCGCTCGACGACGAAGCTCAGGAAAGCGGAGAGTTGCGGCGCGGCGCTGAAGACATCCGACGCAAGGATGCGGGCGAGGCCAGCGCGAATCGACGCGACGGCCTGCTCATCCAGCCGTTCGTTGTCCTCGACACTATCGCCCATCGGGGTCCGTTCAGTTCATGCCCCAGAGGGTAAGCTACGCTATCGACGACCTAACGTCATCCGACAAATCGGGCTGCGGCAGCCATGTCGCGGCCCGCACTCATGCCTCGCTCGGCGGCGATTTACACCCTGCATCGACCTGCTAGGTTGAACGAACGTTAATCCACAGGATGCCCCGATGACCGCTGCCTCGTCGCCGATCGCCACGCCGAACGATCTCGAAGCCTATTGGATGCCGTTCACGGCGAACCGGTCGTTCAAGAAGAACCCGCGCATGGTCTCCCGCGCCGAGGGCATGTTCTACTACACGCCGGAGAACAAGCCGGTCATGGACGGCACGGCGGGCCTGTGGTGCTGCAATGCCGGCCATGCGCGCGAGCCGATCATCCAGGCGATCCAGGCCCAGGCGCGCGACCTCGACTACGCTCCCTCCTTCCAGTACGGCCATCCCAAGGTCTTCGCCGCCGCTGCCCGCATCGCGGCGCTGGCGCCGGGCGATCTCGACCATGTCTTCTTCGCCGGCTCGGGCTCGGAGGCCGCGGATTCGGCGCTCAAGATCGCGCTGGCCTATTGGAACGTCTCGGGCAAGGCCGCCAAGACCCGCCTCATCGGCCGCGAGCGCGGCTATCACGGCGTCGGCTTCGGCGGCATCTCGGTCGGCGGCATGTCGAACAACCGCAAGTTCTTCGGCTCGCTGCTCACCGGCGTCGACCATCTCGCCCATACCTATGACCGCGAGAAGCAGGCCTTCAGCAAGGGCGAGCCGGACTACGGCGCGCATTTCGCCGATGATCTTGAGCGCATCGTCGCGCTGCACGACGCCTCGACCATCGCCGCGGTGATCGTCGAGCCGATGGCGGGCTCGACGGGCGCGCTGCCGCCGCCGAAGGGTTATCTCAAGCGCCTGCGCGAGATCTGCGACAAGCACGGCATCCTCTTGATCTTCGACGAGGTCATCACGGGCTTCGGCCGCCTCGGCTTCGCCTTCGCGGCCGAGCGCTATGGCGTGATCCCCGACATGATCACCTTCGCCAAGGGCGTGACCTCCGGCACCGTGCCGATGGGCGGCGTGATCGTGCGCAAGCACATCTACGACGCCTTCATGGGCGGCCCGGACAATGTCATCGAGCTGTTCCACGGCTACACCTATTCCGGCCATCCGCTGGCGGCGGCCGCCGCGCTCGCCTCGCTCGACATCTATCGCGACGAGGGGCTGTTCGAGCGCGCCCGCGCCATGGAAGGCGCCTGGGCCGATGCGGTGATGAGCCTGAAGGGTGAGCCGAACGTCGTCGACATCCGCACGCTCGGCATGGTCGGCGCCGTCGATCTCGCGCCACGGGCGGAGGGCGCCGGCAAGCGCGGCTACGAGGCGATCGAGCGCGGCTTCCACGAGGAAGGGCTGATGATCCGCACCGCGGCCGACACCATCGCCTTCTCGCCGCCGCTGATCATCACGGAGTCGCAGGTCGAGGAGCTGATCGGCAAGCTGCGCCGGGTGATCCGGTCGGTCGCGAACTGAAGCGGCGAGCACGCGCGCCAGTATTTCCAGCGGCATAACGCCAAGGGCCGCCTCCCCGGGGAGGCGGCCCTTCACGCATCTGTCAGCGCGCGACGCGCCAGGCGACCAGCAGAGCGAGCAAGGCCGGCACGGCGAAGACCAGGACAAGGATCGGCAATTCCGCGCGCACGGAGTAGCCCGCCTTGGCGACGCCGACCCACATGTTGAGCAACGCCACGGCAAGCCAGACCGGCACGAAAAGCTTGGCAGCGAGAGCATAATCCGGCTCAGCCCCGCCCCACAGCTTTCCGAAGAGCAGGAACAGGCCCAGCAGCACCACGCCGCCGCCGATCACCATCGCCATATGCATATGCCTGCTCCTCACCGTCGAAAACAGATACAGATACTGCGAGCTTACGACGCCCGCACTCCAGCCGGGCGAAGGCAGGCAAAGCTCACCTGCGCTCAGCCGCGCCGCAGCTTGTTGTAGCGCGCAATCAGCCTGTCGCGCTTGAGCCGCGACAGGCGGTCGATCCAGAAGAGGCCATCGAGCTGGTCGATCTCGTGCTGATGGCAGACGGCGAGCAGCCCGTCCGCGTCCTCGACATGTTCGACGCCGTCGAGATCGCGGTAGCGCACGCGGACATGAGCATGGCGCTCCAGCTCGTCGGTCACACCCGGCATCGAGACGCTGCCCTCGACATGGCGGATGGTCTCGCGCGAGACATTGTCCAGCACGGGATTGACGTAGGTCCGGACATCGCCCGGCGTCAGCTCCAGCACCACCAGCCGCAAGAGCACGCCGACATGCGGCGCGGTGATGCCGATGCCGGGCGCCTCTCGCATCGTGTCGAGCAGGTCCGCCGCCAATTCCCGCAGGTCGGCATCGAAACGCGTGACGGACGCCGCCGCCACCCGCAGACGCGGGTCGGGAAAGTTCAGGATCGGCCTGGACGGCATATGCTCATTCCGACTTCTTGCGTGCAGTCGCGTTTCCGACCTTCCCGGAACCGGCGCCAACCAACAAACCGCTTCCCGATGTTATCGGGAAGCGCATCATGCGACCGAACGACGACAGCCGCTTCATCGGCCTGCGGCTGCATCAACGACACACTCACTTCGTCGTGTAGCCGCCGTTCACCAGGATCGTCTGGCCGGTCATCCACCAGCCGTCCGAGACGAGGAAGCGCAGCCAGGGCACGATGTCCTGAATGTCGGTCAGCCCCGTCTTCGAGAAGGGCGAGAGCGCCGCCGCGCTCTTGTGATAGGCGACCGCATCGGCGCCTTCCGCGGGATAGAAGAACGACGTGTCCATCGGGCCCGGCCCGATCGCGGTCACCGAGATGCCGCGCGCGCCGAATTCCTTGGAAGCCGCGCGGGTATAGTGCTCCACCGGCGCCTTGGTGCCGGCATAGCTCGCATAGAACGGCGTGAAGGCGCCGAGCAGCGAGGTCACCAGCGTGCAGACCTTGCCGTTGTCGCTGACATGCTTGCCGGCTTCCTTGAGGAAGAAGAACGCCGTCTTCGAGTTGACCGCGCTCATCTCGTCGAACTCGGCCTCGCTGATCTCGACCATCGGCTTCTTCAGCACCTTGCCGACGGTGTTCACGGCGATGTCGATCGCGCCCATCGCCGCCTTGGCGTCGGCAAAGAGCTTCTCCATCGCTGCCGCCGAGGTCAGGTCGGCCTGGAAAGCATAGGCTTGCGCACCCGCAGCCTTGATCGCGGCCATCGTCTTCTCGGCTTCGGCCTTGACCGGAGCGCTGTTGTAATGAATGGCGACCGCCTTTGCGCCCTGCGCCGCCAGGTCCTTCGCCAGCAGGCCGCCCAGATTCTTGGCGCCGCCGGCGATCAGAACCGTCTTACCCTTGATGCCGTGATCGGCCATCGCATGCTCCTGTTCGCTGCAATCGATGGCGACAAAATATCGTCCAAAAATCAGATATAAAGATTTTGATCAGGACATCACTAGTCAGAATTTCCGAACAATCTGGAGCGCCGATTTGGACCGCATCGACCTCTTCCGCATCTATGCCCGCGTCGTCGAGTGCGAGAGCTTCACCCAGGCGGCCAAGGCGCTCGGGCTGCCGCGCTCCTCGGTCTCGGCGGCGGTCGCGGCACTGGAGCAACGGATCGGCACAAGGCTGCTCCAGCGCACGACGCGGCGCGTCTCCGCCACGCAGGACGGCGCGGCCTTCTACGAGCATTGCGCCCGGCTCGTCGCCGATGTCGAGGAAACCGAGGCGCTGTTCCGCCACAGCGCCGCGCGCCCTGCCGGGCGGCTCAGGATCGACGTGCCCGGCCGCATCGGGCGCCTGATCATCGCGCCCGCCCTGCCGGATTTTCTCACCCGCTATCCCGAGATCGACATCGATCTCAGCGTCACCGACCGGGCGAGCAATCTGATCGAGGACGGCATCGATTGCGTGCTGCGCGTCGGCGCGTTGAGCGATTCAGGTTTGATCGCGCGCTCGGTCGGGGAGTTGCCGCTGATCAATGTCGCCAGCCCCGGCTATCTCGCGGCGCATGGCGTGCCCGGGCATCCCGGCGAACTCGATGGGCATAAGGCCGTCAACTACGCCTCGCCGTCGACGGGGCGGATCGAGCCTTGGGAATGGCTGGAGAATGGCGCGCTGCACGACCGCCCCCTGCCGGGCCGCGTCACCGTCAACAGCGCGGAGGCCTATATCGCCTGCTGCCTCGCCGGGCTCGGCCTGATCCAGATCCCGGCCTATGATGTGGCCGAGCATCTCGCTGCGGGCGATCTCGTCGAGGTGATGCCCCGGCACCGGGCTGCGCCGATGCCGATGACCCTGCTCTATCCCCACCGCCGGCACCTGTCGCGCCGGCTGCAGGTCTTCGCGGACTGGCTCGTGGCGCTGCTGCGCACAAGGCTGGCGAACTGAGCCCTAAGGCTCAGGCCGCCTTCGTCTCGGCCGTGCCGTAGAAGCTCTCGCCGGTCTTGGCCATGCGCTTCAGCAGGCGGTTCGGCTTGAAGCGCTCGCCATGGCTCTTGGCCAGCTTCTCGCAGAGCTTCACGAAGGTCGCCGCCCCCATATTGTCGATATAGGACAGCGTGCCGCCCGAGTAAGGCGCGAAGCCGAAGCCGATGATCGAGCCGACATCGGCCTCGCGCGGATCGGTGACGACGCCTTCCTCATAGGTCTTGGCGGCTTCCAGCGCCTGCGTCACCAGGAGGCGGTGCTTCAGCTCCTCCATGTCGACGCTCTCGGGATCGAGGCGCTTGCCGACGAGCTCGGCGAGCCCCGGCCAGAGCCGCTTCTGCCCGCCTTCCGGATAGTCATAGAAGCCCTTGCGGTTCTTGCGGCCCAGCCGCCCATGCTTCTCGACCATGTCGGCGAGCAGCTTCTCCTGTGCCGGATCGACGGCGCCCTCGCCGAGCTGGGCCTTGGTCGCCTTCAGCACCTTCCAGGCCAGATCGACGGCGACCTCGTCATTGAGCGAGAGCGGGCCGACCGGCATGCCGGCCTGCTTGCCGGCGGCCTCGATCATGGCCGGCGGCACGCCTTCCATCAGCATCAGGTGGCCTTCGCGGATGTAGTTGCCGACGCAGCGATTGGCGTAGAAGCCGCGGGTGTCGTTGACGACGATCGGCGTCTTCTTGATGGCGCGGACATAGTCCAGCGCCATGGCGAGCGCCTTCTTGCCGGTCTTCTTGGCCATGATGACCTCGACCAGCAGCATCTTCTCGACCGGCGAGAAGAAATGGATGCCGATGAAGTTCTTCGGGCGCTGGCTGGTCTCGGCGAGGCCGGTGATCGGCAGGGTCGAGGTGTTGGAGCCGAAGATCGTGCGCGGTCCGACGACCGCCTCGACCTTGGCAATGACCTCGGCCTTGACCTTCGGGTCCTCGAAGACCGCCTCGACGATCAGGTCGCAGCCCTTGAGATCGGCATAGTCGGCGGAAGCCTTGATGCGGCCGAGCAGCGCGTCGCGATCGGCGGTCTTGGCACGGCCCTTCATGATCTGGTCGGAAACCAGCTTGTGCGAATAGGCCTTGCCCTTCTCGGCCGCCTCGACGTCCTTATCGACCAGGACGACCTCCAGCCCCGCCTGCGCCGTCACGTAGGCGATGCCGGCGCCCATGAAGCCCGCGCCGATGACGCCGACCTTCTTGAGCTTCGACGGCGGCACGTCGGCCGGGCGGCGGGCGCCCTTGTTGAGCTCCTGCATTGAGACGAAGAGCGAGCGGATCATCGAGGCCGCCTCCTTCGTCCGGAGGATCTTGGCGAAGTAGCGGCTCTCGACCTTGAGGCCGAGATCGATGGGCAACTGCAGGCCCTCGTAGACCGCCGAGAGGATGGCCCGCGCCGCCGGGTAGTTGTCGTTGGTCTCGCGGCGATAGATCGCATTGGCCGGCGGCCAGATCTGCATGCCGGCCGGCGAGTGCACCTTGTTGGAAGGCAGCTTGAAGCCCTTCTGATCCCAAGGTTGCGTCGCCTGCGGATTGGCCTTGAGCCAGTCCTTGGCGTTCTGGACGATGTCGGCGCGGGCTGCGACCGCATGGACGAGGCCGGAATTGCGCGCCGGGAGCGCCTTCACCTGCTCGCCCTTGAACATCATCTGGAGCGCGTCGCCGGTCTGCATCAGGCGTGAAACGCGCTGGGTACCGCCGGCGCCCGGAAACAGCCCGACCTTGATCTCGGGCAGGCCGACGCGGGTCGAGGCATCGTCCGAGACGACGCGGTACTGGCAGGAGAGCGAGAGCTCGAAGGCGCCGCCGAGGCAGACCCCGTGGATCGCGGCGGCAAACGGCTTTCCGCAGGTTTCGAGCTTGCGATAGAGCAGCGAGAGCTTGCGGCTCTCGTCGAAGAAGCTCTGCATCGCGACCGCCTCGCCCTTCTCCTTGGCGAGCTTCACATAGAGGTCGCGCAGGCCCTGGAGCATGGTGAGGTCGGCGCCGCCGGAGAAGCTCTCCTTGCCGGAGGTGATGACGCAGCCCTTGATGGCTTCATCGCCCGCGACCTTGTCGACGATCTGGTTGAGCTCTTCCATCACCTCGGGGGTGATGACGTTCATCGAGCGGCCGGGCATGTCCCAGGTCGCGACAGCGATGCCGTCAGCGTCGGTCTCGAAGCGGAAATTGGTGAGGTTCATGATGTCTCTCCCTGCCCTTCCGCTCAGACGCGTTCGATGATGGTGGCGACGCCCATGCCGACGGCGACGCAGAGCGTCACCAGCGCGGTCTGCTTGTCCTGCCGCTCCAGCTCGTCGAGCACGGTGCCCAGCACCATCGCGCCGGTCGCGCCAAGCGGGTGGCCCATGGCGATGGCGCCGCCATTGACGTTCAGGATGGCGTCGTCGATGTCGAGCGCCTGCTGGTAGCGCAGCACCACGGAGGAGAAAGCCTCGTTCAATTCGAAGAGGTCGATGTCCTTCATGGTCATGCCGGCCTTCTTCAGCACGAGCTGGGTCACGTCGATCGGACCGGTCAGCATCAGCGCGAGGTCGGAACCGACGGTCGCGAAGGCCTTGATGCGGGCGCGGGGCTTGAGGCCTGCCGCCTTGCCGGCCCGCTTCGAACCGACGAGCACAGCCGCCGCGCCATCGACGATGCCGGACGAGTTGCCGGCATGATGGACGTGGTTGATGAACTCGACATCGGGATGCGCGGCGGTCCCGACCGCATCGAAGCCGCCCATCTCGCCCATCTGGACGAAGGAGGCCTTCAGCGCGGCCAGCGCCTGCATGTTGGCGTCGGGGCGGATCGTCTCGTCATGGTCGAGGATGACGAGGCCGTTGACGTCGGTGACGGGGATGACCGATTTCTTGAAGCGGCCTTCCTTCCAGGCCTTGGCGGCGCGCTGGTGCGAGCGCACGGCGAAAGCATCGACATCGTCGCGCGAGAAGCCGTATTTCGTCGCGATCAAATCGGCCGAGATGCCCTGCGGCATGAAATAGGTGTCGATGGCGACGCTGGGATCAACCGCGATGCCGAAGCCGGAGGCGCCCATGCCGACGCGGGACATGGATTCGACGCCGCCGCCGATCGCCATCTCTTTCTGGCCGGACATGACCTGGGCGGCGGCGAGGTTCACCGCGTCGAGGCCCGAGGCGCAGAAGCGGTTGATCTGCACGCCCGGCACTTCCTTGCCGTAGCCGGCCTTGAGCGCGACGGTGCGGGCGATGTCCGCCGCAGCCTCGCCGACCGGATCGACGCAGCCCAAGACGACGTCCTCGACGAGGAGCGGATCGAGGTCGTTGCGCTCCTTGATGGCGCGCAGCGCCTGCGTGCCGAGCTCGATCGCCGTGACCTCGTGGAGCGAACCGTCGGCCTTGCCCTTGCCGCGCGGCGTGCGGACGTGGTCGTAGATGAATGCGTCTGCCATTTGGTGGCCTCCCGGGGCGCCGTCGGACGGCGCGTTCTGGTGCCGGACGTCATGGTCGGGCTTGACCCGACCATCTCGTCATCCAGCGGGTTCTGCAAGAGATGCCCGGGTCAAGCCCGGGCATGACGGCGTTTTCGTCAGAACTGCTCGACGCTGAGCGCCATGGTCGTGTCCGCGCCGGAGGTGATGCGCGCCAGATGGGCGGCAGTCTCGGGCAAGGTGCGCTCCATGAAGAAGCGGGCGGTGACGAGCTTGGCACTCATCCGCTCGTCGGCACCGGCCTTGAGCTTCTCCTGCGCGGCCTTGGCCATCTTCACCCACATGTAGCCGAGCGAGACCAGGCCGAGCAGGTGCATGAAATCGCTGGCGCCGGCGCCGGCATTGTCCGGCTTGGCGAGCGCGTTGTTCATGAACCACATCGCCGCCTGCTGGAGATGGCCGAGCGAGACCTGGAGCGGCCCGAGCAGGGGCTTCAGCGCCTCGTCCTCGGCATTTTCCTTGAGGAAGCCACCGACCTCGTTGAAGAAGGCCATGATGCCGCGGCCGCCGTCGCGGCCGAGCTTGCGGCCGACGAGATCCATGGCCTGCACGCCGTTGGCGCCCTCGTAGATCATCGCGATGCGGGCATCGCGGACGAACTGCTCGACGCCGGTCTCGGCGATATAGCCATGGCCGCCGAACATCTGCTGCGCCTTCACGGCGTTGTCGAAGCCGATATCGGTGAGCACGCCCTTGAGTACCGGGGTCATCAGGCCGAGTTGGTCGTCGGCCGCCTGACGCTCGGCCGCGTCGCCGGAGCGATGGGCGATGTCGGATTTCAGCGCGTTCCAGAGCACGAAAGCGCGGGCGGCCTCGTTGAAGGCCTTGATCGACATCAGCGTGCGGCGCACGTCGGGGTGGACGATGATCGGGTCGGCCGGCTTGGCGGGCTCCTTGGCGCCGGTCAGCGCGCGGCCCTGCAGGCGCTCCTTGGCGTAGGCGACAGCGTTCTGATAGGCGACCTCGGACTGGGCGAGCCCCTGGATCGCGACGCCGAGGCGGGCCTCGTTCATCATCACGAACATGGCGTTGAGGCCGCGATTCTCCTCGCCGACCAGCCAGCCCTGCGCGCCGTCGTAATTCATCACGCAGGTCGCATTGCCGTGGATGCCCATCTTGTGCTCGATCGAGCCGCAGGACACGCCGTTATTGGCGCCGACCGAGCCGTCCGCACCCAGCTTGTTGCGCGGCACGACGAAGAGCGAGATGCCCTTCACGCCGGCCGGCGCGCCCTCGATGCGGGCGAGCACGAGGTGGATGATGTTCCCGGTGATGTCCTGCTCGCCGGCCGAGATGAAGATCTTGGTGCCGGAGATGGCGTAGGAGCCGTCGCCGTTCGGCACGGCCTTGGTCTTGAGCAGGCCGAGATCGGTGCCGCAATGCGGCTCGGTCAGGTTCATGGTGCCCGACCAGGTGCCGTCGATCATCTTCGGCAGATAGGTGCGCTTGATCTCGTCGGAGCCGTGGACATAGAGCGCGGCGATCGCGCCCATGGTCAGGCCCGGATACATGGCGAAGGCCATGTTCGCGGCCGAGGCATATTCGTTCATCACGGCGCCGAGCGTGTAGGGCAGGCCCTGGCCGCCATATTCCGGGTCCATGGCAAGGCCGATCCAGCCGCCGCCGGCATAGGCCTCATAAGCCTCCTTGAAGCCCTTCGGCGTGGTGACGCGGCCGTCTGGGTGGCGGGTGCAGCCCTCCTGGTCGCCGGAATAGTTGATCGGCTGGAGCACTTCCTCGCAGAGCTTGGCGCCCTCGCCGAGCACGGCCTCGATCACGTCCGAGGACGCGTCGGCGAAGCCCGGCAGGTTGTTATAGCGCTCGATATTGAAAACGTCGTTGAGCAGGAAAAGCGTATCGTCGACGGGCGCCTTGTAGACCGGCATTGTGGTCCTCCCTCACCTCGCGCGGCGGCGCTCATGGGTGCACCGCTTCAAGATAGTTCACATATAAACAATCTCACCCGGCATGCAATGGGTGTCCGGCGAATTTGTCCTCCCGCGCGTGACCGTTCGATGGCAAGGCAATAAAAAACCCCGGCAAAGCCGGGGTTCTGGGACAGAGCGTCGCGCATCCATCCGGAGACGGGAGGTGACCCCGCGCTTTTCGCCGGAAACCGGATTCGGCCCGACGCGGTGCGGTCTCAGGCGGCGCTGAGCCGGGTGAGCGAGCCCTCGAGCTCCTTGATGGCGTCCTCGATCTCGGCGCGCTGGCTGCGCAGCAGCTCGAGCTGCTCGACGATCTGATCGCGGCTGAGATGCAGGCCGCCGACCGAGGCCGACTTGCCCGCCGAGCCCGCCTTCTTCTCCTCATTGGCAAGCATGGCGCGAATCTCGACCAGGGTGAAGCCGAGCTGCTTGCCCTTGAGGATGAGCGCGAGCCGGGCACGATCACGCGCCGAATAGATGCGCATCATGCCCGAGCGGGCCGGCGCAAGCAGGCCGCGGGATTCGTAGAAGCGCAGGGTTCGCAGCGTCACGCCGAAATCACGGGCGAGATCGCTGATGGTGAAGCCCCCGGCATCGGAATCCGCGACCGGGACATTGTCAGCGCGGGTCTCATGAATCGAGGAACCCGCCATAGCTGAGCTTTGGCGCGACATGAGCATTCATTCCTTGAAAGATGGACGGCGGTACCGGCACATACTGGCGGCATCGCCTTGCTGAGATGTCTTCTTACGGCACCCCCTCCCCTAGCGTCAGGTAATACGCCCCCAGGGTGGGGTAAGTTACGGTTATACGAACCCCGACAAGGCGGCAGAAAAGCGGCGCTTCGGAAAAAATTAACGGATCGGTCGGAATTCTTAACCCGCTGTTTACCATGCCGGCGAAATCTCAGGGGCGCGGACCGGCGTTGCGACTTCGTCAACGTTCTTTTCACGGATCGCCGGATCGAGCGGAAGCGGCGGCGTCAGGGAGCTGCGCCTTCGTTAACAACGGGCCCTGGAGGCGAGCACAATCATGGCGAACAGCTTGCCCTGGAGCGTCAAGGGGGTCGACCCGAGGACGCGCGATGCGGCTAAGGCGGCGGCTCGCCGCGCCGGCATGACCTTGGGCGAATGGCTCGATCACAAGATTCGCGACGAGAGCGAGGAGGCGCAGCCGGCGATGGCCGCCACGGCGCCGCCGGAGCAGCTCGATATCGCCGCCCTCTCGGAGCGGCTCGCACGGCTCTCCCAGACGCAGACCGAAACCGCCGCGCGCGCACCGACCCCTCAGCCCTCGCGCAATGAGATCGACGTCCTGCTCCGCCAGGCGGCGGCGACCGAGAGGCTGACGCGCGAGACGAGCGCACGCACCGCCGGGGCGCTCGATTCGATCACGCGCTGGATCGAGAAGACCGAGGACCGCCTGTCCTCGGGCGAGCGGACGGCCGCCGAACGCCAGGAGCGGGCGACCAGCGTCATCGCCGAGGCCATCAAGTCGATCGGCGAGCGGATCGTCGAGATCGAGCGCCGCGCCGTCGAGCCCCGGCAGCAGGCCGGCGAGGATCGCTCTCCCCGGCTTGCGTTCAGCCGCGACGGACTCGCCGCCGCCGTCACCGATATCCGCACGCGCCAGCGCCTGCTCGATCGCGACGAGAGCGAGGCGCCTCGGCCGGCTCAAGCTTCGCAGGACCGCATCTCGGCGCTGCGCGAGGATCTGCGCGACCTCAGCGCACGCCTCTCGCCGGATGCGCGGCGCGCGGCCGCGCCGCAGCAGCGGCCCGCAGCCCCCTTCGGCAGCGATCTCGCCCATACGATCGAGACCAAGATCGCCGCTCTCGGCGAGCGCCTCGACAGGCTCGCCGGCCGCGATCATTTCGAACCGGTGCTGAAGCCGCTGGCCCGCCTCGAGGCGGAGGTTTCACGCCTGTCGCAGGATCGCTCGGGCGGTGGCTACCAGCATGTCCAGCGAGAGATCGCGCATCTGGCGAACAAGATCGACGCGCTCGCATCGGCTGGCGGCATCGATCCGACGCCGCTGGCGCGCGATATCGCCGAACTGCGCGAGCTGGTCGCGCAGAACGGCAACGACCACCGGCTGGAAGAGCTCTCGCAGCAGATCGCCTCGCTCGGCTTCGAAATCAGCCGGCTGCGCGAGATCGAACCCGACATGCGCGAGATGCGCAACCTGTCCTCGGCCATCGAGGATGTGCGCAGCGCCGTGCTTTCGGGCCGCCCGCGCGAGTTCGAGCTGGGGCCGCTCTCGGCGCTGGCAGGCCAGATCGACCGGCTGTCGCAGCGTTTCGACGAAATCGCCGAGCGTCGCCCCGATAACCAGATCGACCATCGCCTCGACCTGCTCCAGCAGCATGTCGAGCGGCTCGCCGAGAACAGCCCGGTCGCCGTCACGCGCCAGATCGAAGCCCTGGCCGGGCGCATCGAGAGCCTCGCGGCCTCGAGCGAGCTTGTCCGCATGACCGAGGGCGCGGACGGGCGCGTGCCGGCTGCTCTCAAGCCGATCGAAGACATGCTGCGCCACCTCGCCGAGAAGATCGACGAAGCTGGCGCGCCTGAAGCGAATTCGGAGTCCTTCGAGGCGCTCGAGCAGCAGATCTCGGGGATCGCCGCCCGGCTCGACGAGGCGGCCGCGACCCGCCACGCCGAGAGCGGCATCGAGCGGACGCTGCAGGATCTGGTCGTGCATCTGCGCTCGATGCGGGAGGAAACGGCAGCCGAGCGCGCCGCGCTCGTGCAGGCCACCAGCGCGGTGACGCCGGGCAAGGGCATCGTCGAGCTCTCCGGCCTGGTTTCCGGCATGCGGGACACCCAGATCTCCTCGGAACGGCAGACGCATGACGCGCTCGGCGCCCTCAACCAGACGCTCGAAGCGATCATGGGCCGCCTGTCGAACCTCGAAGGCGAATTGCTGGCGGAGCGCCATGGCGCTTCCGGCCGGCCAGCCGCGCCGCGGGCCCAGGAGCCGGCGACGCGCCAGGAGCCGACCAGGCGCTTCTCGACGTCTCGCGAGCCGCTCGTCGCGGCTCCCGCCGCTCAGGACCGGCCGGTTGCCGGCGAGGCGCCCCAGCGCACCGAGCCGACCCTCGCCATGCCGAGCGCGGCCTTCGACCTGCCGCTCGAGCCGGGCTCCGGCCGCCCCCGCCCCGAGGCGACCGCCAATGCCGGCCAGGATGCGCAATCGGTTCGCCAGAGCCTGATCGCCGCCGCGCGCCGCTCGGCCAAGGCCGCCAGCGAAGCCGCCGCGACCGCGCCCACCACGGCGGCCGAACCCGCCGCGAAGAGCCCAGGCCGGCTGCGCGAGATCATGGAGAAGCGCAAGCGCCCCCTCCTGCTCGGCCTCGCCGCGGTGATCCTCGCGCTGGGAACCGCCCAGGTCGTCACCAGCTCGCTGGGCGGCAAGGATACGAAGACGGCCAGCAACGAGAGCCAGAACCTGCTCGCTCCCCCGGCCGCCCTGCCGGAAACAGCGGCGGCATTGTCGCCGCCAGCACCGGCGGAACAGGCTCCCTCCAAGGACCAGTCCTCGCTCGCTCTCTCATCGCCCGCCGCGAATGCGAACGGCGCCATCAACGCGGATGCGGGCAATGCCCCCGCCGCCCCGGCTCCGGCGACCGTATCCGCCGCCACGGAACCGGCGCAGGCGACGCCGGAAACGGCCAGCGCCACGCTGCCCGCCTCCGAGCCGGTGCAGGCCGTGACCGGCCTCGGCGATCTGCCGACCGGGCTGGGCAGCGCCGGGCTGCGCAAGGCCGCGCTCGATGGCGACGCACGCGCCGTCTACGAACTCGCGACACGCGCCGCCGACGGCCCCACCGGCTCGCGCGACCCCAAGCTCGCCCTGCGCCTGTTCGAGCGGGCGGCCGTCGCGGGGCTCGCGCCGGCACAGTTCCGCCTCGGCAACATGTTCGAGAAGGGCGTGGGAGCTCCGCGCGACCTGCCCCTCGCCCGGATCTGGTATCAGCGCGCCGCCGAGCGCGGCAACGCCAAGGCGATGCACAACCTCGCGGTGCTCTATGCCGAGGGTGCCGCCGGCAAGCCGGATTATGCCACCGCGAACACCTGGTTTGCGAAAGCGGCCGAGCTCGGCGTGCGCGACAGCCAGTACAATCTCGCCGTGCTGCTCGGCCGCGGGCTCGGCGCGCCGGCCGACCTGGCGCAGTCCTATGTCTGGTTCGCGATCGCGGCCGTGCAGGGCGACGAGGACGCCGCCCGCAAGCGCGACGAAGTCGCCCAACGCCTGAAGCCGGAAGAGCTCGCCGCCGCCAAGGCCCGGGCGACGGGCTGGAAGCCGAAAGTGCTCGACACCGCCGCCAACGAAGTCACCCCGCCGCCGAAGGGCTGGGATGCCGGCCCGACAGCCTCGATGGCGAAGCCCGGCAAGCCGAGCCGGAGCTGAAAGCCCTGAAACACGTCATGCTTACGACGTGTTGACGCGGCAGGAAGAATGACCGTCTCTGGGACGGGCCGGTGGAAGGCCCGTCCTTCGTCGTTTCGACAATTTGCCTTAACCCGGACCGCGTAGCCTGGGATCATCGGCGCAAGCGACTGCTCAAGCGCCGTCCATGAGGGGTAGAAGTGCAGATTTACCTGCCGATCGCCGAGCTTCCGATCAGCGTGCTGATGGTGCTGGGCTTGAGCGGCGCGGTCGGCTTCATCTCCGGGCTGTTTGGCGTGGGCGGCGGCTTCCTGCTGACGCCGCTGCTGATCTTCCTCGACATTCCGCCGGCGGTCGCGGTGGCGACGGTGGCGGCGCAGGTCGCCGGCTCCTCGATGACCGGCGTCCTGACCTATTTCCGGCGCAAGGCGCTCGATCTCAAGCTCGGCGGCGTCCTGGTTTCCGGCGGCATCGTCGGCACCGTGCTGGGCGTGGCGTTCTTCAACGCGATGCGCCGCCTCGGCCAGCTCGAGCTGGTCATCACCCTGTCCTACGTCACGCTGTTCTCGATCATCGGCGGGCTGATGCTCTACGACGCCGTGCGCGCGATGCTGCGCGTCAGGGCCGGCAAGCCGGCGCGGCGCAAGCGGCGCGGCGGCATGCATCCCTGGTGGATGGGGCTGCCGTTCCGCCAGCGCTTCTACCGCTCCGGCCTGTATTGCAGCATCATCCCGATCGCGCTGCTCGCGGTCGTGATCGGCTTCATCGGCGCGGTGCTCGGCGTCGGCGGCGGCTTCATCCTCGTGCCGGCGCTGATCTATTTCTTCCGCATCCCGCCCTCCGTCGTGGTCGGCACCTCGCTCTTCCAGATCCTGGTGACGATGACCGGCGCGACATTGCTGCACGCCATTACCAACCAGTCGGTCGACATCATCCTCGCCGCCCTGCTGCTGGTCGGCGGCGTCGTCGGCGCCCAGTTCGGCGGCCGCGCCGCGCGCAACCTCAACGTCGAATCCTTCCGGCTGCTGCTCGCCCTGCTGATCCTCTCGGTCGGGCTGCGCTTCGCGATCGAGCTGTTCATTCCGCCGAGCGAGCCCTTCTCGGTCGTCGTGCCGGAGAGCGCGCGATGAGAGGGGCCTGCCTCCACGCCGCCACCTTGCTGACCGCCCTGCTGGCCCTCGCCATGCCCGCGCGGGCCGAGACGCTGATTGCGGCGATGTCGAGCCACCAGATCCAGATCACCTCGAACTATACCGGCAGCCAGCTCACCGTCTTCGGCCTCGTCGAGCGCGACGGGCGCAGCGTCGCCCGCGGCGACCCGCACGACATCATCATCACCGTGCGCGGGCCGCGCCGCATGCTGCTGGTGCGCCAGAAGGAACGGTTCGGCCCGATCTGGATCAACCGCACGCAGCGGCGCTTCCCCGAGAGCCCGGTCTTCCTGCTGGTCGCGACCAACCGGCCGATCAGCGAGATGATGAGCGCGGAAACGGCGAGGCGCGACCGGGTCGGCCTCGCCAATGCCGAACGCCCGGCGCAGAACTGGTTCGACGACAGCAGCGTGGCGACGTTCCGCGACAGCCTCGTGCGCATCATGCAGGGCAAGGACCTCTATGCCTATCAGCAACGGGGCGTGACCTTTCTCTCGAACTCCCTGTTCAGCGCGCCGATCGACGTCCCCGCGACGGCGCCGACCGGCTCCTATACCGTCGATGTCGTGCTCTATGCCGGCGGCGTGCCGCTGGCGCGCCAGCAGACGAATTTCGAGGTGATCAAGACCGGGGCCGAGCAGCGCCTCGCCTCCGGCGCCTATGACTGGCCGTGGCTCTACGGGCTCGCCACCATCCTGCTCGCGCTGTTCCTCGGCTGGGGCGCCAGCGTCGTCTTCCGGCGGGATTGAGGCTCTCTTTTTCGATCCGTCGCGGCCTTGAACCGGCTGGCCCCTCAGCCGAGAAGCGCGGAATAGGGCAGGAAGGGCTGGATGCTGCCTTCCTCGGCCAGCGCCGGATCCTCGGCCAGCTCGACGAGCCCGTCGGACTGGGTCAGCGAGGCCAGCGAGCCCGCCCCCTCGCCCGGATGCCTGCGGGCCAGCGGAACGGCATCCGCCCCGGGCTCGACCGAGACGCGCAGGAATTCGCGCCGCCCCGGCTTGCCCCGATGCGAAAAGCCGAGCCGCACCGGCAGACGCAGAAGCGGGTCGCACGCCGTGCCAGCCAGCCGCGCGATCATCGGCCGCGCGACGAAGGCGAAGGTGACGAAGACCGCGACCGGATTGCCGGGCAGGCCGAGGAAAGGCGTCTCCGCGATCGTGCCGACGGCGACCGGCTTGCCGGGCTTGATCGCGATCTGCCAGAAATCGAGCGAGCCCAGCGTCGCCAGCGCCGCCCTGACGTGATCCTCCTCCCCGACCGAGACCCCGCCCGAGGTGATGACGAGGTCGCAATCGCGCGCGGCTTCCTTCAGCCGTGCCGCCAGACCGTCGCGGTCGTCGCGCAGGATGCCGAGATCGACAGGCTCCGCGCCGGCGCGCGCCAGCAGGGCGCGCAGCATGGGCCGGTTGGCGTCGTAGATCGCGGCCGGAGGCAGTGTCCCGCCGGGCTCGGTCAATTCGTCGCCGGTCGAGAACAGCGCGACGCGCGGGCGGCGCCGGAGCGTGACACGTTCCAGCCCGAGCGCTGCCAGCAGGCCGAGATCCTGCGGGCGCAGACGGTGCCCAGCCGCGAATGCGCGAGCGCCCCGGGCGACATCCTCGCCGGCCGGCCGCAGATTGGCGCCGCGCCTCAGCCCCGGCGGCAGCAGGACCGCGTCGCCCTCGCGCCTCACATCCTCCTGCATGACGACCGTATCGGCACCTGGCGGGATAGGGGCGCCGGTGAAGATGCGCAGCGCGCCGCGTCCGAACTCCGATGGCGCCGTCTCGCCCGCGGCGACGCGGCCGAGCACCGGCAGGCGGGTTTCGGCATCGGGCGCGAGGTCGTCGAAACGCAGCGCGTAGCCATCGACGGCCGAATTGGCGAAGGGCGGCAGGGGCAAGCCGGCGAAAACATCCCGCGCCAGGACACGGCCATCGGCTTGCGACAAAGGCAGCGCCTGCGTGCCGGCGACCGGAGCGACCAGGGAAACCGCCCGCGCGCCGGCCTCGGCGAGCGTCATCGGCGCATGGCCCGGCCCGATGCCTTTCAGGCGCGCCATGGCCGTTCCCGCCGCTCGCGGCCACCCGCTTCCATCGGTCTCCGCCTCTCCCCGGCTTCGCGGCATCGTCCGGGACGTTGCCGCGTTATCCCTCCCCCTTCTCCCTTGCCATGCGGGGATGGGTCAAGCGCATGGCTGCGGCGCAGGTTGCCCCTGCCCGAAAAGCCATCATATGAGACATGACGACGACAACGACCCGAGCGGGCGCGACCATGGACACCATTGCGCTCGATCTGCGCGGCCTGAAATGCCCCCTGCCCGTGCTGCATGTGCGCAAGGCGCTCGATGCGGCGGTGGCCGGCAGCCTCCTCGTCGTGCAGTGCACCGATCCGATGGCGGCGATCGACCTGCCGAATCTGGCGCGCGAGACGGGCGATGCGATCGAGCGGCAGGATGGCGCGGGGCGCATCCTCGTCTTCCACATCCGCAAGGCAAGCTGAAGCCCCAAGCAAGGAACGGAGACTTCCGACGTGAGCCTTTCCCAAGCCGACATCCTGCGGGCGCTGGAACTGGTGAAACTGCCGGCGAGCGGGCAATCGCTCGCAGCGTCCGGCCGGGTCGCGAACATCCTGATCGATGGCGGCAAGGTGATCTTCGCCATCGGCATCGACGCGACCGAAGCTGCAGCGATGGAGCCAGTGCGCAAGGCGGCGGAAAGCGCGGTTAGCGGCCTGCCGGGCGTAACCCAGGTACTCGTCGGGCTGACCGCCGACAAGGCCGCGCCTTCCGCCGGGATGCAGGCCCGCCAGCAGGCGCACCGCCCCGCGCCCGGCGGGCCGCCGCCGAAGCCGGCCGGCGTGCCCGGCGTGAAGCAGATCATCGCCGTGGCGAGCGGCAAGGGCGGCGTCGGCAAGTCGACCACCGCCGCCAATCTCGCCGTGGCGCTTTCGACCCTGGGGCTCAAGGTCGGCGTGCTCGATTCCGACATCTACGGCCCCTCGATGCCGAAGCTCTTCGGCATCACCGGCAAGCCGCAGATCGTCTCCGGCCGCACGCTCGGCCCCATGGAGGCCTATGGGCTGAAGGTGATGTCGATCGGCTTCCTCGTCGACGAGGAGACGCCGATGATCTGGCGCGGGCCGATGGTGATCTCGGCGATCACGCAGATGCTGCGCGAGGTCGCATGGGGCGAGCTCGACGTGCTCGTCGTCGACATGCCGCCCGGCACCGGCGACGCCCAGCTCACCATGGCCCAGCAGGTGCCGCTGGCGGGGGCGGTCATCGTCTCGACGCCGCAGGACCTCGCCCTGCTCGACGCAAGGCGCGGCGTGGCGATGTTCAGGAAGGTCGCGGTGCCGATCCTCGGGCTCGTCGAGAACATGAGCTATTTCATCTGCCCGGAATGCGGGCACCGCTCCGACATCTTCGCCCATGGCGGCGCGCGGCACGAGGCGGAACGGCTCGGCATCCCCTTCCTCGGCGAAATCCCGCTCGCCATGCCGATCCGCGAAACCTCGGACGGCGGGCGTCCGATCGTCGCCAGTGACCCTTCGAGCGCCCATGCCAAGGCCTATATCGCCCTGGCGCGGCAGGTCCAGGCGGCCTTGGGTGGCGCGACACGGGCGGCACCGCGCATCGTCATCGAGTAGAGCCCAGGCTCCGGCCGCAGGAAGCGGCTTGCATGGACGCCACTTGACATGGCGGTGATCATGTTCTTCTTTTGTTCTATATCGAACCTAGGAGGCATGTGATGGCCATCCATCGCGCCCGGCATATCGGCATCGGCGTCGCGCGCCCGGCCGAGGAGGTCTATGCCTTCCTCGCCGATCCCGTGAATTTTCCGCGATGGGCCGAAGGGCTCGGCCACAGCTTCGTCCATGTCGAGGGCATGACCTGGCGGGCGGAGACGCCGATGGGGCCGATGCGCATCCTGTTCAGCGAGCCGAACCAGCACGGCGTGCTCGACCATGCCGTCATCCCCGATCACGGCGCCGCCATGCACAATCCGATGCGGGTCGTGCCCAATGGCGACGGTGCCGAGGTGGTGTTCACCCTGTTCCAGCGCGACGGCATGTCCGACGACGACATGGCGGCCGATGCGGGCATGATCGCGCGCGACCTGGCCGCGCTGAAGGCGCTGCTGGAGCGCGGAGGAGCCTGAGGCGCCATTGCGAGCTAACCCAGGCGCCGGAGGATGTCCTGCGCCTCGGCCAGATCGTTCGGCGTGTTGATGTTGAAGAAGGGATCGACCGGCTCCGCCTGCCATTCGGCGACGGCGACCCCATGCTTCGCCGTCCAGTGGCCGAGCCGGCGTTCGCCGCCCGCCAGCGCTGCCCGCAAATCCTCCCGCAGCGCCACCGGCCAGAGCCCGATGGCGTGGTGCTGCCGGCCGGCCGATGCGGCACAGGCGAGCGGCGTTCCGGCGGCTGCGCGCGCCGCATGCAGGCGGGCGACCAGATCGGCCGGAATGAAGGGGGTATCGGCCGCGACGCTGACGAGCCAGCCATCGTTCGGCCGATGCGCGACAAGCCAGTCCAGCCCGGCGAGGATGCCCGCAAGGGGGCCGGCGAAATCGGGCACGGAATCGGCCACCACCGGCAGGCCATGGGCGGCGAAGCGGGCGGGATCGCCATTGGCGTTGAGCAGCAGGCCGTAGCACTGGCCGCGCAAGCGCTCGACGACATGGTCGAGCACGGACCTCCCGGCCAGGAGCCTGAGCGGCTTGTCGCCGCCGCCCATGCGCCGGGCGAGGCCGCCAGCAAGGATAAGCCCGAGGGGAGGCGCAGGCGGGGCGCTGCTCATGACGGTGCACGCGAGGACGCCATCAGCCCGTGCCGATCAGGCCGCAAGCCGCATCGCATCCACCACCCAGCGCTCGATCTGCTCCTCATCGACCGCCAATTCGATCCAATCATCACCGACGAAAGCGCGCCAGGCCGGCAGGACATCATGGCGCACCGCGAGCAGGACGGGCAGGCCGGCCATGACCGCCTTCGCGATCTCGTCGCGCAGCCCCCCGCCCAGCGCCTCCTGCTTGCCGAACTTGTTGACGACGACGAGATCGGCCCGCTCCGTCAGCGCGCCCGAAAACGCCGCCGCGGCGGCGGCCAGCCCGGCCGCGTCGAGCCGGCAGCCCTCGGCGGAAGGTCCGAGATCCTGGCTGATCGGAAAGCGGGTGCCGTTGGCAAGGTCCTCGAGCGACATCGCCATGCAGCGGTCTTCGCAAGCCTCGTCATTATGCTGGATGACGCCGCCGAGCCGCAGGCCGCGGCGCCTCAGCCGCGCGACGACGCCTTGCATGAAGCCGTCGATTCCGAAATTGCTCGCATAGGGGATGGCGGCCAGCCGGATCATGGCCGATTCATCTCACGAAGCCCCCTGTCGCGCCAGTGGTTCGCGGTGGCCGGCGGACTCGCAAGATGCCGGCGCAGTGTTGCGCCGCACCTACAGTCGCGCGCGCCCTCTCTCGCTAGGGTAGCGACGGCTCAATCCGGGCGGCCGGGCTGGCCGAAGGCCTGTCATCGATCCGGGACGCATGAACCGACCTCCTTCCAAGGCCCAGCTCGACCCCGCTACCGACGCAGCGAGACTGCTGCGACGCATCGGCTTCGCGACGCTCGCACTCGTGCTGCCGCTGGCCGCGCTGGTTTCGCGCCGCGCCGCCGTGGTGCTGGTGCCGATCGGCATCGCGCTGCTGATCATCGCCGCGCTCGTGGAGGAGCCACGCCATTTCCTCGGCGGGCTGAAGGCGGCGCTGCTCAGCCGCCCCGGGCTCATCCTGCTCGGGCTGATCGCCTGGGCGGCGCTGTCGCTGATCTGGAGCCCCTATCCCGGCACCGCCGCCGAGAAGGCCGGCAACCTGGCGCTCGCCGTCGCGCTCGGCTTCGTCGGCCTGTCGGCGCTGCCCGAGCGAATGCGTGCCTCCAACCTCAATCTCGTGGCGCTCGGCACCAGCGTCGCCGGCGTCTTCGCGCTGGGCCTCATCATCGTCGCGGCACTGCGCCATGCGGCAGCGCCGCCCGGCGCGGTCGAGCGCGGCGTCTCGATCATCCTGATCATGGCCTGGCCGGCACTGGCCTGGCTCTTGTCGCGCGAGCGCGGCATGACCGCGCTCGGGCTCGCGCTCATCGTCGGCCTGCTGGCGCTGACCCGCTTCGAGGATGGCGAGACGGTGGCGATGATCTTCGGCGCCGTCGCCTTCGGCGCGGTCACGGCCAGCCGCGAAGGCGCGACCAAGGTCATCGCCGCGATCATCGCCGGGCTGATGCTGTTCGCGCCGCTCCTGCCCTTCCTGCTCGCGCCGCTCGTCTCGGCCCTGCCGGACAGCAGCAGCGACTTCGCCCAGATGCTGTCGATCTGGGCCGACGTCATCCGGCAATCGCCGGTGGAGCTGATCACGGGCCATGGCCTCGACACCGTCCTGCGCGGCCAGATGACCGGCGTCCTGCCGCAGCCGGCGCCGGTGACCCTGCTGTTCGAGACCTGGTACGAGCTCGGACTGGTGGGGGCCGCCACGGCCGCCGCCTGCCTCTATTTCGCGATCCGCGCCGCGGGGCGCATGTCCGGCGCCCTCTCGGCAGGCGGCGTCGCGGCCTTCACCACCGCCTTCGCGCTCGGCACCTTCGGCTTCGCGCCGCTGCTGCCCTGGTGGCTGATGACGCTGACCGCCGTCGTGCTGATGTTCGGCGCGATCGCGCGCGGCCAGTACCGCACGGACCGCCCGGCCGTACCGCTGCCGATGCGCGCCACGAACCATACGCGGCCGAAGGCTGGAGAGCCGCCGGCGTCCGCGACTTAAGATCACCATAGAGGCAAGCTTCGCGGCGCGGCTCACTGCCCGCGGGCAGCGACCAGCTTCAGCTTCGGCGTGTTGGCGACGTCGACGGGTATCTCATACGCCTCCTTCGTCGCGTAGCTGAGCATCTGGTGGAACAGCGGCAGGTAGATCGTCTGGTTGCGCAGCTTCTGCCAGAGTTGCGCGACGAGCCCGGCGCGCCGGCTCCGGTCGATTTCCCCGGAGATCCTGTCGATCAGCGCATCGGTTTCCGCATCGCTGTACCCCGTGGCGTTGTAGGTGCCGCGTTGCCCGTCGCGGCTGTGATAGAGCGACGAGAAAAGGTATTCGCTGTCATAGGTCAGCGTCCCCCAGCCGGCGAGGAAGACATCGGGACCGGGCGTGCGCCGCAGCGCCTGGGACTGCGCCGCCTGCGGCTGGGCGACAAGCGTGACCCGGATTCCAATCCGGGCCAGCATCGGAATCAAAGCGCGACAGGTCTCCTCATCGTAGACGTAGCGATCGTTCGGGCAGTAGAGCGTGGTCGAGAAGCCCTCGGAATAACCGGCTTCGGCCAGAAGCTGTCGGGCCTCCGGGAGCGAGAAAGGCGGCGGCATGTCGAGCTCGCGCGTCCAGCCATCGACGAATGGCGGGATGATGATGCCGCTCGGCAGCGCCTCGCCGCGCATGACGGCACGCCGGATATAGTCGCGATCGATGGCGAGGTTCATCGCGCGCCGGACGCGCAGATCGGCGAAGGGGTTGCGGCCGCCGGCATCGGTGCCGCGTGGCGCCGGCGAGGCGACGTCGAAGCCGAGGAAGATCGTTCGGTTCTCGACACCCGTCGTGACGGTGAGGCCGGGCCGGGCGCGCAGGCGCGGCAGATCCTGAATCGGCACGTCCTGCAGGAAATCGACCGTACCGGCGAGCAGGGCCGCGACGCGCGCGCTCGCCTGCGGCACCGGCAGATAGGTCAATTCCGCGATGCCGAGCGGGACGCGGCCGCGATTCCAGTAGGCCTCGTTGCGCTTCAGCACGGTCCTGACCTGCGGCTGCCGCGACACCAGCGCGAAGGCGCCGGTGCCGTTGGCATGGGCATTGGCGAAATTGGCGTCGGAGATCGGGCTGTCCGGGATCGCGGCGGTCCCGTGCCGCTCCGCCCAGGCCTTGCTCATGATCAGGATCGCCGGGGTATTGGCGATGAAAACCGGATTGGGCCTGCGCGTCCTGATCCGGACCGTGGTGTCGTCGACCTTCTCGATATCGGCAACCGAAGCGAGATGGTCGCGAAAACCGGAATTCGGCTGTAGCGCGCGCCGATAGGAGAAGACGACGTCATCCGCCGAGAAGCGGCTGCCATCCTGGAAAACCACGCCTTGGCGCAGCTTGAACTCCCAGATCGTCGGGTCCTCCGGCAGCATCCGCCAGGACACCGCCAGAAGCGCGCCGAGGCGCCCTGTCCGATCGCGCTCGGTGAGACCTTCATAGATGTTCTGGACGAGAGCCGTGGTCGGCCCCTCATTGGCGACATGGGGGTCGAGCGTCAGCGCATCGCTCGAGCGCGCCCAGACAAAGGCCTGCGCAGCGGCCGGCAGCAGCAAAGCCAGCAGCGCGAACAGAAGAGCAGCGGCACGGCTGCGCGACATCCCTCCCCCCCTCAGGGTCCCGACCCTCATCCCGCCGCGCCTGGCATCCTGCGGCGAGGCCTCTTCTTGGCGATCCGGGCATCGGCACACGCCGATGGCCCGAAAACCGCTTGCTCGCGAGCCGCCTCCTGCGGCCCACCCGATCCTCAGCGCGACAGATCCGCGATCAAGCCCCGGACGAAGCGCTCCCCCGCCTCGAGCTGCTCCACCGCGATGAACTCGTCCGGCTGATGCGCCTGCGCGATATCGCCCGGACCGCACACCACCGTCGACCAGCCGGCGCCCTGGAAGAGCCCGCCCTCCGTACCATAGGCGACGACATGCCGGCCATTGTCACCGGTCAGGCGCCGGCAGAGTGCCTCCGCCGCCCCATCCGTCTCCGGCCCCATGGCCGGCGTGCTGGAGGTGATCTCGAGAGCGATGCCGGTCTCCGGAGCCACCGCCTTCATCCCGGCCTCGACCTCGGCGAGCTTTGCCCTGTAGCGCTCGGCATAGGCCTCCTGCAATTCGCCGGGAATGCAGCGCACCTCATGGGCGAACGTGCAATGCTCAGCGGCGATGTTGACCGCCGTCCCGCCCTGCACGACGCCGACATGCAGCGTCGAATAGGGCGGCTCGAAGCCGTTTCCGGCCGGGGTGCGCGCCTTGTTCTCGGCCATCGTGGTGTTGTGCCAATGGATCAGCTCGCCCGCCACCATCACCGCCGAGACGCCGACATCGATGCGGCTGGAATGCACCGCATGGCCGCGAATCGTCGTGCGCATGCGCAGGCCGCCCTTGTGGCCGGTCACGACCTTCATCATCGAAGGCTCGCCGACGATCACGGCCGAGGGCTTCAGCCCCTCCTGCTGCATCGACGCGATCATGACGCGCGCGCCGAGGCAGCCGACCTCCTCGTCATAGGACAGCGCGATGTGGATCGGCCGCTCGAGCGGCGCGGCCAGCATCTCCGGCACCAGGGCCAGCGCGAGCGCGTCGAACCCCTTCATGTCGCAGGCGCCCCGGCCATAGAGCCTGCCGTCGCGCTCGGTCAGCGTCCAGGGATCTGAGGTCCAGTCCTGCCCTGCGACCGGCACGACATCGGTGTGGCCGGAGAGAACGACACCGCCCTCGCGCCTGGGGCCGATGGTCGCGTAGAGATTGGCCTTCTGCCCGTCCGGGCTCGGCGCGAGCCGGCTCTCGACGCCGAGCGAGGCGAGGTAGTCCCGGCAGAAATGGATCAGGTCGAGATTGCTGCGTTGCGATTCCGTGTTGAACGAAACCAGCTTCGCCAGCATCTCTTTCGGCGTCATCGTCACGAAGGCTTCTCCCAAAATCCCGCCAGACGCAGGTTCCATGCCGACAGGCTAAAGCGGTTTTCGATCCGAGTGAAACCCGAACCCGCCATTGCGAGGAGCGAAGCCACGACGCAACGCAGGAGCGGTGGCGTTCGACGCCCTGGATGGCTTCGCTACATCCGCAATGACGATTCAGCCGGGTCGAAAATCGCTCCCGAGCTCACTGTGATTCCGGACAAGCCGCGGCACTGACCATGCTTGACGCAGGATGCCGCGACGGGCTCTCGTGTCGCCCTGACCCGACGAAGCAGCACAGGATTGCCGCCATCATGGATTTCGATGTCACCCTCGCCGATGTGCAGGCGGCCGCGACGCGCATCGCCGGCAAGGTGCGCCGCACGCCGACCTATCACAGCGCCGGGCTTTCGGCCCGGCTCGGCGTCGAGACCTGGGTGAAGGTGGAGAGCCTGCAGCTCGGCGGCTCCTTCAAGGTGCGTGGCTGCTACAACCGGTTGATGGGGTTGAGCGAGGCGGAGCTGAAGCGCGGGGTCGTCACCGTCTCGGGCGGCAACCATGCCATCGCGGTTTCGCTGGTCGCCCATGCCATGGGTGCGCGTGCGCTCGTCCTGATGCCGAAGGCGACGCCGGAGCTCAACATCGCGCTGACGCGGCAGGCCGGAGGCGAGGTCGAGCTCTGCGAGGATTCGGTCGCAGCCTTCGCCAAGGCCGAGGACTACGCCGCGCAGGGCATGGTCCATGTCCATTCCTATGACGATCCGGCCATCATCGCCGGGCACGGCACGCTCGGCCTCGAACTCGCCAGCGACGCCGGCGGCCGGCTCGACCATGTCTTCATCTCGGTCGGTGGCGGCGGCTTCTCGGCCGGTGTCGGCGCGGCACTGAAAGGCCTCGACCCGGCCGTCAGGCTGCACGGCGTCGAGACCGAGGGCGCGACGACGATGACCCAGGCGCTGGAAGCCGGCAAACCGGTGCCTATCCGCCCGACCTCGATCGCACGCACGCTCGGCGCGCCCTTCGCGACCGAGCGGACCATGGCCGCCGCCCGGCAGTTTCTGGAGGAGATCGTGCTGGTGCCGGATGCGGAAGCCGTGCGCGAGCTCGTCTGGGTGCTCCAGAACGGGCGCGTGCTGCTGGAACCGGCGGCCGCCTGCGTGGTCGCCGCGGCACTGGCCCGCAAGGACAGCTTCAGGCCGGGGGAACGCATCTGCCTCGTGCTCTGCGGCTCCAACGTCGCGCTGGAGGACATCGCCCGCTGGCGGACGGAATTCGGGGTCTAGCCTGCGAGGCGGCGCGGCTCTAGAAGCCGCCCCATGAGCCAGTCCCCTGTTCCGACATTGCAGACGCTGCGCCTCACGCTGCGCCCCATGACCGAGGCGGATTTTCCTGCCTATGCGGCGTTTCTGGCGTCGCCCCGCTCCAGGTGGATGGGCGGCCCGCTGACGACGCGAGAGGCCTGGGGCATGTTCTGCCACGACATCGCCTGCTGGCCGCTGTTCGGGCATGGCGCGCTGATGATCGCGCTGAGCGCGAACGGGGCCTGTATCGGGCAGGTCGGCATCAATGCCGGCCCGCTCTTCCCCGAGAAGGAGCTCGGCTGGCTGCTCTATGACGGCCATGAAGGGCAGGGCTATGCCACGGAGGCCGCGCGCGCCATGCTGGACTGGGCGGCACGAACCCTCCAGCTCTCAAGCCTCGTGAGCTATGTCGAGCCCGGCAACGCCGCCTCGATCGCCGTTGCCGAACGGCTCGGGGCGGTCCGCGATGCGCGCGCCGAAAGGCCCGACCCGGAGGATCTGGTCTATCGGCACGCGCTGAGCGCTCTATCCGGCTGAACGCCGATCAGCCGCCGTTGCGGGCGAGCCTCGCATAGCGACCGCGCTTGGCGGCGGAGGCATAGCGGCTGCGCTTGTGACCGTACCAGGACGCCTCGCGCTGGCCGACATCGGCGTGGACGAGACCATTCGAATACGTGCCGACGCCACCGACGCTTGCCAGCGAACGGGCGGCGGCGGCCGCCTTGCGCGACGAGACCGCCAGCGGACGGAAGTCGATGGCGCGGCCGAGATAATGCTGGGAATGCCGGGCGTGGCGTCCGCCGCAGGTCGAGGTGATCTGGATGGGGCCGATCTTGTCGACGAGCGCCGTGATCATGGACCGGGTTTCCGGCTTCAGGCAGCCCAGGCCTTTGACCTGCGGCTGGAAGGATATTTTCTGGATCGGCTCATCAGCCAGAGCGACAGCAGGCAAGAACGCGGACACGCACGCAAGCAACATCAATCGACGCATAATCAACCAAACATGAAGGGGGATGTGAGCCAATTCAGATCGGCAAATGCAAACGATCTGAGCGGAGATGATGGCTCACTATTGCCTGTAAAAGGCGAAATCATGGCTGGTGTGATTTTCTTCTATTGATCGTTTCATTCGCAATCGATGAACGGCTCCTCGGACCACAAGGGCACCCCTTCCAGCCGGCCGCTGCCATGCCATCCGTGCCCACCGCCTGCGCGCCGGCCGGCTTGGACAGGCACCGGGCGACTGGTCTAGCTTGCGCACGGCACCCGCTTTCTGCGTGGTTGCTCAATTCATCTCAGAGGATACGATGCCCAAGACCGACATCATCGCGACGCTGACCCCCGAAATCACCGCGATCCGCCGCGACATCCATCGCCATCCCGAGCTGATGTACGACGTTCACAGGACCGCCGGTCTCGTCGCCGACAAGCTGAAGGAATGGGGCGTCGACGAGGTCGTGACCGGCATCGGCCAGACCGGCGTCGTCGGCGTGATCAAGGGCAAGGGCCAGGGCTCGGGCAAGGTCATCGCCATGCGCGCCGACATGGATGCGCTGCCGATCCATGAGGAGACCAATCTCGAGCACCGCTCGACCGTGCCGGGCAAGATGCACGCCTGCGGCCATGACGGCCACACCGCGATGCTGCTCGGCGCCGCCAAATACCTGACGCAGACCCGCGATTTCGACGGGACCGCCGTACTGATCTTCCAGCCGGCCGAGGAAGGTGGCGCCGGCGCCAAGGCGATGATCGACGACGGGTTGATCACTCGTTTCGGCATTCAGGAAGTCTACGGCATGCACAACAAGCCGGGCGTCCCGGTCGGCAAGTTCGAGATCACCAAGGGCCCGGCCATGGCCGCGGCCGACCGCATCCACATCAAGATCGAGGGCCTGGGCGGGCATGCGGCCGCGCCGCATCGCGTCAACGACCCGATCGTCGCTTCCTGCGCCCTGGTCAGCGCGCTGCAGACCGTCGCCTCGCGCAATGCCGACCCGCTCGAGTCGATCGTCGTCTCGGTGACCGCACTCAATGCCGGCGAGGCCTTCAACGTCATCCCGCAGACGGCGGAGATCAAGGGCTCGGTGCGGACGCTGACGCCGCAGACCCGCGAGCTCGCGCAGAAGCGCATCACCGAGATCGTCGACGGCGTGATGAAGGCCTTCGGCATGAAATACGATCTCGAATACCATCTCGGCTATCCCGTCACCTTCAACCATCACGGCCAGACCGACTTCGTGACCAGCGTGACCAAGGAAGCCTTCGGCTCCGACGCGATCACCACCGACGTCCCGCCGACGATGGGCTCGGAAGACTTCTCCTTCATGCTGGAGGAACGGCCGGGCGCCTTCATCAATATCGGCAACGGGGACTCGGCCGGGCTGCATCACCCCGCCTACGAATTCAACGACAAGGCGATCCCGGTCGGCGTGAACTACTGGGCGAGCCTGATCGAAATCTCGATGCCGCAGCGCAGCTGAGCGCAGCGAAGTCGGCTTTCGCCGATTTCGGCACCCAAAACTGCCCATCTCGGACGCGCCGAGATGGGCCGGAGAAGCGGTATGAGCGATATCGATTGCCTGGTTGTCGGGGCCGGCGTCGTCGGCCTCGCGGTGGCCCGCGAGCTTGCGCTCGGCGGTCGCGAGGTCGTCATCGCCGAGGCGGCCGAGGGCATCGGCACCCAGACCTCGGCGCGCAATTCCGAGGTCATCCATGCCGGGCTCTATTATCCGCCCGGCTCGCTGAAGGCCCGCGTCTGCGTGGAAGGCCGCAAGAAGCTCTACGCCTATCTCGAAGGGCGCGGCCTGCCGCACAAGGCCTGCGGCAAGCTGATCGTCGCGACCTCCGAAAGCCAGAAGCCGGCGCTGGAGACGATCATGGCGCGCGCGAAAGCCTCAGGCGTCGACACGCTGCGCTGGCTCAGCGGTGCTGAGGCGAAGGCGCTGGAGCCGGAGGTGCGTTGCGAGATCGCCCTGCTCTCGCCGGAGACCGGCGTCGTCGACAGCCATGCGCTGATGCTGTCACTGCTCGGCGAATGCGAGGCGGCCGGCGGTTCGCTCGCGCTCAACACGCCGATCACGGGGTGGCGGCGCGAGGCGAGCGGCTTCAGCGTCGATTTCGGCGGGGCGGAGCCTGCGACCTATACGGTGCGAACCGTGATCAACTCGGCCGGCCACGGCGCGCCGAAGCTCATCGGCATGCTCGCGGGCTTTCCGGCCGAGCATGTGCCGGTGCAGCACTATGCCAAGGGCAACTACTTCGCCCTGACCGGCAAGCAGCCCTTCACGCATCTGGTCTATCCGGTGCCGGAAGCAGCGGGCCTGGGCATCCACGCCACCATCGACATGGGCGGACGGGTGAAGTTCGGCCCCGATGTCGAATGGGTCGAAAGCGACCAGGACCTGGTCGTCGATCCCGGTCGCGGAGATAAGTTCTACACCGCGATCCGAACCTATTGGCCGGCACTGCCGGCCGGGGCGCTGGTTGCCGATTATGCCGGCATCCGGCCCAAGCTCCACGGACCGACCGAGCCGATGCCGGATTTCCGCATCGACGGGCCGGAGGTGCATGGCGTAGCGGAGCTGGTCAATCTGCTCGGCATCGAGAGCCCGGGGCTGACGAGCTCTCTCGCGATTGCGGAGATCGTGCGGGAGAAGCTGCGGTAACCTCGTCCCCCGCGTCCTTCTCCCCTCGGGGGAGCAGGTGGCAGCGCGAAGCGCTGACGGATGAGGGAATGCAGGCGCCGAACCGCCCTCATCCGCCTGCCGGCTCCTTCTCCCCCAAGGGGAGAAGGGCGCAGGGGAACGCGGGCGCGCCCTACCCCCTGAACTTGAGGAACGCTTCCTTCGCCTCGCGCGCCAGCGTCTCGATCCGCTTCCAGTCCCCCGCAGCGATGGCATCGGCCGGGACGAGCCAGGAGCCGCCGACGCAGATGACCTGCGGCAAGGCCAGATAATCGCCGAGGTTCTTCAGGCCGACACCACCGGTGGGGCAGAAGCTCATCTGCGGGAAGGGGCCGGAGAGAGCCTTGAGCGCCGGCGGGCCGCCGGCCTGCTCGGCCGGGAAGAATTTCGCGGTGGTGCGGCCGGCCGCGACGGCGCGCATGCAGTCGGAGGCCGTGGCGACGCCCGGCAGCCAGGGCAAACCAGCCTTGCGCAGGGCCTCGTCGACGCTCTCGCTGAAGCCGGGGCTGACGACGGCCTGCGCGCCGGCATCCTTCACCTGCGAAACCTGGGCGGGGGTCACGACCGTGCCGGCGACGGCAAGCGCCTTCGGCACCGATCTGGCGATGGCGGCGAGCGCCTCGATCGCGGCGGGACGGCGCAGCGTGACCTCGACGACATCGATGCCGCCGGCGACCAGCGCATGGGCGAGATCGACGGCGCGCCCCGCATCCTCGATCACGACGACGGGGATGACCCCGCAGCTCTTCAGCCGGGCAATCGCGGCAGCTTCGTCCATGGTCTCATCTTTCAATCGATTTGGAGGCGGCGGATGGGCTCTACTCCTTCGCCCAATAGACGTCGAGCCCTTGCGGGCGGCCGAGCAGCATGTCCACCGGCAGCGGCGCGGCGCGGGTTCCGGCATCCTTCAGCACCGCCTCCTTGGCGGCGCCGGAGACGAGCAGGCTCACCCAGCCGGCCTCGATCAGGCGCTTGGGCGAGAGCGAGAGCCGCGGCGGCAGGCCCGGCGGTCGCGCCACGACGATGCCGCTGTCGGGCACGGCGTTGAAGATCGCCTCCCCGCCCGGAAAGAGCGAGGCGATGTGGCCGTCCGGCCCCATGCCGCTGACGACGAGATCGAGCGGCGGCAATTCGGCGAGCTCGGCGCAGAGCAGCGCGGCGGCGGCCTCGATGTCGCTGCCATGGCCGTGAAAGGACAGGAAGCGGACACGGCCCTGCGTGAGCGGAGCGAATTGCTCGCGCAGCATCCGTTCGTTGGAAGCCGCGTCGTCAGCCGCGACGAAGCGCTCGTCGGTCGGCAGCAGCGTGACCTTCTCCCAGGGCAGATCCTGCCGGCCGAGCGCCGCGAGGAAGCGCGCCGGCGTGGTGCCGCCGGGCACGACCAGCGAGGCATGCTCCTTCCCGGCGAGCAATTCCTTCAGCCGGACCGCAACCGCCTCCGCCAGCGCCTCGGAGGCGTCGGCCAAGGCGGCGAAGCGATGCCAGGCGACGGGCCCCGCCGCCATCAGACGAGATCCGGATCGGCCCAGGAACGGCCATCGCGCTCGATCAGCCCGATCGCCTGCGACGGCCCCCAGGAGCCGGCGGCATAGCGATGCGGATGCGGGCTGTAGTCCTGCCAGCCGGCGATGATCGGATCGACCCAGCTCCAGGCCTGCTCGACCTCGTCGCGATGCATGAACAAGGTCTGGTCGCCGCGGATGACATCGGTCAGCAGGCGCTCATAGGCATCGGGCGTGCGCTCGTCGAAGGCGGTGGAGTAGCGCAGGTCGAGCTGGCGCGGCACGATCTTGAGCCGACCGGAGCCCGGCACCTTCATCATCAGCTGGAGCTGGACGCCGTCATTCGGCTGCAGGCGGATGAACAGGCGGTTGGCGTCGAGCCGGTCGCAAGTGCCGTTGCCGAAGATCGAATGCGGCACCGGCTTGAAGGTGACGGCGATCTCGGAATAGCGCTGCGCCATGCGCTTGCCCGTGCGCAGATAGATCGGCACGCCGGCCCAGCGCCAGTTGTCGACCTCGCAGCGGATGGCGACGAAGGTCTCGGTGTTGGAGGCGTGGCCGAGCTCCTCGGCATAGCCCCTGACACGCTGGCCGTCGATCTGGCCCGGCCCGTACTGGCCGCGCACGGTGAAGCGCTGGACATCGGGGCCGACGATGGGCCTGAGCGCCTTCAGCACCTTGATCTTCTCGTCGCGGACCGCGCCGGCCTCGAGCATGTTCGGCGGCTCGATGGCGAAGAGGGTCAGCAACTGCATGAGATGGTTCTGCACCATGTCGCGCATATGCCCGGCCTTGTCGTAATAGCCGGCGCGGCTTTCGAGACCGACGGTCTCGGCCACGGTGATCTGGACATGGTCGATGTCGCGGCTCGACCATGACCGCTCGAACAGGGTGTTGGCAAAGCGCAGGACGAGCAGGTTCTGCACCGTCTCCTTGCCGAGATAATGGTCGATCCGGTAGGTCCGGCTTTCCGGCAGGATGCGCGCGACGGCGTCGTTGATCTGGCGGGCCGAGGCGAGGTCGCGGCCGAGCGGCTTCTCCAGGATGACGCGCGAGGTCGGCGTCAGGATATGGGCCTTGGCGAGGTTCTCGCAGATCGGGATGAAGAGGTCCGGCGGCGTCGAGAGATAGAAGGACCGCACGCGCTCGCTGTCGCCCAGCGCGGTCTTCAGCGCCTTGTAGGTCTCCGGCTTCAGCGCATCGAGCAGCACCATGGTGAGCCTGCGCAGGAACGTCGCGACCTGATCCTTCGGAATGCCTTCCTCATGGAGCCGCTGGGCGATCTGCTTGGGCAGGCCCTCGACGTCCTCCTCCTTGCGGACGACGGCGAGGATGCGGCTGTCCTCCGGCAGCACGCCTTCGCGGTTGCGCTGGGCCAGCGCCGGAAAGAGCTTGCGCAGCGCCAGATCGCCGCCGGCACCGAAGATCACCAGATCGAAGGGCGGAACCGGCGTGCGCTCGGGAATGGTCTCGGGGCGAAGCCCCTGATCGGCAATGGCGTCCATGACACTCGAAACTCCGTACGGCTCACCAGATTCGATTAGCCGATCGCTGCGACCAGAGTGAGACGGTTCGGAGCGCTTGCAAAGGGGAAACAGCGGGCAGCGGCCATGCCATGCCGCCGGCCTGCAACAGCCCAAGCCTTGGGCAACCGCTCGCCGCCCTGCCGTTTCCACGGGCAGGATGGCGCTTTGCGCTGGGGACAAGCGCCGTTAACCTGAATCTGCGGCGGTCTGTCCGCGGACGACTAGCAGGTGCCGAGCCTTGGCCATCATCGCCGCGCTGAATCACGTCACCCATTACAGCTATGATCGCCCGGTCACGCTCGGGCCGCAGATCATCCGGCTGAGACCGGCGCCGCATTGCCGGGCGGCGATCAAGAGCTATTCGCTCAAGGTGACGCCGGCGCAGCATTTCGTGAACTGGCAGCAGGACCCGGCCGGCAACTGGCTTGCGCGCTTCGTCTTTCCGGAGCCGGTCAGCGAATTCCGCATCGAGGTCGACGTCGTCACCGAGCTTTCGGTGATCAATCCCTTCGATTTCTTCGTCGAGACCGAGGCCGAGACCTTCCCCTTCTCCTATGCGCCGGAGCTGCGCGACGAGCTCGCGCCCTATCTGGCGACGGAGCCGGCCGGACCGCTTCTGGAAGCCTTCCTTGCCGCGCTGCCGAGGGAACCTACCAACACCGTCAATTTCGTCGTCGATCTCAATGCGCGGCTGCAGGGGATGATCACCTACGGCATCCGCATGGAGCCGGGCGTGCAGGAGCCCGAGCATACGCTGTCGATCGGCTCCGGCTCCTGCCGCGACACGAGCTGGCTCTTGGTCCAGGCATTGCGGCATCTCGGCCTCGCGGCGCGCTTCGTCTCCGGCTACCTGATCCAGATGAAGGCCGATATCGACCCGCTGGAAGGGCCGCGCGGCACCGACAAGGACTTCACCGACCTGCATGCCTGGGCCGAGGTCTATATTCCCGGCGCGGGCTGGATCGGGCTCGACCCGACCTCGGGCCTGCTCACCGGCGAGGGCCATCTGCCGCTGGCGGCGACCGCGCATTACCGCTCGGCCGCGCCGGTCTCCGGCGTGGCGAGCTATGCCGAGACCACCTTCGACTTCCAGATGAGCGTGGCGCGGGTGCACGAAGTGCCGCGCATCACCCTGCCCTTCTCCGACGAATCCTGGCAGGCGCTCGATGCCCTCGGCGAGACCGTCGAGGCCGATCTCAAGGCGCAGGATGTGCGGCTCACCATGGGCGGCGAGCCGACCTTCGTCTCGATCGACGACCAGACCGGGGCGGAATGGAACATCGCGGCGGTCGGGCCGACCAAGCGCGAGCGCGCCGATGTCTTGATCCGCCGCTTGCGCGAACGCTTCGCGCCGGGCGGGATGCTGCATTACGGACAGGGCAAATGGTATCCGGGCGAGAGCCTGCCGCGCTGGGCCTTCGCGCTCTACTGGCGCCGGGACGGCGAGCCGATCTGGCGCAATGCCGCGTTGATCGCCCGCGAGCCCGGCGCAAAGACCGGCGGCGATCGCGAGCTGGAGGCGGGCGCGACGATCCAGGACGCGGAGTCGCTGGCGCGCGGATTGTCCGAAAAGCTCGGCCTCGGAGCCGATTACGTCCTCCCCGCCTATGAGGATACCGGCCACTGGCTGCTCAAGGAGGCGCAGCTTCCCGACAATGTCGACCCGCTCGATTCCCGCCTCGCCGACCCGGAGGAGCGGGCGCGGATGGCGCAGGTTTTCCAGCTAGGCCTCGGCCATCCCCGCGGCTTCGTCATCCCGGTTCAGCGCTGGCAGGCGGCGGCGAATGACCGGCGCTGGCGCTCGGAGAAATGGCGGCTGCGGCGCGGCAAGCTCTTCCTCGTGCCCGGCGATTCGCCGGTCGGCTACCGGCTGCCGCTCGGCTCCCTGCCCGACATCCCCAAGGCCGAATATCCGCATATCCATCCGCAGGACCCGATGGAGCCGCGCGGTCCGCTGCCGCCGGCCGGCAGCTCGCAGGCCGCTCCGGCGCCCGGCGCCGGAACGCCGCCATCGCCGGCGGCTCCGACCAGCTTCGGCGCACCTCCCCCGCAAATGGCGGTTTCTGCCGATCCAGGCGGCACGAGCACGGCCCAGCAGCGTACCGAGCAGGAGATTGGCGGCGAGCATGTCCGCACCGCGCTCAGCCTCGAGATCCGCGACAATGTGCTCTGCGTCTTCCTGCCGCCGGTCGAGCGGCTGGAAGATTATCTCGACCTCGTCGCCTCGGTGGAGGCCACGGCCGAGGAAACCGGCCTGCCTGTCCATATCGAGGGCTATGCCCCGCCCTCCGATCCGCGCCTCGACGTCATCAAGGTCACGCCCGATCCCGGCGTGATCGAGGTCAACATCCATCCGGCGACGGACTGGCGCGAGGCGGTGGCGATCACGCAGGGCGTCTATGAGGAGGCGCGGCTGTCGCGGCTCTGCGCCGAGAAGTTCATGGTCGACGGGCGCCATACCGGAACCGGCGGCGGCAACCATGTCGTGCTCGGCGGCGTGACGCCGGCCGATTCACCCTTCCTGCGCCGGCCGGACCTGCTCAAGAGCATCGTGCTCTACTGGAACCGGCATCCGTCCCTCTCCTATCTGTTCTCCGGTCTGTTCATCGGCCCGACCAGCCAGGCCCCGCGCATCGACGAAGCCCGGCAGGACCAGCTCTACGAGCTGGAGATCGCCATGGCGCAGGTGCCGAAGCCCGGCGAGGCGCCGATCCCGCTCTGGCTGGTCGACCGCTTGTTCCGCAACCTTCTGGTCGACGTCTCCGGCAACACGCACCGCACCGAGATCTGCATCGACAAGCTCTATTCGCCGGACGGGCCGACCGGCCGCCTGGGGCTGCTGGAGTTCCGCGGCTTCGAGATGCCGCCGGATTCGCGGATGTCGCTGGCACAGCAACTGCTGCTGAGGGCCCTGATCGCCTGGTTCTGGCGCGAGCCGCAAGGCGGCAAGCTGGTGCGCTGGGGCACCGCGCTGCATGACCGCTTCATGCTGCCGGAGCTGGTCTGGCAGGATTTTCGCGATGTGCTCGCCGATCTCGACCGCGCCGGCTATCCCTTCGATCCCGTCTGGTTCGAGGCGCAGGCCGAGTTCCGCTTTCCCTTCTTCGGCAAGGTCGAGCATGGCGGCGTCGAGATCGAGATCCGGCAGGCGCTCGAGCCCTGGCATGTGCTCGGCGAGGAGGGCGCGGCCGGCGGCACGGTGCGCTATGTCGACTCGTCGGTCGAGCGGCTGCAGGTCAAGGCGAAGGGCTTCGTGCCCGGGCGGCATCTCGTCACCTGCAATGGAAGGCGCCTGCCGATGACGGAGACGGGAACCTCCGGCGAGGCGATCGCGGCGGTGCGGTTCAAGGCGTGGCAGCCGGCCTCCGGCCTGCATCCGGCGCTTCCCGTGAATGCGCCGCTGACCTTCGACATCGTCGACACCTGGGTCGGGCGCTCGCTCGGGGGCTGCGTCTACCATGTCGCCCATCCCGGCGGTCGCAATTACGAGACACCGCCTGTGAATTCCTACGAGGCGGAGGCAAGACGGCTCGCGCGTTTCGAGGCGATCGGTCATAGTCCCGGCACTCTGGCGATTCCGCCGGAGGAACGCAGCGCCGAATTTCCGCTCACGCTGGATCTGAGGCGCCCGCTTTGATTTGCGCGGTTTCTCGTCGTTCGGCTGAGTCCGGCCGAGCGAATGGCGCGCCGGCAGGGGTCTAGAGCTTTTGGCAGTGCAGGGCCGCATCCGGTCTGGACGCACCAAGGCGGAGCGGCGCGCGGCGCTGCTTGCCGGCTATCGCCCCCTGCCCGGCGCCCGTGACGAGTTCGTCGACGCCGAGGGCGCCGTCCGGCCGCATTGGGAGCCCTTCCTGCAGGAATGGTGCGCGCTGTCGCAGGACGAGCTGCTGCAACGCTTCGGCCTGGCCGACCGGCATGTCCACGACACCGGCGTCTCCTATCGCGTCCATGGCGACATCGACGAACGCGACCCGAGCGCGGGCGAGCGCCCCTGGCCGCTGAGCCATGTGCCGCTCGTCATCCCCGGCGCGGAATGGCAGACGATCGCCGCCGGCGTGGCGCAGCGGGCGCAACTGCTCTCGACCCTGCTCGACGACATCTACGGGCCGGGCGAGATCGTCGCGAAGGATCTGCTCCCGGCCGCGGTGGTCAGCGGCAGCCCCGATTATCTGCGCCCCCTGCACGGCGCCCCGGGCGGCGGCACGCTGCAGCTCTACGCCGCCGATCTCGGCCGGGGCCCGGACGGGCGCTGGTGGGTGCTGCAGGATCGCGCCCAGGCCCCTTCGGGCACGGGCTATGCGCTGGAAAACCGGCTGGCGCTGACGCGCGCCTTTCCGGACATGTTCCGCAGCATGAACATCGAGCGGCTGGCGGCTTTCTTCCAGAGCTTCCGCGCCGGGCTGGTCGCGCGCTCGAAGCGGATCGAGCCGCGCATCTGCCTGCTGACGCCAGGCCCGCTCAACGAGAGCTATTTCGAACAGGCCTATCTCGCGCGCTATCTCGGCTTCCTCCTGGTGGAGGGCGGCGACCTCCTGATGCGGGAAGGGCGCGTGCATGTGCGCACCATCGCGGGCTTAAAGCGCGCCGATGTGATCTGGCGGCGCATCGACGGCGACTTCGCCGATCCGCTCGAGCTCAACGCGCAATCGGCGCTCGGCGTCGCCGGCCTCGTCGAGGCGGTGCGGGAGGGCAATGTCCATATCGCCAACGGCCTCGGCTCGGGCGTCGTCGAGGCGCGCGCGCTGATGGGCTTCCTGCCGGCGGTGGCGCGCCAGCTCCTCGGCGAGGAGCTGATCCTGCCCAATATCGCGACCTGGTGGTGCGGCCAGCGGCGCGAGCGCGAGGCCGTGCTCGACCGCCTCGACGAGATGAGCATCGCGCCGGCCTTCCGCAGCGCCGGCGGCGGGCTCGACATCGGCCCCGTGCTCGCAGGCGATCTGCCGGCAGCGGAGCGCGAGGCGCTGCGCGCCCGCATCGCCGCACGCGGCATGGATTATGTCGGGCAGGAGATCGTCCGGCTCTCGACCATGCCGGTGTTCCAGAACGGCCGGCTCGAACCGCACCCGATGACGCTGCGCGTCTTCGCCGCCGCGACCCCGGACGGCTGGAAGGTGATGCCCGGCGGCTTCTGCCGGATCTCGGATGAGCCGGATGCGCGCGCCGTCAGCCTGCGCAACGGCGTGCGCTCCAGCGATGTCTGGGTGACGGCCGATGCACCGGTCGAGCCTCTCACGCTGCTGCCGACGCCGGACCGCATCGCCATCCGCCGCATCACCGGCACCTTGCCGAGCCGCGCGGCGGACAATCTGTTCTGGCTCGGACGTTACCTGGAGCGCTGCGAGGCGACCTTGCGCCTCGTGCGCGCACTGCTCGGCCGGCTGATCGATTCCGATCCCGCTCCGGGACGCAGCGGGACCGTGCGCCGGCTGGGTGATCTGCTCGTGGCCTGGGGCTCGGCCCAGCGCGGCCGCAGCCAGAGCCCGGCGACGCAAGCTTATTCGGCGCTCTACAGCCTCGACGATTACGGCTCCGCCGCGGCCTCGGTGCGCGAGGCCCGGCGCACCGCCTCCGTGATCCGCGAGCGGCTCTCGGTCGATGCCTGGCGGCTGTTCGGCGATCTGCAGAGCCAGCTCACGCCGAAGGAAGGGCGCAAGCCCTCGGAGGGCGAGGCCTATGAGATCGCAGACCGCGCCCTGAAGACGCTCGCGGCCTTCTCCGGTCTCAGCCAGGAGAACATGGTGCGCGGAGCGGGCTGGCGCTTCCTCGATATCGGCCGGCGGCTGGAACGCGGCGTCGGCACCTGCCGCTTCGCCCGGCAATTCGCCGAGAACGACGCGTCGGTCGACTCGCTCGACGCCTTGCTCGACCTGACGGATTCGCAGATCACCTACCGCTCGCGCTATCTGCTCGGCGCGAGCCTCCAGCCCGTGCTCGATCTGGTGATGCTCGATCCCTACAATCCGCGCTCGGTCGCCTTCCAGATCGAGCGGCTCGAGGCCGAGATCGCGGATCTGCCCTCCCTGACGGAGGACGGCATGCTGGAGGCGCCGCGCCGGCTCATCCTGCGGCTCGCCGCCGATTGCCGCACCGCCGAGGCCAGCCGGCTCGACCGCACCAGCATCCTGCTGTTCGAGCAGTTGCTGATGGGGATATCCAGCGCCATCGCCGACCGCTACTTCCTCCAGAACAGCGGCCCCGAAGGGTCGCGACTGACAGGCATCGCGTGATCTACGACGTCCGCCACGTCACCACCTACGGCTACAGCCGGCAGGTGCCCTTCGCGCGCTGCATCATGCGGCTGCTGCCGCGCGACGGCTCCGGCCAGAGCGTGCAGAAGAGCGAGCTCTCGGTCATGCCGCGCCCGGCCGAACGCAGCGACGCGGCCTGCTTCTTCGGCAACCGGATGACGACGGTGACGATCACCAAGCCGCATCGCGAGCTGAAGGTCGAGATGCGGGCGCGCCTCTCCGTCGAGCGCTCTGCCCCGCCGCATCCCGGGCTGACGCGCGGCTGGGAGGAGGTCGCAGCGCTGGCGCTCGCCTCCGACAGTCTCGCGCCGGCGTCGCCGACGCATCACATCTATCCCAGCCGGCTGGTGCCCGAGGTCGGCGCCGTCGTCGCCTATGCGCGTACGAGCTTCGGCAAGGGACGGCCGGTGCTGGAAGCGGCGAGCGAATTGATGGCACGGATCCGGCACGACTTCACCTACGACCCCGCCGCAACGGAGGTCTCGACCCCGTTGGCGGAGGCTTTCGCCCAGCGCCACGGCGTCTGCCAGGATTTCGCGCATATCATGATCGCGGGCTTGAGGGGGCTCGGACTGCCCGCGGCCTATGTCAGCGGCTATATCCGCACCATTCCGCCCCCGGGCCAGAAGCGGCTCGAAGGCGCCGATGCCAGCCATGCCTGGGCGCTGCTCTGGTGCGGCCCCGAGACGGGCTGGGTGGGGCTGGACCCGACCAACGACCTGATCGTCGCCGACGACCACATCGTCACAGCCATCGGCCGCGACTATGCCGATGTCGCACCGCTCGACGGGGTGCTGATCGGGCCGGGCTCGCAGAAGATCGGCGTCGCGGTGGACGTGATCCCGGTCGGCTGAAGAGCGCTCAGGCCGCTTCCTCGGACGGGTGAGCCGGCGCCGGCATCCGCGCATGCGCCTCGCCCCAGGCCTTCAGCGCCATGATGACCGGCTCGAGCGTGCGGCCCTTGGCCGAGAGGCTGTATTCGACGCGCGGCGGCACTTGCGGATAGACCACGCGGACGATCAGCCCGTCCGCCTCCAGCTCGCGCAACTGATTGGTCAGCATGCGCTGCGTCGCGCCCGGCATGCGGCGGCGGATTTCGTTGAAGCGCAAGGTGCCGGCCGTGAGCAGGTGATAGAGCGCGATGCCCTTCCACTTGCCGCCGATGAAGCCGAGCGCCGCCTCGACGGGGCAGCCCGGCGAACAGTAAGGCTCCTGGAAACGCGGCGGCATGACGGTATCCTTTTCGACACTATGGGCTGAATTTGTGCGTTCTTGCGCTATTTGCAGGTTAAGCTCATCTGGCCTCCATCGCAACGCAGGAGAGACGCCATGCGCGCCGTCGGATACCGCCAGTCACTGCCCATCACCGCGGAAGACAGCCTGATCGACCTCGACCTGCCGAAGCCGACCGCCGGGGCGCGCGACCTGCTCGTCGCGGTCAAGGCCATCTCGGTCAACCCGGTCGATACCAAGGTGCGGATGCGCAGCCAGCCTGCGGCGGGCGAAAGCGCCGTGCTCGGCTGGGACGCGGCGGGGATCGTCGAGGCGGTCGGCTCCGAGGTCACCGGGTTCAAGCCGGGAGATGCCGTGTTCTATGCCGGCGCGATCAACCGTCCCGGCAGCAACGCCGAATTCCACCTCGTCGACGCGCGCATCGCCGGGCCGAAGCCCGCCTCGCTCGGCTTCGCGGAAGCCGCCGCGCTGCCGCTGACCGCGATCACCGCCTGGGAGATGCTGTTCGACCGGCTGAAGATCCGCGATGCGGTGCCGGGCGCCGCGAACGCGCTTGTGATCGTCGGCGGCGCCGGCGGCGTCGGCTCGATCGCGATCCAGCTCGCGCGCCGGCTGACCGACGTCACGGTGATCGCCACCGCCTCCCGCCCCGAGACGCAAGCCTGGGCCAGGGAACTCGGCGCCCATCATGTCGTCGACCACACCAAGGCGCTGCCGGAGCAAATCGCCGCGCTCGGCCTCGGCGCGCCAGCCTTCGTCTTCTCGACGACGCATACCGACACCCATCTCGCCGGTATCGTCGAGCTGCTGGCACCACAGGGGCGGCTCGGCCTGATCGATGATCCCAAGACGCTCGACGTCACCCTGCTGAAGCGCAAGAGCCTCTCGCTGCATTGGGAGTTCATGTTCACCCGCCCTGTGTTCCAGACGGCCGATATCGCAGAGCAAGGCAGGCTGCTGGCGGAGGTCTCGCGTCTCGTCGACGCCGGCACGATCCGCACGACGCTCGGCGAGCATTTCGGCGCGATCAACGCGGCCAATCTGAAACGGGCTCACGCGCTGATCGAGAGCAACCGCGCGAAGGGCAAGATCGTGCTGGAAGGCTTCTGACGACGCCCTTATCCGACACCCGGCACATCACCTGCGGTTTCCGAAGTCTCGCGACTGGAGTCGCGCGGCAGGGAATGCTAGCGAGCCCCGGTCACGCCGGGGTCCGCTCGTTCATGTTCATCCTGAAACCGCTGGGCGACAAGCGCATCGGCCTGCTCTGGTCTTCGCAGCTCCTCTCCGCCACCGGTGCGGAATTCTACATGGTGGCGGTGATCTGGATCGCCTCCTCGCTGATCGGCCGCGACGCCGGCTATGTCTCGGCGTTGCAATCGGGCGCCCTGCTTTTCGGCAGCCTGTTCGCCGGAGCCCTCACCGATCGCTGGCGGCATGCGACGACGATGGTCGGGGTCAGCCTGTTCCGGGCGGCGCTTCTCCTGCTGCTGGCAGCGGCGAGCGCCTTCGGCTTCATGAGCCTGCCCCTGCTCGCAGTGACCGCGGGCGCCGTCGCGCTCGCCACCTCAGTCTATGACCCCGCCTTGCAGGCGACGCTGCCGATCCTGGCGCCCGGCACCTCGATCCGCCACGCCGTCAACGGGCTGTTCGACGCGACGCGGCGCATGGCGCGTATCCTCGGCCCCAGCCTGATCGCCCTCGTCAACGGCCTCGTGCCGATCGGCCAGTTCTTCGCCATCACGGCCGGCGGGTTCCTGCTCTCGGCGCTCGGCGTCCGGGCCGCCCTGAAGGGGGCGCCGTTGCCCGCGCCACCCGAGACGCGCCGCGGCCTGTCGTCGGTGCTCGACGCGATCATGGGCGGGGCGCGTGCCGTGCGGCATCACCGCCTGATGCATTTCGGCCTCATCGCCGACTTCGTCGGCAACGTCACCTGGTCGATGGGCGTTCTGCTCGGCATGGCGCTTTATCTGCGCATGACGAGCGCCGAGCCGCTGACCGCCTACAGCCTGATGATGACCGCCTATGGCGCCGGCAATCTCGCCGCGAACCTCGTCCTCGCCGGGATCACGCCGAAGCGGCCGCTGCTGTGGCTCGTGATGTCGAAGCTCACCTTCGGGCTGGGCGTGCTGCTGATGCCCTTCGCACCGAATACGGCGGCCTTGATGGCCTGCGCGGCGTTGGCCGCGGTCAACGGCCCGTTCGAAAATCTGGCGCTTCTGCACATCATCCAGCACGATTTCCCGCCGCAGCGGATCGCACAAGTCTACCGCCTGCAGATGTGCGCCGTGTTCGGCGGTTCGCTCATCGGCTATCTCGCCGCGCCGAGCCTGTTCGCCGCCTTCGGCCTCGCGCCCATGATCGCCACGCTCGGCGCCGTCACGCTGGCGACGGGGCTGGTCGGGCTGGCGCTGTCGCGCCTGCTGCACGGGCCCAGGCCGATATGAAAACGGCCCCGTCCGAAGACGGGGCCGTATCGTTCCTGCCTGATGCAGCCGGTCAGGCCAGCGTGTAGGCCGTCTTGACGGTGGTGTAGAACTCCTTGGCGTAGGCACCCTGCTCGCGCGGGCCGTAGCTGGAGCCCTTCCGGCCGCCGAACGGCACGTGATAATCGACGCCCGCGGTCGGCAGGTTGACCATCACCATGCCGGCTTCGCTGTTGCGCTTGAAATGCGTCGCATACTTCAACGAGGTCGTGCAGATGCCCGAGGAGAGGCCGAACTCGGTGTCGTTGGCGACGGCCAGCGCCTCGTCATAGTCCTTGACGCGGACGATGTTGGCGACCGGGCCGAAGACCTCCTCGCGCGAGATGCGCATGGCGTTGGTGGTCTCGGTGAACAGTGCCGGCTGAAGGTAGAAGCCGGGGGTATCGCGCTTCAAGAGCTCGCCGCCGAAGGCGAGCTTGCCGCCCTCGTCCTTGGCGATCTGGATGTATTTCAGGTTCTGGTCGAGCTGGCTCTGGTCGACCACCGGGCCGATATGGGTGCCGGCCTTGAGCGCATCGTCGACACTGAGCCCCTTCAGCCGCTCGATGCAGGCCTCGACGAACCTGTCATGGATGCCGGCCTGGACGATCAGGCGCGAGGACGCGGTGCAGCGCTGGCCGGTGGAGAAGAAGGCGCCGTTCACGGCGACCTCGACGGCGACCTTCAGGTCGGCGTCATCCAGCACGACGAGCGGGTTCTTGCCACCCATCTCGAGCTGGACCTTCTTCATCGGGTTGCCCGCGATGCAGGCGGCCGCGACCTTGCGCCCGGTCGCGACCGAGCCGGTGAAGGAGATGGCGGTGACGTCCTTGTGCTCGAGGAGCGCCTGGCCGACGACCGAGCCGCGGCCCATGACGAGGTTGAGCACGCCCTTGGGCAGGCCGGCGCGCTGGATGATGTCGACCAGCGCCCAGGCCGAGCCCGGCACCAGATCGGCCGGCTTGATGACGACGCAATTGCCCCAGGCGAGCGCAGGCGCGATCTTCCAGGCCGGGATCGCGATCGGGAAGTTCCAGGGCGTGATCATGCCGACGATGCCGAGCGGGTCGCGGGTGATCTCGACGCCGACGCCGGGGCGCACCGACGGGACCATCTCGCCGGAGAGGCGCAGGCATTCACCGGCGAAGAAGGCGAAGACCTGGCCGGCGCGGCCCGCCTCGCCGATGCCCTCGGCCAGCGTCTTGCCCTCCTCCCGCGAGAGCAGCCGGCCGAGCTCGTCCTTGCGGGCGAGGATCTCGTCGGAGGCCTTCTTCAGGATGTCGTAGCGCTCCTGCGGCGTGGTGCGGCTCCAGGCCGGGAAAGCAGCCTTGGCGGCGGCGACGGCGTTGTTCAGATCCTCGACCGAGCCTTGAGCATACTCGCCGACGACGTCGTTGGTGTTCGAGGGGTTGATGTTGCGCGAGGCGTTGACGCCGCCAGCCCATTCGCCGGCGATCAGGTTCTTGAAGGGCGCGTTCATCTGCATCTCTCCCGGGGCAATGAATCCTCGCGGGCGGTGTTAGCGCCTTTGCCCCCGGAAGGCCAATGCCCCCGCGACTGCCTGCCACCCGCCTGCCGCAAGGCGATCGAAAACGGCGCGCCTGCCTACTTCTTCTCGATCGAGAGACCGTTCTTTCCGAGATTGATCTCGACCCCTTCGGGCCGCTTCTTTTCCTGGTAGAGCGAATAGCCGGTCACCGCGAGGGCAGCGACGAGAACGACGACGAGAATGGCGAGCAGATTGCGCGATGCGGGCATATGTTTTCCTGAAACGGGCGGCGGAGGCCGCGGCGCAGGGCAAACCCCTATTGCGGCGCAAAGGTTCCCTCGCGATGGAACGTCGCCCTCCTCCAGGCGTTTCCATCGGCCGCGCGGCATGAGATAGTCGCGTGGTGCAGGAGCGAGCGATGCCGGACACGGAATTGCAGGAGCGGATCTGGGCGGCGCTCGACGCGCACCCGGTCTATATGGTGTCGCTGATCGCGGAGGACGGGCTGAGGACGCGGCCGATGTCGGGCCATCTCGACCGGGAGCATCACCGCCTGCTGTTCATCACGCATCGCCATACCGGGATCATCGGCGAGGCGCTGCGATCGCCTTCGGTCTCGATCGCGATCAGCCATGAGGATCGCAACTTCTACGCGGCCATCGCCTGCTCGGCCTCCGAGTTGCCGAGCCGTGATCTCCTGCGGGAGGTTTGGACACCGATGGCGAGCGCCTGGTTCCCGAACGGCCCGGACGATCCGGACGCCACGCTGCTGGCGCTGACGCCGGTCTCGGCCGAGATCTGGGAGGGGCCGTCCAGCGGCGTGCTGGTGGCCTTCAAGCTCGCGACCGCCAAGATCCTGGGCCGGACACCCGATCTCGGCGTCAACGCCACCATCGACATGCGCTGAACGGAGCTTCCGGACGATCCCGCCGGCGATGGTCAGCCCGGACCGGAGGCCGCCGCCCAGCGGCCGATCCAGGCCGTGGCGACGCTCGACCAGACGACGCCAAGGGACCAGCCGCCGAGCACGTCGGTCGGCCAGTGGACTCCGAGATAGATGCGGCTGAGGCCGATCAGCAGGATCATCACCCAGGCGAGGACAAGGCACAGCAGGGCGATGTCATCGCGCCGCGAGGCGATGCCGACACAACCGGCGATGCTCAGCATCGTCGCGGCCGAGAGGAAGGCGTGGCCGCTGGGGAAGCTCGCCGTGAAGGTCAGCGCGGTGTGGGCGACGATGTCCGGTCTCTCCCGGCCGATCGCGATCTTCAGGCCGTTGCTGACCAGGAGTGCCGTCAACACGCTCAGGACCAGCCCGGCCGCGAGGCGGCGATAACCGCAGAGCCACAGCGCCAGCGCCGCAGCCGTCGTGATGAAGAAGAGCCCGACGAAGCTGCCGAACGCCGTCATGTCCCGCACCGCCTCCTGGAACCAGGCCGGGCCGAGCGGCTGGGCTGGATTGCCCTGCTCGCGAAACAGCAGGATCAGGCTCCGGTCGAAAGCGAAGCTGTGGCCAGACGCGATGAAGCCGGCCAGCGCGACGAAGACCAGGCCGGCGAGGACGGGAACGACCAGCCGCGGACGTAGCGGAGAAGGAATCTGGCCGGGTACGGGGCGGGACATCGGGGCGTCGATTCTCATAAACTCAGGACCGTTGCCTCGTCGCATTGCCTTCACGCAAGCCGGTTGCCCGCCTCGCTCGACAAGGCTCTCGAGGAGCGAGCGGCAATGACGCGAAAGGCCCGCGGCAGCAAGCGGTATGTCAGGGAGCCGGACCGGCGCTCGACCTCGCCGTCGAAGGTGACGTGGCCACGGCGCTTGTCGCGCCGCCGCAGCACCACCTCGTCCCCGGTGAAGGAGGTGAGGTTCCGTGAGGAGCGCCAACGACCGGAGACGACCGAGAGCGCCGCCTTGCTGCGGGAATAGAGGCCGCCGGCATTCAGCACATGGACCTCGAAGATGCCGGCGTCGAGCCGCTCGCGGCGCCATTCCGCGCCGTCGAAGCGATTGACGGTGACCAGCACCGCATCCGCATCGACGACGAGATGCTCGCTGCCGATGCGGATATCGACCGAGATTGGACGGGTGAACAGGATCGAGCGCGTCGCCGCGACGCCGAAGGCAGCGACGCGGCTGAAGGGAAAGCGCCGGCGCGCATATTCGCGCTCGCGCGCCATCAGGCTGAAGAAGCCCAGGCCGGAGATCGAATGAAACAGCCTGTCATTGACCCGGCCGACATCCATCTCGACCGGCTCGCCCTCGCACAGCGCCGCGACCTGCTGCTCCAGCGGGCCCAGCAATCCGAGATCGCGCCCCAGCACATTGACCGTCCCCATCGGCAGGATGCCGACGGGGCAGGCCGCCTGGATCAGGACCGGCAGGACGCGGTTGATCGTGCCGTCGCCCCCGGCGATGACCGGGACGGCGTCGCTGGTTTGGACCGCGAGCGCCAGGGCGTCGTCCAATTCGCGCGGCGCGACGAGCTTGACCTCGGCGGTCGAGCCATGCGCCGCGAAGGCGGCTGTCAGCCGCTCGGAAAAAGCGTGGGCTCCGACTTCGAGGACGGTGCCCGCGCGGGCGTTGACAATCACCGTATGACGCATCGCCCGGTCGAGATGGGGCGCCCGGAGCCGTTCGCAAGGCGCCTCGGACGGGAGCGATGCCTCAGGCCGCGGCAGGGCGGGCATCGAACTGCGGCGGCATCGCCGGCGCGAGCGGCATGGGCAGTTCTTCGATTTCCTCGGTGACGACCTCGAAGCGCTGCACCGTATGCGTGCCGAAGGAACTGATCATCGCCACATCCGTCGCGTCCCGGCCGCGCGCGATCACGATGCGGCCGATGCGCGGCTCATTGTGACGGGCGTCGAAAGTGTGCCAGCGACCGCCGAGGAAGACCTCGAACCAGGCGTTGAAATCCATCGGCGCCGGATTCGCCGGCACGCCGATATCGCCGAGATAGCCGTTGCAGTAGCGGGCTGGGATGTTCATGCAGCGGCACAGGGCGACCGCCAGATGGGCGAAGTCGCGGCAAACCCCGACCCGCTCCTCGAAAGCCTCGGCAGCGGTACGGGTGCTGCGCGCGAAATCGTAGCCGAAGGTCAGGTGGTTGTGGACGAAATCGGTGATCGCCTGCACCCGGGCCCAGCCTGGAGGAACCTGGCCGAACAGGCGCCAGGCCTGATCGCAGAGCCTGTCGGTCTCGCAGTAGCGGCTGCCCAGCAGATAGACGAGAGCCTCGTCCGGCAGCCGCGCCGGCGGCGTCTCCTGCACCGAGGGACTCTGACGGTCGGGCTCGCCGGAATCATGGATGACGCCCTCCGACTCGAGCCGGATGCCACCAGCCGGCGCAACCAGCCGCCGGCAGATGTTTCCGAAGGCGTCCCGATGCTGGCTGACAGCGATCTCGACGGACGGATCGCGCAAGGCCGTCGCCCGCATCTCATCGGGTCGCATCAGGTCATGGCGGCGGGAAGGATGGACATCGAGCAGCGTCATCAGTGGCATGTCGTGCTCGCAGACAAGTTCTATCCGATACCCGTAACGGATCTGCATATCGCTCTCCCGATTGAAGGGCGGCCTGTTGCGGGCCATGCACCGCTGCGGCTCTGCTGACTGAACCCTCTCTGATCAGACGCGGAGCGGGGGTGCCTGGTTCCGGCCCGGCCGGAAAAATACGGTCCCAAAAAAGGAAGATGCGGGCCTTTCGGCCCGCATCCCGCCGCCACGGCGGTTCGGCTGGGGGGATAGCAACCGCCGCGACCTGCGCCTGGGCTGCCTCTACATCATCCAGTAGGGCATCGTGCCGTAGTAATCATGGACACGCTTGCCGTAAGCCTTGTCCTCCCAGTCGGGCTCGCCCTCGCTGTCATACATCGGGGCGGCCTCGAGCTTTTCCTTGGTCAGAGGCACGACATAGCCGCCACGCTGGGGGTCGTAGTCGAGAACGCTCCACGGGATGGGGTGGTACTTCTCGCCGAGCCCCAGAAAGCCGCCGAACGACATGATGGCGTAGGCGACCTTGCCGGTCTGCTTGTCCAGCATGATGTCGTAGATCTCGCCCAGATGATCGCCCGACGTGTTGTAGACATCCGTCCCGGCGACGCGGGCTCCGGCGATCAGCGGATTCGAGCTGGCAGAAACATGGGTCATGGTCATTGTTCACTCCATCCGGTTAGGCCGCACCGCCTGCATTGAAGCGGGGCACGGCTCTCAAGCTCGTTGGGTCAACTCGTCTCCGGGATGAAGGTTCCGCCGATTCCGGGCTCTCCGCGATCGCCTTGGGCGGCCGGCTCGCGGGCACGGGGGCGTTCCTGAAACGGTCTTATTTTGCGCGCCTTTCTCGTGCCGTCTCCCGGTCGATGCCACCAGCGCCGGAACATTTTCGATGCCGGGCCGTTGGGGCTGCGAGCGACAAGCGAACTCGACAATGGGACTCGAGAGGAGGGACTCGAATGAAAAAGCTGATACTGATCGTCGCAATGGGCGCGGCCATTGGAGCGGGCGCCTGCACGCCCCGTGAGCAGAATGCCGGCACGGGCGCGCTGATCGGCGCCGGGGCCGGCGCCATCATCGGCGGCGCGGCGACAGGTCGTGCGGGCGGTGCTCTGGCGGGCGCGGCGATCGGCGGCGCGAGCGGCGCCATCATCGGCGGCGCCGCGACTCCGCAACGCTGCTACGGCCGTGACGAGTGGGGCCGGCGCGTGGTCTACGACTGCTGATTTCGGTCCATCCCGGGACGGATACCCGTCTCATGAGACAAGGCCCGCCGGTCATGGCGGGCCTTTTTTATGACCGATGGCACCGACAAGGCCGCAGCGAATTCAACGCGTCCTAAACCTGGCCATAGGGGCCGAAACGCCCGATGAAGCGGTGCCTTGGACCGGGATAGAGCAGGCGTACCGCCGTCACCGGCCGGTCCTGGTTCCAGGTCCGGCGCTCGACGAGCAGGCAGGGCTCGCCGACCGCGATCTCGAGCAGGACGGCCTCGTCGCCCTGCGCGCCAACGGCGCTGATCGCATGCTCGGCCTGCGACCAGAGGCTGTGCTTGAGCAGCCAGTCGCCCGGCGGCGTCTGCCCGAAATCCTCCTCCGCCAGCCCCGCCACGGAAGCCGCGTGGATGACGCGCTCCTCCAGCACATGCGGCTTGCCGCCGGCACGATGCAGCACCACGAGATGGGTGACCTTGTCCGAGCGCTTCAAGCCGAAACGCTCGGCGACTTCGGGGGCGGGCCGGCCATCGCTGCGCGAAAGAACGTCATGGGCATAGGCCTGTCCAAGCTGCTCCACCTCCTCCGGGATCGAGAGGATGTCGAGCATGGCGTGGCTGGCGGGCGGGCTCGCGACGACGGTGCCCGAGCGGCGCCGGCGGATGATCAAACCCTCGCGGGCGAGTTGCACGAGCGCGCGGTGCACCGTCATCCGCGAGGCGCCGAGCTGTTCCATCAGGGCGTGCTCCGGCGGCACGCCGGTGCCCGGCGGCCATTCGCCACTGACCACCAGATCGCGGATCGCGCGCCGGATCTGATCGTAGACCGGCCCGGTGCCGTCCAGCTTCACCGCATCGAGCCGGGTTTCCGTCATCCTGTCCCCTATGCGGCTGCGAGCAGGCGCCGCATCACGCCGGCAAAGCGCACGCGCACCGAATCGCGGGCGATGTGCCGCCCCTCGGCGACGACACTCCTGCCACCGACGACGACATCGCGCAAAGGCAGTGCGTTGGCCGCGAAGATCGCGCTGTCGACCGCCTCCGCGCCTGCCCGGCCGACAAGCGCCGGATGATCGGTGTCGAGCGTGATGAAATCGGCGCGGTGTCCGGGCGCGATCCGCCCGATGGCCCGGCCGCAGGCCTGAGCCCCTCCGGCGCAGGCCGCCTGCCAGAGCGCCAGGCCCGTCGAAGCCTCCTCCTCCGCGAACAGCGCACGGCGGCGATCGCGCAGGCGCTGCGAATATTCGAGCTGGCGCAATTCGGAGCCGGCATCGATCTGGATGTTGGAATCGCTGCCGACGCCATAGGCGCCACCGGCCTGCGCGTAGCGGATGCCGTCGAAAATGCCGTCGCCGAGGCTGGATTCGGTGATCGGGCACAGGCCGGCCACCGCGCCGCTCAAGGCAATGCCGTCACGCTCGGCATCGCTCAGATGCGTCGCATGGACCAGGCACCAGCGCTGGTCGAGCGGGACCGTGTCCGTCAGCAATTCGACCGGGCGCCTGCCGGTGATCTTCAAGCTGGCCTCGACCTCGGGCACCTGCTCGGCGACATGGATATGGACGGGATCGTTCGGGCGCAGCGACGACACCCAGCCGAGATCGTCGAGCGCGACCGCGCGCAGCGAATGCGGGGCGACGCCGAGCCGCGCGTCCGGCAGGTCGCGGATCGCCACGGCACTGCCTTCCAGCAGGCGCTGATAGGCGTCGCGGTCATTGACGAAGCGGCGCTGGCCATGGACCGCGGGCGCCTGCCCGAAATTGCCGAAGCGATAGAGCACCGGCAGCAGGGTCAGGCCGAGGCCGGTTTCCGCCGCGGCTGAGGCAATCGCCTGCCCCATCGCCGCGATATTCGCATAGGGGCGGCCGTCCTTGTCGTGGTGCAGGTAGTGGAATTCCGCGAGCGCGGTGAAGCCGCCCTCCAGCATCTCGACGAAGGCCTGCGCCGCGATGGCCTGCACATCCTCGGGGTCGAGCCGGTCGAGGAAGCGATACATCACCTCGCGCCAGGTCCAGAAGGAATCCTCCGGCGCGCCGCGCCGCTCGGACAGTCCGGCCATGCCGCGCTGGAAGGCGTGGCTGTGCAGGTTCGGCATGCCCGGCAGCGCGATGCCGCGGAAATTCCGGCCGCCCGGCTCCGGCGGCGCCCCGGCCTCGACAGCCGTGATCACGCCCTGCTCCAGTGTCAATTTCACTTGGCTGGCAAAGCCTTCAGGCAAAAGAGCCTCGGCCAGATGCAGGGTCTCGGTCACCGCTTCGCTCCATCGGTCATTTGCATATGCAATTACACACTTGCCATTTGCATATGCAATTAGATAGCATACTCGCAGCCAAAGGATAGCGGGAGGACGCGACGTGGCGAAGGCGCCGGGCGAAACGCTGGCTTGCGACAAGCTCTGGACGAATGTGCGGCTGGCGACGATGTCGCTCAAGGTCGGCACACCCTACGGCGCCATCGAGGATGGCGTGATCGCGGCCCGCGACGGGCGCATCGTCTACGCAGGTTCGCGCAGAGAAGCTCCCGCCTTCCAGGCCATTGAGACCATCGATTGCGCGGGCCGCTGGATCACGCCGGGCCTGATCGATTGCCACACCCACCTCGTCTACGGCGGCGACCGGGCGCATGAATTCGAGCTTCGCCTGCAAGGCGCGACCTATGAGGAGATCGCGCGGGCCGGCGGCGGCATCCTCTCCACCGTCAAGGCGACGCGCGAGGCGAGCGAGGACACGCTCCTCGCCTCTGCCGATAAGCGCCTCGCCTCGCTGATGGCCGAGGGCGTCACCACCGTCGAGATCAAGTCCGGCTACGGGCTGGAGCAGCAGGCGGAGCTGAAGCAGTTACGCGTCGCGCGCCGGATCGGCCGCGAGCGGCCGGTCACCGTGCGCACCACCTTCCTCGGGGCGCATGCCGTGCCGCCGGAATATAAGGGCCGCTCGGGCGACTATGCCGCGCTCGTCGCAGGTCCCATGCTCGATGCCGTCGCGGCGGAAGGGCTGGCCGACGCCGTCGACGCCTTCTGCGAGGGCATCGCCTTCTCGCCGGAAGAGACCAGGACCGTGTTCGAGGCCGCCAAGGCCAAGGGCCTCGCGATCAAGGTGCATGCCGAGCAGTTGTCCAACCTGCATGGCGCCAAGCTCGCCGCCGAGATGGGTGCGCTCTCCGCCGACCATCTCGAATATCTCGACGAGGACGGCGTGATCGCCATGGCCAAGGCCGGCACGGTCGCGGTCGTGCTGCCCGGCGCCTTCTATTTCCTGCGCGAGACGCAGAAGCCGCCGATCGAGCTGATGCGCAAGCATGGCGCGGCAATCGCGCTCGCGACCGATGCCAATCCCGGCTCTTCGCCGCTGACCTCGCCTTTGCTCGTGCTCAACATGGCCTGCACGCTCTTCCGGATGACGCCGGAGGAGGCGCTGGCCGGCCTCACCCGAAATGCCGCGACCGCGCTCGGACTTCAGGACGAAATCGGCACGCTCGAAGCCGGCAAACGCTGCGATCTCGCGATCTGGGACATCGAACGCCCGGCCGAGCTCGCCTATCGCATCGGCTTCAACCCGCTTCACACCCGCATCTGGAACGGACAATGACCACGGTTTCGCTGAACCCGGGCGCAGCCCGCCTCACCGACTGGCGCGCCGTCCTCGACGGCGCCACGGCCGGCCTCGCCGGCGACAGCGCCAGCTCCATCGCGTCGGGGCAGAAGATCGTCGAGGAGATCGTCGCCGCCGGCACGGTGACCTATGGCGTCAACACCGGCTTCGGCAAGCTCGCCAGCGTGCGCATCGCCGATGCCGACCTCGCCAAGCTGCAGAGCAACCTGATCCTCTCCCATGCGGTCGGCACCGGCCCTGCCCTGCCCGACGGCGTGGTGCGGTTGCTGCTGGCGATGAAGGCGGCAAGCCTGGCACGCGGCGCCTCCGGCGTGCGGCCGGTGGTGATCGCGGCGCTGACCGGCGCGCTCAAGGCCGACGCCATGCCCGTCATCCCGGCCAAGGGTTCGGTCGGCGCCTCAGGCGACCTCGCCCCGCTCGCCCATATGACCGCGGCCCTGATGGGCTTCGGCGAGATCCGCCTGAAGGGCGAGACCCTGCCGGCGGCCGAGGCGCTGAAGCGCATCGGCCAGGCCCCGCTCGCGCTCGGCGCCAAGGAGGGCCTCGCGCTGATCAACGGCACGCAGGTCTCGACCACGCTCGCCATGACCGGCCTTGCGGCCATCGCCCGCGTCTTCGACGCCGCGCTCGTCGCCGGCGCGCTCTCGGTCGATGCGCTGAAGGGCTCCGACACGCCCTTCGACCCGCGCATCCAGACCCTGCGCGGGCAGCCCGGCCAGATCCGCGTCGCCAGAATCCTGCTCGAGCTGATCGCCGGCAGCGCGATCCGCGAGAGCCATCGCCATGGCGACAGCAAGGTGCAGGACCCGTATTCGCTGCGCTGCCAGCCGCAGGTCATGGGCGCGGTGCACGGCCTGCTCGGCAGCGTCGCGGCGACGCTCGGCATCGAGGCCAATGCCGTCACCGACAACCCGCTGGTGCTGGGGCCGGGCGAGATCGTCTCGGGCGGCAATTTCCACGCCGAGCCCGTCGCCTTCGCCGCCGACATGCTGGCGATGGGCGTCTGCGAGATCGGCAACCTCTCCGAGCGGCGCATGGCGCTGCTGGTCGACCCCGTCATGAGCGGGCTGCCGCCCTTCCTCGCCCGCGATGCCGGCTTGAACTCCGGTTTCATGATCGCGCAGGTGACGGCCGCGGCGCTTGCCTCCGAGAACAAGCAGAAGGCCTACCCCGCTTCGGTCGACACCATCCCCACCTCCGCCAACCAGGAGGACCATGTCTCGATGGCGACGCATGGTGCCTTCCGCCTGCTCGACATGGCCCGCAACGCCGCCAGCATCATCGGCGTCGAATTGATGGCGGCGGCGGAAGCGATCGAGCATCATCGCCCGCTCAAGACCAGCGCGCGGCTGGAACCGGTGCTCGCCCTGCTCCGCGACAAGATCGCGCCGCTGACCGAGGACCGTTACCTCGCCCCCGATCTCGCGGCAGCGACCGAGCTCGTGCTCTCAGGCGCCATCGGCAAGGCCGCCGGCCTCGACAGCTTTGCGGAGTTCGAGGCGTGACCACCAACATCGTCACCGTCACGCGGGGTTCCTCCCCGCTCATCCTCTCGATGCCGCATCCCGGGACCGCCCTGCCGCCGGAAATCGCGGAGGCGCTGAACCCGCGCGGCCGGCTGGTCGAGGATACCGACTGGCATATGCGCCGGCTCTACGGCTTCGCCGCGCCCTTCCAGCCCACCATCGTCGAGGCGCAGCTCTCGCGCTTCGTCATCGACCTCAACCGCGACCCGGCCGGCGTCTCGCTCTATCCGGGTCAGGCGACGACCGAGCTCGTGCCGAGCACGACCTTCGACGGCGCGCCGATCTGGCAGAATGCGCCGGATGCGAACGAGATCGAGCGGCGCAAGGTGGCCTATTTCCAGCCCTATCATCAGGCGCTGGCTGCCGAGATCGCGCGGGTGAAGGCCGAGCACGGCTATTGCGTGCTCTGGGACTGCCACTCGATCAAATCGGAGATCCCGCGCCTGTTCGAAGGCACACTGCCGACGCTGAATCTCGGCACGAATTCCGGCGAAAGCTGCGCACCCGGTGTCGAGCGGGCGGCCGTCGCCGCCATGGCCGGCCAGCCCTTCACGCAAATCCTCAACGGCCGCTTCAAGGGCGGCTGGATCACCCGCCATTACGGACGCCCCTTCGCGGGCGTCCATGCGCTGCAGATGGAGATCGCGCTCTCGGCCTATCTCACCGAGGAAGCCGCGCCCTGGGCCTTCGACGCGACGAAGGCCGCGAGCCTGCAGATTGCCTTGTTCGCCATCATCGAAGCCGCCCTCGGCGCGGCCGCTGCCCTCGAACGGAGCCGCTCATGACCCGCCTCGACAACACCCGCACCATCCGCGCCGCGACCGGCACCGAGCTCACCGCCAAGAGCTGGCTGACCGAGTCGCCTTTGCGCATGTTGATGAACAATCTCGACCCGGACGTCGCCGAGAATCCGCATGAGCTGGTCGTCTATGGCGGCATCGGCCGGGCCGCCCGCTCCTGGGAGGATTTCGACCGCATCGTCGCGGCGCTGCGCCAGCTCGAAGCCGACGAGACCCTGCTCGTCCAGTCCGGCAAGCCGGTCGGCGTGTTCCGCACGCATAAGGACGCGCCGCGCGTGCTGATCGCCAATTCCAACCTCGTGCCACACTGGGCGAACTGGGACCATTTCAACGAGCTCGATAAGAAGGGGCTCGCGATGTACGGCCAGATGACGGCCGGCTCCTGGATCTATATCGGCACACAGGGCATCGTGCAGGGCACCTACGAGACCTTCGTCGAGGCCGGTCGCCAGCACTATGGCGGCAACCTCAAGGGCAAATGGGTGCTGACCGGCGGCCTCGGCGGCATGGGCGGCGCGCAGCCGCTCGCCGCGGTGATGGCCGGCGCCTCCTGCCTTGCCGTCGAGTGCAACCCGGACTCGATCGATTTCCGCCTGCGCACCCGCTATCTCGACGAGAAGGCCGAGACGCTCGACGAGGCGCTGGAGATGATCGCCCGCTGGACCAAGAACGGCGAGGCGAAGTCGGTCGGCCTGCTCGGCAACTGCGCCGAGATCCTGCCCGAGATGGTCCGCCGCGGCATCCGCCCGGACATGATCACCGACCAGACCTCGGCCCATGACCCGATCAATGGCTACCTGCCCAAGGGCTGGACCATGGGCCAGTGGAAGCAGGCGCGCGAAGCCAATCCGAAATCCGTCGAGAAAGCGGCGCGCGCCTCGATGCGCGAGCATGTCGAGGCGATGATCGCCTTCCAGGAGATGGGCTTGCCCGTCTTCGACTACGGCAACAACATCCGCCAGGTCGCCAAGGATGAGGGGCTGGAGAACGCCTTCGCCTTCCCGGGCTTCGTGCCGGCCTATATCCGCCCGCTGTTCTGCCGTGGCATCGGCCCGTTCCGCTGGGCCGCCCTCTCGGGCGATCCGGAAGATATCTACAAGACCGACGCCAAGGTGAAGGAGCTGCTGCCCGACAACAAGCACCTGCATAACTGGCTCGACATGGCGCGCGAGCGCATCGCGTTCCAGGGCGTGCCGGCGCGCATCTGCTGGGTCGGCCTCGGCGACCGCCACCGACTCGGCCTCGCCTTCAACGAGATGGTCAAGAACGGTGAACTGAAGGCGCCGGTTGTGATCGGCCGCGACCATCTCGATTCCGGCTCGGTCGCCTCGCCGAACCGCGAGACCGAGGCGATGAAGGACGGCTCGGACGCGGTTTCCGACTGGCCGCTGCTCAACGCCCTGCTCAACACGGCGTCCGGCGCGACCTGGGTCTCGCTGCACCATGGCGGCGGCGTTGGCATGGGCTTCTCGCAGCATGCGGGCGTGGTGATCTGCGCGGATGGCACCGACGACGCGGCCGCCCGCCTCTCGCGCGTGCTCTGGAACGACCCGGCCACCGGCGTGATGCGCCATGCCGATGCCGGCTACGACATCGCGCTGGACTGCGCCCGCGAGAAGGGGCTCAATCTGCCGGGTATCCTGGGCTGAGCCCACCCGTCATTGCGAGCGCAGCGAAGCAATCCAAGGGCGGCAGCGCTCTACGTCCCCCTGGATTGCTTCGTCGCTTCGCTCCTCGCAATGACGGCGGTTGCGACGCGCTCACCTGTCAAGGATCACCTCATGCGCATCATCCGCGCCACCAATTGCAAGGTCATGCCGTGGAAGAACGGCGGCGGGACCACGACCGAAATCGCGGTCGCGCCTGAAGGCGCCTCGCTCGGTGATTTCGACTGGCGGATATCGATGGCGCATGTGGGCGCAGATGGTCCGTTCTCGTCCTTTCCCGGTATCGACCGGACGCTCTCGGTGCTGACCGGCAACGGCATCCGGCTGGCCTTCGGCGACGGCGAGACGGTTTCGCTCGACCGCGCGACGGCGCCGTTCTTTTTCGCCGCCGACCGGGCGGTGGATGGCGTTCTGGTCGACGGGGCGATCGACGATCTCAACGTGATGAGCCGGCGCGGCCGCTGGCGGCACCGGGTCGAGCGCTTGTCGGGTGAAGGTTCGCTCCTCGCGAGCGAAGGCCTGCTGGTGCTGGTCGCCCGCAAGGGCGACTGGCTGGTGAACGGCATGAGCTTAGCAGCCGGCGACAGCGCGATCCTCGACGCGCCGGGGCATGTCGAACTTGAGGTGAGCGGCAGTGAGGCAGAACTCTACGCCGTGTGGCTGACCGCATCATAGATAAGCGCGGGATCCCCTCTCCCGGATGGGAGAGGGGTAGGGGTGAGGGACCGCCGCTCATTATCGGAAGGCAACGGCACCGCTGCGGCTTTATCCGCAAGGGCAGGCCCTCATCCCTGCCCTTCTCCCACACGGGAGAAGGGTTCCCCGCGCCCTACCTGAACCTACGCCGCCTGGCGCGGCTGCGGGCCGACATAGACCGATTGCGGGCGGATCAGACGGCCTCCGGCGATCTGCTCCTTGGCATGGGCGAGCCAGCCCGTCGTCCGCCCCAGCGCGAAGACGCAGGTGAAGGAATCCGGCGTGAAGCCGAGCGCCTCCAGCAGGAGCGCGGTGTAGAACTCGACATTGGTCTCCAGCGTGCGGTTGGGCTTGCGCTCGCGCAGGATGGCGAGCGCCGCCTGCTCGACCGCCTCGGCCAGCGCGAGGCGCCCGCTATCGGCGCCGAGCCGGCGGATCGCGCCCTTCAACGCGTCAGCGCGCGGATCGCGGACGCGGTAGATCCGGTGGCCGAAGCCCATCAGCCGGTCGCCGCGGTCGAGCGCGGATTCCAGCCAGGTGCGGGCATTGGCGGGCGTGCCGATCGCATCGAGCATCTCGATGACCGGGCCAGGCGCGCCGCCATGGAGCGGCCCCTTCAACGCCCCGATGCCGGCCAGCACCGCCGAGACCAGCCCGGCGCGTGTCGAGGCGACGACGCGGGAGGCGAAGGTCGAGGCGTTGAGGCCGTGATCGGCGACCGTGACGAGGTAGGTGTCGAGCGCGGCCGCCTGCTGCTTGGTCGGCGCCTTGCCGGTCAGCATGCGCAGTGTGTCTGCGGCCTGCGACAGCGCCGGATCGGGTGCGACCGGCGCGAGCCCTTGCCGCAGACGCAGCGAGGCGGCCGTGAACACGGCCGGCGCCGCCAGCAGCCGCAGGACCGTGCCGGCGTCCTCACCATCGGGGATCAGCGCCGTCATCGCCCGGATCATCTCTACCGGTCCGAGCGTCACTGGGACGGCTGCCTTCTGAACGACCGTCTCGAACAAGTCCTGACGCGCCGCGCCGAGCGCCGCCGGCAGATCCTTCATCGCAGGCAGGTCCGGCACGAAGCCGTCAAGCATCAGCGCGGCCATTTCCTCGAAGGAGGTATGGCCGGCGAGTTCATCGAGGCTGTGGCCGCGCATCACCAGCCGGCCCGCCGCTCCATCGACTTCCGAGAGCACGGTATGGGCGGCAACGACATCTTCAAGGCCATCGGACATGGCGGTTCCCCTCAACATCTGAGGCCTTGAAGATTGATAGCTTCACCAGTAGAATCAATCTTGAACAATATAATCAATGTATTTTTCGATGACCGACTGGCTGACGGCGCAACAGGTGATGCAGCGGCTCGGGCTGAAGCCGCAGACGCTCTATGCCTATGTCAGCCGCGGGCTGATCGAGGCGCGCGGCGATGCGGGCGACTCGCGCCGTCGGCTCTACCGAGCCGAGGATGTGGCGCGGTTGGAGCATCGCAAGGCGCGGGGGCGGAAACCGGCGGCCATCGCAGAGGATGCGATCGCCTTCGGCGAGCCGATCCTGGCCTCGGGCATCGCCACGATCCAGCGCGGCAAGCTCTGGTATCGCGGGCAGGATGCGGAAAAGCTGGCCGAGATGGCGAAGCTGGAGGATGTCGCGCGGCTGCTCTGGGATTGCGGCTCGCAGCGCTTTCCGCCGCTGTTCACGATCGTGCCGGAGGCGCCGGCCCGGCAGCGCATGTTCGCGGTGATCGCCGCCCGCGCCGCCAGCGACCCGGCCATGGCCGGCCGGACGAAGAAGGCGCTTTATCTCGAGGCTGCCTCCGTCATCGACTCGCTCGTCGACGCCATCGCCGGGCGGCCGGGACAGGGGCCGATCCATCACCGGCTGGCGCTGGCCTGGGGCTGCGACGAACGCGGCGCCGATCTGATCCGCCGCGCACTCGTGCTGCTGGCCGACCACGAGCTCAACGCCTCGACCTTCTCCGTCCGGGTCGCGGCCTCGACGCGCGCTTCGCTGGCCGCCTGCATCTTGGCGGGGCTCGCGACGCTGTCCGGGCCGCTGCATGGCGGGATGACGCCGCGCGTCCTCGGACTGATGCGCGAGATCGCAAGCGAAGGCGTGGAAATGGCGGTCTCGGCGCGGCTGGCGACCGGCATGCCCCTGCCCGGCTTCGGCCATCCTCTTTACCCCGATGGCGATGCGCGGGCGCGGGCGCTGCTCACGGCCTTCTCGCTACCACCGGCCTATGAGGAGACGCGCCGGGCCGTCACGGCGCTGACCGGCGAGGAGCCGAATATCGATTTCGTACTGACGGCGATTGCGAGCGAACTCGGACTCGCCCCGGATGTATCCTTCCAGATCTTCGCCGCCGCGCGCTGCGCCGGCTGGATCGCGCATGCGCTGGAACAGGGCGAGACCGGACGATTGATCCGGCCTCGCGCCCGCTATGTCGGGCCGGAGCCGGGCTAGGCCGGCTCGGCAACCTTCGCCTGCGCAGGCTTGCGCCCAAGCTCGCCCTCGCGCTCTTCGATATAGCCGCGCGTGATCGGCAGGCCGTCGAGCTTTTTCGCGAGCTGGAACTGGAACACCACCAGATCGTCGTGCCGGAAGCTCGCTTCGGAGGCGGCGAGATAGAACTCCCACATCCGGGCGAAGCGCTCGTCATACATCGCCACCGCCTCGTCGCGCCGGGCGAGGAAGTTCTCGCGCCACACCTTCAGCGTCTCGGCATAATGCAGGCGCAGCACCTCGACATCGGTGATGACGAGCCCTTCCTTCTCGACTGCGGCCGAAACCTCCGACATGGCGGGGATATAGCCGCCCGGAAAGATGTATTTGGCGATGAAGGGGTTGGTCGCGCCCGGCGGCGAGCTGCGGCCGATCGTGTGGATCAGCGCGACACCATCATCGGTCAGCAATTCGCGGACCTTGCGGAAATAGTCGCGGTAATAGCCGACGCCGACATGCTCGAACATGCCGACCGAAACGATGCGGTCGAAGCTCTCGGTCAGGTGACGATAGTCCTGCAAGCGGAACTCGACGGGCAGGCCGGATTCTGCGCCCCGATGCTTCGCGATGGCGAGCTGCTCCTCCGAGAGCGTGATGCCGGTGACGGAGGCGCCGGTTTCGCCGGCGATCGAGAGCGCCATGCCGCCCCAGCCGCAACCGATATCGAGCACGCGCTGGCCCGGCTGCAGATCGAGCTTGCCCATGATGTGGCGCTTCTTGGCAAGCTGCGCCTCGGCAAGCGTCATCTCCGGCCGCGCGAAATAGGCGCAGGAGTACTGCATGTCCGGATCGAGGAAGAGCTTGAAGAAATCGCTCTTCAGATCGTAGTGGTGCGCGACATTCCGCTTCGCCAGTGTCGGCGTATTGTGCTGGTGGAAGCGGCGCACTGCCGTCCGCAGGCCGTCGAGCGTCTTGCCCCAGCCTTGCGGGCGCGCCTTGTGCACCGCGGTCACCAGCGCATCGAGCAGATCGTAGAGCGAGCCCTGCTCGACGACGACGCGCCCGTCCATCACCGCCTCGCCCAAAGCGAGCTCGGGATTGAGCGCGAGCTTGAGTTCCGTAGGCGTGTCAACAATCCGCATCCGCAATCGCGGTGCGCAACCTCGCCCGACGGATTGCAACGTTCCATCGGGGAAAACCACATCGATCCGCGGCTCGATCGCCAGCCGCGACAGCATTCTTGCAACCAGTGAACGCATTGGCCCCACCATTGGCAGTGCCCCCTTGTTGTTCAAAAGATGGCAAGCGAAATTGTCGCCGTAACTCCATTTGCGCGCAAGGCTGCCCCTCGCCTGCGTCATGACAGCGCAGGCAAAGCACACACATCACGCAAGGAAAGCATAGCCACCTCAACCGCTGGTAGTGCTCTCGCTCAGGGATCGGCCGCGATGACCTCAGCCCGGATCTCCTCGACGAGTCGCTCCTTCAGCGCGACGAATTCCGGCGTCGTCTTGATGGTGTACGGCCTTGGATGCGGCAGATCGACCGCGATATCGGCCTTGATCCGCCCTGGCCGCGCGCTCATCACCACGACGCGCGAGCCGACGAAGATCGCCTCCTCGATGTCGTGGGTGACGAAGAGCACCGTCTTCCGCTCGCGCTCCCAGATGCCGAGCAGCATTTCCTGCATCAGGGCGCGGGTCTGGTTGTCGAGCGCGCCGAAGGGCTCGTCGAGCAGGAGGATTTTCGGATCGTTGGCGAGCGCGCGGGCAATCGCCGTGCGCTGCTGCATGCCGCCCGAGAGCTGCTTCGGGAAGTGGTCCACGAAACTAGAAAGCCCGACGCGCACCGCCCAGTCGCGCGCGATCTTCATGCGCTCCGCGACCGGCACGCCCTTCTCGCGCAGGCCGAAGGCGATGTTCTGCTGCACCGTCAGCCAGGGGAAGAGCGTGTAACTCTGGAAGACGAAGCCGCGATCGGCGCCCGGCCCCGCGACGGGCGCGCCATCGAGCAGGATGCGGCCCTCGCTCGCCGTCTCCAGCCCGCCGATGATGCGCAGCAAGGTCGACTTGCCGCAGCCGGAGGGGCCGAGGATGGTGATGAAGTCATTGTCGGCCACATTGAGCGAGGTGGGCATCAGCGCCCGCGTCGGCTCGCCTCCGCGCTGCGCGGGGAAGACCTTGCCGACCTTGTCGATGACGAGCTTGCTCACAGCTTGGCCCACGGAAACAGGCGCTGGTTGACCGCCTTGAACAGGAAATCCGAGATCAGGCCGATCAACCCGATGACGATGATGCCGAAGATGATCTGCCCGGTGTTGAGCAGTGCCTGGCTGTCGGTGATCATGTGGCCGATGCCGGAGGACGAGCCGATCAATTCGGCGACGATGACATAGGTCCAGGCCCAGCCGAGAACGAGGCGGAAGATCTCGGCGATCTGCGGCGCCGCGTTCGGCAGCAGCACGCGGCGCACCACCGAGCGGTCGCTGGCGCCGAGCGTATAGGCGGCATCGACCAGATCGCGCCGGACCCCGCCGACCGCCACCGCGATCATCAGGATGAGCTGGAAGACCGAGCCGAGGAAGATGACGAGGAGCTTCTGCGTTTCGCCGATGCCGGCCCAGAGGATGAGCAGCGGAATGAAGGCCGAGGCCGGCAGATAGCGCGCGAAGGAGACGAAGGGTTCGAGGAACGCCTCGATCGGCTTGTAGGCGCCCATCAGGATGCCGAGCGGCAGCGCCACCACCGCCGCGATGACGAAGCCACCGACGACGCGCCAGATCGTCATCATGATGTCGAAGCTGAAGCCGTAGCGCGTCATCAGGCTCCAGCCCTCGCCGACCATGGTCAGCGGATCGGCCAGGAAGAGCCGCTGGACATAGCCGCCGAAGGTCGCGACCGACCAGAGCGCGACGAAGAGCGCGAAGAAGGCGAGGCCGTAGCCGACGCGCGCGCCGCCTGAGACGGGTCTGAGCGGTTTCATGGGGTTTCGGTTCCGGTCATGGCGCGCGCCAGATCTTTCCAGGGTTCGATCGACCAGAAGCCGGCGGCCGCGCCGGAGGTCGAGGGCAGGATGAAAATGCCCGAACCGGCGAAGGTGCCGGGCTGCAGGCCATAGGCAATTGAACCGGCAGCCGCTCCCAGCGCCGCCTGCGCCGCACGCTTTCCGTTGAAGGCGACATAACGCGGGCGATGGGCGGCGATCCGCGCACGCAGCCCTTCTGCATCGAAATGGGCGCCGCGCAAGGCCGAATCCGGCCCCGATGTCAGCTTGGCGACATCGGTGAGGCCGATGCCGTAGCGCGGCAGCTCCCGGAAACGCTCCGGGGCGAGCCGTTCCGGAATCAGCCCGATCTCGTGGATGACGCTCCAGAACTTGTTGCCCGGCCCGGCATAGTAGGCACCGCGCGCCGCCGAGACGGCGCCGGCCTGCGTGCCGCAGAAGACGACGCGCAGATCGGGTTCGAGCACGTCGGGCAACACCGGCGGCATTCGTTGTTCAGGGCGTGATGTCTTCCGCGATAACCGCGCCGTCATTCCGGGCTTGCCCCGGAATCCATCCTAGAGCGCCGAGCCCTCCGATGGATTCCGGATCTGCGCTGCTGCGCAGCTTGTCCGGAATGACGGTCGTGGTTCCGCTTCATCCTTCACTTGCCTTCGACGAACTTCGTATCGACCAGCGTGGCCAGATCGGGCTTGGCCTTGATCAGGCCGATCTCCAACAGCAGATCTGCGGCCTTGGCGTTGAAGGCCTGCCAGTCGCCGGCGAAGAACTTCCGGTTCCCCTCGGCATCCGACCAGCGCAGATAGGCCGCCGATTTGCCGAACTGCTCGCCGGTCTGCTTCACATCCGCGCCCATGATCTCATAGGCCTTGGCCTGATCGCTCTTGATCATCGCCACGGCCTCGAAATAGCTCTTGGTCAGCGCAGCCGCAGCCTTCTCGTCGGCGAGGAAGGCCGGGGTGCAGCCGAAGGTGTCCATCACCATCGGATAGTCGAGGGTGGTGGCGATGATCTTGCCAGCATCGGGCTTGTCGCGCACGGCCGAGAGATAGGGCTCATAGGTCAGCGCCGCGTCGTTCTGGCCGGCGATGAAGGCCTGCGCCGCCGGACCCGGCTCCATGTTGACGACATTCACATCCTTCACGGAGAGGCCGTTCTCCTTGAGCATCCAGGCCAGGGCGAAATAGGGCGAGGTACCCGGCGCCGAGGCCGCGACCGTCTTGCCCTTCAGATCCTTGATCGAGGCCGTGGTGTTGCGCGTCACCATGCCGTCGGCGCCGTAGCTCTTGTCGAGCTGGAAGATCTGCTTCGTCTTGATGCCGGCGGCGTCCCAGACCAGCCAGGTCTCGACCGTGGTCGCGGCGCACTGGATGTCGCCGGAGGCGATGGCGAGGTGGCGGTCCTTCTGCGGGATCTTCTTGATGGTCACGTCGAGACCGTTCTTGGCGAAGATGCCGGCCTCCTTGGCGAGCACCAGCGGCGCGAAGCCGGTCCAGCCGGAAATGCCGATCGCGACCTTCGTCTGCGCCTGGGCCGCGCCCGCCGCCAGGAGAGTAGCGAGGCCGAAGCCGAGGCCGGCACTGACGCGCTTGAAGACTGCCATGGTGGAAACCCTTCCCCTGCTTTTTGACTGACCCGTCATCCACGACGCCAGAGCTCGCGGCCGGATGCAACCTTCGTTCCAAATCAGGTTAAATGCCTATGCAAAACCGTCAAGCCGCCGATCACAGCCGCTTGGGGAAGCCATGACATTCTCTCGTTTGACACAGGCTGCGCAATTTCCTCCCCTCACCGTCCGAGGCGCATCGCCTCTGTTCTCTTCCAGCCTTCGAGGTTTCCGGGATGAATGGCGCCGACCGCCTTTGCGACACGCTGCTGGTCAACGATGTCGATGTCTGTTTCGCCAATCCCGGCACCTCGGAGATGCATTTCGTGGCGGCGCTCGACCGCAAGCCGCAGATGCGCTGCGTGCTCGGCCTGTTCGAGGGCGTGGTGACCGGCGCCGCCGATGGCTATGCCCGCATGGCCGACAAGCCGGCCGCCACCTTGCTGCATTGCGGGCCGGGCATGGCGAACGCGCTCGCCAACATGCACAATGCCAGGCGCGCCCGCACGCCGATGATCAACGTCGTCGGCGATCACGCCACCTACCACCTCGTCCATGATGCGCCGCTGACCAGCGACATCGAATCGCTGGCGCATCCGATGTCGCATTTCGTGCGCCGCATCGCTTCGGCCGAGGATGTCGGCCCGGCGATCGAGGAAGCCTATGTCGCCTCGCTGACGCTGCCGGGCGTCACCACCGTCATCCTGCCGGCCGATTGCGCCTGGAACAGCGTCGAGCCCGCCGCGCTGAAGCCGGTTAAGCTGCCGGCGCTGAAGAGCGTCGATTCAGCGGTGATCCGCGAGGTCGCGGCCGGCCTGCGCCAGCATGGGGCACGCGCCGCGATCATGCTGACGGGCCTCGCTTTGCGCGAGAAGCCGATGGAAATGGCCGCACGCATCTGCGCCGCGACGGGCGCGCAGATATTCGCCCAGATGTCGAACGGGCGCATCCAGCGCGGCGCCGGCCGCGTCGCGATCCCCAAGATCCATTATCCCATCGACAAGGCGCTCGAGCAGCTCAAGGACGTCGACTATCTCGTGCTGGTCGGCGCGCAGACTCCCGTCGGCTTCTTCGCCTATCCGGGCAAGCCGGGCCGGCTCGTCCATGACGGTTGCGAAGTCACGGCGCTGGCGCAGCCCGGCGACGATCTGCCTGCCGCGATCACCGCTCTCGCCGAGGAGATGGGCGCGACGAAGACGGCGCCGGCCTTCATCGCGCCGCCGCGCAAGGAGCAGCCCGGCCTGCCGACCGGCCCGCTCGATGCCGACAAGGTCTGCAGCATCGTTTCGACGCTGTTGCCGGAGAACTGCATCATCTGCGACGAGTCGGTGTCCTCCGGCCGGATGTTCTATTTCGACTGCCACAGCGCGCCGCAGCACGACTATATCCAGCTCACCGGCGGGGCGATCGGCGAAGGCATTCCGCTCGCCGTCGGCGCGGCCGTGGCCTGCCCCGACCGCAAGGTCATCGGCATGCAGGCCGATGGCTCCGGCATGTACACGGTGCAGGGGCTATGGACGCAGGCCCGCGAGAATCTCGACATCGTCACCGTCGTCTTCGCCAACCGGACCTACCAGATCCTGCATGGCGAGATGCGCGCCGTCGGCGTCAATGATTTCGGCCGCAACGCCACGCAGATGCTCAATATCGACGAGCCGGCGCTGGATTGGGTGATGATGGCCAAGGGCATGGGCGTGGAAGCCGCCCGCGCCACCACGGCCGAGGAGTTCACCAGCCTGTTCAAGGCCGCGCTGGCCAAGAAGGGGCCGTTCCTGATCGAGGCGGCGATCTGAGAGGCCGTTCGAGAAACACGCCCTTCACCCCCAACAACAGGTCTCGGGGTGGAGGGCCATCTTTGCGCGAGCCGTGAGGAAAGGCTTCCCGTTTCGTCCGGTCACCATCAATCTGTCGCAGTGCCCCTGCCAGAGTTGCGGCTGATTTCGAGAAGGAGCGACCAGCATGAACCGGGACGAGATCCTCAAAGCGCCGTCGATGCCGGTCTTCAGCCCGAGCTACCCGCATCCGCCGAACCGCTTCATCAAGCGCGAATACCTCATCATCACCTATGAAACCGACCCGGAGGTGATCCGCGCGGCGCTGCCCGAGCCGCTTGAGCCCGCGCCCGGCAACCTCGTCTTCTACGAGTGGATGAAAATGCCGGATTCGTCCGGTTTCGGCGATTACGAGGAAAGCGGCACCGGCATCCGCGCGCTCTACAAGGACGAGCCCTGCAACTTCTCCGTCCAGATGTATCTCGACGACGAGCCGCCCATCACCGGCGGACGCGAGATCTGGGGCTTTCCCAAGAAATACGGCGTGCCGCGGCTCAAGGTCATGAAGGACACGCTGACCGGCACGCTGCACTATGATGGCGAGCGCGTGGCCATGGGCACGATGACCTACAAGCACCGCAGCCTCGAGGACCAGCTCGACAAGGTTCGCGACGGCATCGCCGGCCTGAACGTCAACCTGAAGCTGCTTCCCGATGTCGACGGCTCGCCGAAAATCGCGCAGCTCGTCGGCTATAACCTCACCGACATCACCGTGCATGGTGCCTGGGAGGGCGAGGCAAGGCTACACCTCATCCCTCACGTCAATTGCCGGGTCGCCGATTTTCCGGTGCGCCGGATCGTGAGCGCCCGCCACCAGGTCGTCGACTTCACCTTGCCCTATGGCCGGGTGCTGCACGACTACCTGGCGACGTGACGCCGGCGCTTGGTCCTCAGGCATCGGCTTTTCCCGAAAACCGCATGCCACTTTTCGGGCCGATGCTCTAGCGAGCGAACTCACCCAGGAACGCGTCGAGGCAGTCGCCGATCGCCTCGATGGCGTAGCCGCCCTCCTGCACGACCAGCGTCGGCAGGCCGAAGCCCTTCACCTGCCGACCAATCGTGCCGAAATCGCTCGCTTCCAGCTTCAGCACGCCGATCGGGTCGTCCTTGTGGGCGTCGTAGCCGAGCGCGACCACCAGCACCTCGGCGCCGAATTCGCGGATCGCCCTGCCGGCGCGGTCGACCGCCGCCTGCATCTCCGCCCCGCCCGCGCCATGCGCCAGCGGCAGGTTGAGGTTGAAGCCCTCGCCCGGGCCATTGCCGCGCTCGTCGTCATAGCCGGTGTAGAAGGGATAATAGTTCGCCGGGTCGGCATGGACCGAGATCGTCAGCACATCGTCGCGGCGATAGAAGATCTGCTGCGTGCCGTCGCCGTGATGGGCATCGACATCGAGGATCGCGACCTTGCCGAATGTCGAGCGCAGGCGCTGGGCGGCAATCGCCGTGTTGTTGACGTAGCAGAAGCCCGAGGCGCGATCGGCGCGGGCATGATGGCCGGACGGACGGCACAGCGAATAAACCGCGCGCTCGCCGGCAAGGATCGCGTCGGCGCCGGACACGGCGGTCTCGGATGAGCGCAAGGTCGAATGCCAGCAATGCTCGCCGATCGGCACCGAGAGATCGCCGAGATACCAGCCGAGCTGGCCGATGAAGCCGGTCGGGCGGCAGGGCGGGCGGACATCTTCGTCCGGACGCCCGCTCCAATAAGGGAAGGTGTTCGGCCAGACCTCCGGACCGCGCTCCGACGGAAGCTCCTGCCAGCGCCGCCAGGCACTCTGCAGGAAATCGACGAAGCCCTCGTCATGGATCTTCAGGATCGGCTCGACGCCATGCTCCGCCGGCCGCTCCGGCGTGATGCCATGCTTCGCCAGTGCGCCGAGCAGCTTTTCCGTCCGTTCCGGCAGGTCCTTGGGCGCGACGACCTTGCCGAAGCGCATATATTGCTGGGGATCATGGAGCGCCTGGTCGGGGTGGTAGAAGGCACGCATCGGCTGGCAAATCCTCTAGGCTGAGCCGCCTCGACAGCGGCGGTCACGCCGCCATCGTAGCAACCTGCCCGGGCATCGCCAGTCGTTCCGCGCCGGCCGCCCCTGCGTTGGGGACGAAACGCTCAAGCGCCCGCAGGCGAGATCAGTGCCGCGAATTCGCGCGCCAGCGTCGCGATGTCGTGGCGCTCCGGCCGGTACCAATCCGTCGAGCCGTTGAGGGCGCCGAGCAGGAAATTGCGCAGGACGTCCGGAGCGCGCTCCGCCGGCAGCGCACCAGCCTGCTGCAGTTCGGCGATCAGGCGCCGCCAGACCTCCTCATAGGCGCGGCGCACGGCGCGCACGCTGTCGGGTGCCGGCACAGCGCCGAAATTGAAGACCTTGATGCTGGCGGAGGTGTAATCGCCATGGCCATGCAGCGCCGCGAGATGCCCGCGGATCGCCGCCTCCAGCCGCACGCTGGGAGCCGCGCTTTCCGTCTCAGCCAATGCGGCGACGACACCCTCGTGCACAAAGCGGACGCCGTCATTCACCACCGCCTCGACGATCTCCTCCTTCGAGGCGAAGTGGTAGTAGAGGCTCGCCTTGCGGATGCCGACGGCCTCGGCGATCTCGCGCAAGGTCGTCTGGTGGTAGCCGCCATTGCGCAGCAGCCGCGCGGCGTGGTCGAGGATCTGGCGGCGCGAGCCGCCCTCGGCCCGGGTCGCGTCCTTGTCCGCCGCGACACTCACAGCCGCTTCGCGACCTCTTCGAGCATCACCTCGGTGGCGCCGCCGCCGATGGACTGGACGCGGGCGTCGCGGGTCATGCGCTCGATCGCGCTTTCGCGCATATAGCCCATCCCACCGTGGAACTGCAGGCAGTCATACATGACATCGTTGACCAGCTCGCCGCAGTAGGCCTTGACCATCGAGACTTCACGGGTGGCGTCGAAGCCCTGCGCATCCAGCCAGGCGGCGTGGTAGACGAGCTGGCGCCCGGCCTCGACCTTGCCGGCGAGCTCGGCGAGGCGCTGGCGGATCGCCTGCTTCTCCCAAAGCGGCGCGCCAAACGCTTTTCGCGTCTTCACATAGTCCAGCGTCAGGTCGATCGCAGCCTGCGACTCGCCGATCGCCATGGCGCCGATGACCGTGCGCTCGTTCTGGAAGTTGCTCATGATCGCGTAGAAGCCGCGCCCCTCCTGCCCGAGCAGGTTTTCGGCCGGCACGCGGCAATCGACGAAGGAGAGCTCGGCGGTATCCGAGGAGCGCCAGCCATGCTTGTCGAGCGCACGCGAGACCGTGAAGCCGGGCGTGCCTTTCTCGACGAGGAAGATGGAGACCGATTGCGAGGGCTTAGCCGCCGGGTCGGTCTTGGCTGCAACGCAGTAGAGATCGGCATGGACGCCGTTGGTGATGAACATCTTGGCGCCGTTGAGGATGTAATGGTCGCCCTCGCGCCGCGCGGTGGTGCGGATGCCCTTCACATCCGAGCCTGCATCGGGCTCGGTGACGGCGACCGCGACGATCTTCTCGCCGGCGATGATGGCCGGGAGGTACTTGTCCCTCTGCGCCTTGCTGCCGGCATTGGCGATGTGGACCGAGGCCATGTCGGTGTGGACCAGTGCGGTGATGGCGACGCCCGAGAAGGTCGAGCGCCCCAGCTCCTCCGCCAGCACCACCGTCGCGAGCGTGTCCATCTCCGAGCCGCCATACTCCGCCGGGTAGCGGATGCCGAAGAAGCCGAGCGCGCCCATCTTTCTGAGCACCTCGCGCGGGACGAAGCCGTCCTCCTCCCATTTCAGGGCGTGCGGCTTGATCTCGGCCTCGACGAAGCGGCGGACCTGATCGCGCAGCGCCTCGTGCTCCTCGGTGAAATAGGGCGAACGACGGGCGCCTTCGCCTGCAAGTTTCTCGACGGCCGACATGGCTTCCTCCCTGCTTGACCGCAGCGCCGCGATCTGACTACCTACCGGACGGTAGGTGAATGTCGCAGCGAGATCAAGCCGCGGCATTCACCTTGGATCGACGGCCCCGTCATTCCGGACAAGCCGCGACAGCGGCGCCGATCCGGAATCCATCGTAGCGCACAATGCCCTTCGATGGATTCCGGGCCTCCGCTTCGCTGCGCCCGGAATGACGGCGACCTTGGAGGAGTGCGTCCGTGCCTGAAACAGCATCGCAAACCGCGACACCCCCTCCCCCGCTCTCAGCCATGCTGGAGACGTTGCGCCAGCGGCACGGCCTCGTCGCGCAGGGCGGCGGCGAAAAGTTGCGCGCGCGGCATGAATCCCGCGGCAAGATCATGGTGCGCGAGCGCATCGACCTCTTGCTCGACCCGCAGACGCCCTTCCTCGAACTCTCGCCGCTCGCGGCCTACGGGCTCTATGGCAACGAGGTGCCGGGCGCCGGCATCGTCACCGGCATCGGCATCGTGCAGGGCCGCGCCTGCATGCTGATCGCCAATGACGCGACGGTGAAGGGCGGCTCCTTCTTCGCCGAGACGGTGCGGAAGCACCTCCGAGCACAGGAGATCGCCGGGGAGCATCGCCTGCCCTGCCTCTATCTCGTCGATTGCGGCGGCGCCTTCCTGCCGGAGCAGGACCGCGTTTTCCCGGATCGCGACCATTTCGGCGGCTCCTTCTACAACCAGTGCCGGATGTCGGCGGCGGGCATCCCGCAGATCTCGATCGTCTTCGGCGGCGCGACGGCAGGCGGCGCCTATATTCCGGCACTCTCCGACCAGGTGATCATGGTCAAGGGCACCGGCCGCATCCATCTCGGCGGCCCGCCGATCGTGAAGGCGGCGATCCACGAGGTCGTCGATGGCGAGACGCTGGGGGGAGCGGAGATGCACACGCTGGTCTCCGGCGTCAGCGACCACCTCGTCCAGACCGAGATGGAGGGGTTGGCGAAGCTGCGCGAGATCGTTGGGGCGCTGGGCGAGATCGGCAAGGTCACGCCGCCGCCGCAGGCTCCCGCTGCACCGAAGCTCGACGCGGCTGAACTCACCGACATCGTGCCGACCGATCTGCGCCGGCCCTATGACGTCCGCGAGGTGATCGCGCGCATGGTCGACGACAGCGCCTTCAGCGCCTTCAAGCCGGATTACGGCGCAACCCTCGTCACCGGCTTCGCCCATATCCACGGCTATCCAGTCGGCATCCTCGCCAATAATGGCGTGCTGTTCTCGGAAAGCGCGATCAAGGGCGCGCATTTCATAGAACTCTGCGACCAGCGCCAGATCCCGCTCCTGTTCCTGCAGAACATCACCGGCTTCATGGTCGGCACCGAGGCCGAGCGTGGCGGCATCGCCAAGCATTCGGCCAAGCTCGTCTATGCCGTCTCGAATGCGCGGGTGCCGAAATACACTGTGCTGATCGGCGGTTCATATGGCGCCGGCAATTACGGCATGTGCGGTCGCGGCTTCAGGCCCCGCTTCCTGTTCTCCTGGCCCAATGCCCGCATCGCAACGATGAGCCCGGAGGTCGCAGCAACCGTGGTGACGGAGCTGCGCCGGCAATCGCTCAAGGGGGCGGCCGACGAAGCGGCCATCGCCGATCTCGACAGGCGCACCCGCGCCCAGTTCGAGGAGCAAAGCGACCCCTATTACGCGACCGCCCGGCTCTGGGACGACGGCATCATCGAGCCCGCGCAGACGCGCGACGTGCTCGGCCTGTGCCTCGCGCTCTCGGCTGGCGAGACGCGCGATACCGGCCCGCGGCCGGTCTACCGGATGTGAGCGGCGCCATGTTCGACACAATCCTCATTGCCAATCGCGGCGAGATCGCCTGCCGGATCATCCGCACCTGCCGCAAGCTCGGCATCCGCACCGTCGCGGTCTATTCCGACGCCGACAGCGACGCACTGCATGTGCGGCTCGCCGACACGGCCGTCCCGATCGGCCCGGCCCCGGCGCGTGATTCCTATCTGCGCGCCGACCGCATTATCGATGCCGCTCTGAAAACCGGCGCGCAAGCGATCCATCCGGGCTATGGCTTCCTGTCCGAGCGGCTCGACCTGATTGCCGCCTGCGAGGCCAACGGCATCGCCTTCATCGGCCCCTCCGCCGGTGCCATCGCGGCGATGGGCGACAAGATCCGCTCCAAGCAGATCGCGCGCGACGCCGGCGTGCCGGGCGTGCCCGGCTATGACGGCGCCGAACAATCGCCCGAGACATTGAAGCGCGAGGCGCTGCGCATCGGCCTGCCCGTCATGGTCAAGGCCTCGGCCGGCGGCGGCGGCAAGGGCATCCGCAAGGTCGAGGCGGAGGCCGATCTCGACGCTGCCATCGCGACCGCGAGCCGCGAAGCGGAGTCCGCCTTCGGCGATGGGCGTTTGCTGATCGAGAAATTCGTGACACGGCCGCGCCATGTCGAGGTGCAGGTCGCCGGCGACAGGCGCGGCAACATCGTCCATCTCTTCGAGCGCGACTGCTCGGTGCAGCGCTCGAACCAGAAGCTGCTGGAAGAGGCGCCGGCCCCCAATCTCAAGCCGGAAGCCCGCGCGGCGCTGCACGGTCACGCCCTGAAGCTTGCCCGCGCTATTTCCTATGACAATCTCGGCACCGTGGAGTTTCTCGTCGATGCTGTGACGCAGGAGGTGTTCTTCCTCGAGATGAACACCCGGCTTCAGGTCGAGCATCCCGTGACCGAGGCGATCACAGGGCTCGATCTGGTCGAATGGCAGATCAGGATCGCCGCCGGCGAAACACTGCCGCGCCGGCAGGACGAGATCACCTGCACCGGCCGCGCCATCGAGGCGCGGCTGACAGCAGAGCGGGCCGAGGAAGGCTTCCGCCCCGACACCGGGACGATCGCGCTGTGGCGGGAGCCCGAGGGCGTGCGCATCGACAGCGGTGTCGAGACCGGCAGCACGGTCTCGCCCTTCTACGATTCGATGCTCGCCAAAATCATCGCCCATGGCCCGGATCGCGATGCGGCGCGGCGCCGCCTTGCCGACAGCCTCGACCATATGACGGTGCTCGGCCCGGCGACGATCCGCCCCTTCCTGGTCGATGCGCTGCGCCAGCCGGTCTTCGCGCGGGGCGAGGCGACGACCTTGTTCATTGGCGAGTCTTGGCCGGGCGGCTGGCGACCGGGCGCCGAAGACAGGCCGTCGCGCGACGCGCTGGCTGCCGCGATCTGGCTCGCCGGTTTCAAACCAACAATGGCAGGCCCCTGGGGAGCGCTGGCCGATTTCCGATTGCTCGGAACGGCCGGAAAGCCCGGCGCGAGCCATCTCGCACTGACCCATGGCGAGCACAGCAAGCGGATCAAGATCGAGAGCCTGGGCGACGTCTTCCGCGTCGTCACGCAAGATGGGGCCACGGAGGTCTCGGTCGCGGTCGGCGCCGATCCGACCCGATGGAGGGTGACGCTCGACGGCCAGCGCCTGACGGTCGATGCGGTCCGGGACGAGGCCGGCGTTTCCTTGCGCTGGGGGGCGTTCGAGGGGCGTATCGGCATCGCGCTCGCAGTCGCCGCGGAGGCGGCAGCGCGCGAGGCTTCCGGCGGCGCCGGCGACGCAGTGCGCGCGACCATGCCGGGAACCGTCGCCGCGATTCATGTCCGCGAGGGTGACAGCGTCGCGGCGGGACAGGTCGTCGCCGTGCTCGAATCGATGAAGCTCTTCATGGATCTCAAGAGCCCGGCGGCAGGGATCGTGGCGCGGGTCGCGGCCAAGCCGGGCATGACGGCGGCGGCGGGCGAGCTTTTGATCGCGCTTACGCCGGGCTGACGCCGCGAATGGAGGAGGGACGGCTCTCCCTCCTCCCGAAGCGCGGCTCAGTTGCAGCCGCAGCCATGGCCGAGCCCACCGAGCAGGCCGCCGACGATGCCGTTCTTGCTGACGATCGCCTTGACCGGCGCGACGATGCCGACCTTGTTGCCGCTGGCGATCGGGCTGCCGCTCAGCACGCTGACATTGTTCAGCGCATTGACCTGAATGCCGGAGACGGCCGCCGTCACAGGGGCCAGGACGCCACCCAGCAAGGAGCCACCGCCGCGGCCGCCGGCCATGGCGGGCGAGATGCCGAAAGCTGCAACCGTAGCGAGTACAAGCGCGTATTTCATATCACTCTCCCAGTTGTCGCTCCGGGGATCGAAGCGATGAAACACGTATAAGTTGCATTTTATCGGAGCGGCAACCTTATCCATTCATTAACCATACTTGCTAGCGTTAACATTGCACCACACAGCGATGTCGTGAATACAATAAATACTAATTTCTTTCACAAAGCCCACTTCATACGCCGATCATTACGTATAAATTCACTCATATACACTTTATTAAGCATAATCATCTATCTATACGTCGAAAATTGAGGGCGATATGAAAAATATTGCGCTGTTTTCGATGATAATCCTACACCTATCGGGCGCGGGAGCGGCCCTTAGCGCAGAGAACACTGTGCAAAGCGCGGAGAGTTCGGTCGCGATCGTCGGGCTGCGCGGCGGTTTCGACAGCAATCCCTCCGGCGTCGAAGGCGAGAAGGGCAGCCCCGTCGCCACCGTCTTTGCAACCTGGGATTATCTCAACGGCACGATCCAGGACGGCTACGGCCTCAACCTGGCGTTGGTGGAGACGCAGTACGACCCACGCAACCTCGCCGCGGCACGCAGCCACTCCCTGACCCTGAAGCACGGCATCACCCTCGGCGAAGCGACGGTGATCCAGTCCTCGCTGGCCGCCAGCGCGGAGCAGAGCTGGTCACGCCGCAAGAGCAGCCTCGCCTGGCGCGAGCGCATCGACCACGCACTCGGCCCCTTCCGCCTCTTCGCCAGCGGCGAGGCCCGCGTCACGGCGCTGAACGAGCGCAACGTGTTCAATCTCGGCGATTTCCTGCCCTCGGACGAGAACTTTACGACGCTGTCGGGGACGACCGGCATCGCCTGGAAAACCGGTCAGACCGAGATCGGCGTCTCGTTCAGCGCGGCGCAGGCCCGTTATGTCAACGGCATGGATTATATCGGCTTCCGTCGCGACCATAACCGGCTGCAGCCGAACCTGTTCTTCTCGACCATGATCGGCGAGGCGTCGCTGGAGGGTTCGGTGTCGCCGTTCCGCGCGAGCTTCCCGGACAAGGATTTCGAGACGGTCGACAGCCTGCTCTATACCGCCAAGCTCCGGCTGCCCTGGCAGCGCTTCACCCTCGAGCTCGGCTCCAGCCGCAGTGTCGAGGACACGACGCTGCCCTTCACGGTCATCGACCTGGTGACGGCGCATGAGGCGAAGCTGACCGCGAGGATCGACGAGCGCAATGCGGTGAGCCTGGTCGCCCGCCGCAAGACCGACGACTATGTCGGCCTCGATGCCCGCTCGGACCAGAAGGGCATCGGCCTCGAATATCAACGCGCACTGGGCGAGGGCCTGATCGCGACCGCCTCAGGCGGCTGGCGCCGGACGAAGGAGACGGGGCTGACCCCGGTCGATTCCTTCAACCTGCTGCTCGGACTGCAGAAGCAGATCGACCTGAGCCGGAGCACACCCCTCGCCAAGCCCGACCAGCCGACGAAGGCGGGAAGCTGACAGGCAATGGCGCCGCTTTTCCGCCGCCTTCCGATCAGCCCCTGTTCACCTCGACGCTGCTAGAACCGCCCACAGGACTTCGCCCACGCGTCTCGTGCGTGAAGCAGCGGAAAGGAAGCGCCATGTCGCGTCACAAGCTCGCCCTCTCGGTTTTGCTCGGTGCCGTGTTGCTCTCCGCCATTCCGGTCCGGGCACAGTATTACGAGCCCTACCGGCCGGCGCCGCCATCCTATGACGATGAGGATGAGGCGCCGGTCCGCCCCTATGGCTACGGCTATGGCCGGCGCTATTACCGCCCGGCCTACGGCAATCTCTGCGTCACCGGTCGCGGCGAATGCCCGACGCCGCCGCTGCCTTACGGGTCGAGCTGCGGCTGCTACATCCCCGGCTTCGGCAACAAGCGCGGCATCGTCCAGTAAACGGCGCCGCCGCCGTCAGGCCTTGCGGCGGCTCTCGCTGCCAAGGTAGCAGATGCCCTCGCCCGGCTTCGCCTTCGGGTTCGGGAAGATGATGAAGCCGTCGCGCGGCATGGTGACGACGGTGCCGTCGGCGCGGCGTGCGATCGGCGTGCCCTGGGCCACGCGGTCGCCCGTCTTCCAGGTGCCCTCCACGCGGTCGCCCTCGGCCTCGCAGATGACGAGATCGTCCATATGGACGACGGTGCGCCTCGCGGGGGCGGGCGCCGCCTCGTCGGTCAGCCCGAGATGGGCGAGCACGTTGCGGATCGCCCTGTAGCCGACCTCGACGGACGCCGGATCCTCGTGCCGGCCGCATTCCAGCGTCACGCCGTAGCCGCCCGCGAAACGCATGAACTCCGTCGTGCCGAAGCCTTCGGTCACGGCGAGGCGCGGCAGGTTCAATCGCTCGCGCGCTGCGATCAGCCGGACATAGATGTCGAGCCAGCCATGGATCATCAGATCGACGCCGAGGCTGGCGGCGAAAGCCATTTCGGCAGCCGCATGGCGGAAGGGTTCGAGCGCGCCGCGATTATCCTCCGGCCCGAAGAAGACGAAGGGCACGCCCTCGCCGCTGAAGGAATGCACGTCGAGCAGCATGTCGTGCTGGCGCAGGATGCCGGAGAGCCGGTTGCCGATCCGATCCTCGTTGTCGCCGGGCTGCGGCCGCTCGCGCAGGTCGCGGTTGAGGTTGCGATCTCCCTCGCGGGTGTTCTGGCGATAGGCCTTGGGATTGGCGACGGGCAGGAAGGTGACCTCGCCGCGCCGGATCGCGACACGGCCGGCGCGGCAATCCTCGATCACCCGGGCGATGGCGTTCGGCCCGCAGGTCTCGTTGCCATGGACGGCGCCGAGGACGAGGAGCTTCGGCCCCGCCTTCAGGCCATGGAAGCGGATGGTCTCGAGCGGCGGGTCGATGAGGTCTTGAGCGGTCATAGGTCTATCGTCAGGCTTTGCGAAGTTGTGAGTGCGGATCGAGGATGTCGCGCAGGCCGTCGCCTAGCAGGTTGAGGCCGAGCACGGTCAGAAAAATCGCGAGTCCCGGAAAGATCGAGATCCAGGGCGCCGTCGAGATCTGGTCGCGCGCGTCCGAGAGCATCGAGCCCCAGCTCGGGAAGGGCGGGCGGATGCCCAGGCCCAGGAAGGAGAGCGAGGCTTCCGCCAGCACCGCGCCGCCCATGCCGAGCGTGCCGATAACGATGATCGGCCCCGCCACGTTTGGCAGGATCTGCGTCAGCATGATCCGGAAGGTGCCGTAGCCCAATGAACGCGCCGCCTCGATATAACCGAGCGACTTGACCGAGAGGGTCGCGGCGCGGGTCAGCCGGCAGGTGAAGGACCAGTTGGTCAGGCCCAGCGCGATCAGCAGGCTGGTGAGGCCGGGGCTTAGGATCGCCATGATCGCCAGCGCAAAGACGAGCGAGGGGATGGCGAGCATCATATTGGTCAGACCATTGACGAAATCATCCCACCAGCCGCCCCAATAGCCAGCCGTCAGGCCGAAGGCGACGCCGATCATGGTGTTAATGAGCTGCGAGACGATGCCGACGGTCAGCGAGATGCGGGCGCCGTAGAGCACGCGGCTGTAGATATCCCGGCCCTGCGCATCGGTGCCGAACCAGAACTCCGACCCCGGCGGGATTTCGGCGTTCATCAGATTGGCGTCCATCACCGGGTCGGTATGGGCGAACCAGGGGGCGAGGACGCCGCCGACGACTACGGCTGCGAAGCAGGCGCCGCCGATCCAGAGATTGGCACGGAACTTCATGCGGGCCGCCTAGCTGTATTTGATGCGTGGATCGACGACCGCGCAGAGCACGTCGACGGCGATGTTCACGACGAGGAAGAACAGGACGATCGTCAGGATGCAGCCTTGCACCACCGGGATATCGCGCCAGGTGACGCTATCGACCAAAAGCGAGCCGAGGCCCGGCCAGGCGAAGAGCTTCTCGACCACCACCGCCTGCCCCAGGACGGAGCCGAACTGCAGGCCGAGCGTGGTCAGCACGATGACGAGCGCGTTGCGCGCGACATGCCAGCGCAGGACGCGATAGGAACCAGCCCCCTTGGCGCGGGCCGTGCGGACGAAATCGGCATGCATCACCTCCAGCACCGCAGCACGGGCGGTACGTGCCAGCAGGGCCAGCGGCGCGACGCCGAGCGCGATCGCCGGCAGCACGATGTAGCGCGGATTGCCGTCGCCATAGCCGAAGCTCGGGAACCAGCCGAGCGTCAGCGCGAAGGCGTACATCAGCAGCAGGCCGAGCCAGAACAGCGGCAACGACAACCCGGAAACGGCGAAGACCATCGAGAGCGTGTCGAGCCAGCTTCCGGGCTTGAGCGCCGCCAGGAAGCCGAGCGGCACGCCGATGAGGACGGCGAAGAGCATGGCCGCAAGCGCGAGCTGCAGGCTCGGCCAGAGCCGCTCGCCGATGACGCCGGTCACGGGCTGGCGGGTGCGGAAGGAATCGCCGAGATCGAAGACCGCGAGCCCCCCGACATATTTCGCGAAGCGCAGCGGCAGCGGGTCGTTGAGCCCGAACTGCTCGTTCATGCGCGCGATGGTCTCGGCGTCGATATTGCTGCGCCCGTCAGCCATCTGGCTGGTGGCGAAATTGCCGGGAATGACGCTGAACAGCACGAAGATCAGCGCCGCGACCGCCAGCAGGATGGGGATGGCCTGCAGCAGCCGGCGGAAGACATAGGGCAACATGAGGGACTCCTGACCGCCGCAGCACGAAACCGGCCGAACCACTCCAACCGAAGCCGGTCGATGATCAAACCCGGCCAGTGTGCTGCCGACCGCGAAAACCAGATCGTCGTTCCGGGCTTGACCCGGAATCCATCATCGAGCGCAGCGCCTAAGGATGGATTCCGGATCGGCGTCGCTTCGCGGCTCGTCCGGAATGACGGAGGTATTCCGCCACCCGGCCCATGGACCGGGTGGCGAGGCTCGCTTACTTCGCCGCCGGCGAGGAGGCGTCGACCCAGAGATCCTCATAGCGCTGGAGCGCGAGCTCCGTCGCATTGGGCTGGAGCCCGTGCAGCCAGGGCTGATAGGCCAGCACCGCCTTGTTGTAGTTGAAGAACCAGACCGGCGCCTCATCCTGCAGCATGGCGTTCGCCTTCTTCAGGATATCGAGCTGCTTGGCCGCGTCGGTCTCGGCGGAAGCCTCATCGATCAGCTTGTCATAGGCCGGGTTCTTGAAGGCGGTGTAGTTGCAGGAGGAGCGCGGCGTCGCCGAATAGAAGCATTTGAGCTGGGTCAGCGCGTCCGGGCCCGAGGTGTTCGACCAGATATAGGCCTGGAAGTCGCCCTTCGCGACCACGCCGCCGAGCGCCGAGGTCTCGACCGGCTTGACCTTCACCTTGATGCCGACCTTGGCGAGCATCGGGATCGTCGCCTCGACGATCGGAATGCCCCAGCTCTCGTTAGGCGTCGCGGTCCATTCGAACTCGAAGCCGTCGGGATAGCCGGCCTCGACGAGCAGCTTCTTGGCCTTTTCGGGATCGTAGGCGTAGGGCTTGGCATCCTTGTCGAAAGCCGGCACGGAGAGCGGCAGCCAGCTCACGGCGCGATAGGCCTTGTCGCGGACCAGTCGCTTGATGATGAGGTCGCTGTCGATCGCGTAGTTGATCGCCTGGCGCACCCGCTTGTCGGAGAAGGGCTTGAACTCGGGGTTCATGCCCATGTTGCGGGTGAAGACCTCGGCGACCTCGAGCAGCCCCTTGGACAGGTTGGCATCGGCCTTGTAAGCGACGTATTGCGACGAGCCGAGGATCGAGACGTCGATCTCCTTGTTGCGGAAGGCGACGTCACGCGCGGCCGCCTCGCCCATCGGCACGATCACCAGCTTGTCGGCATAGGGCCGGCCGGTCTTGTAGTACTTCTCCCACTTCTCGAAGGCCATGCGCGAGCCCGGAACGTGCTCGACGAATTTGAAGGGCCCGAGCCCGATCGGCTTGTTGAAGAAGTTCGGGTCCTGCGCCTCCTTGGCGGGCAGGATCGCGGTGTTGGCGCTGTAGAACAGGAAGCCCGGATCGGTCTTGTCCGTCAGCGTCATCTCCAGGGTGAAGTCGTCGATCTTCTTCAGCCCCGAGATTTCCTTGGCCTCGCCCTTCTGAACCGCGGTCGCGCCCTTGATGCGGGCGACATAGCGGGCGCCGGGGTAGTTCTTCGAGCCGTCCATGATCCGGTTATAGGACCAGATGATGTCGTCCGCCGTCATCTTGCGGCCGTTGTGGAAGAGCGCGTCGTCACGCAGCTTGAAGGTGTAGACCAGCCCGTCCGGCGAGACCGAGACGCTCTTGGCGAGCTCCAGCGCCGGCTTGCCCGCGCTCGCATCCCAGCGATAGAGCATGCCGTGCAGGGCATAGCCGTAGATCTCGTCCTGGATCTGGTTCGAGACATGGCTGTCATTGCTGACGAAGGAGGCTCCGTAAGGCGCCGTGAAGCGGATCGTTCCGCCATGGCGCGGCTCCTGGGCCTGCGCCGCAAAGGCGGCAAGCGTCAGCGCGGTCGCGAAGGCAAATCTCTTCAACACCGAAAATCCTCCCGTTTTTGTGTTTATGCGCTCCGGCTCAAACCGAAGTCGTTGCTTCCAGATGGAACCTTAACGGCTCTGCGCCGCTTGTCTGCCCAAAAATTCAGCCGTCCCTTCACTGCCCCGCGCGCTCATAGACAATGCGGCCCTCGAGGATGGTGAGGTCGCAGCGCGTGTCGCCGAGGATGTCGCCCGGGCTCGCCGTCAGCAGGTCGCGCGAGAACACCGCGACATCGGCGAGGTAGCCCGGCGCGAGGCGGCCCTTCACATTCTCCTGCTTCTGCGAGAAGGCGCCATATTCGGTATAGGCCTGCAGCGCCTCCTCGATCGAGACGCGCTGCGCAGCATCCATCACCGTGCCCTTCCAGGTCTGGCGGGTGAGCATGGTGTGGAAATTCGGGAAGGGGTTGGGATCGCAAACCGGCCCGTCGCTGCCGGTGGCGGGCTTCAGGCCGAGGTCGAACCAGGTGCGGAACGGGTAGCTCGGCAGCGCCCGCTCCGGCCCGAGCACCTTGATATAGGCGTCGCCGAAATCATGGATGAAGACCTGCTGCGGGCAGGGATAGATGCCGGCCTTGACCATGCGCTCATGCTGGGCCGGGGTCGAGAAGCCGCAATGCTCGATGCGGTGGCGGCGGTCCGGATCGGGATGGGCGGCAAGCGCCTTCTCATAGGCGGTGATGAGCTGCTCGATCGCGGCATCGCCAATGGCGTGGCAGGCGAGCTGGTAGCCCTTCACATGGGCGTCGAGCACCATGCGCTCCAGCTCGTCATCGCTCCACATCCAGACGCCGGTGGTCTTGTCCTCGCCGAGATAGGGCTCGCTCATCCAGGCGGTGCGCCCGCCGGCCGAGCCATCGAGGAAGAGCTTGACGGCGCCGACCATCAGCATCTCGTCGCCGGTGCCGGAGATCAGCCCGGCCGCGTGGCATTCAGGCACGATCGAGCGGCCGTCGTCGCCGAGCAGTGTCAACCAGGTCCGGACCGGCAAGCGCCCGTCGCGCTTGGCCCGGTGATAGGCCGCGATCTCGCCGAAACCGCCCTTCTGGCCGACGGCGGCATCCATGCAGCTGGTGATGCCGAGCGAGAGCAGATACTGCCCGCCGCGCTCGATCGCCGCGACCAGCTCCTCCTCGGTCGGCGCCGGGATCGCGGCCTGCACCGGGGCGCGGGCGTTCTCGGCCAGCAAGCCGGTGAGACGGCCGTTTTGCTGCTCGATCAGCCCGCCCTGCGGCGTCGGCGAGGTTTCGTCGATGCCGCCGAGCCTCAGCGCCTCTGAATTGCAGATCGCGATATGGCCGCAGGTGCGCACCAGCATGACCGGATTGTTCGGCGCGGCCCGGTCGAGCTCCTCGCGCCAGGGATGGCGTCCGGTGTCGAGCTTGGTCTGGTCGTAGCCGCGCGACAGGATCCATTCACCGGGCTTCGCCGTCGCGGCACGGGCCGCGATCGCACCGAGCAGGGCGTCCAGCGTCGGCGCGGCCTCGGGCTTGGAATTGACCCAGCCCATGGTCATGCCGAGCGAGATCAGGTGCAGATGGGAATCGTTGAGGCCCGGGGTCGCCAGCCGCCCTTTCAGGTCGATGACCTGCGTCTTTGGTCCCACCAGCGGCGCGATCTCGTCGTCGCGGCCCGTAGCCAGCACCCTGCCCTGCCAAATCGCCAGCGCCTCGACCACGCCCTCCTCGCGACCGCACCAGATCGGCCCGTTGCGCAATACAATATCGGCCTGAACAGCCATGATGTCCTCCTGTTGTCCCCCGGCTTTGCTGCCTTCGCGGCGCGCGCCGAGCATCAGATGTCGTCGAGCGGGAAGATCGGCCGGCATGCCGTGCGGGAGGGCCGCTCCTCGACATCGTGGATCGAGCGCGCGCTGGCGTCGCCTCCCGGCACTTCGCGGGTGATGGAAGCACCGAAGGTGCTCCTCTCATGCATGCCTTCGGCAATCAGCCCGCGCCGCGTCATCGGCCTTCCGCTCCCTGCTCAATTTTTTTGACAGTTTTGGCGAGTTGCCGCGTCATCGCCACTGATTTGCGCGCATGCGCGCCCTTGGGCGCAGCCGCTTGTTCCCCAGCGGTGAATATGCTGAACTCGATGGAATTATCTCGGGTGCCGATCGCAATATTTGGCGGCGGACACCCCCGAGCTCACCCGGCATTTCCCTGACGACGAGCCGGCCGCCGACCTGCGCTGCGGCAGGAAAAGGCTTGACAGCCTCGACGCCGGAAATCCGAACTAATTTCGCCTAAATATTTGAATATAATCATAAATTTATTTTTCGACTTTTGTGGAACCCATCTCCCTGATTCGACGTTCCCCCCTCTGAACCTTCACGGCGGAGAGGGAGTATGGACGAAGACAGAATCAAGCGGATCGCCCGCGCGATGTGCCGGGCGGCCCGGATCGACCCCGACAAGCCTGCCGGCAACAAGGGTCCTTTCACCATGTCGATGCAGGCGCCGGGGCATGAGAGCCCCCAGCCGGCCTGGATGCTGTTCCGACAGGAGGCGGCGCGCTTCGCGGCACGCAACCGCGATATCGCGCAGACGCTCTGACCCAACCATAGCGGCCACTCGCAGGCATGCGGCGGTGGTCATACGAAGGCCCGGCACTCCCGACGGAGGCCGGGCCTTCTCTTTTGGACGCGGCGCAGATGCGCCACACCGTTCACGGCGCAGGCCGTGCACCAACTGCAGGGCGGTCCGACCACCCCAATGCCAGGAGCGACCGCTCCAGCGCCTCATAGACGCGGGGCTCGCGCATCTGCGCGACGTTGAAGCGCATGAAATCGCCGGCCGTCTGCGCCACGCTGAAGACGTTGCCCGGCGCCAGCACCACGCCATCCGCCAGCGCCAGGCGCGACAGCTCGGCCGAATCCACCCCTTCCGGCAGCCGGCACCAGAGATAGAATCCGCCACGCGGCATGAGCCAGGGCCGGATGCCCAGCGCCTCGAGCCGGGGCGCCACAGCGCGCCTCGCCTGCGCGAGCCGGCGCCTGACCTCCTCCATATGCTTGCGGTAGCCGCCGCCGGCCAGGACATCGGCGATCAGGCCGCCGGCCAGCGGGCTCGGACCGCCGAAGCTCGTGGCGATCTGCAGATCGACGAGCCCTTCGACCCAGTCAGGGCGCGCCGCGATATAGCCGCAGCGGACCGAGGCCGAGAGCGTCTTGGAAAAGCTGCCGATCCGGATGACCCGGTCGAGACCGTCGAGGACGGCGAGGCGTGGTGACGGATCGGGCTCGAAATCGGCGAAGATCTCATCCTCGGCGATCGCCATGTCCTGCGCGGCCGCGATGCTGAGAACGCGATAGGCAGCCTGCGGCGACAGGCTCGCGCCCGTCGGATTATGGAGCGCCGCGTTGGTGATGTAGAGGCGCGGGCGTTCGGCCGCCACGATCGCCTCGAAAGCCTGGATATCGGGACCGGTCGGCGTGAAGGGAACGCTCAGGAGGCGCAGGCGATGCGCCCGCAGGAGCGCTCTGAAGTTGAAATAGCAGGGATCGTCGACCAGCACGGTGTCGCCCGGCTGGAGCAGGAAGCGGCAGACGAGATCGACGGCCTGCGTCCCCGAGCCGGTCAGCAGGAGCTGCTCCGGCGAGAGCTGCAGCCCCTCCTCCGCGAGGCGCCCGAGCAGCAGCCGGCGCAGGGGCAGCGATCCGCGCGTGCTGCCATACTCGGCGAGCATCTCGTCGCCACCCCGCGCCAAACTCCGCAGGCCGCGCCGCAGCGCCTCGTTCGGCATCCAGTCCGGCGGCAGCCAGCCACAGCCCGGCTTGAGCGTATCGGGCCCGGCATCGAGCGACTGGCGCGAGACCCAGAACGGATCGACCGCCCGCGGCGTCGCCGGCTGCGCCAGGCTGAGCGGCGGCAGGCCGTGGCCGGTGAGATAGAAGCCGGAGCCGGGACGGGCGCGGATCAGCCCTTCTGCGGCGAGCCGGTCATAGGCCTCGACCACGGTCGAAGGCGAAACCTTCATTGCCGCGGCGCAGCGGCGGATCGAGGGCAGCCGGTCGCCCGGCGCGAGTTGCCGCGCAGCAGCCCTGGCCTTGATCGCGGCCATGACCTCTTCCGTGCGCGTCTGCTGGCGATTGTCCATCCCGCTCTTCCCGTATGGGTTTTGATACCAATACAGTTTTCGCAAATCGTATTGAATCGTTTCTGTCACGGAGCCGGCGGATCGTCTAAGCCTGCTGCGAAAGCGAGGCAGGATGAGTTTTGCGGGCAAGGGCTGGGGCAGCGGGCTCCTGGGTGTGCTGATCTTCAGCGGTTCGCTGCCTGCGACGCGCGTCGCCGTGGCCGGTTTCTCGCCGCTGTTCCTGACCTCGGCGCGCGCCGTCATCGCCGCGCTGCTCGGCGGGATGTTCCTCTCCCTGCTCCGCCAGAAGCCGCCGGCGCGCAGCGATCTGCTCCCCCTCCTCATCGTCGCGCTCGGCGTCGTCGTCGGCTTTCCGCTGCTGACGGCGCTGGCGCTGCAGCACATCACGGCGGCACGGTCGATCGTCTTCATCGGGCTTCTGCCGCTCGCCACGGCGATCTTCGGCGTGCTGCGCGGCGGCGAGCGCCCCAAGCCGGCTTTCTGGCTGTTCTCGATCCTCGGCAGCGCGACCGTCGCGGGCTTCGCGCTGATCCATAGCGATGGCGGCTCGCTGGCGGGCGATCTGCTGATGATCGCCGCGGTCCTGCTCTGCGGGCTCGGCTATGCCGAGGGCGCGACGCTCTCGCGTCGTCTCGGCGGCTGGCAGGTGATCTCCTGGGCCCTGCTGTTGTCCCTGCCGGCGATGGCGCTCGTCGCGCTCCTCTATTGGCCGGCCTCATGGAACGGCATCGGCATGCCCGCCTGGCTCGGGCTCGGCTATGTCTCGGTGTTCAGCATGCTGATCGGCTTCGTGTTCTGGTATCGCGGACTGGCGCTGGGCGGCATTGCCGGCGTCGGCCAGCTCCAGCTGCTCCAGCCGTTTTTCGGGCTGCTGCTGGCCGGGCTTCTGCTGCACGAACCCGTCGCCTGGAGCATGGTCGCTGCGACCGGCATCGTCGTTCTCTCCGTGGCCGGGGCGAAGCGCTTCGCCTGAAAACCGAAGCACCGGCATGTCGCTTGCTTGGAGGCGATGCTACTCTGCCGCCCGCTAGGACGTGCAGAACCTCTCGCCCGGGAGACCGCCATGCCGACACGCCGTTCCTTCCTCGCAGGCGCCGCCGCGAGCTTGACCCTCTCCGCTCCCAATATCGGCCGAGGCGCCGACCGGAGCGTGATCAAATTCGTGCCGCAAGGCGATCTCGCCGTCGTCGACCCGATCTGGACCACCGCGACCGTCACCCGCAACCACGCCTTCCTGGTCTACGACACGCTCTTCGGGCAGGACGAAAGCTACAAGGCCCAGCCGCAGATGGCCGAGGGAGCGCTTGCCGAGGCCGACGGCAAGACATGGACCATCAAGCTGCGGGAAGGACTGACATTCCACGACGGCAGCGCGGTTCTGGCGCGCGACTGCGTGGCCAGCCTGAACCGCTGGGGCAAGCGCGACTCCTTCGGGCAGACGCTGATGGCGCTGACCGACGAACTCGCGGCGACGGACGATCGCACCCTGCGCTTCAGGCTGAAAAGGCCCTTTCCGTTGCTGCCCGACGCCCTGGCCAAGATGACTGCCTTCGTCCCGGCGATCATGCCGGAGCGGCTGGCCGTCACGGACGCCTTCACCCAGATCACCGAGGTGGTCGGCAGCGGCCCCTTCCGCTTCGTCGCATCGGAGCGGCAGTCGGGCCATCTCGCCGTCTACGAGAAATTCGCCGATTACCGGCCGCGCGGCGACGGCAGGCCCGGCCGGACGGCGGGCCCGAAGATCGTCCATGTCGACCGGGTCGAGTGGCACACGCTGGCCGACCCGGCGACGGCCGGAGCCGCGCTCCAGAGCGGCGAGATCGACTGGGTGGAACAGCCCCTGCCGGACCTCCTGCCCCTGCTCTCGGAGAATCCGCGGCTCGAGGTCGCGATCAAGGAGACCACGGGCGCGATCGCGATCATGCGGATGAACCATCTGCACCCGCCCTTCGACAATCCGGCGATCCGCCGCGCCATGCTGCTGGCGATCGACCAGAAGGAATTCATGGAAGCGGTCGGCGGCTCGGATACGAAGCTCTGGCGTACCGGCGTCGGGGTGTTTCCGCCGGACACGCCCTTCGCGAACGATGCGGGCATGGAGGTGCTGAACGGGCCGCGCGACATCGGCAAGGTCAAGCAGGCGCTGGCGGCGGCCGGCTACAACGGCGAGAAGGTCGTGCTGCTCGGCGTCTCCGATCTCGCCAACCTGAAGGCGGAATGCGAGGTCGCCGGCGAAATGCTCAAGCGCATCGGCATGAATGTCGACTACCAGGTGATGGACTGGGGCACGGTGGTGACCCGGCGCGCCAAGAAGGAACCACCGTCGCAGGGCGGCTGGAACTGCTTCTTCACCGGCTGGAACGGCATCGACATCCTCGACCCCGTCGGCCATGTCTCGCTGCGCGGCAATGGCGCTGCCGCCTGGCCGGGCTGGCCCACCGCGCCGAAGATCGAGGCGTTGCGCGACGCCTGGATCGATGCGCCGGACACCGAGACGAAGAAGCGTCTCGCCGCCGAGATCCAGTTGCAGGTCTTCGAGGACGTGCCCTATGCACCGCTCGGCCAGTATTTCCAGCCGACGGCGTTCAGCCGCAAGCTGGAAGGCGTTCTGGCGAGCTTCCCGACCTTCTGGAACGTCAGGCGAACCAGCTAGGCCAGAATCCCTGCGTCTTTCGCCCCTTGGCTCAGGGGATGACGCTCAGCATCATCATGGTCTGGAACATCATCGTGCCGATCTGGCTATGCGTGTCGCCGCGCATGGTGTGCACGTTGCGGAAAGCGGACTGCGGCAGGTAGAGCCAGCCGATGCGCTTGCCCCAAGGCGGCGGCGACTGGGTCACCATCCAGTTCACCGCGCCGGGCAAGCTCGGCGCGAGCTTGTGCGCATTTCTCATGAAGGCGCTGTCGAAATCGATCTGCTCGCGGATCAGCCCGCTCCCGCCGAGCATCTCGGCGAAGCGAGCGAGATGGTTGACGCCGGAGCTGAAGCTCGAGGTCCCGACCTGCTGGACCGAGCCGCGCGGCGTCGTCTGGCCGAGCGTGATCTGGATCGCGGCGAGAATGTCGTCGAGCGTCTCGACGCCGCGATCGGCGAAGAGATTGGTGCGGGGCTGGTTCGAGCGCGAGGCGTTCGTCATGAAGGGCACGATCAGCGGCATCGTCTTCATCGCGGCCATCTGCAGCCCCTGCCCGGCAACATAACGCTTCACCGTCGGCCAGCGGCCGGTGAAAGTCGGATAGCCGGCATCGTCGCTCGCCGAGATCGTGTCGGGATGGAAATAGATGTAGGCCCGCGAGAAATCGATCGTACCGGCCGGGATGCAGGCACCGACCCAGAAGATCGCGCCGTTCTTCTCGATCTTGAACAGGAATTCCGAGATCGTTCCCTCGGCACTGCCCTCGACCAGCGCCGCATCGCGGGCGACCGGCGCGAAAAGGAACGGCATCACGCTGCTCGGCACGATCGCGGGAATGCTGAAGGAACCCGGCACGGTCGGCAGCGTCTGCTGGAAGCGCAGGACCTTGAGGTCGATGAAGCCGGGCTGGTCTGGTTTCGGCGGGGTCGGGGCCGGCGGCCCGGCGGCTGCGAGGGCATCAAGCTTGCGCAGGCTGCGACCACCCGGATCGACGACGCCATCGGCCAGGTTAAGCTCGCCGCGCTCCACCCAGAACGTCTGGAAGGCCAGGATCGCCGCGGCGAGTGTCGGGTTGCAGCGCTTGAAGGCTCCTGCCGGGGGTGGCGGCGACACGCCCTTCATGCCGGCGCTGCCGGGATCGATGCCCCAGAGCAGCCGGATTATCTTCTGCTGGTCGACGGGCGCATTGGCGACTTGCGTCACGCCGTCGCGCACGCCCACCGGCCCCGACAGGATCGTCATGGCTCCCCTCCCCCAGCATCGCCGGGACAGTCACGCAAACCACCAGCACAAGTCCGGAACGGCCCACTGGCAGACCAGTCATCGGGCACCAAACCGGCCGGCGGAATCGTCATCCAATTTGATGAGGAGAGCGCCGATTTCGCGCGTCGCAGCGACCCGGTTCTCTGAGACAGCCCGGGTCTCGGCGGCGTGGGCGCTTCGGCCTGCCGATCCCCCAACTTGAGCCGCTTCGTCGGCGAAGCCCTCCCGGAAGAGGCTTTGCTGTTCGACCGCACCGTAGGCGGACTTGCTCGCAGAAGGAGAGATCGGGAAATATATCTACAGAAAACCACTACGCCGGAGGACCATTTTCTTATTTTTATGACGATATTGATCGCCTGAAATTCCCGAATACCATCGGCCCGGTCGATTTATCTCACGAACAACATGGAGACTAGGCCATGGCCGATGCGATCGTGCGTTCATCGCCGCTCGACGTTCAGGCGGAAGCTTTGCTGGAAGGGCTCATCGCCGAATATGACGGCCGCTACGGCGCCAACAGCCGGCCAGGCGGAGCACGGTCCGAGATCCTGCGCTATCCGCCGGAGGCCTTCGCTCCGCCGCTGGGCGAGTTCCTGCTTCTGCGCCGGGACGGCGAGACCATCGCCGGCGGCGCATTCATGAGCCATGATGACGAAACCGTCGAACTGAAGCGCATCTGGACGCGAGACGATCTGCGACGGCAGGGCTTGGCGCGTCGCATCGTGCAGGCGCTGGAAGAGGCGGCTGCGGATCTCGGCTACACGAGAGCCTATCTCACGACGGGCTTTCGCCAGCCCGAAGCGACGAAGCTCTATCTGTCGCTGGGTTACCGACCGCTCTTCGACGTGGCGGTCGACCCGGCACTGTATCGCTCCCTGCCGTTCGAGAAGCATATCGGCGCCAAGGCAGGTACGGCCGGGCAGACGCCCGTCCATCCGCCTGCGGCATCCCTGGAAGAGGCGACAGCCCGCGTCGCTGTGGTCAAGGCCCAGCAGGAGGCGCGCATCGCGGCCCGGTTGGCGGCGCATCGGGCTGTTGCGGCGTGATGCCGAGCCAGCGCCCGCAGTTTCTCTGGTACATCCCCAACGACGTGAAGTCCGGTCACCGCGGCGATACCGTCAGCCAGGACCACAACAGCCTCGATACATTGACTGGCCACGCCAAGGCCCTCGAAGACCATGGCTGGGCCGGCGCCCTCATCGGCACGGGCTGGGGCCGGCCCGATACCTTCACGCTCGCCACGGCATTGGCGGCGCGAACCGAGCGTTTCGAGCCGCTGGTCGCGATCCGCCCGGGTTACTGGCGCCCGGCCCAGTTCGCGACCGCTGCTGCGACGCTCGACCATCTGTCGAATGGCCGCCTGCGCGTGAACATCGTGTCCGGCCTCGACGATCTCGCAGCCTATGGCGACAGCGAAGGCGATCAGGCCGCGCGCTATGCCCGCACCAAGGAGTTCATGCGCCTGGTCCGTCGACTCTGGACCGAGGACAAAGTGAGCCATGCCGGAGAGCATTTCCAGCTCGCCAACTCCACCGTGATGCCGCGGATCACGCCGCGTGAAGGCCGTCCCCATCCGCCGCTCTATTTCGGTGGCGCGTCCGCTGCAGCCGAGCATGTGGCGGCAAGCGAGGCGGATGTTCAGCTCTTTTGGGGCGAGCCGCGCGAGGCGCTGGCGGAACGCATCGAGCGTCTCAGGCGTCTGAGCCGGACCCTCGACAGAGACCTGCCGCCTCTGCAGTTCGGGCTGCGCATCACCACGCTGATCCGGGATACATCCGAGCAGGCCTGGGCCGATGCCGAGGCAAGGGTCGCGGCCATGGCCGCGGGCCAAAGCGGCTCCTGGCAGGATCATCGCCGCGCCGTCGCCGTGGGCCAGCAACGGCTCTTCGATCTGCACCTGCGCGGCGAGGTGCTCGACGACAACCTCTATACCGCGCCGGGGCGCGTCGGCGGAGGCGGGGCCGGCACGACCTGGCTCGTCGGCTCGCCAATCGAGGTGGCCCGCTCGCTGAGCCAGTACCGCGATCTCGGCATCACCCATTTCATCCTGTCCGACACGCCCTACCTCAGCGAGATCGCGCGGCAGGGCCGCCAGTTGCTCCCGCTGCTAAGCGCTTCGGGGGCTGGAGGACTTTGAGAGGTCCAGTCGAAAAAACTGCTCGTCAGCCATCGTCCTTTGGCGGATTGGCCTCCGCGAGCCGCCATCTTTGGAATGCGGTTTCATTGACGGAAACGGTTCCGAAGGGAAAGATGACAGTATTGATCGCGCTTCGGTTCGGTCATTCGCGGGATTTGCTGGAGCAGCTTGCACCGCGTCAACAATGCTAAAAGCACCACGAGACGATCGTGGGCTCCGCAACGGAGTCTGACCCATGTCTGCCATCGCCGAACGATGCGGAATATCTCGTCGATCGCGCCGATGTCTGGCGTAAGAGCGTCTCGCCGCCACCACTGATCCATCGAACACCATAGACAGATTGCAGCGCCGGCTCCCCGGCGAAGGGGGATTCATGTTCCCAGCGACGCCGATACGGGCCTGCGACAAGACCGCTGAGCCCCTCCTCTTCCCCGCCATCGCCGAGCCCGCACCCGCCCTTTCCGGCTCTGCTCGTTGGCCGACGTCGCCTGGTCCGGCCAGGGCGCAATCTTCTCGGAGTCCATTATGACGGTCGTCTCGCTTGTGCCGAAGGCCCCCGGCCCGAAGGATCTTCCGAGGGTCATCGCCTCCTCCACCGCGCCGGCGCACCCGGCCCCAGCTGATCCCCAGCTTTTCCGCCAGGCGCTTCGCCAGCTCGCCGGCGGCGTCAGCGTCGTCACGACGGGCCGAGGCGCCGCGCGGACCGGCCTGGTGGCGACCTCCGTCTCCTCGCTGTCGGCCGAGCCGCCGACGTTGATGTTCGGGCTCAACCTGGCATCGTCCAGCTTTCCGGTGCTGCGGGCGCATGGCGCCTTTGCCGTGAATCTTCTCGCCGCCGACCAGAAGCCCATCGCCGACCGGTTTGCCGGCCGCGGCGGCGAGAAGGGGCTCGCCCGCTATGCCGAGGCAAGCTGGACGGAGGGCGCATCGGGTTCTGCCCTGCTCGACGGCGCGCTCGCCAATCTCGACTGCGAGATCGAGGAGCTAATCGAGCGGCATTCCCACGCCATCGTCATCGGCCGGATCCGCGAGATCAGGATCGGGAGCGAGTCGGCGGCGCTCCTCTACTGGCGCGGTGCCTATGAGCGCCTTGGCTGGCTGCCCGACGAGGCTGCGAGCGCACTCGGCCTGCGAGCCTATTGAGGAACGACGATGAGCTACCGCCTGAGCCTCCTCGACAAGAGCCCGATCCCGGAAGGCGAGAACGCCGCCATCGCGCTGCAACGCACGGTCGCGCTGGCACAGACGGCCGAACGGCTCGGATACACGCGCTTCTGGGTCGCCGAGCATCACGGCTTTCCCGGTCTGGCGAGCTCCGCTCCCGAAGTGCTGATCGCCTATCTCGCCGCGCGCACGCGCAGCATCCGGATCGGCTCCGGCGGTGTCCTCTTGCCGCATTACAGCCCCTACAAGGTCGCGGAGATCTTCAATGTCCTGGCGTCGCTCGCTCCGGGGCGGGTCGATCTCGGCATCGGGCGCGCGCCCGGCGGGTTGCCGGCGTCGACACGGGCGCTGCGCGTCCTCCACGCATCCGGTCCCGCCCACGACTTCAGCGCACAGTTGAGCGAGCTCGATACGTTCCTGAGCGTCCACAGCGCGGAGGAAGGGGCAGCGCGCGCTCTGCCGCAGCCGCCCGTTTCACCCGAACGCTTCCTGCTGGGCGGCAGCCCGGACAGCGCCAGGCTGGCCGGGGAGCGCGGCTGGAATTTCGTCTTCGCCGGCCAGCATAATGGCGACGAGAAGACGATAGAGGCGAGCTTCGAAGCCTATGCCGGCGCGGGCGGCAAAGGGCCGGTCCTGCTGGCCGTGACGGCTCTCGCCGCGCCATCGGCGGACGAGGCGCGCAGCCTCACCGATGCGCTGAAGATCGTGCGCGTGACGCTCGACGATGGCCACAGCGTCAATCTCGGCTCGGAAGAGCAGGCGGCGGAATATGCCCGGCAGGCCGGCGCCGTCGCCTACCACACCGAAATCCGCAAGCCGCAGATCGTTTCCGGCACGGCCGAGCAGGTTCGCCGCGAGCTGGAGCGGCTGCAGGCACGCTTCGGCGTCCGTGAATTCATCATCGATACACCGCCCGCCGCCGCCGAGAAGCGGCTCGCGTCCGTGATGCTGCTGGCCGGCGAAGCGCCGGCGCTCGCAGCCTGATCATTCGGAAAGGACGAGATCCATGGCCAAGAGCACCGTGACTCCCCGCCTGACCTTCGGCGTGATGCTGCAGGGCGCCGGCAGCCACATGAATGCGTGGCGTCATCCGAGCAATCCGCCGGATGCCAGCGTCAATCTGGACTTCTTCATCCGCAATGCCCGGAAAGCGGAGGAGAACGGCATCGCCTTCGCCTTCATCGCCGACGGGCTCTACATCAACGAGAAGTCGATCCCGCATTTCCTCAACCGCTTCGAGCCGCTGACGATTCTCTCGGCGCTGGCGGTCGCGACCCGGAAACTCGGCCTCGTCGGAACGGTCTCGACCTCCTATAGCGACCCGTTCACGATCGCCCGGCAATTCGCCTCGCTCGATCTGATCAGCGGTGGACGCGCGGGTTGGAACGCCGTGACATCCCCGTTGGAAGGATCGGGCCGCAATTACAGCCGGCCCCATCCCGAACATGCTTTGCGCTACGAGATCGCGCATGAATATCTCGATATCGCCAAGGGCCTGTGGGATTCCTGGGATGACGACGCCTTCCCGCGCGACCGCGAGACCGGCCGCTTCTTCGACCGCGAGAAGCTGCATACGCTCGGCTACAAGGGCCGCTTCTTCCAGGTCGAGGGGCCGCTGAACATCCAGCGCTCGCCGCAGGGGCAGCCCGTGCTGTTCCAGGCCGGCGCCTCCGAAGCAGGCATCGGACTGGCGGGCAAGCATGCAGATGCGGTCTTCGCCAACCATGTCCCGCTGGAGGAGGCCCAGGCGCTGTATCGCGCCATCAAGACCAGCGCGGTGGCGCAGGGCCGCAGCGCCGACGAGGTGAAGCTGTTTCCGGGCGCGGGTCCGATCGTCGGCCGCACCCCGGCCGAAGCCGAGGAGAAATATCGCGCGATCCGGGCGCTGATCTCGATCGAGGACGCGCTCGCCTATCTCGGCCGCTTCTTCGACCATCACGACTTCAGCGCCTATCCGCTCGATGCCCCCTTCCCGGATCTCGGCGATATCGGCAAGAACAGCTTCCGCTCGACCACGGACCGCATCAAGCGCAACGCGGTGCTCAAGCGACAGACGTTGCGCGAGGCGGCGCTGGAAGCCGCGACGCCGCGCACGGACCTGATCGGCTCGGCAGAGGAGGTTGCCGGCCGCCTCATCGAGCGCGTCGAGAAGCGGGCGGCCGACGGCTTCGTGCTCGGCTTCCCGGTCCTCGGAGAAGGTCTCGACGACTTCATCGCGCTTGTCATTCCCGTCCTGGAAGAGCGCGGCGTCTATGACCGCAGCCTGCCGGGCCAGACCTTGCGCGATCATCTCGGCCTGCCGCGTCGCGAGAGCCGCCATGCGCGCAATGCCCCCGCGCAAACCGTGCGCAGAGCGGGCTGAGATCGCCGCCACCGCTTGTGAGAAAGGCTCCGGAGATGGCCGATCAGTTCGTCTACACCACCCCGCTCGACCCGCGCGCGCAGCCGCTCGTCGAGCAGCTGACCTGGGAATACGCAACCCGCTACGGCAGCTATTTCGGCGACCCGCCCGGCGCCGAGATGAGCCGCTACCCCGCCGCGCTTTTCGCTCCGCCGGACGGTAATTTCGTGCTGCTCCTGCGGGATGGCCGGGCGGTCGCCGGCGGCGCCTTCAAGCGCTACGACTCCCATACCGCCGAGCTCAAGCGGGTCTGGACCGATGCCGCGCTGCGCCGCCAGGGATTGGCCCGCCGCATCGTCGAAGAGCTGGAACAGCAGGCGGTCCGCCAAGGCTACGACAAAATCTATCTGACCACCGGCTTCCGCCAACCCGAGGCCAAGGCGCTTTATCTGGGCGCCGGCTATACGGCCCTGTTCGACCTGACCGTCGACCCCGAGACCTATGGCATCCTGCCATTCGAGAAGGCACTTTCGGTCACGCCGTCGAGACGGGCCCCGCCATCGGAAAGCCACCGATCGCTCGACGCGGCCTGACGGCCGCACCAACACACCGCCTTCAGCCCGAAAGATCCGACATGACCCTCGCCAGCGACTTCGCGGGCCTGCCCTCGCACGCCCATCAGCCAGCGCCCGGGCGCGACTTCAGCCGCTACCGGATCGTGCCGGCCCGCTATCCCGGGCGGATCATCGGCACGGTCTTCGCAGGCGTCGTGATCTTCGCGATCCTGAATTCGGTGCTGTCGAATCCGCGCTGGGGCTGGGACGTCTTCGCCGAGTGGTTCTTTGCCGAGCCCGTGCTGGTCGGCCTCGGACGCACACTCCTGCTGACGCTGCTCGGCACGGTGTTCGGCTTCCTGCTCGGGACGCTGCTGGCGCTGGCGCGGGTCTCGGGCTCGCCGTTGCTGGCGTCCCTGTCCTGGGGCTATGTCTGGCTCTTCCGCTCGATCCCGCTGATCGTGCTGCTGCTGATCCTGAACAATCTCGGCTATCTCTACAGCACGATCTGGCTGGGCATCCCCTTCACCGATATCAGCTTCGGCTCCTGGCAGACGACGCAGCTCATCACGCCGTTCCTCGCCGCCGTGCTGGGGCTCACGCTCAACGCCGCCGCCTTCTCATCCGAGATCGTGCGCGGCGGCATCCTGTCCGTCGATCAGGGCCAGCACGAGGCCGCCGCCGCGCTCGGCCTGCCGAGACGCCGCCAGATCTCGCGCATCGTGCTGCCGCAGGCGATGCGCTCGATCCTGCCGACCGCCTTCAACGAGATCATCAGCCTCGCGAAGGGCACCAGCCAGGTCTACATCCTCGCCCTGCCGGAGCTGTTCTACACCATCCAGGTCATCTACCGGCGCAATCTCGAGGTGATCCCGCTGCTGATGGTGGCGACGGTCTGGTACCTCGTCATCCTCAGCGTCCTCTCCTTCTTCCAGCGCCATATCGAGCGCCACTACGCCCGCGGCGCGCTGCGCAACCCACCGCCATCGGCGATCGATGGCGCCCTGCGCTGGCTCGGCCGCGGCCGAGACAACACGAGCACCGCCTTCGCCGCGCCGGCACCGGTCGCCAGCCGGCAGGACGCGGCCTCGCTCGCGACGCTGTCGCCGCGTCGCGGCGGCGAGATCCGCATCAGCCACGTCTCGAAGAGCTTCGGCCCGCTCAAGGTGCTCGACGATGTCGGCCTCGCGCTGAAGCCGGGCAGCGTCACCGCCATCATCGGCCAGTCCGGCTCGGGCAAATCGACGCTGCTGCGCGCGATCAACCATCTGGAGCGGGTCGACGAAGGCTTCATCGCCATCGACGGCGAATTGATCGGCTACCGGCAGGACGGCGAGACGCTCTACGAACTGAAGGAGAAGGACATCCTGAAGCGCCGCATCGACGTCGGCATGGTCTTCCAGAACTTCAACCTCTTCCCCCATCTCACCGCGATCGAGAACATCGCCGAGGCGCCGGTGACGGTGCGTGGCCTCTCCCGCGAACAGGCGCTGGCCGAGGCGCGGGAGCTGCTTGCCCGCGTCGGCCTCGCCGACAAGGTCGATGCCTATCCGCGCCAGCTCTCCGGCGGCCAGCAGCAGCGCGTCGCCATCGCCCGCGCGCTCGCCTTGAAACCCAAGGTCCTGCTCTTCGACGAGCCGACCTCGGCGCTGGACCCCGAGCTCGTCGGCGAGGTGCTCGACGTCATCAAGGAACTCGCCCGCTCCGGCACGACGCTCGTCATCGTCACCCATGAGATCGGCTTCGCCCGCGAGGTCGCCGATCAGGTCGTCTTCATGGAGGCCGGCCGCATCCTCGAGACCGGCGCGCCGGCCAAGGTGCTGGGCGAGCCCGACCATCCCCGCACCCGCGAATTCCTCGCCAAGGTGCTCTGACGCTCAAAGTTTTCGGACAAGGAACACGATCATGCTGACCAGACGCGCTTCGCTCGCCCTTTTCGCCGGTGCGGCTTCTTCCGCGCTCATCCCCGCCGGGGCCTTCGCCCAGCAGGCAATCGACCTCTCGCCCGAACAGCCGGGCCGTCCCCGCGCCCAGCGCGACGAGGAGGCGATCAGGCTCATCGCCGGGGATGCCAAATTCGCCAAGGACGGCGTCTTCACCGTCGGCAACAATACCGGGCGCTTTCCCTTCAGCGGTTTCGCGACCGACAACAGGACGGTCATCGGCGCGGAGGCGGAGATCGCGCAGCTTGTTGCCGACGCCCTCGGCCGCAAGCTCGAGATCGTCACCACGGCCTGGGCCGACTGGCCGCTCGGCGTGGTCTCGGGCAAGTTCGACGCGGTCATCTCCAACGTCACGGTCACCGAGCAGCGCAAGGAGAAGTTCGACTTCTCGACCTACCGCAAGGACCTGCTCGGCTTCTATGTGAAGAAGGGCAACGAGATCGTCATCCGCGAGCCGCGTGACGTGGCGGGGCTGAAGGTCATCGTCTCCTCCGGCACCAACCAGGAGCAGATCCTGCTTCGCTGGAACGAGGCCAACACCAAGGCCGGGCTGAAGCCGGTCGATATCCAGTATTACGACGACGACGTCGTTCTCTATCTCGCGCTCGAATCCGGCCGCGCCGATGCCTATCTCGGCCCCAATGCCCTGCTGAGCTTCAAGGCCGCGCAGGAAGGCAAGACGCGGCTCGCCGGGAATTTCAGCGGCGGCTGGCCAGAACTGGCCGAGATCGCCGTCACGACGCGCAAGGGCGCGGGCCTCGCCGACGCGATCACCCGCGCGCTCAACACCCAGATCGGGAACGGCAACTACGCCAAGGTGCTCGCCCGCTGGAACCTGACGGCCGAGGCGATCGCTCAATCGCGCACCAATCCGCCCGGCCTGCCGAAGGCTTGAGCCGCGGCCAGCACCCCATCGATCTTTCAGGACTGGAGTTCATCATGATTCCGCGACGGACACTCCTGTCGCTTCTCGTCGGCGCGCTCAGCACCACGAGCCTGCCCGCCTTCGCCCAGCAGGCGCCCTTCGATCTCGGCCCGGAGCAGCCCGGTCGTATCCGTGCCGAGAAGGACCCGGCGGCCGTCGCGCGCATCCCGAACAACTATGCCTTCGCCGAGCCCGGTGTGCTCACCATCGGGATCAGCCCCGGCGGGCCCCCGCTCGCGACCTATGCCACCGATGCGAAGACGGTGATCGGAGCCGATCCCGACTTCGCGCTGCTCATCGCCGGCAGCCTCGGCCTGAAGCTGAATCTCGTCCCCGTGGCCTGGGCCGATTGGCCGCTCGGCCTCGCCTCCGGGAAATACGACGCGGTCATCTCCAATGTCGGCGTCACCGAGCAGCGCAAGGAGAAGTTCGACTTCTCGACCTACCGGCAAGGGCTGCACGGCTTCTTCGTCAAGGCCGACAGCAGGATCGCCGGCATCAGGGAGCCGAAAGACGCCGCCGGTCTCACCATCGCCGTCGGCGGCGGCACCAATCAGGAGCGCATCCTCGTCGAGTGGAGCAAGCAGAACGTCGCGGCCGGCCTGAAGCCGATCGAACTCCAGCTTTTCGATGACGAGGCAGCGCGCCTCGTCTCCCTGCGCTCCGGCAGGTCGGACGTCATCGTCCAGCCCCACGCGCAACTCGTCTTCATCGCCGCGCGCGACAAGGACATCAGGCGCATCGGCACCTTGAGCGCCGGCTGGCCGCTGAAATCCGATGTCGCGATCGCAACCCGCAAGGGCAGCGGGCTCGTCGACGCGCTGACGCTCGCGACCAACAACCTGATCGCGAACGGCAAGTACGGGCAGGCACTCGCCCGCTGGGGGCTGGAGGAGGAAGCCCTGCCGCGTTCCGAGACCAACCCGCCCGGCCTGCCGAAATACTGAAAAGCCATGACGCAGCTCTCGATCCGCAACATCGCCTTCCTGACGCCCGGCAACTACGACGACGCCGATCCACGCACCGGCCTGGAGGAGACGCTCTCGCTGTTCGAATATGGCGAGGCGCTCGGTTTCGAGAGCGCCTGGGTGCGCCAGCGCCATCTCGAACCGGGTGTCTCCTCGGCGGCGGCCTTTCTCGCCGCCGCGACCCAGCGCACCCGGCGCATCGGCCTCGGCAGCGCCGTCATCCAGATGGGCTACGAGAACCCGTTCCGGCTGGCGGAGGATCTGTCACTGGTCGATGTGCTCTCCGGCGGGCGGCTGAACATCGGCCTGAGCGCCGGGGCGCCGCCCTTCGGCAAGCTGCTGGGAGAACGCCTCTTCGACGGCGACCCGGCGGCCATCGACTTCTCCCATGCCCGCGTCGCGCGCCTGGCGGCCAATATCGCGGGCGACTGGCTGGGCGAGCCGCAGGCGCGCATCACCTCGGCAGCCGGCGAGCATCGCCCCCGGCTGCGGCCGCACGCGCAAGGCTTGCGCCAGCGGCTCTGGTATGGCGGCGGCTCGCTGCGCTCCGCCCGCTGGGCGTCCGAGAACGGCTTTCATCTCCTCCTCGGCAATATCAACACCGGCGAGGAGACCGACGATTTCTTCGAGACACAGCGGCGCCATGTCGAGACCTTCCGCACGCATTGGCGCGGACCGGCCGAGCCGCGCATCGCCATCGGCCGGGTGATCGTGCCGCTCGACGGCGCCGATGCCGGGACGCGGCAGCGCTATCGTGACTATGCCGCCAGCCGCCAGGCGCGCACGCTGGTGCCGCAGGGCGAGCGGCGGACGCTGATCGCGCCGGACATCGTCGGGCCGGCCGCGGACATCGTCGAAAGACTGGAAGCCGATCCGGTGCTGCGACTGGTCGACACGCTGCGGCTGGAACTACCGTACAATTTCAGCCTCGCCGACCATCGCCAGATCCTGACGGATTTCGTCGAGCTGGTCGCACCGCGACTTGGTTGGCGCGGGCAACGAGCATCCGCAGCCGAGAGCGCGCCCGCGGGAGGCGCCCACCTATCAGACGCCGCCATCGCGTATCATCGCTCGGCGTGAGAGCTGAAAAACCCTTCCCGTGCGACAGCCTCACCGTCTTTCCGGAGGGGCTGGCATTTCGAAGCGCAGGGTCGGTCGGGGCCATCTGTTGGCCTCGAATGTCGTCTGCGAACGCCAAACACGAAAAGACCGACCGGTTGGGTCGGTTCGTGAACGTCAGCGAAGAGGAAAATGGTGCCGCTTGAGGGATTCGAACCCCCGACCCCCTCATTACGAATGAGGTGCTCTACCAGCTGAGCTAAAGCGGCAACGGGTGGCGCTGTACCAGCAGGGGGGCTGCTTGGCAAGCCGCAAGCGGTGCCATGCACAGCACCGAAGCCCCGGCGATTCTCCGGCGCGATCCCGCCTCCCTTCAATCCTTGCGCAGCTTCTCCGTCTCCGGCTTCTCCTGGCCGAGCGCGACGATGCCGCGGCGGATGGCGCGGGTACGGGTGAAGTGCTTGTGCAAGGTCTCGCCGTCGCCATAGCGGATGGCGCGGGTGAGCAAAGCGAGGTCTTCGTTGAAGCGGCCGAGCATCTCCAGCACCGCTTCCTTGTTGTGCAGGAAGACGTCGCGCCACATCGTCGGGTCGGAGGCGGCGATGCGGGTGAAATCGCGGAAGCCGCCAGCCGAGAACTTGATGACTTCCGACTGCGTCACCGCCTCCAGATCCTCGGCCGTGCCGACGATGTTGTAGGCGATGAGATGCGGCAGGTGGCTGGTGACGGCGAGCACGAGGTCATGATGCTGCGCGCTCATCACCTCGACCAGCGCACCCATCCCCTCCCAGAACTGGCGGGTTTTCGCGATGGCAGCCGCATCGGTACCTTCCGGCGGCGTCAGGATGCACCAGCGATTGAGGAAGAGGCTCGGGAAGCCGGCATCGGGGCCGGAATTCTCGGTGCCCGCCACCGGGTGGGCCGGCACGAAGGACACGCCCTCGGGCAGATGCGGCAGGACGGCGTCGACGACCGAGCCCTTGACCGAGCCGACATCGGAGACGATCGCGCCCGCTTTGAGCGAAGGCGCGATTTCGGCCGCCACCGAACCGCAGGCGCCGACCGGCACGCAGAGGATGATGTGATCGGCGCCATCAGCCGCCTCGGCCGCCGTATCAGCGACGGCATGGCCGAGATCGAGCTCGCGCGCCCGCTGGCGCACGGCCACGTCCTGGTCGGCCAGCACGATCGTGCCGGCGAGGTTCAGCTCCTTCGCCGCCCGCGCGATCGAGGAGCCGATCAGCCCGATGCCGATGATAGCGAGGCGGGTGAAGACCGGTGTGGCGCGGCGCGGCGCGAAGCTCTCCGCCATCGGCGTCAGGCCTTGCCCGCGAGGAAGTCTGCGAGCGCGGCGACGACGAGGCGGTTCGCCTCCTCGGAGCCGATGGTCATGCGCAGCGCGTCCGGCAAGCCATAGCCGCCGACGGCGCGCAGGATGAGACCGCGCCGGGTCAGGAAGGCGTCGGCCTCCTTGGCGGTCTTGCCCGGCGTCTTCGGGAAATGGATCAGGATGAAGTTGCCGACCGAGGGCGTGACCGCGAGGCCGAGCTTCTCGATCTCGGCGGTCGCCCAGGCGAGCCATTTGTCGTTGTGCTCGATCGCGGCCGCGACATGGGCCTCGTCGGCGACGGCGGCGGCACCGGCCTCGATGGCGGCTCCGTTGACGTTGAAGGGGCCGCGGATGCGCTCCAGCGCGTCGATGACATGGGCAGGCCCGTAGAGCCAGCCGATGCGCAGATTGGCGAGGCCGTAGATCTTCGAGAAGGTCCGCGTCATCACGACGTTCTCGCTCTCGGCGACAAGCTCGAGGCCCGACGCATAGTCGTTGCGCCGGACATATTCGGCATAGGCCGCGTCGAGCACCAGCAGGACATGCGGCGGCAGGCCGGCCTGCAGGCGCTTCACCTGATCGAAGGGCAGATAGGTGCCGGTCGGATTGTTGGGATTGGCGAGGAAGACGATCTTCGTCTTCGGCGTCACCGCCGCGAGGATGGCGTCGACATCGGCCGTATAATTCTTCTCGGACACGACGACCGGCTTGCCGCCGGCGGCAAGGATCGCGATGCGATAGACCAGGAAGCCGTACTGGCTGTAGATGCCCTCATCGCCCTCGCCCAGATAGGCCTTGGTGACGAGTTCGAGCAGTTCGTCGGAGCCATTGCCGCAGATGATCCGCTGGGGATCGAGGCCGTAGCGGCCGGCGATCGCCTGCTTGAGCCGGCTCGACGAGCCATCGGGGTAGAGCTCCAGCTTGGCGGCGACGCCCTCGAAGGCCGCGATCGCCTTCGGGCTCGGACCCAGCGGGGTCTCGTTGGAGGAGAGCTTGTGCAGCTTCACGCCGGCGGGCGCGGCGGATTTGCCGGGAACATAAGCCTCGATCTCGAGGACGCCGGGACGGGGCACGGGGCGGGAGGCGGTCATCTATCGGTCTTTCGGTTCGATCCTTCCCCGTCATTCCGGGCGACCGGAGGGAGACCCGGAATCCATCGGAGGGCGATGCACTCTACGATGGATCCCGGGTCTGCGCTGCGCTTGCCCGGGATGACGACGGCGGATCAGAGGCGATACGTGAGAGCGTTCACGAACGGGCGGATTTGACGGCGAAACGGGCGGCGTGGCTGCCGACCTCCGAGAAGTCGCTGAGACCAGCGGGTGCGAGCGCAGCCCGGATCGCCGCCTGATCGACCTCGCCGGAGGCGGCGACCAGCAGCGACAGATGCGAGCCGTCGGCAGCCGAGGCCGAGACCTCGGCCAGATGCTCTGCAAGACCGTGGCGCAGCGCCTCCGACCAGCGCTCGACACGGGCGGCATAGAGCACGATCTCGCGCACCGCGGCGTCCGCCAGCGGCTTGGCGATGCAGTAGACCGGCGTGCCGGCCGGATGGTCCGGGCGCTCGACGAAGGGCAGACGCGCGATGATCTTCGGCGCATCCGGCCCGATCAGGTCGCGCCACCAGATGCCGGCGCTGGCGCACTGATCCATGCGGAAGATGCCGAGATCGCCGGCGGATTCGGCGACGGCGCGGATCACGGCGCGGGCGTCCTCATGCGGGACGAAAGGCACCGTGAAGCCGAAATGGAAGCGGGCGGAATCACGCATCGCCGGGTCGCCGCCCGAAACATCGGCATGGACCGAATAAGGCGCCTGCACATAGGTGAAGGTGGCGATGATGATGCGCCAGACGCTCTCGACGGTGTCGAGCGGCAGGAGGCCCTTATGGCTGAGCGCGAGCCGCTTCATGATGTCGGCCTCGCGGCCGGGGCGGAAGGCGGAACCGGAGGCCTGCGTCTTCTTGATCGAGATCAGCGTCTCGATGATCTGCGAACGCTCCATCAGCAGCGCATGCATCGTGCTGTCGATGCGGTCGATTTCGCTGCGCAGATCGGCAAGGGTGGTCGGGGCGGCTTCGGTCATGGCAACGCGCTTTCCGGCAAGGCCACGCTCCTTAGCGCTCCCGCCGCGCCTTGGCAAAGCCGGCTGCGCAGTCCCGCGTTGACAGAGGCGTCTCGACACGGCATCGCTAGAGTTCGATTTTCCGAACGCTTGGACCGGCAAGACAAATAACACTGCCGAAACGGACGATATGAGCGATCTCTCCCCCAGCCTCGCCGACCCGCTGAAGGAAGCCAACGAGCCTTCGAGCCCGGTCGCGCGCTTCGGGCCTGAAGCGCCGCTATTGATGGATTGCGGCGTCGTGCTCGACCATTGGCAGATCGCCTACCAGACCTATGGCGAGCTCAACGCCGAGAAATCCAACGCGGTGTTGGTCTGCCACGCCCTGACCGGCGACCAATATGTCGCGAGCCGCAACCCGATCACCGGCAAGGGCGGCTGGTGGACCGCGATGATCGGACCGGGCAAGCCGATCGATACCGACCGCTTCTTCGTGATCTGCGCCAATGTCGTTGGCGGCTGCACGGGCACGACCGGCCCGGCCTCGACCAATCCGGCGACGGGCAAGCCCTGGGGCCTGTCCTTCCCGGTCGTCACCATCCGCGACATGGTGCGGGCGCAGGCGGCATTGATCGACTCGCTCGGCATCGAGACGCTGTTCTGCGTCGCCGGCGGCTCGATGGGCGGCATGCAGGTGCTGCAATGGGCGGCGAGCTATCCGGGCCGTGTGTTCTCGGCGCTGCCGCTGGCGACCGGCGCCAAGCATTCGGCGCAGAACATCGCCTTCCACGAGGTCGGCCGGCAGGCGGTGATGGCCGACCCGGACTGGCGCCAGGGACGCTATCTCGAAGAAGGCACCCGGCCTTCCAAAGGATTGTCGGTCGCCCGGATGGGAGCGCATATCACCTATCTCTCCGAGCAGGCGCTGCACCGCAAATTCGGCCGCAAGCTGCAGGACAGGGAGGCGCCGACCTTCTCCTTCGACGCCGACTTTCAGGTCGAGAGCTATCTGCGCCATCAGGGCCTGAGCTTCGTCGAGCGCTTCGACGCCAATTCCTATCTCTACGTCACGCGGGCGATGGATTATTTCGACCTCGCCGACGACCATGACGGAGTTCTGGCGCGCGCCTTCGCAGGCACGAAGACGCGCTTCTGCGTGGCCTCCTTCACCTCGGACTGGCTGTTCCCTACGGCGGATTCCCGCGCCATCGTGCATGCGCTCAACGCGGCCGGCGCTTCGGTCTCCTTCGTCGAGCTGGAGAGCGACAAGGGCCACGACGCCTTCCTGCTGGAAGAGCCCAATCTGTTCGCCACGACGCGCGGCTTCATCGGCGCGGCGGCACGGGCGCGGGGACTCTGAGCATGACCCTCCCGGACAATCAGACGAACCGCATCGACCTCAAGCTCGTCGCCGAGATGGTGCAGCCCGGCACGCGCGTGCTCGATGTCGGCTGCGGCGACGGGGCGCTGCTGGCACTGCTCGCGGAGACCCGCAACGTCGATGCGCGCGGGATCGAGCTCTCGCGCGAGGGCGTGGCCGATTGCGTGGCGCGCGGGCTCTCGGTGATCCAGGGCGACGCCGACACCGATCTCGCCGACTACCCCAACGACTCGTTCGACTATGTCATCCTGTCCCAGACGATTCAGGCGACGCGCAATCCGCGCCTCGTGCTGGAGCAGATGCTCAGGATCGGCCGTCGCGCCATCGTTTCCTTCCCGAATTTCGGGCATTGGCGGATGCGCTCGCAGGTGTTCTTCCAGGGGCATATGCCGGTGACCGAGGCCCTGCCCTATAGCTGGTGGGACACGCCCAACATCCATTTCTGCACGATCCGCGATTTCGTCGCGCTCTGCGACCTGATCGGCGCGGAAAAGGAACGCGCGGTGGCGCTCGACGCCGCCGGCGGCAAGGTCGGCGTCAAGGCGCCGTGGTGGTTCTGGAACCTGTTCGGCGCCCAGGCGGTGTTTCTGCTGAAGCGGGGGTGAATCCTTCTCCTCACCGGTCTCGGGCTTGCCCCAGACCGGCTTCTGGAGAGCGTATGTCGGAAACATCCGACATACGCGGAGAAGGTGGCAGCGCGCAGCGCTGACGGATGAGGGCGACGCAACAGGCAAAGAAAAGGGCCGCTTGCGCGACCCTTCCCTCATCCGCCTGCTCCCCAGACACCTTCTCCCCGAGGGGAGAAGGGCGCTCGCGATTTCAGTTCAGCGCCACACCCACGGGCCGCTTCTCCTTAACGGCCGCGACATGGCCCAGCATCAGCGAGCCCGGACCGACGGTGATCGGCACCGTCTCGCCATCGACGATCTCGCCGGCCAGGATGGCTTCCGCCAGCGGATCCTGAACGAACTTCTGGATCACGCGCTTCAGCGGGCGCGCGCCATAGGCGGGGTCATAACCCTTGTCGGCCAGCCACTCGCGCGCCTCCTTCGAGAGCTCGAGCGTGATCTTGCGATCGGTCAGCAGCTTCTGCAGCCGGGCCATCTGGATATCGACGATGGCGTCCATGTCCTTCCGCCGCAGGCGATGGAACAGGATGATGTCGTCGATCCGGTTCAGGAACTCGGGCCGGAAGGCGTGGCGAACCACGCCCATCACCTCGTCGCGCACCGCATCACTGTCCTGCCCCTCGGGCTGGTTCACCAGGAACTCCGAACCGAGATTCGAGGTCATGATGATCAACACGTTGCGGAAATCGACCGTGCGGCCCTGGCCATCGGTCAGGCGGCCATCGTCGAGAACCTGCAGCAGGACGTTGAACACGTCCGGATGCGCCTTCTCGATCTCGTCGAAGAGCACGACCTGATAGGGCCGGCGGCGGACCGCCTCCGTCAGCGCCCCGCCCTCCTCATAGCCGACATAGCCGGGAGGCGCGCCGATCAGCCGGGCGACCGAGTGCTTCTCCATGTACTCGGACATGTCGATGCGCAGGAGCGCGGTGTCGTCGTCGAACAGGAAGGATGCCAGCGCCTTGGTCAGCTCCGTCTTGCCGACGCCGGTCGGGCCGAGGAACATGAAGGAGCCGATCGGACGGTTGGGATCCTGCAGGCCGGCCCGCGCACGACGGACCGCGGTCGAGACCGCCTCCACCGCCTCGCGCTGCCCGACGACGCGGGAGCCCAGAACCTCCTCCATGCGGAGCAGCTTCTCCCTCTCGCCTTCGAGCATGCGATCGACCGGCACGCCGGTCCAGCGGCTGACGACCTGCGCGACATGGTCAGGCGTCACCGCCTCCTCGACCATGCCGGCGCCCTCGCCCTTCTCCTCGACCTCGGCGAGTTGCTTCTCGAGCCCGGGGATCTCGCCATAGGCAAGCTCGCCCGCCCGCTGATACTCGCCCTTGCGCTGCGCCTGGGCGAGTTCGTTGCGGGCGTTGTCGAGCTTGGTTTTCAGCTCGGCGGCGTGGCCGAGCTTGTCCTTCTCGGCTTTCCACTTGGCCGTGATGGTGTCGGAGCGCGACTCCAGATCGGCCAGTTCGGATTCGAGCCGCTTCAGCCGCTCCTTCGAGCCGGCGTCGTTCTCCTTCTTGAGCGCCTCCTGCTCGATCTTGAGACGGACGATCTCGCGGTCGATCGAATCCAGCTCCTCGGGCTTGGAATCGACCTGCATGCGCAGGCGCGCCGAGGCCTCGTCGACAAGGTCGATCGCCTTGTCCGGCAGGAAGCGGTCGGTGATGTAGCGGTTCGACAGGGTCGCCGCCGAGACCAGCGCCGAATCCGTGATGCGGACGCGGTGATGCTGCTCGTATTTCTCCTTCAGGCCGCGCAGGATCGAGATGGTGTCCTCGACCGTCGGCTCGTCGACGAAGACCGGCTGGAAGCGCCGCGCCAGCGCCGCATCCTTCTCGACATATTTGCGATACTCGTCGAGCGTGGTCGCGCCGATGCAGTGCAGTTCGCCGCGCGCGAGCGCCGGCTTCAGCAGGTTCGACGCATCCATCGCGCCGTCGGTCTTGCCGGCGCCGACGAGGGTGTGCATCTCGTCGATGAACAGGATGATGCCGCCATCCGAGGACGAAACCTCGGTCAGCACCGCCTTCAGCCGCTCCTCGAACTCGCCGCGATATTTCGCGCCGGCGATGAGCGAGCCCATGTCGAGGGCAAGCAGTTCCTTGTCCTTCAGGCTCTCGGGCACGTCGCCATTGACGATGCGCAAGGCGAGGCCCTCGGCGATGGCGGTCTTGCCGACGCCGGGCTCACCGATCAGGACGGGATTGTTCTTAGTCCGGCGCGAGAGGACCTGGATGGTGCGGCGGATCTCCTCGTCGCGGCCGATCACCGGGTCGAGCTTGCCCTCGCGCGCCGCGGCCGTGAGGTCACGGGCATATTTCTTCAGCGCGTCATAGGCCTGCTCGGCCGAAGCGGAATCGGCGTTGCGGCCCTTGCGGATCGCCTCGATCGCGGCATTCAGCGCCTGCGGGGTGACGCCGGCCTTCGACAGCGCCTTGCCGGCTTCGGTGTCCTTCTCGATCGCGAGCGCGAGCAAAAGCCGCTCGACCGTGACGAAACTGTCGCCGGCCTTCTCGGCCGCCTTCTCGGCGGTGTCGAAGACGCGGGCGAGACCCGGCGTCAGGTTGAGGCCGCCCGAGCCGCCCGAGACCTTCGGCAGCTTCGCCAGCGCCTGGTCGACAAGCTGCAGCGCGAGGCGCGACTGGCCGCCGGCCCGGTCGATGAGACCCGCCGCCATGCCTTCATTGTCGTCGAGCAACGCCTTGAGCAGATGCTCGGGGGTGAATTGCTGGTTGCCCTCGCGCAGCGCGATCGTCTGCGCCGCCTGGAGGAAGCCCTTCGCCCGATCCGTATATTTTTCAATGTTCATTCAGATCACTCCGCCCGCAGGCCGCGCCCCGTAGCGACGCAAGACCCGCTGCCTTTCATCAGGATAGGGCGCCGCGATGGGCCGCCCTTCGCCTCCCAAGATAGTGTGACATTGGCGCAACGGAAGAGGGGGCGATGCAATTGACCTCGGCCTCGCGCCAGGCGCAGATCGGGCATGGCCGGGACCAAGCGACAGCAGGCGATTCGTCGGGCGTTGAGAGCGCTGGCACCGGGCATCCCGCTTTCCGACGCAGAGGCGGTGATCACCCTGGCGGAGCGGCGCCACATGAAGGACCTGCCGCCTTCGACGGCACTGTGGCTCGCGCTCGGCAGCCATGTCCGCCACGTCCATACCGATTACGAGCGTCTGCTGGGCGAGGGCTATGACCGCGATGCCGCCCGCTTCTTCGTCGCCGACGAAACCGATGCGGTGCTGGCCGGCTGGGGCTGCCAGCGTTCGGTCGCGGATGGAGAAGACGATGCGGACGCTTGATCGAAACGGATACAGAATTTGATCTGTCAGGGCGCCTGAAGGCGGCTATCGTCCGGCAGATTGCAACGGCCGGACAGATCATGCGCATCGAGACGCTTTACCGCTATCCCGTGAAGGGGCTTTCGCCGGAGCGCCTGTCGCAGGCCACCCTGCCGGCAGGCGGCTATTTTCCGGGCGATCGGCTCTTCGCCATCGAGAACGGCCCTTCGGGTTTCGACCCGGCCGAGCCGGTGCATCAGCCGAAGATCAAATACCTCATGCTGATGCGCAACGAATCGCTGGCGCGGCTGCGCACGCGCTACGACGATGCCAGCGGCGATCTCGTCATCCGGCACGAGGGCAAGGAGGCTTTGCGTGCCCCCATGGCCACCGAAGAGGGCCACGCCGCGCTCGCCCGCTTCTTCGAGAGTTTCATGCCGGACGAGCTGCGCGGGGAGCCGAAACTGCTGACGGCGCCCTCAACCTATCGCTTCACCGATTCCCGCTCCGGCTTCGTCTCGATCATCAACCTCGCCAGCGTCGCCGATCTCGAAGGGCGGCTCGGACGGCCGGTCGATCCGCTGCGCTTCCGCGGCAACCTGATGGTGAGCGGGCTTTCGGCCTGGGGGGAAAACGACCTCGTCGGCCGCGACCTCGCCGGGCCGGACGGCCTGAAGCTACAGGTCATCAAGCGGATCGAGCGTTGCGCCGCGACCAATGTCGACCCGGATACCGGCGCCCGCGACATGCAGATCCCGAAGGCGCTGATGAAGAATTACGGCCATGTCGATTGCGGCATCTATTGCCGCATCATTGCCGGCGGAACGCTGCGGGAAGGCGACGCCCTCATGCCGTCCGAGGCGCCCGCGGAACTCGGCATCGCCTGACCACCCCGGAGAGCACCGCAGACAAGAAAAAGGGCCCTTGCGGGCCCTTTTTTATCTCTGATGGTCCGATGCTCCGAACTTACTCGGCAGAACCGTCCGTCTCGGAACCCAGCGCGTCCATGACCTCGCGCGGCGACCGGCGACGGCGCACCCGCTTGGCCGGAGTGGCCTCCTCGGCCGTATCGCCGACCGGGGCGGGCTCAGCAGGTTCCGCAGCCACCGGCTCGACCGGCGCCACGGTGCGGACCGGGTTCGTCAGGAAAGACGGCAGCGCGCTGGCGACGTCTTCCCCCTCGGGCTCGGGCTGCCGCTCGCGACGCGGGCGGCGCTCGGCGCGCTGCGGACGCTCGAAGGAGCGCTCGGCCTGCGGCTGCTCGGCAGCGACGGGCGCCACCGGCTCCCCGACATTGCCAACCGGAATGTCGGAACGCGGTGCGTCGGGACGCGGCGTGTAACCGCCCTGCCCGGCTTCGCCGTTGCGATCGAAGCGGCGTTCGCCACGATCCTGCCGGTCGAAGCGACGCTCGTTGTTATTGTTGTTGTTGTTGTTATTGTTGTTGTTGAAGCGCTCGCGGCGGTTCTGACGGTCGAAGCGCTGGCCGCCACCTTGCGACTGGCCGTCGCCGGCTTCGCCCTCGGCGCGCTGGCCACCATGCCCGTTATAGCCGTTGCCGTTCATCTGGCCGTTCTGACCACGGAAATCCGGCTGCGGGCCCGTGCCCGGCTGGAAGGAGCCGTCGTCGTCCCCCTCCTCCTCCATATCGTCCTCGACATCGACGAAGGCGCGATTGGGCGGGAAGGTATGGCCGAATTGCTGCGTCATCTGCTCCTGCGCTGCGAGCAGGATGCGATAATAGTGTTCGGCGTGCTGGAAGTAGCCCTCGGCAGCAACGGTATCACCCGAAGATTGCGCATCGCGAGCGAGCTGCAAATACTTCTCGGCGACGTGCTGAGCCGTGCCGCGGACCTTTACGTCCGGCCCGTTCGACTCGTAGCTACGCTGCAAAGGGTTGGGAGATTTACGATTGCCGTTATTGTTGCCGTTATTGCTACGGCCGCGCATACGCCGGTTCTGACCTGGTCTCATTCGCGTCTGTCTCGCGCTTCTTTGTTCAAAGCAACCGTGGCGTCGTCATGCGCGTTTCGACACACAGCGGGTTGCGACGCCGTGTCGGGCTGAGTGGACCTGAAGGGGCCTTGCGCCGTTTCTGGTCTTCACGCGCTCTTATTCCAAAAGGGGATCCATCCCCATGGGCCGAGGGGCGCCGCAGCGCCTTCGGAGTCCAATCTGGCAGGTCAGTTACATCGCTTCAGGAACACGCCCGTAAACAATGCTGATCTTGAGCAAGGCCTGCCGATGAAAGGGGCCGCCCAAGGCTCCGGCTCTGACGCCGCCAGCTTCGGCTGAAAGCTGCATAACCGCTTTTGGCTGCTTCTCCAAGCGAAATCGACCAAAAGCCTGTGCATGATCAGGCGGGCGCAAAGATCAGGGCCCGCTCATGCCCTCCGAGATCGTAACGACTCGCCTGCAATTCAAGGCCCCCGCCTGCCATGATCGAAGCGATATCCTGCTTCTGGCCGGCGCCGATTTCGAGAACGATAAAGCCTCCGGGCGCCAGAAGGGCCGGCAGGCTGCGGGCGAAGCATCGGTAAGGATCGAGCCCATCAGGCCCGCCATCGAGGGCGAGGCGCGGATCGTGCTCGCGCACCTCGACCGACAGCGTCGCGATGTCGGAGGACGGGATATAGGGCGGGTTCGAGACGATCAGGTCGAAAGGGCCACCCAGCCCTTCGGTCCAACGGCCCTGGCGGAAGGAAACCCGCCCGGCGACGCCGTTCCCTGCGGCGTTGCCGGCGGCGGTTTCGCAGGCTTCCGCTGAGAGATCGATGCCGAGCCCCGTCGCGTTCCGGCACTCGCTGAGCAGCGCGACGAGAAGGCAGCCCGTGCCGGTGCCCAGATCCAGGATCGACAGCGTCTCGTCCCGGCGTCCGCCCAACCGGTCCAATGCCGCCTCGACGATGGTCTCGCTGTCCGGCCGCGGCTCCAGCGTCGCCGGCGAGAGGCGGAAGGTAAGCCCCCAGAATTCACGCTCGCCGAGGACCCGCCAGACCGGCTCACCGGCGATCCGCCGATGCAGGAAACCGGCGAGCACCGCGGCGGTGGCGGGGTCGAGCGAACGATCCGGGTCGAGATGGCGCGTCTCCAGGGCCCCTTCGAGCAGAAGGCGCGCCTCGAGCCCGGCCGGCTCGATGCCGGCATGACGCAGGGCCCGGACGACAAGACGCCGCGCCTCCCTCACGGTCGGCACGGCGCCCTCCCCTAACCCCTCGACGGCCGCTCGGGCCGCTCGGTCAGTCGGGTTCAGCTGTTGCCCTGCATCTTCTGGTCGACGCACAGCTTCATCTTGGTGCGGAGCGAAGCCTTGCTCTCGCGAGCGCCCCTCATCTCCGTCTGGCAGGCCTTGCGGGCTTGAGCCTGGGTCATCGCTCCCTGAAGGGCCGCCGGCTTGCCGGACGTCACCTTGCGCATGGTCTGCTCCTGCGCCTGTGAAGCGCCGGACATGGCCAGAGCCATCAACCCGGCCATCGCGATCGTCGATACGGTCTTCATCATGGGAGGTTCCCCCGTTTGCTGGTGTCGATGCATCAGCAACGCGAGAAGGAGAATTTGGTTTCATCGCCGTCATTTTCCGGCGATTCCTTCTTCCAGAAGCAGCTTCGCCTGATGCTCGGCCGTCAGCGCATCGATGATCTCGTCGAGCACGAGCCCCTGCATCATCTCGTCGAGCTTGTAGAGGGTCAGGTTGATGCGGTGGTCGGTGACGCGCCCCTGCGGGAAGTTGTAGGTGCGGATGCGCTCGGAGCGGTCGCCGGAGCCGACCTGCGAACGTCGATCGGCCGAACGTTCGGCATCGATCCGCATCCGCTCCATGTCGTAGAGCTTGGCCCGCAGCAATTCATAGGCGCGCGCCTTGTTCTTGTGCTGCGAGCGCTCATCCTGGACCAGGACCACCGTGTTCGTCGGGATATGGGTCAGGCGGACGGCGGATTCGGTCTTGTTGACGTGCTGGCCGCCGGCGCCGCCCGAGCGCAAGGTGTCGATGCGGATATCGGCCTCGTTGAGCGCGATGTCGACCTCGCTCGCCAGCGGCAGCGTGGCGACGGTCGCGGCGGAGGTGTGGATGCGCCCGCTCCCCTCGGTATCGGGCACGCGCTGCACGCGGTGGACGCCGGATTCGAATTTCAGCCGGGCATAGACGCCGCGGCCGTTGATCTCGGCGATGACCTCCTTGTAGCCGCCCATCGTGCCTTCGCTCTCCGACAGGATCTCGACGCTCCAGCCCTTCTGCGCGGCGTGGCGCTGGTACATGCGCAGCAGGTCGCCGGCGAAGAGCGACGCCTCGTCGCCGCCGGTCCCGGCGCGGATCTCGATGATGACGCCACGCTCGTCGGCCGCGTCCTTCGGCAGCAGCGCGATCAGGATCTCGCGGGAGCGCGTCTCGATCTCGGCGCGGGCGGCATCGCGCTCCTCATAGGCCAGTTCGCGAAACTCAGGATCGGTCGCGGGGTCGGCGATCAGAGCCTCGGCCTCGGCCAGCGTCTCCTGAGCCTGGCGCCACGAGGCGATGGCGGCCACGACGGGATCGAGTTCCGACAGCTCCTTGGCAAGCTCGACCGTGCGCACCGGATCGGTGGCATGGTTGATCTCCTCGGTTGCGGCGGCGTGGCGAGCCACGATGCCGTCGAGACGATCCTGCGGAAGCTGTACGGACATGAGGGAACTCTGAAAACGATCTGAAAAGCGGGTCTCGCGGCGGGAAGCGACGCTAGACCGGCACCTTGAACTCGGAGGCGAAGGCCGCCAGCTGCGGGCGCAAATTGACCGCGCCTTCGGGTGAGGCGAGCATCCATTCGAGCCGCTCCCGGAGCTTGCCGGCATCGAGCCCGCGCAGCATCGCCTTGACCGGGCCGACCGAGGCCGCCGACATCGAGAAGGCGCGATAGCCCAGCCCGATCAACGCCATGGTCTCCAGCGGCTTGCCGCCCATCTCCCCGCAGACCGTGACCGGGCAACGCGCCTCGCTCGCCGCATCGACGATGCTCCGCAGGGCGCGCAGGGCGCCCACGCTGAGCGGATCGAAGCGGTCGGCGACGCGCTTGTTCTCGCGGTCGGCGGCGAAGAGGAACTGCATCAGGTCGTTGGTGCCGATCGAGAGGAAATCCGCCTCGCGGGCGATCTCGGGCAGTTCGAACAGCAGCGACGGCACCTCGACCATCACGCCAACGCGCAGATCACGCGGCGGCGCGACGCCCTGCTTCTCCAGCATGGCCTGCTCGCGGTGCAGGATCATGCGGGCCCGCCGGAATTCCTCGGTCGTCGCGACCATGGGCAGCATGATCTTGAGATCGCGACCGGCGCCGGCCCGCAACATCGCGCGCAACTGCGCCCGCAGCAGCCGCGGCTTGTCGAGGCCGATGCGGATCGCGCGCCAGCCCAGCGCCGGGTTCTCCTCCTCGATCCGCTCCATATAGGGCAGCACCTTGTCGCCACCGATATCGAGGGTGCGGAAGGTGACCGGGCGATGCTCGGCCGCATCGAGCACCGCGGCATAGAGCGCCTGCTGCTCGGCGGTGGTCGGCATGTGCTGCGCCACCATGAACTGCAATTCGGTGCGGAACAGCCCGATGCCGGAGGCGGCCGTCGCCGTGATGTTCGGCATGTCGACGATCAGCCCGGCATTGATCTGCAAGGTGATGCCGAGACCGTCCCTGGTGACGGCCGGCATCTCCTTCAGCTTCTCGTATTGCTTCTGCTTGCGCGCCCTCAGCCGGGCCTTGTCCTTGTAGGCGTTCTCGACATCGGGCTGCGGGCGGATCTGCACCTCGCCGGCCTGGCCGTCGACGATGATGGCATCGCCGGCCTGGACCAGCGCCGTGGCGTTGACGACCTCGCCGACAGCGGGGATGCCGAGCGCGCGGGCGACGATGGCGATGTGGCTGGTCGGCCCGCCCTCCTCCAGCAGGAGCCCGCGCAGACGGGAGCGGTCATAGTCGAGCAGGGCCGCCGGCCCCATCGAGCGTGCCACGAGGATGGCGTTCTCCGGCAGGTCCTCGCGCGCGACACCGTTGGCCTTGCCCGTCAATGTCCGCAGCAGGCGGTTGGCCAGATCGTCGAGATCGTGCAGGCGCTCGCGCAGATAGGGGTCGGTCTGGCGCAGCATCTTGGCGCGGGTGTCGGACTGGACGCGCTCGACCGCCGCCTCGGCGGTGAGGCCGGTCAGCACCACCTCGCGCATGCGGCGCAGCCAGCCCTGGTCATGGGCGAACATGCGGAAGGTTTCGAGCACGTCGCGATGCTCGCCGGTATGGGCGACGTCGCCGCGCTCGATCAATTCGTCGATCGAGGCCCGCATCTCGCCGATCGCCGCCTCCAGCCGCGTCACCTCGGCGGCAGGGTTCTCGGCGATGAGGTTGCTGATCGCGACGCGCGGCTCGTGCATCACGGCATGGCCGAGGCCGACGCCATCCGCCAGCGAGACACCGACGCCATGGATCGGCCGGTCGAGGCCAATCGAGGCGCCGGGCGCGGCCAGCGACTTCAGCCCGCCGGCCGCGATCATCTCCGCCATGATCATGGCGGTGGTCTGCAGCGTCTCGATCTCCTCCTCGGAATAGATCCGAGAGGCGCGATTCTGGATGACGAGCACGCCCATCACGGCGCCGCCACGCAGGATCGGCACACCCAGGAAGGAGCGATAGACTTCTTCGCCCGTCTCGGGGCGGTAGGAGAAGGCCGGATGCGCCTGCGCATCCGACAGGGCGAGCGCTTCGGCCTCGCTCGCGATCAGGCCGACGAGGCCTTCGCCGGCCCGCATCGTGGTGAGGTGGACCGCCTCGCGATTGAGGCCTTCGGTGGCATAGAGCTCGAGGGAGCCGTCCTCGCGCAGGACGTAGACCGAGCAGACTTCGGCGACGAGATTGCCGGCGATCAGGACGACGAGCCTGTCCAGCCGCTCCTGCGGGCTGATCGACGCCGCCATGACCTCGCGGAGGCGGCGCAAAAGGACGCCCGGTCCTCCGAGAGCGCCTCGCATCGATCTCAGCCCTCCGCCGCCTCCTCAGCCATCGACGATACGATGCCTGTCCAGACCCTGAGTCGCCCACCCGGATCACTGCGCCTTCTAGCGACCAAAGGCCGCCTTCGGCAAGGGCCGGTTGCGCCGGGCGCGGCACGATCAGCGATTCAGGCCAGATTTTCGCGATCGGCCCGGCAGGCAAGTCAGCGGACGGGCGTGGAATGCCCCGCATCGCCCGGATGCGGGCTCGCCTTGTGCCCGGCGGCGACCGCCCGACTCTTCGTATCCGTACGCCCGGGAACAGCGGCCCCCTTGGCGCGGCTCGCGCGCCTCGTCGCCGAATCACCCTTGGTCCTGGTCCCGGTCTTCCGGGGCGGCTCGACGGCGCCGGTGGACAGTGGCACGCCGGTGAGCGCTTCCAGATAGCGCCGCCGCCACCAGTCGATGTCGGTCGTCTCGATGACATGGTAGAGCTGCTCGAAGCGGCGGATGCGCTCGCTCTTCGGCATCGCCAACGCGGTGCGGATCGCCTCCGCCACCTCATGGGTGTCGTAGGGGTTGACGATCAGCGCCTCACCCATCTGCTGCGCGGCCCCGGCAAAGCGCGACAGCACCAGCACACCGGGATCCGCCGGGTCCTGCGCCGCGACATATTCCTTCGCGACGAGGTTCATGCCATCCCGCATCGGCGTGACCAGCCCGACCTGCGCGCGGCGATAGAAGCCGGCGAGCGCGGTGCGGGAATAGGCCTTCTTCACCACGCGGATCGGCGTCCAGTCGAATTCGCCGAGCTGGGCGTTGAGCCGCCCCGCCACCTCGTCGGACATCCGGTCGAGCTCGGCATATTCCGGCACGTCGCTGCGCGACGGCGGGGCGATCTGCAGCAGGCTGACATTGCCACGCTGCTCCGGATGGCTGCGCAGGAACTGGCCGAAGGCCTCCAGGCGCTGGACGATGCCCTTCGAGTAGTCGAGCCGGTCGACGCCGATCACCAGCTTGCGTTCGCCGAGCGATTCCCGCGTGGCCCTGAGCGGCGTCACCGCCCGGCGCACCGAGGCCGCGGCCAGGCGCCGGAAAGCCTCGACATCGATGCCGATCGGGAAGGCCTGCATCAGGGTCTCGCGCGCGCCGAGGCGCACACGCCGCCCTTCCTGGCGAGCGCCGCACAAATCGACGAGGCCGCCGATCAGATTGCGGACGTCGAGCTCGGTCTGCATGCCGATGAGATCGTAGGCGGCGAGCGTCCGGACCAGCGTGGCGCTGAACGGCAGGGCGCCCAGCACATCGGCGGAAGGCCAGGGAATGTGATGGAAATAGCCGATCCGGTTGGTGACACCGCGCCGGCGCAGCTCCGCCGCCAGCGGAATCAGGTGGTAGTCGTGAATCCAGATGACGTCGTCCGGCTGGATCAGCCCGGCCAGTGCCCGGGCGAAGCGGCGGTTGACGCCGAGATAGCCCATATAGTCGCTGCGCTGGAACTCGGTCAGCCCGAGCCGGTAATGCATGATCGGCCAGAGCGCGCGGTTGGAGAAGCCGAGATAATAGCTTTGGCGTTCGGCCTCGGTCAGATCGGTGACCGCGTAGGTCACGTTGCCGCGCTGGACCTGGCGGGTGTCCTCGCCGACTGCGCCGCTCCAGCCGAACCAGAGGCCGCCATATTTTTCGAGCGCCTCCCTCAGCGCGACCGCCAAGCCGCCCGCCGTCGCTTTTTCATAACGATCGGGGATGGTGACGCGGTTGGAAACGACGACAAGACGCATGGGCGACGAGTTCTCCGAGGAAGGCCGCCCGATTTTTGCCATGGGCGGCAGGAACAGAACGCCGCGAAAGGCGTAATGTTTCCGAGGTGCAGGGCCGGCTGCGTGACGCAGCGATGGCGGCCTTGCGGTGAAATCGTGTCCTGCATGTTAAGCATCCAGTACAGCGGCACAACCCCAAGGACGATTTTTCGGCGGCGGCGCTCCGCAAATTGTGAAAGAAAGGATTAGCGGATCGACTGGCCGTTCTTCTGCCTCCTTCTCCGCTCAGATACAGAACGATGACGACCTTGATCGAACCCGAATCTATCCATGAAATCCGCGACATCGCTCAGACCGAGCAGCAGATCGCACTCTTTCTGGATTTCGACGGCACGCTCGTCGAGATCGCGCCTTCGCCGGAGGACGTGAAGCTCGACCGTCGCGTCGCGCCCGCGCTCGAGACGCTGCGCCTCAAGCTCGGCGGCGCGCTGGCGCTGGTCTCCGGGCGCCCGATCGCGTTCCTCGACGAGATGCTGACTCCCTATCAGTTCGACATCGCCGGGTTGCATGGCGCCCAGATCCGGATGGGCGGCGCGCTTCGGGCGCAATCGGACGCGCCGGACAGCCTGCATGAAGCGCTGCGCGAGCTCGTCCGCTTCGCCAACAGCCATGTCGGCATCATCGTCGAGGACAAGCGGATCTCGGTGGCGCTGCACTGGCGGCTCGCCCCCACGCTCAAGGACGAGGCGCTCGACCTGATGCGCCGCACCGCCGCGAAGATGGGGCCGGGCGTGCGCCTGCAGGAAGGCAAATCGGTCGCCGAGATCGTCCCTGCGAATGCCAGCAAGGGCGGCGCCATCGCATGGCTGATGGCGACGCCGACCTATGCCGCGCGCCTGCCGGTCTTCATCGGCGACGACATCACCGATGAGGACGGCTTCAAGACGGTGAACGCGATGGGTGGCCTGTCGGTGCGGATCGGCGCCGACCGCGAAAGCCGTGCCATGCATCGCCTCGCCTCGCCGACGGCCTTGCACCGCATCCTTCTCGAAGCCGCCGAGAACGGCCACCTTTCCGCCGCCAGCTTCACCCAGGGCTGATCGGAGAATGTCCGCGTGTCCGAAGCGCGGACATTCTCCAGCTCTTCATTTCATTGCATTTTCTTCATGCGAACCGGTATCCGCGTCGCTTGAAAATGCTCTTGGACCGACCTGACGAGGACCGACCTGACCATGACCGTCACGACCACGGCCGCGGGGCAACACTCCGCCTCGCTCGACCTCGGTGTCATCGGCAACTGCTCGATCGCCGCGCTCATCGACCGGCGCGCCCGCATCGTCTGGGGCTGCTTCCCGCGCTTCGACCGCGATCCGGTCTTCTGCTCCCTGATCGACAACGAGGCGGACGATGGCGACGCGGAGCCGAAGAAGGGCTTCTTCGGCATCGAGCTCGTCGGCATGACGCGCTGCGAGCAGAGCTATCTCGACAACACCGCGATCCTCTCCTCCGTGCTGTCCGACGACCTGGGCAACGCCATCGAAATCCTCGATTTCGCGCCGCGCTTCGTGCGCTATGAGCGCTTCTTTCGGCCGCCGCAGATCGTGCGGCGGGTGCGGCGGGTGTCGGGACGGCCGCGCATCCGCGTCATGGTGAAGCCCTGCCTCGGCCTCGGCGAGCAGCCGGACGAGATCACGCGCGGTTCCAACCATGTCCGTTTCGTCGGCGCCGACCAGACCATCCGGCTGACGACGAACGCCCCGCTCTCCTATGTCGTGGAAGGCACGCCCTTCGCCGTCGACCAGGCCTATTCCTTCTTCATCGGCTCCGACGAGGCTCTGCGCGCCGAGATCGAGACCACGTCGCGCGAATTCCTCGACAAGACCACCGACTATTGGCGCGACTGGGTGCGCTCGCTCTCGATCCCCTTCGAGTACCAGCGCGAAGTGATCCGGGCCGCGATCACGCTGAAGCTCTGCGCTTTTGAGGAAACCGGCGCCATCGTCGCGGCGCTGACGACCTCGATTCCCGAGGCCCCCGGCACCCAGCGCAACTGGGATTACCGCTATTGCTGGCTGCGCGACGCCTATTTCGTCGTGCATGCGCTGAACCGCCTCGGCACGACGCGCACGATGGAGGACTATCTCGGCTTCATCACCAACATCGTCGACTCGTTCTCGGAGAGCGGCGCGGAGCACCTGCCGCCGCTCTATCCGATCACGCGCGGCGGGACGCTGACGGAGTTCGAGGCAACCAGCCTCTCCGGCTATCGCGGACACCGGCCGGTGCGCTTCGGCAATGGCGCGGCCGGGCAGATCCAGAACGACGGCTACGGCGCCGTGGTGCTGGCCGCGACGCATTCCTTCTTCGACCGGCGCCTGATCCAGCCCGGCAAGGACACGCTGTTCGAACAGCTCGAACGCATGGGAGCGCTGGCACTTGCCGTCTTCGACAAGCCCGATGCCGGCCCCTGGGAGTTGCGCGAGAAGGAAGCGGTGCACTCCTTCTCCAGCGTGATGTGCTGGGCGGCCTGCGATCGGCTGGCCCGCATCGCCGGCACGCTCGGCCGGGCCGACCGCAAGGAATACTGGAAGGGCGAGGCCAAGCGGCTCAAGAGCTTCATCGCCGAGCGGATCTGGAACGAGCAGAAGGGCCATTTCGTCTCGACCTTCGATGGCGAGGAGCTCGACGCGACACTGCTGCTCCTGGCCGAGCTCGGCTTCGTCAAGCCCGACGACGCCCGCTTCGTCGCCACCGTCGAAGCGATCGGACGCGATCTCACGCGCGGCGATCTCCTGCTGCGCTACGCCACGCAGGACGATTTCGGCTACATGCATACCGGCTTCCTGATCTGCGCCTTCTGGTATGTCGACGCGCTGAACGCGATCGGACGCAGCGAGGAAGCCAAGGCGCTGTTCGAGCGCATCCTGCAGCGGCGCAACAGCTTCGGCCTGCTCTCCGAGGATGCCGACCTCAAGACCGGCGAGCTCTGGGGCAATTTCCCGCAGACCTATTCGATGGTCGGCATGATCAACTCGGCGATGCGGCTCAGCCGCAACTGGGAAGAGGCGTTCTGAGACGGCCCGCTCCCGGGACGGTCAGCGCGGCGCGCCGAAGCGAAAGGCGACCGGGATCACCCCATAGACCATCGCCAGCACCATGGGCGGCACGGCCAGCGCCGTGATGCCCAATGTGGGCCAGCCGGCGGTGAAGGGCGCCAGCACCGCCAGCACCAGATTGATGGCGGCATAGGCGCCGACGGTCGCGACGAGCAGGAAGCGCAGGCGCGAGGCAAGGCGGGACGCGAAGGATGCGGTCATCGGCTTCTCCACATAACGGAACGTTCCGTTTCTATTGACCTTGAACTAAACGGGCCGTTTCGTTATGTCAAGAGGCCAAGCAGACGAGGTCAGACAGATGGAACCGAAGCCGAAGCGCCGTGCCTCGATCGGCGCCCGGCGTAGCCCGGAGACGGAAGCTGCCGTCAAGGCGGCTGCACGGGAACTGCTGGCGGAAAAGGGCTATGCCGGCTTCTCGATCGAGGAGGTCGCGCGCCGCGCCGGGGCCGGCAAGCCGACGATCTATCGCTGGTGGCCGAACAAGGCCGAGCTGTTCATCGCGATCTACGGTGTCGAGAAGGACGCCGCCATCCCGGTGCCGGATACCGGGTCGCTGCGCGAGGACCTGCTGCGCTACACTAGGGATCTCTGGCGCTTCTGGCGCGAGGATGCGGCAGGGCGCGTCTTCCGCGGGCTGATCGCCGAAGCACAGACCAGCGAGACGGCACTCGCCGCACTGCGCTTCAAATTCATGCCGGAACGCCTCGCCTCGCCGCGCAGGATGTTCGTGCGCGCGGCAGAGCGGGGGGATATCGCGGCCGACGAAATCGACGACCGGCTCGAACTCTGGGTCGGCTTCAACTGGCTGCACGTGCTGACCGACCGGCTGAGCGAGGAGGAGCCCTCGCTCAGCCGTAAGATCAATCTGCTCTGCCGCTGAGCCTCACTCCACCTTCGCCGCTGCGCGCATCACCGCGAGCGCCAGCACCTGCGCCGCCGGCACGAGGCTTTCGACCTCGAGGAACTCGTCCGGGGTGTGCGCCATGCCGCCGATCGGCCCGACGCTGCACAGCGTCGGAGTGCCCTGCGCGGCCGTGAAGCCGGAATCGGCGCAGCCGCCGGTGAATTCCGCGGTGACGCCGATGCCGAAGGCGGCCGCCGCCTCGCGATAGGTGTCGTAGAGCGCAGCCGATTCCGAGGAGCGCTCCAGCGGCAGGAACTCGCCCTTGATCGAGAGCACGGCGCTGGTGCCGGCAACCTCCGGCGCTTCGATGATCGCCTTGATCTTGCCGACCATCTCGTCGCGCTGGGCGGCGGTGACGTAGCGCAGGTCGATCTCGCACCAGGCACTCGGAGCGATGGTGTTGACGGTCTGGCCGCCGCCGATCAGGCCGACATTGACGGTGATGCCCTTCTCCAGGTCGGTGAGGCCCTGGAGCTTCGGGATCTTGTGGCCGAGATCGACGATGGCCGAGGCGCCCTTCTCGTAATTCGCGCCGGAATGGGCGGGCTTGCCGGTGAATTCGGCCCGCATGAAGACGCCGCCCTTGCGGCCGCTGGTGACCGACTGCTTGTGGTCCCTGGCGAAATCGGTACCGGCCGGCAGGCGGCTGGGCTCGGCATTGAAGACGCAGCGCGACTCGCGCGCCGCCGCCTCGATCACCGGCCGGGAGGACGGCGAGCCGATCTCCTCGTCGCTGGTCGTCAGCATCAGCAGAGGCGCGGCGAGCCCGCCCAATTCGGCGAAGGCGGCAGCCACGAAGGCCTCGATGACGAGGCCGCCCTTCATGTCGGCGACGCCCGGCCCATAGGCGCGCGCGCGCTTGATGGTGAAGGGGCGGCGCGTCGGCTCGCCCTGCGGAAAGACGGTGTCGCGATGGCCGAGCAGCAGGACGGGGCGCTGGTCATTGGCCGTCGGGTTGGGCAGGCGCGCCTTGACGGCATCGCCGAAGCGGCTGTCCGGCACGATCTCGACATCGAGCCCGTTGGCCTGATGGAAGCGGGCGATCACCTGCCCGGCCCGGTCGACGCCGGCCTTGTCGTAGGAGCCAGAGTCGGTGTCGACGAGCTCGCGCAGCAGCGCGACCATGCCTTCCTTGCGGCTCGCCAGCCACTCGGTGACCTTCTTCTCTTCGGGGCTCAAGACGCTCATCGACTCACTCGCAATCGTTCCGAACGGGACAATGCCGGCAGCTTATCGGCTGAGCCGCCCGCGGCAACGGCAAACCGCGGCGGAGAGCCCCTTCATGCGGCGCATGCCGGGACCGCGCGGCCGCCGATCAATCGGCCCATTCGGGGTCGGTCGTGAAGGCGATGGTGAGCCAGCGGTCGGGCGTGTCGTCGCCGATCGCCTCGCCGACCTCGTCGCGAATGCGATCCCACTCCTCCAGCTTCTGCGCCGCTCCGCCCTTCGGCACGATGAAGAAGAGCTCGATCTGCCTGCCCCTGCCGACGCGCGCGACATAGGAGCGGTAGGAGGCGAAGCCGTAACGGCGGACGAAATCCTCCGCGACGGCATCGACATGCTGCTTCAGGTCGGACGGGGTCACGAGCAGGATGTCGGCGAAGGCCTGCTTGATCGTGCCGATCGGAACGGGAATCACCGCGATGCAGACCAGAGCCAACGCCACCGGATCGACATAGGGCAGCATCCAGGCGAGCTTCGTGCCCTGGATCGCATAGCCGAAGCCGAAGGCGACGAGCAGCGCGCCGCTCAAGGCACCGGACATCAGCCAGGCCTTGGCGTCGAGCGCGACGAAATTCGACTGAAGGGCGCGGTTGGCCCGCGCGCCATAGATCGCCATGGCGAAGGCGATCAGCATCGTCAGCGCCGCGTAGATGATGGCGTAGTCGAAGGCGAGAAGCCGACCGCCGGCCATGATGCTGCCGATGGCATTGATCAGGGCGTAGATCGCCGCCCCGGTCAGCAGGACGCCATTGAGGCCGAGCACCATCGGCTCCAGATGCCAGAAGCCCATGGTGAAATGCTTGACCAGCTTGCTGCCGGCGGCTCCGTCCGCCGTCGAGGAGACGATCAGGGTCGAGACCAGCAGCGCGACGATCGTCATGATCGCGTCGGTCAGGGCGTAGACGCCGTCGAAGACGATCGCGAAGGAACCGGAGAGAAGGCCGAAGACGATGCCTGCGGCCGCCAGCAGGAAGGTGACGGCGATCGAGAGGCGCAGAACGCTTTGCTCGGTCTTCACGACAAGCCCCTTCTCCCGGCCCATCTGTACCACGCCCAGGCTGCCGCACGCCATTTGGCGTCCTGGCGGCAACCGGCCTGCCCGATCAGACGAAGCCGAGCGCCCAGGCGGTGGCGTAGACGACCGTGCCCGCCGCCATCGGGACGAGCGGGTTCACCTTGGACCGGTAGGTGACGATCGCGGTCGCGGCGGTGACCGCATAACCGAAGACACCGGCATCGGCCGCGATTGCCGCGACAAGGCCGCTCGCCAGCATGAGGCCGAGCGCAATCGGCACCAGCGCCAGCGTGACGATCCTGACGATGCGATTGTCGCGATAGCGCTGCAGGCCGCGGCTGCAGACGAAGGTCAACACGGACGATGGCAGCAGGATCGCAAGGGTCGCGACGAGCAGGCCCGCCGTCCCGGCCATGTGCCAGCCGACGACGCTCGCCAGCATGACGTTCGGCCCCGGCGCCGCCTGCGCGATGGCGAAGAGCCGGGCGAAGGTCGGCGCATCCATCCAGGCGAGGACATCGACGAGCTGGCGGTGGATCTCCGGCACCACCGCATTGGCGCCGCCGATCGCCATCAGCGAGATCGCGCCGAAGGTGATGGCGAGCTGGCCGAGGACACCGCGCTCCATCAGACCCGCCTCGCGCTCAACGATGCCGCGACCAGGCCGAGCGGCACCAGCACCAGCAGGGCCGGCAGCATCGGCAGCCTGAGAATACCGACGGCGAGAAAGGCGGCAGCGGCCATGATCCAGGCCCAGCGGGCAAGCCCGGCGCGGGTGAGGAGCCGGGCGGCGGTGCCGAGGATGAGCCCGGCCGCGCTTGCCGCCGCCCCGGTCAGGGCGATCTGCGCCAGCGGATGGTTCGAAACCGCGTCGTAGATGTTCGCGATGGCGACGAGCACCAGCAGCGGCATGGCCATCAGGGCGACGAGGCAGGTCAGGGCGCCGATCGGTCCCCGGAAGCGATCCCCCAGCATCACGGCCACGTTGACCGTGTTCGCGCCTGGAAGCGCCTGGCAGATGCCCATCAACTCGGCATAGCCGCGATCGTCGAGCCAGCCGCGTTCGGCGACGATGATATGGCGCGCAATGGGGCCGACGCCGCCGAAGCCCATCAGCCCGATCTTGAGGAAGCCCGTGAAGAGCGCCGGCAATCCCGGCCGTAGAGCGGACGTGGACGCGCTTGCGGACATGCAGCCCTCGTCAGCGGCGCGCTTCCATCGCCATGCGCAGGGCGAAACCGGCCAGCACCGTGCCCATCAGCCAGCGCTGCACCAGCGACCAGAAGGGCCGCGTCCGCAGGAATAGTGCGATGCTGCCCGCCGCCGTCGCGATCAGGGCGTTGACGCTGCCGCTGATGGCGATCTGGATGAAACCGAGCACCATGGACTGGCCGAGGACATCGCCCGCGGCCGGGTCGATGAATTGCGGCAGCAGGGCGAGATAGAACATCGCGATCTTCGGATTGAGCAGGCTGGTCAGGAAGCCCATAGCGAAGAGCTTGCGAGGGCCGTCATGCGGCAGGTCGCGGACATGGAAGGGCGAGCGGCCACCGGGGCGCACCGCCTGCCAGGCAAGCCAGAGCAGATAGGCGGCGCCGCCGAGCCTCAGCGCGTCATAGGCATAGGGCACGGCGAAGAGCAGGGCCGTGATGCCGAAGGCCGCGCAGAACATGTAGACGAAGAAGCCGAGGATGACGCCGCCGAGCGAAATCAGCCCCGCCGCCCTGCCCTGCGCGATCGAGCGCGAGATCAGGTAGATCATGTTGGGGCCTGGGGTCAGCACCATGCCGAGCGCGATCAGGGCGAAGGTGAGGAGTGTGGTCGTCTCGGGCATGGGCGGGCGCTCCGGCGGGGTCCAGCGCTTGGAGCATGGATCGCGAGAGCCAGCAATCGCCGCGGCTGCCGGAGCGGCCATGCACGCTTTCGATGCCCCGGAAGCCCCCCGCGACGGAACCGGCGGGCTTGCCGCCCGTTGTCGCCCGCAAGCGGATTGGGGGAAGACATGACGCTGTTCAGCCGGCTGCTCTACACCATCATCGCCTTCGCGCTGCTCGGCGCCGCGATCATCCTGATCGGCGTCGCCGTCTGGCGCACCGCGCATGGCTTCTGGACCGGCGATGGCGGTCTCGACACGATGCTCGACGCGATCGGTCTCATCATCATCGCGGTCGCCGTCTCCGATGTCGGCAAGTTCCTGTTCGAGGAGGAGGTGGTGGCCGACCGCGAGATGCGCCACCCTGCCGAGGCGCGGGGATCGCTGACCAAGTTCATGTCGATCATCATCGTGGCGCTGGCGCTGGAAGCGCTGGTGCTGATCGCCAAGACCACCCGCGAGACGCTGAGTGAGATCGTCTATCCCGGCCTTGTGATGCTGCTCGCGATCTTCGCGCTGGTCGGCCTCGGCCTGTTCCAGAAACTCAGCCAGCATGCGACGGCTTCGGTTCCGCCCGATCATGAGGAGCGGGACGAGCGGTCGAAGCAGCGTGCAATGACACCCCTTTCGGCGGAGAAAGCCGGCTGAGACCAAGGCGGATGGCCGGGCCAAAAAGTGCGCACCGTGCTTAAGCGATAGGGGACCGCACAAGCGCCTCCCCTCATCGACGTGTCGCCGCCTAGCGTGCTTCGTCGACCAGAAGGAGATCGGTGTCCTCCGGCCGGGCTCCGGCGGCCGTCAGCATCGCATGGATCTGGCCGCGATGGTGGGTCTGGTGATTGAACATATGAGCGATGACGAAGGCACGCGGCTTGCCGATCTCACGGCCCGCGCGACCGAAGTACCAGATCAGCGTGCCGCGCAGCCAATCGGCCTCGACCGCATCCGCCCAGGCGAGGATGGCGGCGTCCCGTTCGCGGCGCCGGGCGCAGAATGCGGCCCAATCGTCAAAATAGATCGATGAATCGCGACCGTTGACGGCGGGTTTCTCCGTGCCGACCAAGCGGCTCATCCAGGTCTCATCGCCCCAGAGGAGATGGTTGAAGGTGCCGTGGATCGACTTGAAGAAGGCGCCGCGGTCTAGCCGGCGCTCCGCGTCGGTCAGCCCGTCGGCGGCCGCCATCAGGCTCTCGTTCTGCCAGGCATTGTAGCGGGCCATGGTCCGGACGAAGGCGGGATCGACCATCGCGGCCTCCTTCTCAGGCGATCTTGCTCAGATGATGTTGGCCTCGGCGAGGGGCCTGCCGGCAACGATGCGCTCATGGCCGAGATCGGCAAGATCGAGCGAGCGATAACGGCCATGCGCGATGTGCTCGGCGATGCCCCGCCCCACGGCCGGGGATTGCTGCAGGCCATGGCCGGAGAAGCCATTGGCGAGATAGAGGTTCGGCAGGCCGACCGCCGGGCCGACAATGGCGTTATGGTCGAGCCCGCACATGTCGTAGGGGCCGGCCCAGGCACGGCCGGGCTTGATCTGCTCGAAGGCCGGGATGCGATGGGCCAGCGGCGCCCAGACCGCCTCCTCGAAGAAGGGCCAGTCGACATCCTCCACGCCCGGATCGGTTTCGACCCATTCGACATCCTGCTCGGGCGTCAGCGGCGAGCAGCTGCCGATGAAGAGTTGTCCTTCGGCCGTGCGCTGACCTTCCGGCCGACACCAGGCGCCGTTCGTGTCGATCAGGAGCGGACAATTCCCGACATCGCCCTTGCAGGTGAAGGTGAAGACATAGCGCTTCATCGATTTGACGGGGATCGCGATGCCTGCCGTCGCCGCCAGCCTGGCGCCATGGGTGCCGCTGGCATTGACGACCGCGCCGCAGGCGATGCGGCTGCCATCGGCGAGCTCGACGCCGGTGACGCGACCGCCCTCCGTGAGATAGCTGATGACCTCGCCCTGGCGATATTCGATGCCGAGGCTGCGCGCCTTCTTGCGAAAGGCTTGCAGCAAGGCCCAGCCGTCGAACCAGCCCTCGCCGCTGACGCCATAGGTGCCGCAGGCGAGGTCGGAGGTGTTCAGCCAGGGGAATTTGCTGCGCAGCATTTCTGCAGCATAAAGCGCGATATCGGCGCCTTCCTGCTGCTGAAGCCTTTGATTGGCTTCGAGAATCCCTTTACCCTCCTCGCCGGCGAGGTAGAGGTATCCGCCCTCGTGGAGATCGATCGCCGGCACCTCGCCATCGACCGAGAGATGGGTGCCGATGTTGCGCAAAAACGCGATGCCGTAGAGCGAGACGCGGATGTTCACCGCGCTCGAGAATTGCTGGCGGATCGAGGCGGCCGAGAGCGCCGAGGCGGAGTAGCGGTAGGTCGGGTCCTTCTCGACCACGATGACCTTGCCGGAGAAGCCGGGATCGGCTGCAAGATGATAGGCGACTGAGGAGCCGATCGCGGCACCGCCGCAAATCACGACATCGGCGGTCTCGGAGACGGACGGCATGGCGGGCCTCGCGCGACGACTCCGCAGGGAGCCGGGTTGGTGAATTCCGCGCATGAATGACGTGGCTGGGAGCGCTTGTCGAGAGGGGCGCTATCCCACAGGCGCGCACTCCGCCAGCAGCCAGTCGCGGAAAGCGGTGACGGCCGGCAGGTTCGCCTTCTCCTCGGGATAGACCAGATAATAGCCTTCCTGCCCGATCAGCGAACGGTCGATCGGGATGACGAGCGCGCCCGAGCGCAACTCCTCCTCGACGAGGAAGCGCGGCACGATGGCGAGCCCGAGCCCCGCGACCGCCGCCTGAGAGACCATGGCGAACTGCTCGAAGCGCGGTCCCACCAGCGCGCGCTGCGGCGGCAGGCCCTGCTGCTCCAGCCAGTTGGCCCAGGCACGCGGCCGCGTCGATTGCTGCAGCAGCGGCGCCTTCAGCATGTCGGCCGGCTCGGCGATCCCGAAGCGGGCGACGAGAGCGGGCGAGGCGACCGGCACGATCTCCTCCCCCATCAGCCGGTGCAGCCGCGCCCCCGGCCAGACCGGATCCCCGAAATGGACGGCGGCGTCGAGCGGCTCGCGGCTGAAATCGAAGGGCACGAGCTTGGTGGCGAAGTTGATGGTGATGCCGGGATGGGCTTCGGTGAAGCGGGGCAGGCGCGGGATCAGCCAGCGCGTGCCGAAAGTCGGCAGGATGGCGAGGTTGAGCACGCCGGCCGCGCCCCGGAAGGCCATGGCGGATACGGTGGCGGCGGCGAGCCGCGACAGCCCTTCGCGGACCTCCGCGGCATAGGCCGCGCCGGCGGCGGTGAGGCTGACACGCTTCTTGACGCGCTCGAACAGGCTGACGCCGAGAGCCCCTTCGAGCTGAGCCACCTGCCGGCTGACGGCGCCCTGCGTCAGGCTCAGCTCCTCGGCGGCACGGGTGAAGCTGCCATGCCGGGCCGCCGCCTCGAAGGCAGCGAGCGCCGAGAGCGAGGGCACCGACAGGCGGCCGGGAATGAGGACATCATCCATGACTAGAACTCACCAAGTGGTGAGAACATATCGATTGCCCCAAGGATAAGAAAGAGGGCACTCTCCCGGCCTCAAGCGCGGCGCCTTCGGTTTCCGCGCCCCTCTGCCATGCGCCCCGGGGCCTCTCCCCTGCGGCACTGCGACCGTTTTGGAAGACAAAGATGGCCACATCCCTGCCGAAAGACACGCTCGCCCTGCTCAAGCGCCTCGGCGTCTCCGAGAGCGCCTATGCCGATGCCGGCCTTTCGGCCCGCTCGCCGATCACCGGCGAGACCGTCGTGACCCTGCGCGAGACCTCTCCGGCCGAGGCCGAGGCCGCGATCGGTCGGGCCCAATCCGCCTATCTCGCCTGGCGCAAGGTGCCGGCGCCGCGCCGCGGCGAGTTCGTCCGCCTGCTCGGCGAAGAGCTGCGCGCCGCCAAGGCCGATCTCGGCCTGCTGGTGACGCTCGAAGCCGGCAAGGTCACCTCCGAGGGCCTCGGCGAGGTCCAGGAGATGATCGACATCTGCGACTTCGCCGTCGGCCTCTCGCGCCAGCTCTACGGCCTGACCATCGCGACCGAGCGCCCGAACCATCGCATGATGGAGACCTGGCATCCGATCGGCGTCGTCGGCGTGATCTCGGCCTTCAACTTCCCGGTCGCGGTCTGGTCCTGGAACGCGGCGCTCGCCTTCGTCTGCGGCGACAGCGTCGTCTGGAAGCCCTCCGAGAAGACCCCGCTGACCGCGCTCGCCGTGCAGGCCATCGTCGAGAAGACGATGAAGCGCTTCGGCCCCGAGGCTCCGATCGGCCTGTCGGAAATCCTGATCGGCGGCCGCGAGATCGGCGACATCCTGGTCCAGGATCACCGCGTTCCGGTCGTCTCGGCCACCGGCTCGACCCGCATGGGCAAGGAAGTGGGCCAGAAGCTGGCGGCTCGCTTCGCCCGCGCCATCCTGGAGCTCGGCGGCAACAACGCCGCGATCGTCGCCCCCTCGGCCGATCTCGACATCGCGCTGCGCGGCATCGCCTTCGCGGCGATGGGCACCGCCGGCCAGCGCTGCACCACGCTGCGCCGCCTGATCGTGCATGAAAGCATCTATGATGCGCTCGTGCCGAAGCTCGCCAAGGTCTATGCCAGCGTGAAGATCGGCGATCCCCGCGAGGCCGGTGTGCTGGTCGGCCCGCTGGTCGACGAGGCTGCTTATCAGGGCATGCAGAAGGCACTCTCCGAGGCCAAGGCCGAAGGCGGCAAGGTCCATGGCGGCGAGAAGGTCGATGTCGGCGCTGGCGGCTTCTACGTCCGTCCGGCGCTGGTCGAGATGCCCAGGCAGTGCGGCCCGGTCGAGCGCGAGACCTTCGCCCCGATCCTCTATGTGATGAAGTACAAGTCCATCGACGAGGCGATCGCGATCCAGAACGCCGTCGGCGCCGGCCTGTCCTCCTCGATCTTCACGCTGAACATGCGCGAGGCCGAGCTCTTCGTCTCGGACGAGGGTTCGGATTGCGGCATCGCCAACGTCAATATCGGCCCCTCGGGCGCCGAGATCGGCGGGGCGTTCGGCGGCGAAAAGGAGACGGGCGGCGGCCGCGAGGCGGGCTCCGACGCCTGGAAGGCCTATATGCGCCGCGCCACCAACACGCTGAACTACGGCACCACCTTGCCGCTGGCACAGGGCGTCAGCTTCGACGTGGATGCGTGATCGGTAGAACTGAACAGCAACCGTCATTGCGAGCGTAGCGAAGCAATCCAGGAGCGGCAGCGCTCTACGTCCCCCCTGGATTGCTTCGTCGCTCCGCTCCTCGCAATGACGGTTATTGAGAACAAGACGGGAGACGAACACCATGGCCGGCAGCCACAAGCTCGCGAAGTTCACCTGGGACGATGCCTATCTGCTCGACGAGCAGCTGAACGAGGACGAGCGGCTGATCCGCGACACGGCCCGCGCCTATGCGCAGGAGAAGCTCCAGCCGCGCGTGAACGAAGCCTATCTCGACGAGAAGACCGACCGTTCGATCTTCAACGAAATGGGCGAGCTCGGCCTGCTCGGCGTCACCGTCCCCGAGGAGTATGGCTGCGCCGGCGCCAACTACGTCTCCTACGGGCTCGTCGCCCGCGAGGTCGAGCGCATCGACTCCGGCTATCGCTCGATGATGTCGGTGCAGTCCTCGCTGGTGATGTACCCGATCTATGCCTATGGCAGCGAAGAGCAGCGCAAGAAGTACCTGCCGAAGCTGGGCTCGGGCGAATGGGTCGGCTGCTTCGGCCTGACCGAGCCGGATGCCGGCTCCGATCCCGGCGGCATGAAGACCCGCGCCGAGAAGGTCGCCGACGGCTACAGGCTGACGGGATCGAAGATGTGGATATCGAACTCGCCGATCGCCGACGTCTTCGTCGTCTGGGCGAAATCATCAGCGCATGACAACCAGATCCGCGGCTTCATCCTCGAGAAGGGCATGAAGGGCCTGTCCGCGCCGAAGATCGGCGGCAAGCTTTCGCTCCGCGCCTCGATCACCGGCGAGGTCGTCATGGACGGCGTCATCGTGCCGGAAGAGAACCTGCTGCCGAACGTCTCGGGCCTGTCGGGCCCGTTCGGCTGCCTCAACCGCGCCCGCTACGGCATCTCCTGGGGCGTGATGGGCGCCGCCGAGGATTGCTTCCACCGCGCCCGCCAGTACGGGCTCGACCGCAAGCAGTTCAACAAGCCCCTCGCCCAGACGCAGCTCTACCAGAAGAAGCTCGCGGACATGCTGACCGAGATCACGCTCGGCCTGCAGGGTAGCTTGCGCGTCGGGCGCCTGCTCGACGAGGGCAAGATGGCCCCGGAGATGATCTCGCTGGTGAAGCGCAACAATTGCGGCAAGGCGCTCGACATTGCCCGCCAGGCCCGCGACATGCATGGCGGCAACGGCATCCAGATCGAGTATCAGGTGATGCGCCACGCCGCGAACCTCGAGACGGTGAACACCTATGAGGGCACGCATGACGTCCACGCGCTGATCCTTGGCCGGGCGATCACCGGCCTGCAGGCGTTCTTCTGAGCCCTTCCGCCCCCCTCCGCGTCATCCCGGGCGACCGCAGGTCGACCCGGGATCCATTCCGGAACATCGCCGATCGGCGGTCAGGCATGGATCCCGGGTCTGCGCTTCGCTCCGGCCGGGATGACGGCGCGGACATACGATGATGTCTCAATCCCCTCCCCTCGCCGGCCTGCGCGTCCTCGAACTGGCGCGCATCCTCGCAGGTCCCTGGATCGGCCAGTTGTTGGCCGATCTCGGCGCCGATGTCGTCAAGGTCGAGGCACCCGAGGGCGACGACACCCGCAAATGGGGCCCGCCCTTCGTCGAGGGTGCCGAGGGCGAGAACCTCTCGGCCGCCTATTTCCACTCGGCCAATCGCGGCAAGCGCTCGATCACGGCCGATTTCCGCACGGCGGAAGGGCAGGCGCTGGTCAAGCGGCTCGCCGCCCATGCCGATGTGGTGGTCGAGAATTTCAAGGTCGGCGGCCTCGAAAAATACGGGCTCGACGCCGCTTCGCTCCGCAAGGAATTCCCGCGCCTCGTCTATTGCTCCGTCACCGGCTTCGGGCAGGACGGCCCCTATGCGCCGCGCGCCGGCTACGACTTCCTCGTCCAGGGCATGGGCGGGCCGATGTCGGTCACCGGCGAGCCCGCGGGCGCGCCGATGAAGGCGGGCTATGCCGTCGCCGACATCTTCACCGGCCTCTATGCCTCCAACGGCATCCTCGCGGCGCTGCGCCGTCGCGACCTCACCGGCGAGGGCGCGACGCTCGACATGGCGCTGCTCGACACGCAGATCGCCGTGCTCGGCAACCAGGCGATGAACTATCTGGTCGGCGGCCAGCCCCCGGCGCGGCTCGGCAACGCCCATCCCAACATCGTCCCCTATGACGTGTTTCCGGTCGCGGACGGCCACATCATCATCGCCACCGGCAATGACGGGCAATGGCGCAAGCTCTGCGAGGTTCTGGGCGAACCGACGCTGGCCGAGGAGCCCGACTACATCGACAACCGCTCGCGGGTGAAGAACCGCGTCGCTCTGACCGAGCGTTTGCACCGGCTTTGCCAGCGTTATGCCAAGCTCGACCTGCTGGCGGCGCTGGAGAAGGTCGGCGTCCCGGCCGGACCGATCAACGACATCGGCGAAGTCTTCGCCGATCCACAAGTGATCGCGCGCGGCGTCAAGGTCGATCTGCCGAGCGCAGCCGCGAAGGCAGGCCATATTCCAACCGTCGCCTCGCCCATCGTCATGGATGGCGTGCGGCAAGTGGCTGAGCGCACGAGCCCACGGCTCGGCGAGCATGCCGACGAGATTCTGAACGATCCGGCCTGGGGAGGGCCGCAGCATGGCTAATCGTACTGGCGGGCAGATCCTCGTCGACCAGCTCATCCTCCACGGCGCCACAGACGCCTTCTGCGTGCCGGGCGAGAGCTATCTCGCCGTGCTCGACGCGCTGCACGACGCCTCGATGAAGGTCACCATCTGCCGGGCCGAGGGCGGCGCCTGCATGATGGCCGAGGCCGCCGGCAAGCTGACCGGCAAGCCCGGCATCTGCTTCGTCACGCGCGGTCCCGGCGCCACCAACGCCTCGCCCGGCGTCCATATCGCCGATCAGGATTCGACGCCGCTCATCCTCTTCGTCGGCCAGATCGACCAGAGCATGCGTGAGCGCGAGGCCTTTCAGGAGCTCGACTACCGCGCCGTCTTCGGCACCATGACGAAATGGGCGACCGAGATCGACGATGCCGCGCGCATCCCCGAGATCATCAGCCGCGCCTTCCATATCGCGACCTCGGGCCGCCCCGGCCCGGTGGTGATCGCCTTGCCCGAGAACATGCTGACCGACATCGCCGATGTCGCCGACGCCGAGCCGTATCAGGTCACGGAAACGCACCCCTCCCTGACCCAGACCATCGAATTGCAGAAGCGGCTCTGGGCGGCGAAGAAGCCGATCGCGATTCTCGGCGGCTCGCGCTGGAATCCGCAGGCGATCGAGCGCTTCCAGCGCTTCGCCGAACGCTTCGACCTGCCCGTCGCGGTCTCCTTCCGCCGGCAGATGCTGTTCCCGGCCGATCATCCGAACTTCGCCGGCGATCTCGGCATCGGCCCGAACCCTAAGCTGCTCGCCCGCATCAAGGAGAGCGACCTCGTCCTGCTGGTCGGCGGCCGCCTCTCGGAGATGCCGAGCCAGTCCTATACGCTGTTCGGCATTCCCAATCCCGGACGCCCGCTCGTCCATGTCCATCCGGACCCGGAGGAGCTCGGCCGCGTCTACCGGCCGACGCAGGCGATCAACGCCACGCCGACCGCCTTCTGCGCGGCGCTGGAGACCGTGCATCCGCCGCAAACGATCCCCTGGGCCGGCGCGGCTGCCGAAGCCCATGAGGCCTATCTCGCCTGGAGCGAGCAGCCCGCGCCCGTCGCGGGCGCCTTCCATCCCGGCGAGATGGTGCGCTGGTTGAGGAGCCGCCTGCCCGACGACGCGATCCTGTGCAACGGCGCCGGTAACTATGCGACCTGGGTGCACCGCTTCCATCGCTTCAACAAGTTCGCGACGCAGCTCGCCCCGACCTCGGGCTCGATGGGCTATGGCGTCCCGGCCGCGATCGGCGCCAAGCGGATCTTCCCGGAGCGAACCGTCGTCGCCTTCGCCGGCGATGGCTGCTTCCTGATGAACGGGCAGGATTTCGCCACCGCCGTGCAATACGACCTGCCCGTCATCGTCGTGGTGGTCGATAACGGCATGTACGGCACAATCCGCATGCATCAGGAACGGGAATATCCCGGCCGCGTCTCCGCGACGACGCTGAAGAACCCGGATTTCGCCGCCTATGCCAAGGCCTTCGGCGGCCATGGCGAGCGCGTCGAGAAAACCGAGGACTTCGCCGCCGCCTTCGAGCGCGCCGTCGCCTCGGGCAAGCCCGCGATCATCCACTGCCTGCTCGACCCCGAGGCGATCACCCCGGCGAAGTCGCTCTCGACCATCCGGGCGGAAGCGCTGGCAGCGCAGGGCAAGGCCTGAGATGAAACAGCGGCCCGCCACGCGATGCGGGCCGCTCCTGGCGGCGATGCCCGGGCAAGTTGAACCGGCGCGGAGTACGCAACCGCGACCGGGAGAGATTCAAGGCGACAGGATCAGGTAACCTCCGCTTAAGCGCGCGTGTGCCGCGCATCAGCCATGTCATTGAATTTTCGCGTAGATGGGCTAACTTCCTCTCGGGGGAAAGGCTACCGCTCATGGCGTTTCGCGCGATCTCGCTTGCCGGCCTGGCTACGATTCTGAGTATCACCGCCTTGCCGGCCCATGCCGCCGGGTTTTTCGACGATCTCGCGCGAGCCTTTTTGGGAGCCCCTCCACGGCCCCAGGCCGTGGAGCCGTACAACCCGCTCAGCGTCACAGTGAAGCCGCGGCGGCAGAAGAGCGTTCGCGCCAAGGCTGCACCGGTCGAGGCTCGGTCGACACCGAAACCACCGGTGGTGCAGCTCGATCCCTCGAGCGACCCATACTGGTATCTCAAGGATCCCACGATGCGGCGCGGCGATATCGTGGTGACCGATCGCGGCGTGCTTGTCTACCAGGGCAGGAACGCGGACGCGATGCGCCGGTCCGATTTCGCCGGCCTCGGCAGCGGCGATGCGAAGAGCTGGAAACGGAAGCTGCAAGCCGCCGCCGCCGGAGCGCGCACCATGTTCAGCCCCGGAGCGACCAGAGTCAGAACCATGACGGCGGAAACCGTCGAGGAACTCAAGATCGTCGAACCCTAGACATCATACAGCTCTGGAAGCTGTCGGGCATGCCGATCAGGGAGAGGCAACCTGATCGGCAACGGGTTTCAGGTGCCGTTACGACCAGCGCCGGCCGAACCACATCCGGCCAAGCAGGCCGTCGCGCCAGAGCAGCATATGGACGGCAACCGCCGCCACATGCACGACGCCGAGCCCGATGAGGATATTGCCGAACTGGTCGTGCAGCCACAGCATCCGCCGGTAGACGGCCGGGTCGGGGCCGATCGGATGCGGCACCGGAAACAGCCCGAAATAGAGCGTGGGTATCTGGATCGGCGCCGCCGCCGCCATCAGCAGGCCGGTGACCGGCAAGGCGATGATGCAGAGATAGAGCGCGGCATGGACGAGCGATGCGGCGCCGCGCAGCCAGGGATTGTCGTTCTCCGGGCCGGGCTGGCGCAGGGCGACGCGCAGGAGGAGCCGCAGCAGGACGAAGGCCGCGACCGTCAGCCCGACCGATTTATGAAGCTGGTAGAGCTCGAAGCGCGAGAGAAGGTCGCGCTTCTCGTCCAGCATGGGGCCGGAAACCCAGAACTGAAACAGGATCAGCAGGAAGGTCAGCCAGTGCAAGGCGACGCTGGCCGGATGCCAGCGCAGCGGCTCGCCCGGCGTTCCCTTCGCCGCGTTGTCTCCACGCAAACCGGTATCCACTTCGCTCGAAAATGCTTCGGGCTTCGCATTCATCGCGCCAGCCGGCCCTGGATCTCGATGTCGATCTGGTCGTCGACGATGTTGACGTCCCGGCCGATATCGTAGGTCGGCCGCAGGAAGCTGCCGCTGGCCCGGAAGGGCAAGGCTTCGCCGCGCCGGGCCTTGCCGATATCGCCGTTTATCATGGCGCGCACGGTGAAGGGATGCGTCATGCCCTTGATGGTGAGCCGGCCCCGAATTTCGAGGTCGTGCTCGCCCGTCCGCGTCACGCTGTCCGAGACGAAGGTCGCGGTGGGATAGGCCGCACTGTCCAGCATGCTCGCCCCGGCAATGAAGCCGTCGACCAGCGGCGAGCCCGCCTTGATCGAACCCGTTTCCAGCGTGACCCGGATGCGGCTTTTCTCGGGATGGTCGAAATCGATCGAGAAGGTGCCGTCATAGCGCTCGAAGCGGCCATTGGTGACGACCGTGCCGAAGCGGTGGCCGATGAAGCTGATCTGCGTCGCCGCGCGGTCGAAATTCCAGCTCGACTGGGCCTCGGCCGGCAGGCCGAACAGGAGGGCGCCGAAGGCGAGGACAGCTGGCTTGATCATGACGCACCGGAGGCGGCTTGCGAGAATCGCGAAGTATCGTCTTTTCCATGGAAAAAACGTGGCGAAGCGCGCCGCAACACGCAAAGGTGAAGCGGCGCCGCAATTCGCGACCGGCACCGCTCAAGCGCGTTTGGTGATGACCCCGTCGAAGGTGGAGCGGATGGCGCGGGCAAGCGCGATCGCAGCCCAGCCCTGGAAGATCAGCTCGATGGCGAGGAAGGTGCCGAGCACCCAGAGGCTCGAGGCCGGCCATTGCATCAGGATCATGCCGCCGAGGATCAAGGACAGCAGCCCCGAGAGCGCAACCCAGGTCCAATAGGGCAATTCCCGGTTCTGGAAAGCGACGATGAGGCGCAGCACGCCCGTGGCGACCAGAGCCGCGCCGGCCAGCAGGGTCAGCGATGCCGTCGCGAGCAGCGGGTTGGCGAAAGTCATCACGCCGACGGCGACGTAGAGCACGCCGATCAGGACATGCAGCAGGCGGCTCTTCCAGCCCTGATGGCGAAAGGCGTCGATCAGCACGATGATGCCGCCGACGAAGATCATCGCCCCGAACCAGATCGCGCTGGCGACGCTGAGCAGGGCGACCGCGCCGAGCCCGAGCACGCCGAGGACGATCAGGGCGATGCCGGCCGCCATCAGCCAGCGCCAGTTGCGCCTGAGCGGAATGAGATGCGTGCCGAGCGATGGCGGGCGATGCGGGGAGGTTTCGGACGGCGTGCTGATTTCAGAGGGATTGCTCATGGCGACCGGCTCCGTTTGCGGCAGGCGCCGAAGACCGGAACCGCCTGTCAGACGAAAGCCATGAGAAACCCGACGGGCCGGCGCGTCAATCGCAGCCGGCTCCATCCTCCAAAGATCGCGCCCGCCGGAGAGGCCGAGCACCGGCCCGGCCAGGCGCCGCAGCACTCATCGAGCGCGCGGAGCCACCGGGCTGCGCATGTCTCAGCCGAGCTTTTCGGCCACGAGCTTGCGCAGGCTGCGCAGGTCCTTGACGAAGCCGCGGATGCCCTCCGCCAGCTTCTCCGTCGCCATCGCATCCTCGTTCATGGCGAAACGGAAGGCCTTCTCGTCGAGGACGATGCGCTTCGCCATCTCCGAGGAAGTCTGCGGCGAGGCGGCAGGCGACAACCGGCGCGGCAGATCGCCGGTCGCGGCGGCGAGCTCGTCGAGCAGGCTAGGCCCGATGGTCAGCCGGTCGCAGCCGGCCAGCGCCTCGATCTCGCCGGTGTTGCGGAAGGAGGCGCCCATCACGACCGTCTTGATGCCGAAGGTTTTGTAATAGGCATAGATGCTCTTCACCGAGACGACGCCGGGGTCGGTCTCGGCCGTGTAGGGGCCGCCGCCAGCCTTGACGTGCCAGTCGAGGATGCGCCCGACAAAGGGCGAGATCAGGAAGGCCCCGGCATCGGCGGCCGCGACAGCCTGCGGCAAGGCGAAGAGCAGCGTCAGGTTGCAATCGATGCCCTCGCCCTGCAGCACCTTGGCGGCCTGCAGGCCCTCCCAGGTCGAGGCGATCTTGATCAGGATGCGCTCGCGCGCGACGCCGCGCTCCTTGTAGGCGGCGATGATGGCGCGCGCCTTGTCGATCGTGGCCTTGCCGTCGAATGAGAGATCGGCATCGACCTCGGTCGAGACGCGGCCGGGCACGATCTTCGTGAGTTCCGTGCCGAAGCTGACGGCGAGACGGTCGCAGACGGCCTGGACCGCCTTCTCGCCACCGCCCTGCTTCTTGCCCCAGGCGATCGCCTCTTCGACGAGATGGGCATAGGCCGGCGTCTCCGCCGCCTTGAACAGCAGCGTCGGATTGGTGGTGCAGTCGACGGGCTTGAGCCGGCGCACCGCTTCGATATCGCCGGTGTCGGCGACGACGGTGGTCATCTCGCGGAGCTGGTCGAGCTTGGAAGCCATGATCTGTTCCCGGTGTCCTGATCCTTGGGCGGTCACCCGCAATGTGGCGCCTCTGCCCTGCCATTGCGAGCCCGCCATGGCAATCCGACCATGCGCGCGGGTGACACGCAACCACCGGCCATTTACGACACGGTCTTCACGGAACTGTCACGCGCAGGGTCTACCGGCAGCGCCATCCCGCGGTTGCGGCCAGAGATGGAGAGTTACATGCAGCGCAAGGCATTGAGCGCGTTCACCATTGCCGCCGGCCTGATCGTCTCGGCGCTGGGCGCGCAGGCGCAGGGCGTGGAAGGCAAGCTGGTGCTCTATACGAGCCAGCCGAACACCGACGCTCAGCAGACCGTCGATGCCTTCAAGGCGAAGTACCCGAAGGTCGACATCTCCTTCGTCCGCGACGGCACGCCGCGCGTCCTGGCGAAGCTCAGGGCCGAGTTCGAGGCAGGCAGCCCGCAGGCCGACGTGCTGCTGATCGCCGATTCCGTGACCATGGAAGGGCTGAAGAAGGAAGGCCGGCTGGAGGCTTATGACAAGGCCGACGTCTCGGCCTATCCGGCGGGGATCCACGACCCGGCCAAGTTCTGGTTCGCGACCAAGCTGATCACCACCGGCATCGTCTACAACACCAAGGCCACGATGAAGCCGACGAGCTGGCTCGACCTCACCAGGCCGGAGGCGAAGAACCAGATCGCCATGCCGAGCCCGCTGAATTCGGGCGCCGCGCTGATCCACACGATCACGCTGACCGGCAATCTCAAGGATGGCTGGAAATACTACGAGGCGCTGAAGGAGAACGGCACGCTGGCTGCCGGCGCCAATGGCGACATCCTGCGCCAGGTCGCCACGGGCGAGAAGCTCTACGGCATGATCGTCGACTTCATGCCGATCCGCGAGAAGGCCAAGGGCGCGCCGGTCGAGTTCGTCTTCCCGAGCGAGGGCGTCTCCTCGGTCAGCGAACCGGTCGCCATTCTCAAGGGCACCAAGAACGAGGCGGCCGCCCGTGCCTTCATCGACTTCGCCCTGTCGAAGGAGGGGCAGCAAGTCGCGCTGAAGCAGGGTTATGTCCCGGCGCGTCCCGATGTCGCGCTGCCGGCCGGCTACCCGGCCCGTGACGCCATCAAGCTGATGCCCTTCGACGCCGGCAAGGCGCTGGCCGAGTCGGACGCCGCCCGCAAGCGCTTCGGCGCCATCTTCGAGTGAGCGTGGTTTCGCCTCGCGGACATACGGCGCGATGACGCTGGTCCTGCGCCCATCACGCAAGCGGGAGCCCGTTCCGGCGCTCCCGCTTCCGCCTTTGCGCCTGCCTGCCGAGCTAGGGTTGCCGGCGCTCATTATCCTGATTGCACTGCTGCTCGGCGGCCTGCCCTTCCTGCGGCTCGTGCTGGCGGCCTTCGCGCCGGGCTGGCAGTTCGCTCCGGAAACCGCCTTTGCCGCGATGACGGGCCGCTCGGCCATCACGGCCACGCTGCATACGCTCGACACCTCCTTCTTCTCGGCGCTGGGCGCGCTCGCGATCGGCACCGTCGTCGCACTGGCGCTCGGCGTCAGCGATGTCCGCGGCAAGCGCCCGCTGGCCTTCGCCTTCGTCTTCTCGATGATGATCGCGCCGCAGGTGGCGGCGCTCGCCTTCCTCAGCCTGCTCGCACCGAATTCGCAGGTGCTGATGCTGCTCGGATTGGCGCCGGCGCCGGGCACGGCGAACCCGCTGCTCGGACGCGGCGGCATCATCCTGGTCATGGCGCTGCATCATGCGCCGCTGGTCGCGATCACCCTCTGGACCGGCTTGCGCAGCATTCCGCATTCGCTGGTCGAAGCGGCGCAGATGGAAGGCGCGGGGCCGGCGACCATCACCGCGCGGATCATCGTGCCGGTGCTGCGGCCGCAATTCATCGCGGCCGGGCTGATCGCCTTCGTCGCCGGCGTCGGCAATTTCGGCATCCCCGCTTTGCTCGGCCTGCCGGTGAACTATCTCACTTTGCCGACACTGATCTATCGCCGGCTGTCGAGCTTCGGCCCGGAGAGCCTGCCGGAGACGGCTGCGCTCGCCCTGCTCGTCGGCGCTGTGGCGGCGCTCGGCATCCTCGCCGGCATGGCGGTCGCGCGCCGCCAGGGCGGCAAGGTCGAGATCGAACGGCCGCTGGAGCCATTCTGGCTGCTCGGGCCGGCACGCCCCTTCGTCGCGGCAGGCCTGTGGCTGCTGCTGCTCGTCAAGCTCGGCCTGCCCCTCTTCGCGCTGGCGAGCGAGGCATTGACGCCGGCGCTCGGCGTGCCGCTCTCCTGGCAGACGCTGACCTTCGACAAATTCGCCGAGGTGCTGTTCCGGCAGGCCGTAACCATCCGCGCCTTCTGGAATTCCTTCTGGTTCGCGGCGGTCGCCGCGGTCCTGCTGTCGCTCACCTCGATCGCCTTCGCCTACGGGCTCGAGCGGCGCATCGGCAGGCTCCGGCGGCCGGTGGAGCTCATCGTCGAATTGCCCTATGCGCTGCCGGGCGTGGTGCTCGCCATCGCCTGCATCCTGATCTTCCTGAGGCCGCTGCCGCTGATCGGCGTCAGCATCTACGGCACACCCTTCATCATCCTCTTCGCCTATCTCGCGCGCTTCCTGCCCCTGGCGCTGAAGGCGCCGCTGGCGGCGATGGCGCAGATCGAGGCGCATCATGAAGAGGCGGCCAAGCTCGACGGCGCCGGGCTCTGGCAGATGCTGCGCTTCATCGTCGCGCCGATCCTCGCGCCGGCCGCTGCCGTCTCCGCCCTGATGGTCTTCCTCGTCGCCTTCAACGAGCTGACCGTCTCGGCGCTGCTCTGGTCGTCAGGCACCGAGACGCTCGGCGTCGTGCTGTTCAGCCTGAAGGAAGCGGGGCTGGCGGGCGAGGCCGCCGCGATCGCGATCAGCGCCTCCGCCGTGATCCTCGCCGCCATGCTGCTCCTCGACCTCCTCGGCCGGCATCTGCCGCGCAACGTGCTGCCCTGGAGAATCTGAAGCGCGACATCAACGTCACGACCGACCTGAGACCGCGGGCGGAACGTCACGGAAAATTAAGCCTGACAGCGCCGTAGATGGAGCATGAATGCTCCATCTACGGCGGCTCTTGCCGATGATAAACCCGGGAAAGACGAGCGCGGCATCCTCGTCATCGAAGATTCGCGGACATTCGCGATCGCCTTGCGTCAGTTCCTCGAGGCGGAGACCGGGCTGCCCGTCACGACCTGCGCCTCGCTCAAGGACCTCAGCGAGCTGATCGTCGCGGCACCCGGCGCCTATGCGATCGCGGTGGTCGACCTCAACCTGCCGGACGCGCCGCGCGGCGAAGCGCTCGACTGGACCGTCGCCCACGGCATCCCGACCGTCGTCTTCACCGCGACCTTCGATCTCGCCACGCGCGGACGGATCATGGAGCGGGAGGTCATCGACTACGTTCTGAAGGACAACGAGTTCGCCCTTCCGAACCTCGTCGGCACGGTGAAGCGCGCGCTCGACAACCGCAACACGCGCATCCTCGTCGTGGACGACACCCGCACCACCCGCAAGGTGCTCGCCCGCATGCTGTCGATCCAGCAATATGTCGTGGTCGAGGCCGGCTCGGGCGCGGAAGCGCTCGCCCTGCTCGACGCCCATCCTGACCTGGAGCTCGTCGTCAGCGACTATTACATGCCGGACATGGACGGCTTCGAGCTGGCTCGCAAAATCCGGCGGAGCCATCCCAATGTCCGCCTCATCGGGATCTCCTCCTCGACCGACCGGAAGACCTCCGCCGGCTTCCTCAAGGCCGGGGCGCATGACTTCGTCGCGCGCCCCTTCGTCCTCGAAGAGCTGCAATGCCGCATCGCCTCGAATGTCGAGACGCTGACGCAGCTCAAGCGGCTGCAGGAGCTGGCCGCACGGGACTATCTCACCAACCTGTTCAACCGGCGCCATTTCTTCGAGCAGGGGCCGGCCCTGGTCGAGACGGCCCGGCAGGCCGGGTTGCCGGCCTCGATCGCGCTGCTCGACATCGACCATTTCAAGCAGCTGAATGACCGCCACGGCCATGACGGCGGCGACAGGGTGCTCGATGCGGTTGCGCGGAACCTCAGCCGTCTGGCCGAGGGCGGCACCAATCTGCTGGCGCGCGTCGGCGGCGAGGAATTCGCGATCCTGTTCCGGGGCGCGGATCTCGCGGAAGCCCTGCGGCTCTCGGAAACGATCCGCGAGGAGATCGCCCGCGAAGCGCTGCTGCTGGGAGGCGAGACGTTGGCGCTCACCGTCTCGATCGGCGTCACCGAGATCGGCGCCTCCGAGCGTCTCGATGCCAGCCTCGGCCGGGCCGACCAGGCGCTCTATACGGCCAAGCAGGCCGGCCGGAACCGGGTCTGCGCCGCCGCTCAAAGAAGCTAGGGCAGGCTCGCGCGCAGCCGGCTACTCCGCCGCCGCGCGCGGCTCCTGTCTCGGCTCGCCCATCAGAAGCGCGCGCGACACCTTGGCTTCGCGCACGACGAAGTCGACGATGGCGCGGACACGGGCGACGTCCTTGAGGTCGGCATGGACGAGCAGCCAGAAGGAGCGGGTGATCTGCACCGTCTCGGGCAGCACCGGCACGAGCCGCGGGTCGTTCTCCGCCATGAAATGATGGATGACGCCGACGCCGGCACCGGCGACGACCGCGTTCATCTGGGCGATGACGCTCGAACTCTGGACATGGGCGCGCAGGCCTTTGGCGACCTCGTCGAGATAGTCGAGCTCGGGCGAGAAGATCAGGTCGTCGATATAGCCGATGATACGGTGCTCGAAGAGATCGTCCGGCTTCGTCACCGAAGGCATATCCTTGAGATAGCCCGGCGCGGCGTAGAGGCCGAGGCGATAATCGGCGAGCTTGCGCGCCACCACCTTGCCCTCCTTCGGCGGGGCGAGCGTGATCGCGACATCGGCCTCGCGCTTCGACAGCGAGAGCAGGCGGGGCATGGCGATGAGCTGGATCTCCAGCCCCGGATAGGATTTCGCGAAGGCCGCGAGGCGCGGCGCCAGGAAGGCGGTGCCGAAGCCGTCCGGCGCGCCGATCCTGACCGTGCCGGACAAGGCCATGTCGGCGCCGCCGATATCGCTCTGGATGGCGAGCGCCTCGGTCTCCATCGTCTCCGCCTTGGCGAGCAGCCGCTCGCCATGCGCCGTCAGCGTGTAGCCCTGCGGACGGCGCTCGAAGAGCTTCGCCTTCAGCGCCTCCTCCAGCGAGGTGATGCGGCGCGAGACGGTGGCATGGTCGGCGCCGAGCCGGCGCGCGGCGGCGGTCAGCCGGCCGGAGCGGGCCACCGCCAGAAAGAAGCGGAGATCGTCCCAGTCGAAGCGCTCCAAGCCTCCCTCCTCATATTTGTGTTTTTGCACGACAAGCGTTCCACGCCCGCTATAGCCGTGCGCAAACGAGAATGGTAGTGAGTTGTCACGATCACCACACCACCAATTCGTAGGGAGGACGCCATGCGTCAGGTCGGACATTTCATCGGCGGCAAGCAGGTCGCCGGCACCTCGGGACGCAGCGCCGACATCTTCCAGCCGATGGATGGCAGCGTGATCGGCAAGGTCGCGCTCGCCTCTGCGGCCGAACTCGACGCGGCCGTCAGGAACGCGGCCGAAGCGCAGCCGAAATGGGCCGCGACCAATCCGCAGCGCCGCGCCCGCGTGCTGATGAAGTTCCTCGACCTGATCGCCCAGAACAACGAGGAGCTGGCCGAGCTGCTCGCCCGCGAGCATGGCAAGACCATTCCCGACGCCAAGGGCGACATCCAGCGCGGCGTCGAGGTCGTGGAATTCTCGCTCGGCGCGCCCAACCTGATGAAGGGCGAGTTCACCGACGGTGCCGGCCCCGGCATCGACATCTATTCGCTGCGCCAGCCGCTCGGCGTGGTCGCCGGCATCACCCCGTTCAACTTCCCGGCGATGATCCCGCTCTGGAAGCTCGGCCCCGCGATCGCCTGCGGCAACGCCTTCATCCTGAAGCCCTCGGAGCGCGATCCCGGCGTGCCGATGCGCCTCGCCGAACTCTTCATCGAGGCCGGCGGCCCTCCCGGCATCCTCAACGTCGTCAATGGCGACAAGGAAGCGGTCGACGCCATCCTCGACCATCCCGAGATCAAGGCCGTCGGCTTCGTCGGCTCGACCCCGATCGCGGAGTACATCTACGCCCGGGGCTGCGCGAACGGTAAGCGCGTGCAGTGCTTCGGCGGCGCCAAGAACCATATGGTCATCATGCCCGACGCCGATATGGACCAGGCCGTCGACGCGCTGATCGGCGCCGGCTACGGCTCGGCCGGCGAGCGCTGCATGGCGATCTCGGTCGCGGTGCCCGTCGGCAAGGCCACGGCCGACGAGCTGGTCAGGCGCCTGATCCCGCGCGTCGAGAGCCTCAAGGTCGGCCCCTCTACCGATGTCACCGCCGATTACGGCCCGGTCGTCACCAAGGCGGCGATGGAGAAGATCAAGAACTACGTCGATATCGGCGTCGAGGAAGGCGCCAAGCTGGTGGTCGATGGCCGCGGCTTCAAGATGCAGGGCTACGAGAACGGCTTCTATGTCGGCGGCTGCCTGTTCGACAACGTCACCAAGGACATGCGCATCTACAAGGAAGAGATCTTCGGGCCGGTGCTCGCAGTCGTCCGCGCCGACAGCTATGACGAGGCGCTGAAGCTCACCAACGACCACGAATACGGCAACGGCACTGCGATCTTCACCCGCGACGGCGACGCCGCGCGCGACTTCGCCTCGAAGGTGCAGGTCGGCATGATCGGCATCAACGTGCCGATCCCGGTGCCGCTGGCCTATTACACCTTCGGCGGCTGGAAGCGCTCGGCCTTCGGCGACCTCAACCAGCACGGCCCGGACTCGATCCGCTTCTACACCAAGACCAAGACGGTGACGGCGCGCTGGCCGAGCGGCATCAAGGACGGTGCGAGCTTCGTCATTCCGACGATGAATTGACGCGGCACCGGCGAGGGGGCCATGGAGCGAACGCTGCGGACCCTCGCAACGTCGCTTCCGGCCTCCGCTGGCGCGGCTCGACCTGCCATGAATGCTGCCGGCGCATCGCGATCTGCCGGCCGCCCTTCCCCATCCCGATCCGACGCGAACAGGCCCGGCCTTTCGTCGCGATTGCGCGCGCCTGCGCCGCGGGACTATCTCACTGATCAGGAGGGCCAGCCATGAACGCCTTCGCTCTCACCGAAGACCAGATCGCCATCCGCGACATGGCGCAGGAATTCGCCGCCGAGACACTCGCCCCCCACGCCATGCGCTGGGACGAGGAGAAGCATTTCCCGGTCGAGGAGATGCGCGCTGCCGCCGCGCTCGGCATGGGCGGCATCTATATCCAGGACGATGTCGGCGGCTCCGGCCTGACCCGGCTCGATGCGGCGCTGATCTTCGAGGCGCTCTCGACCGGCTGCCCGACGGTCGCAGCCTATATCTCGATCCACAACATGTGCGCCTGGATGATCGACCGCTACGGCTCCGACGAGCAGCGCCGGCGCCTCCTGCCGAAGCTCTGCACGATGGAGCATCTGGCGAGCTATTGCCTGACCGAGCCCGGCGCCGGCTCGGACGCGGCCGCTCTGAAGACCAAGGCGGCGCTCGACGGCGACCATTACGTGCTCGACGGGCAGAAGCAGTTCATCTCCGGCGCCGGGGTTTCCGACATCTATGTCGTGATGGCCCGCACCGGCGAGGCCGGCCCCGGGGGCATCTCGACCATCGTGGTCGAGAAGGACACGCCCGGCCTCTCCTTCGGCGCCAACGAGAAGAAGATGGGCTGGAACGCCCAGCCGACGCGGGCGGTGATCTTCGAGAATTGCCGCGTGCCGGTGGCGAACCGGCTCGGCCCGGAAGGCATCGGCTTCAAGATCGCCATGGCCGGCCTCGATGGCGGGCGGCTCAATATCGGCGCCTGCTCGATCGGCGGCGCGCAAGGAGCGCTCGACAAGGCCATCGCCTATGCCAAGGAGCGCAAGGCCTTCGGCTCGGCCATCGCCGATTTCCAGGCCCTGCAATTCAAGCTCGCCGACATGGCGACGGAGCTTGAGGCAGCGCGCACCCTGCTCTGGCGTGCCGCCGCGGCGCTCGATGCCAAGACGCCGGATGCGACGAAGCTCTGCGCCATGGCCAAGCGCATCGCCACCGACACCGGTTTCGAGGTCGCCAATGACGCGCTGCAGATCCATGGCGGCTACGGTTATCTGGCCGATTACGGCATCGAGAAGATCGTCCGCGACCTGCGCGTTCACCAGATCCTCGAAGGCACCAACGAGGTGATGCGGATGATCGTCGCGCGCGGGCTGGTGGGACGCGCGAAGGGGAATTGACGCCTATGCGGCGAGCGGTCTCACGCGCTTCTCGATCTCGCGGCCGGCAGCTTGCCGGGCGAGGCGCAGATCGTAGTCGCTCTGCAAAGCCATCCACATCTCCGGCGATGTTCCGAAAAACTGCGCAAGACGCAACGCGGTGTCGGCCGTGATCGCCCGCTCGCCCTTGACGATGCCGGCGATGCGGCTCACCGGCGCGTCGATGTCACGCGCGAGCCGGTTCTGGCTGACGCCAAGCGGCTTCATGAACTCCTCCAGCAGGATTTCCCCGGGAGGAACCGCAGCCAACGGGCTCTCATCGGAAGCCTCGCCGACTCGTGGGTCAATGGTAGTCGACGATCTCGACATCATGCGCCTCCCCATCCCTCCAGACAAAGCAGACCCGCCACTGATCGTTCACCCGGATCGAGTGCTGTCCCGCGCGATCTCCGCGAAGAGCTTCCAGCCTGTTACCCGGCGGAACACGCAAATCGTCCAGCTTCGCAGCGGCGTGGAGCATCAAAAGCTTCCGGCGGATGATGCGTTCAATGGCCGCGAAACGCTTGACCGGCCTGTCGTTGAACAGAAGCTCGGCTTCGCGCTGCGCGAACGATCGGATCATGAGACAACAGACTATTCCGCGATAAGTATTCCGTCAACAGGAATGGAAGGAAACGCGATATGACCAGCATCGCCTTCATCGGCCTCGGCAATATGGGCGGCCCGATGGCCGGGAACCTCGTCAAGGCGGGCCATAGCGTCAAGGCCTTCGATCTCGTCGAGGCATCGCGCCATGCCGCCGCCGAGCTCGGCGTCGGTATCGCAGCCTCCGCCAAGGAGGCCGTCGCGGATGCCGAGATCGTCGTCACCATGCTGCCGGCCGGCAAGCATGTGCTCTCGGTCTGGGCGGACATCCTGCCGGCGGTTAAACCCGGCACGCTGCTGATCGATTCCTCGACCATCGACGTCGACAGCGCCCGCAAGGCGCATGCGCTGGCGGCCGAGCGCGGCTGCCTCTCGCTCGACGCTCCCGTCTCGGGCGGCACGGGCGGCGCCAAGGGCGCGACGCTGACCTTCATGGTCGGCGGCACGGCGGAAGCGTTCGACAAGGGCGAGCCCATCCTCGCCAAGATGGGCCGCAAGATCGTGCATTGCGGCGGCGCCGGAAACGGGCAGGCCGCGAAGATCTGCAACAACATGATCCTCGGCATCTCGATGATCGGCGTCTCCGAGGCTTTCGTGCTGGCCGAGAAGCTCGGGCTTTCGCATCAGGCGCTGTTCGACGTCGCCTCGACCTCGTCCGGCCAGTGCTGGTCGCTCACGACCTATTGTCCGGTGCCGGGGCCGGTGCCGACCTCGCCCGCCAACAACGACTACAAGCCCGGCTTCGCCTCGGCGCTGATGCTGAAAGACCTGAAATTGTCGCAGGAAGCGGCACAGGCGGTGGGCGCTTCGACCCCGCTGGGCGCGGCGGCGGCGCAGCTCTTCGGCCTGCACAATGCCTGGGGCGAAGGCGGCACGGATTTCTCCGGGATCATCCATCTTTTGCGCGGTCGCGGAGAGGCGTGAGAGACGCTTGCGCGGCAGGGTGTCGCGGGTCTAGGACGGACCCATGAACGACACGCCCCTCCGCCGCGAGCGCTCCTCTCTCACCGGCTTCGCGGTCAACCGGCTCGACCGGCGCGAGGATTTGCGGAACAAGCCGGATGCGGTGACCGCGCTGCGCCACCGTTCGGACACGCTGATCGCCGCCGTGGCGGGCGAGACCCCGATCCTCAACCGAATCGAGGGCGAGACGCTCTCGGTCTGGTTCAGCCATGGCGAGACCGAAATGCTCGGCCCGGCGCAGGAGGAGATCTTCCTCGGCATGGCCGAGGACGGCTCGCCGCGCTTCGGGCGGCTGCTCGACCGGGCCCTGGCCGAGACCCTGAAGGAGCGCCCCGAGCTCGTCGTGACGGATCTGCGCTCGGTCGCGTTGAAGCGGCTCGTTCCCGAGGACGAGGTCGGGCCGCTCGGCGAGGCCAAGGCCGTGCTCGACTGGCATGCGCGCCACCGCTTCTGCGCGCAGTGCGGCGGGCCGACCAAGGCGGCCGCGTCCGGCTGGCGGCGCGAATGCAGCGTCTGCGGGGCGATGCATTTCCCGCGCACCGACCCGGTCGTGATCATGCTGGTGACGCGTGGCGACAAATGCCTGCTGGCACGCCAGGCGCGCTTCGCGCCGGGCATGTATTCCTGCATCGCGGGCTTCGTCGAGCCGGGCGAAACGATGGAAGACGCGGTGCGCCGCGAGAGCTGGGAGGAAGCGGGACTAAGGGTCGGCCCGGTCCGCTACCTCGCCTCGCAGCCCTGGCCCTTCCCGTCCTCGATCATGCTCGGCTGCATCGCCGAGGCGTTGGGCGACGAGATCACCCTCGACATGACCGAGCTCGAGGAAGGCCGCTGGTTCCCGCGCGAGGAGGTGCTGCAGATGCTGAACGGCACCCATCCGGACGGCCTCGCCTGCCCGCAGCATATCGCCATCGCCAACACGCTGCTCCGGGCCTGGGCCCTGGAGGGCGAGCGGGTCTAGGGTCTCCGCATCCTAGCGTCGCGACGAACGAACAGCCTTTTCGGAGCCTTGATGTCGACGGACCCCGTCAACGCCTTCGTACCGGGCCCGCGAGCCCGGATTCCCGGCAAGCCGGGCCTGCCGCTCTCGGGCCTGACCTTCGCGGCCAAGGATCTGTTCGATGTCGCGGGGATACCGACCGGCGGCGGCAATCACGACTGGGCCCGGGCAAACCCCGTGCCCGAACGCCATGCCTGGGCCGTGCAGAGACTGCTCGACGCCGGCGCCGAACTGGTCGGCAAGACGATCACGGACGAGGTGTCGCTCGGCATCCTCGGCGAGAGCGCCTTCGACGGGACGCCGCTCAACAGCGCCGCACCCAAGCGCGTGCCGGGCGGCTCCTCCTCCGGCTCGGCCGCCGCCGTCGCCGCCGGCCTGTGCGATACCGCTCTCGGAACCGATACGGGCGGCTCGATGCGCGTGCCGGCGAGCTTCTGCGGCCTCTATGGCATCCGGCCGACGCATGGCCGGCTCGACCTCACGGGGTTGATGCCGCAGGCGCCGAGCTCCGACACCGCCGGATGGTTCGCACGCGACGCGGCGACCTTCGCGCGCGTCGGCACGGTGATGCTGGGCGAGGAGCCGGGTCATTTGCCGACGAAGCTCCTCATCGCCGTGGACGCTTTCGGCTTCGCCAACCCGGAGGTCGCCGCCGCCTTGCAGCCCGTGGTCGAGCGGCTGGCGCGGATCGTCGGTTCGCCGCCGCGTGAAGAGATCATGGCGCCGCAGGGGCTCTCGGTCTGGGCGCGGGCCCAGCGCAGCTTGCAACCGGCCGAAGCCTGGCAGACCTTCAAGCCCTGGATCGAGCAGCACAATCCGCGCATGGCCTTCAGCGTCGCCGCCGGACTGATCGCCGGCTCGCAGATTCCGGCGAGCGAGCGCAACTGGGCCGCTCTGATGCGCGAGGAGGCGCGGGCGCGGCTGCGTTATCTCCTGCCGGCCGGAACGATCCTGTGCCTGCCGACGACGCCGTTCCCCGCGCCGTTGCGCGGCCTGTCCCTGCCGGAGCTTCAACCGCTGCGCGACCGCATCACCTGCCTCTGCGCACAAGGCGGCCTGGCGGGCCATCCGCAGGTCAGCCTGCCGGGTGCCACCGTCGACGGGGCGCCTGTCGGCCTGTCCATCATCGGCGCGCGCGACAGCGATGCCAGCCTGATCGCCGTCGCCAAAGCCATGGAGAATGCGGCGTGACCGACCTGACCCCGAACCTGCCCGACGTGGTCGCGGAAATCAGCGCGCTCTTCGAGGCCTATGAACAGGCGCTGATCGATAAGAACGTGGACGTTCTCGACGCGACCTTCTGGAACAGCCCGCACACCATCCGCTACGCTCTCGGCGAGAACGGCTATGGCTTTTCCGAGATCCACGCGCACCGCGTCGCCCGCCCGCCGGGACCGGGCATCAAGGAGAAGCGGATCAGGCTGGAAATCCTGACGCTCGGCCGCGACCTCGCCACCGTGAACCTGGAGTTCAAGGTCCGGGGCCGCGACGTCATCGGGCGCCAGAGCCAGAGCTGGGTGCGCTTTCCCGATCTGGGCTGGAAGGTCGTCTCCGCCCATGTCTCGACGATGGAGCCGCGCCCCTGGTGAGACGCATGGCGGCGTCATGAAGATGGCTTGAAGACCGCGTTTCCTGTGCCGATCGGAATTGCTGGAGGATCACCGATGTCATTCTACCGGGGCATGACCTGCACGAACATCACCATCGGCGGAGACAAGGGCGATCCGATCACCGCCTATGTCGCGAAGCCCGAGGGGCCGGGACCCTTTCCGGCCGTGGTGCTGATCCATCATCTGCCGGGTTGGAGCGAGATCTATATCGAGACGACGCGGCGCTTCGCGCATCACGGCTACATCGCGATCTGTGCCAATCTCTATGAGCGGGCCGGCGCCGGCAATCCGGACGATGTCGCGGCCAGGGTGCGCGCCGAGGGCGGCGTTCCCGACGCGCAGGTCGTCGGCGACACCGAGGGCGCAGTGAAATGGGTGCGGGCGCTCAAGGAGCACAACGGCAAGGTCGGTCTCTTCGGCTCCTGCTCGGGCGGCCGGCACGCTTTCCTCTATGCCTGCCAGAAGCATGACGTCGACGCCTGCGCCGAGCTCTGGGGCGGGCGTGTCGTGATGGCGCCGGAGGATCTCAACGCCAAGACGCCGGTCTCGCCGATCACGCTGACCGAGGGCTTGTCCTGCCCGCTCATCGGCATCTTCGGCAATGAGGACCGCGCGCCGAGCCCGGAGCAGGTGAACCAGCACGAGGCGGAGCTGAAGAAGCACGGCAAGGCTTACGAGTTCCACCGCTATGACGGCGCCGGCCACGGCTTCTTCTACTGGAATCGCCCGATCTACCGGCCCGAGCAGGCGATGGACGCCTGGGGCAAGATCTTCGCGTTCTTCGGAAAGCATCTGTCGTAAGATATTCCCGCGTTTCTCCGAAAACGCGGGAATATCTTACCTTTTTGTTTTTCGCATTTTCTTCACGCGAACCGATATCCACTTCGCTCGAAAATGCTCCTATCGGAGGCCCATCATGTGCACGTCGATTGTCGAGATCGTCCCGGTCGAGGGCATGGCCAAGCGCGGCGATGACTGGTTTTCGCTGACCCAGGCCGTCGTCGCCTATGACCATGCCCGCCACGCGCCGCTGGCGGATGTCATCACGCTGGACTTCATCAACGCTTCGCTCGATGTCGGCGCGCGGGCCGGCGTCGAATTGACGCTCGAGACCGCGAAGGCGCTGCATGCGGCGCTGGGGCGGGCGATCGCCGAGGCGGAATTCGAGGAGGCAGAGGTGCGCGGCAAGGGCGCGCCGGCGAGTTTGGTCAGGGCGGCCTGAGGCGGTTGTTTCCGCCTGGTTTTTCCGCCGCTGCACTCAGGGCGGAGCGGTCGAGAGCCACCAGCTCCCTGCGTCGAGCCAGCAGCTGTCGTCGGGCTCTCCATCGAAGCGGATCGACTGCACGCTCTCGATATCGCCCCGCTGGAAGGCCGCCACCAGATCGCGGCCGAGCTCGGCGTTCTGCTCGGTCTGGCATGCGATGAAACTCGCCCGCGAGATGAAGCGAGCAGGCCAGGACGATCCATCATCCTGTGGTTTCTCCACGAGAAGCATTCCACCGTGCGTCGTCTCGGCCTGTAGCGGGAACAGCAACCGGCCGCCCGGGTGCAAGGCTTCGAGCCAGTTGACGCTGGGGTGGCTGATCCCGGCGTTCACATAGACGATGTCGGCCTTCGGGAGGGGATCGGTCGTCCCGGATCGGGCCATCACCTTCGCCTGCGGCCAAGGGCCGAGATTGCTCGTCGCCCTCTCGGCAAGCGCGGGGTCGATCTCGTAGGCGTAGACCCGACCTTCGGGGCCGGCGAGCGTGGCGAGGATCGCGGTGTAATAGCCGCTCCCCGCCCCGATCTGCAGGACGGTTTCGCCCGGCTGCACGCCAACGCAGTCGAGGCAGCGCGCATGCAGGCTGGGCTCGCCGATGTTGATGCCCCGCGCGGAATCGAGCGCGATCAGGACATCCTGATAAAGAAAGGCGGGATCGGCATCCGGCGTCTCGATATAGCCGGAGCGCTCGGGACCCCGCCTCCACGGGCTGGCGACGCGGATGAACCACGGCCGCGGCCCGGCAAAGGGCTCGCGGGGAACAGATGCGAAGGCGGCTTCGATACGCGGCTCGCGAACGGCGCCCGTATACGCCACGTAGCGCGCGAAGAAAGCCCGCAGCTTCGCAATCCGCTGCGCCTCGGCGGTTGCCGATCGCTCATCTGCCATGCTCGCCCCCAAATGCACCGCCGCCCGACGGTATCGCTTCGGAGGCGCGGATCAATCGCCGCGTGGCGACAGCGACCGATCCGCTGCCTCGCGAGCGCTACTCCGCCGGCTCTTCGATGGTCGAGCGGAAATCGCTCGCCGGATAGACGCCCATGATCTTCATCTCCTTGGAGAAATAGGAGAGTTCATCGAGCGCGCGCCGCAGCGCCGGGTCGTCCGGATGCCCCTCGACATCGGCGTAGAACATCGTGGCGGCGAACAGGCCGTCGACCATGTAGCTCTCGAGCTTGGTCATGTTGATGCCGTTGGTGGCGAAGCCGCCCATCGCCTTGTAGAGCGCGGCGGGAATGTTGCGGACGCGGAACATCAGCGTCGTCACGGTCTTACCCGCGCCCTGGCGGGCATATTCCGGGTATTTCGAGAGCACGACGAAGCGGGTGGTGTTGTGCTTCTCGTCCTCGATGTCCTCCATCAGGATGTTGAGGCCATAGACCTCCGCCGCGATGCGCGGGGCGATGGCGGCGCGCGTTACGTCGCCGGTCTCGGCCACCTGCCGGGCGGAACCCGCCGTATCGGCCGCGACCTCGGCCTTGAGGCCGAGCTTGCGGATGATCTTGCGGCACTGGCCGAGCGCATGGATGTGGCTCTGCACCACCTTGACCGTCGCCAGCGTCGCGCCCTCGACGCCCATCAGATGGAAGCGGATCGGCAGGAAATGCTCACCGATGATGTGCAGGCCCGAGCGCGGCAGCAGATGATGGATGTCGGCGACGCGGCCGGCGATCGAATTGTCGATCGGGATCATGCCATAGCGGGCCTTGCCGTCGCTGACGGCTGAAAGCGCGTCCTCGAAGGTGGGACAGGGCAGGAGTTCGCAATCCGGAAACACCTGGAGAGCCGCCTGAGAGGAGAAGGCTCCGGGCTCACCCTGATAGGACACGACGAAGGACATGGGGTCTCTCAGGCTCCTCAGCTTCTTGTCTTCGCCGTTCCGAACGCGAAGCCGCGATGCGGCTTCGCCGGAACGGCTTTAGCGGGACTTCAGGATCGCGCGGGCGCGATCGAGATCATGGGGCGTGTCAACGCCGAGCGGCACATCGTCGACGACGATGATGTCGATGCGCATGCCGTCCTCGACCGCGCGCAGCTGCTCCAGGCGTTCGCGCTTCTCCAGCGGCGAAGGCGGCAGCGAAACGAAGCGGTCGAGCGCGCTGCGGCGATAGGTGTAGAGGCCGATATGGTGATAGAGCGGCCCCTCCCCGCCCGGCGCGGTGACGCGGGTGAAATAGAGCGCCCGCATCCGGCCGGGGCCGATCTCGCTGCCGATCGCCTTGACCACGCTGGATTCGGTCTTCTCCTCCTCGCGCGTGATCACGGCGGCCAGCGTGACGATGTCGACCGCGGGATCCTCCAGCGGCGCCACCGAGGCGATGATGACCTGCGGGTCGATGGTCGGCAGGTCGCCCTGGACGTTGACGATGACGTCATGGCGGCCCTGCGGATCGACGATGTCGGCGGCCTCCTTGATGCGGTCGGAGCCGGAGGGATGATCGGAGCGCGTCAGGGCGGCGCGGCCGCCCGCTTTTTCCACAGCCGCGACGATCTCGGGCGTGTCGGTGGCGACCACGACGGGTCCGAGCCCCGTCTCCATCGCACGGCGCCAGACATGCACGATCATCGGCTCGCCATGGATGTCGGCGAGCGGCTTGCCGGGCAGGCGGGTCGACTGCATGCGGGCGGGGATCAGAATCAGCGGATTCGGCATGATCGGCGGCGGGTCCGGCTGGGATGCCGCTTCGGGACGGGAAGCAGCGTCGAAAGGTCTCAAAACGAAGCGCGCTTATACGAGTTGCAATCGGGCGCGCAAAGCGGTTAAGCAGCATCCGAGGCTGGAGGCGTTGAAGACTTCGGCTAAGGCTCTATCTCGTCTCCCGCGCCTCGGCCGCGGAGGGTCCAGGGTTCGGATACGATGAATATCGAAGCCAACAAGATCGCCGGCGCGGTTCTGTCCACGCTCCTCGCGGTGATGGGTCTCCAGATGGTCGCCGGAATCGCCTTCACGCCACATAAGCCGGCCGTGCCGGGCTACGACCTTCCCACCGCCGAGCCGGCCTCCGCCGGCGGCGCCGCTCCCGCGGCCGTGGAAGATCCGCCGATCGCCGACCGCCTCGCCAAGGCCGACCCGGCCAAGGGCGAGAAGGCGACCGCCGCCTGCAAGGCCTGCCACACCTTCGAGAAGGGCGGCGCCAACAAGGTCGGCCCGCATCTCTTCGGCGTCGTCGGCCGCAACGAGGGCACCGTCGAGGGCTTCGGCTACTCGGCTGCGATGAAAGGCCGCAACGACAAGACCTGGGATGCCGACGGGCTCGACCACTTCCTGAAGAACCCGAAGGCCTATGTCGCGGGCACCGCGATGTCCTTCGCCGGCATCAGCAATCCCCAGACCCGCGCCGACGTGATCGCCTATCTCAGCACGTTGAAGTGATCGGTTTCGATCTCACCTCTCGCTGACCCTTCCGAGCCGGGCTTAACGCCCGGCTTTTGCTTGCGGTGCCCTGCTCCCGCCTTCACCATGGCGATAATCACCGCCATTGCCGTTCCGGCGCCCACGGGCGACAAGGAACAGGCGAATCGGAGAAGGAGACGCGAGACGATGGCGATGCGCATCACACGCCGCAGGCTGCTCGAAGCCGGAGGCGTCATGGCGGCAACGGCCGCTTTGCCGGAACTGTCCGGGACGGTGCTCGCACAGGAAGCCGAATCGCACGGGCTCTCGACCTTCGGCGAGCTCGGCCTGCCGCCGGATTTCCCACATTTCCCCTATGTGAACCCGCAGGCGCCGAAAGGCGGCACGCTGACCCTGCAGATCAAGCAGGCCGGCGGCAACCAGAGCTTCGACACCTTCAACACGCTCAACACCTTCGTGCTGCAGGGCGACGGTGCGGCCGGCATGGATGCCTGCTTCGACAGCCTGATGGCCGGTTCGGGCGACGAGCCGGGCTCGCTCTATGGGCTCCTGGCCAAGAGCGTCGCGGTCTCCGCCGACAGGCTGACCTATCGCTTCCGCCTCAGGCCCGAGGCGAAATTCCAGGACGGTTCGCGCGTTACGGCGAAGGATGTCGCCTTCTCGCTCAACATCCTCAAGGAGAAGGGCCACCCCTCCTATCGGCTGACGCTGAACGAGATGGTCTCGGCCAGCGCCGAGGGCGACGACATCGCCATCGTGCAGTTGTCGCCGAAGCGCAGCCGCGACCTACATCTGGTCGTCGCAAGCCTGCCGGTCTTCTCCGAAAAATACTGGTCGACGCGGGATTTCACCGCCGCGACGCTGGAAGCGCCGCTCGGTTCCGGCCCCTACAAGGTCGGGCGCTTCGAGCAAGGTCGCTTCATCGAGTTCGAGCGCCTGCCGGATTACTGGGGCAAGGACCTGCCGGTGAATGTCGGCACCAATAATTTCGACCGGGTGCGCTGGGAGTATTTCCGCGACCGGCAGGTGGCGTTCGAGGGCTTCAAGAGCGGTGTCATCACCTTCCAGGAGGAGTTCACCTCACGCATCTGGGCGACCGGATACGACTTCCCGGCGCTGAAGGAGGGCAAGGTCAGGAAGGAGTCCCTGCCGCGGACGGAACCGGTGGCCTCGCAAGGCTGGATCTATAATCTGCGCCGCGAGAAATTCGCCGATCCGCGCGTCCGCGAAGCGCTGGGCCTCGCATTCGACTTCGAGTGGACGCGCAAGAACATCATGTTCGGCTTCTACGAGCGGCTGACCTCCTATTTCGAGAACTCGGATTCGAAGGCCGTCGGCAAGCCCTCGCCCGCAGAACTCGCACTGCTCGAGCCCTGGCGCGGCAAGGTGCCGGACGAAGTCTTCGGCGAGCCCTGGCTGCCGCCGGTCTCGGACGGCTCGGGCAGCGATCGCAACCTGCTGCGCAAGGCCGACGAGATGCTGCGCGCCGCCGGCTGCAAGCGCGAGGGCAATGTGCTCAAGCTGCCGAACGGGCAGCCCTTCGAGATCGAGTTCCTCGATTCGAACCCGGCGCTGCAGCCGCATACCCAGCCCTTCCAGGCGAATCTCAAGCGGCTCGGCATCAACGCCACCTCGCGCTTCGTCGACCCCGCCCAGTATCAGCGCCGCCTCGACGAGTTCGATTTCGACATGATCACGCGCGCGCTCAGCGGCAGCGCCATTCCGAGCGACACGCTGCGCATCGTTTATGGCTCGGAAGCGGCCAAGACGCGCGGCTCGCGCAACCAGAACGGCATCAGCGACCCGGCGGTCGATGCGATGATCGAGAAGATCGGCCAGGCGCATAGCTATGCCGACGCCGTCACCGCCGCGAAATGCCTCGACCGGCTGCTTCGCGCCGGCCGCTACTGGATCCCGATGTGGTGGAACGACGAGGTCTGGCTCGCCCATTGGGATATGTTCGACCGGCCGCAGACCAAGCCGAAATTCAGCTCCGGCGCTCCGGGAACCTGGTGGTACGACGCCGAGAAGGCCAAGCGGATCGGGAAGGCGTGATGACCGCACCGTTCTCCGTCGGCCAGGTTCAAGGCGCGCCGCGCCTGCTGCTGCGGTTGGAAGGGCTCGCGCTCGGCCTGCTCTGCATCTGGCTGTTTCACAAGTCGGGGGCCTCATGGTGGCTGTTCGGCAGCCTGATCCTGGCGCCCGATCTGACAATGCTGGGCTATCTCGCCGGACCGCGTTTCGGCGCGGTGCTCTACAATGCCGGGCACACGCTGCTCTGGCCGGTCCTTCTCGCGGTCATCGGTTGGGGTGTCCAAGCCTCCCTCGCGCTCGCCCTCGCTTTGATCTGGGCAGCTCACATCACCCTCGACAGGGCACTCGGCTACGGCTTGAAATATTCGAGCGCGTTCAACCACACGCATCTGGGAACCATCGGCCAGCCCGGAAAGGCGCAGTGAGCGAATGCTGAGCTATATCGCCCGGCGTCTCGCCCTGATGGTGCCGACCCTGTTCGGCATCCTGCTGGTCGCCTTCACCATCGTGCAATTCGCGCCGGGCGGGCCGGTCGAGCGCGTGATCTCGCAGCTCCAGAACCCCAATAGCGGCGCGGCCGACCGCGTCGGCGGCGGCCAGGGCGGCGATGCCGGCGCCCATGGCGGCGAGGCATCAGCCTATCGCGGCGCGCAGGGCCTCGACCCCGCCTTCATCAAGGAGCTGGAGAAACAGTTCGGCTTCGACAAGCCGGCGCCCGAACGCTTCTGGAAGATGCTGACCGACTATGCCCGCTTCGATTTCGGCCGCTCCTATTTCCGCGGCGCGCCGGTGCTGCAGCTGATCAAGGAGAAGCTGCCGGTCTCGATCTCGCTCGGCCTGTGGATGACGCTGCTCTCCTACATGATCTCGATCCCCCTCGGCATCCGCAAGGCGGTGAAGGAGGGCTCGCGCTTCGACACATGGACGAGCGCGGTGGTCATCGTCGGCTATGCGATCCCGAGCTTCCTCTTCGCGATCCTGCTGATCGTGCTCTTCGCCGGCGGCTCCTTCTGGCAGATCTTCCCCCTCAGAGGACTGACCTCCGACAACTGGAGCGACCTCTCCCTGATCGGCAAGGTGAAGGACTATCTCTGGCATATCTGCCTGCCGGTCACGGCGATGGCGCTCGGCGCCTTCGCGACCTCGACGCTGCTGACCAAGAACTCCTTCCTCGACGAGATCAGGAAGCAATACGTCCTGACCGCGCGGATGAAGGGCCTGACCGAGCGCGGCGTGCTCTACGGCCACGTCTTCCGCAATGCGATGCTGATCGTCATCGCGGGCTTTCCGGGCGCCTTCGTCAGCGCGCTCTTCGCCGGCTCGCTCCTGATCGAGACGATCTTCTCGCTCGACGGGCTCGGGCTTCTCTCCTTCGAGGCGATCGTCAACCGCGACTACCCGGTGGTCTTCGCCAATCTCTACATCTTCTCGCTGATCGGCCTCGTCGTGCATCTCATCACCGACCTGACCTATAGCTGGGTCGACCCCCGCATCGATTTCGAGACGCGGGAGAGCTAGGGATGAGTGACACGCTGCTCGATGTCCCGCCGCCCTCTCTCCGCAGCGACGCGCCGCTCGCGCCGGTCGAGGCGAATGAAGGCTGGCTCAAGCTGACGCCGATCAACCGGCGCCGGCTCAACAACTTCAAGGCCAACAAACGCGGCTGGTGGTCGTTCTGGCTGTTCCTGGCGCTGTTCGTGTTGTCACTCTTCGCCGAATTCATCGCCAACGACCGGCCGTTGCTCGTCCGCTACAAGGGCGAGTGGCTGTTCCCGGTCGCGGTGACCTATCCCGAGGAGAAATTCGGCGGCTTCCTCGCCACGACCGACTACCGCGATCCGGTGATCGCCAAGGAGATCGCGGCGCATGGTTTCGCGATCTGGCCGCCGATCCGCTACAGCTACAACACCAACAATCTCGACCTGCCCGTCCCCGCCCCGGCCCCGCCGACCTGGCTGCTCAAGGACGAGCAATGCAAGCCGATCGCCGAGCGCAATGGCGGGGCGACCTGCCGCGACCTCGAATGGAACTGGCTCGGCACCGACGACCAGGGCCGCGATGTCGTTGCGCGATTGATCTACGGTTTCCGCATCTCCGTGCTGTTCGGGCTGATCCTCTGCGCCTTCTCCTCGGTGATCGGCATCGCGGCCGGCGCCGTGCAGGGCTATTTCGGCGGTTGGACGGATCTGATCTTCCAGCGGCTGATCGAGATCTGGACCTCGATACCGGCGCTCTATCTGCTGATCATCGTGGCAGCGATCATCACGCCGGGCTTCTTCGTCCTGCTCGGCATCCTCCTGCTGTTCTCCTGGGTTTCGCTGGTCGGCGTCGTCCGCGCCGAATTCCTGCGGGCGCGCAATTTCGAATATGTCAGGGCGGCGCGGGCTCTGGGCTTGTCCAACCGCACGATCATGATCCGCCACCTCCTGCCCAACGCGATGGTGGCGACGCTGACCTTCCTGCCCTTCATCCTGAACGGCTCGATCACGACGCTGACCTCGCTCGACTTCCTCGGCTTCGGCCTGCCGCCAGGCTCGCCCTCGCTCGGTGAGTTGCTGGCGCAGGGCAAGGCCAATCTCCAGGCGCCCTGGCTGGGCTTGTCCGGCTTCGCCGTGATCGCGCTGATGCTGTCGCTGCTGATCTTCATCGGTGAAGCGGTCCGCGACGCCTTCGACCCGCGGAAGACCTTCGCATGACGGCCCCTCTCCTTTCCGTCGAAGAGCTCTCCGTCGCCTTCCGACAGGGTGGCAGGGACACGCTCGCGGTCGACCATGTCTCCTTCCAGGTCTCCAAGGGCGAGACGCTGGCGATCGTCGGCGAATCCGGCTCGGGCAAGTCGGTCTCGGCGCTGTCGATCCTGAAGCTCCTGAACTATCCGGCGGCGCATCACCCTTCCGGCAAGGTGCTGTTCAAGGGGCAGGACCTGATCGCGGCCGACGAGGACGCGATGCGCAAGGTGCGCGGCAACGACATCACCATGGTGTTCCAGGAGCCGATGACCTCGCTCAACCCGCTGCACAGCATCGAGAAGCAGATCGGCGAGATCCTCGAACTGCATAAGGGCCTGCGCGGCGAGAAGGCGCGCGCCCGCACGCTCGAACTGCTCGGCCTCGTCGGAATCCGCGATGCGGAAAGCCGGCTCGGCGCCTATCCCCACCAGCTCTCCGGCGGGCAGCGCCAGCGCGTGATGATCGCCATGGCGCTCGCCAACGAGCCCGATCTGCTGATCGCCGACGAGCCGACCACCGCGCTCGACGTCACCGTGCAGGCGCAGATCCTGAAGCTGCTCAAGGAGCTCCAGGGCCGGCTCGGCATGGCCATGCTGTTCATCACCCATGATCTCGGCATCGTCAGGCGCATCGCCGATCGCGTCGTGGTGATGCTGAAGGGCAAGGTCGTCGAGGAAGGTCCGGTCGCGGAGATCTTCGCCAACCCGCAGCACGCCTATACGAAGCGCCTGCTGGCGGCCGAGCCGAAGGGACGCCCCGAGCCGATCGCACCCGACGCGGCAACGCTGCTCGAAGCCGGGCCGATGAAGATCTGGTTCCCGATCAAGTCGGGTTTCCTGCGCCGCGTCACCGGTCATGTGAAGGCGGTCGACGGTATTTCCGTGAAGGTGCGCGAGGGCGAGACGCTCGGCGTCGTCGGCGAGTCCGGCTCGGGCAAGACCACGCTCGGGCTCGCGATCCTCAGGCTCATCTCCTCCGAGGGGCCGATCGTCTTCCTCGGCGACCGCATCGACGGGCTGTCGAGCAAGCAGGTTCGCCCCAAGCGCAAGGACCTGCAGGTGGTCTTCCAGGACCCCTATGGCTCGCTCTCGCCGCGCATGTCCGTGGCCGAGATCGTCGCCGAAGGGCTCGGCGTGCAGCAGCAGGGCCTTTCCTATGCGCGGCGCCGCGAGATCGTGGCGCAGGCACTCGCCGATGTCGGCCTCGACCCTGCAGCGATGGACCGCTATCCGCACGAATTCTCCGGCGGCCAGCGCCAGCGCATCGCGATTGCGCGGGCCATGGCGCTCGATCCGAAATTCGTGGTGCTGGACGAGCCGACCTCGGCGCTCGACATGTCCGTGCAGGCGCAGATCGTCGATCTGCTGCGCGGGCTGCAGGCGAAGCGCAAGCTGGGCTATCTTTTCATCAGCCATGATCTCAAGGTGGTCAGGGCGCTCTCGCACCGGCTCGTCGTGATGCAGAACGGCAAGGTCGTCGAGGAGGGCCCGGCCGAGGAGGTCTTCGCCCGGCCGCGCGAGGCCTATACGCAGGCGCTGCTCGCCGCCGCGCTCAATCTCGAGCCGGCCGGCGGCGACGCCGTCAGGGAGTGAGCATGGCGCGCGCGCTGCTCATCGTGCTGGATTCGGTCGGCTGCGGCGCAGCCGAGGACGCGGGCGCCTATGGCGATGCGGGCTCCGACACGCTTGGCCATATCGCGCAGGCCTGCGCGGAAGGACGCGGCGACCGGGAGGGGCTGCGCAGCGGGCCGCTGAACCTGCCGAACCTGTTCCGCCTCGGCCTCGCCCATGCCTGCGAGGCCTCGACGGGCCGCCCGCTCGCCGGCGTCGCCAAGCCGGCCCAGCCGCAAGGGCGCTGGGGTTACGGCGTCGAGGTCAGCCAGGGCAAGGACACCCCCTCCGGCCATTGGGAGATCGCCGGCTGCCCGGTGAGCTTCCGCTGGGGCTATTTCACCGCGCTGGAGAACTCCTTCCCGGCCGAACTGATCGCTGGAATCGTCAAGGAAGGCTCCCTGCCCGGCATCCTCGGCAACAGGCATGCCTCCGGCGTCGCGATCATCGATGAGCTCGCGGCAGAGCATATCCGGACGGGCAAGCCGATCTGCTACACCTCGGTCGACTCCGTGCTGCAGATCGCGGCGCATGAGGAGCATTTCGGTCTCGACCGGCTCTACGCTCTGTGCAGGACGGTCCGCACGCTGGTCGACCCACTCCGGATCGGCCGCGTCATCGCCCGGCCCTTCACCGGTTCGCCGGAAGAGGGCTTCACCCGCACCGGAAACCGCAAGGACTTCGCCATCCCGCCGCCGCAGGAGACGATCCTCGACCGGCTCGCGGCGCTGGCGCGGCCCATCGTCACCGTCGGCAAGATCGGCGACATCTTCGCCCACCGCGCAACCGGCGTGGAGATCAAGCCCTTCGGCAACGCCGCGATGGTCGAGGCGGCGCTCGAAGCCTGGGACGGGCTGCCCGATGGCGGCTTCTGCTTCGTCAACCTCGTCGATTTCGACACCGAGTTCGGCCATCGCCGCGACGTGCCCGGCTATGCCGCGGCGCTCGAAGCCTTCGACCGGCTGGTGCCCCATCTGGAAGCGGCGCTGCGCCCTGGCGACATCGCCGTGATCACCGCCGACCATGGCAATGATCCGACCTGGCCCGGCACGGATCATACCCGCGAGCATGTGCCGATCCTCGCCTTCGGCCCCGGTATCCCGCTCACGCCGCTCGGGCGGCGCGAGAGCTTCGCCGACATCGCCGCCAGCCTCGGAATCTGGCTCGGGATCGGGCCGGTCGGACCCGGCCGTCACTGGTAGGGATCAGGCGGCGGCGACGCTGTTGCAGAAGACCGCGACATCCTGCCGGATGGTCTGGGCCTGCCGCGCGAGACCGGCGGCCGTCTCCTGCAGATTCTCGGCCGCGCCATGCGTCTCGACCGTCATGGCCTCGAAGCCACCCGCGATGTCGGCGCTGCGCTGCGCGCCCTCGAAGGACAGACGCACCTGATAGGCGATCTCGGAGGTCGCCCGGCTCTGCTCGTCCACCGACAGCGCGATCGCATTGGCGACGCTCTCGACCTCGCCGACGGCCTCGACGATCTCGCGGATCGCCCGGAGCGAGCGCTGGGTCGCATCCTGCATCGCCCCGATATGGGCCGATACCTCGTCGGTCGCCTTCGCGGTCTGGGCGGAGAGCGTCTTGACCTCGCTGGCGACCACGGCGAAGCCGCGCCCCATCTCTCCGGCGCGCGCCGCCTCGATCGTCGCGTTCAGGGCCAGCATGCTGGTCTGGGAGGCGATGCCGCGGATGATCTCGACGACCGCGCCGACATCCTGGCTGCGTCCGGCGAGATCCTGGATCTCGCGGCTGGCATGGCGCGCCAGCTCGGCCGTGGATTTGGAGCCGTTGGCGGATTCGTCGGCATTGCGGCCGATCTCCGCGATCGAGGCCGCGAGCTCGGTACTGGCGGCCGAAAGCTGGTCGATGCTCCCCATCGTGCCCGCCGCGGCGTCGGCGACCAGCGCGGTCTGTCCACGCGCCCGGTCGGAGGTCTGCGTCAGGGCACTTGCCTTCACCTTCATGTTCTCGGCCGAATGATCGAGCATCGCCATGGCCTGCTCCATCTGGTGGCGAAAGCGCGAGACGAGCGCCTGCAGCGCCTGTGTGCGGCGCCCCATCTCCTCCGACAGCGCCTTCTCCTTTTCCGTCGCCCGCCTTTCGCGCTCGGCCACTTCCTGCGCGTGGGCGAGGCCCGCCTCGCTCTCCTGGAGCCGGCGCTGCAGGAAAACCGCGAAGGTCGCGAGGAACGCGGTTTCGATGACCACGATCACCGCATGCAGGAGAACCCGCAGAATGTTGCCGCCCTGATAGAAGACGGCGGCCGGCAGGACATATTGAAGAACCAGATGGTGCAGCGCGGTCAGGGCCGCGCCCAGAATGATCGGCCGCCAGTCGCAGAAGCCCGCCAGAAGCGCCAGCACCGCGAAATAATACATATGCATGTCCGGCTGCCACGGATGGCCGGCGAAGCTGTAGACCAGTGCGGACACCTGCCCGATCAGAACCACCACGATGGCCAGCTGCGTCACCAGCGCCATGCCCGCCACACGGTAGAGAACCGGCAGGATCGCGGCCGCGATCGCGATGATCAGGACCGGCGCGAGGCCGGACTGGCCGTGGATCCAGAAGCTGAGCATGAGCAGCGGCACATGAAGCAGCGCCAATGCGATCAGCGACAGGCCGACGCGACGCCGGACGAGCCGTAGAGACCAGTTCATTGCCGCTCTTCCGCTAAAGATTGACTGTCGAGACAGCCTGCGAGCCCCGCCAGCCGCAATGAAAACCAGGCACCGCGCGGCAATTCTCCCGAGCGGGAGCCCGGAACCGTCACCACGATGGAGCCGAGCCGCCCCGTTCGCAGCACGCGCTCGCCCGCCTCGAAACTGCGCGCCAGCGCTTCGTCTCTCGCCATCCAGAAGGGGAACACGATGGCGACGGGCTCGTCGCGGCCATCAGCGCCGGGCAAGCTCGCAAAAACGCCGATGCCGACGAACACGCTGAGCACGGCAAGCAGGAGCGCAGCTGGAGCCGTGAGCTCCTGGCTGCGGCCGTCGGCCGGGGGGATTTTCGCGGCACAGACGGCAGGCATGGGCGTGGCATTTCCGGGCGCAAGCAACACGCTCCACGCAACGGCAACCCGGTAAAATTTTACTTAAGTTCAAAATCTTTCACCAAGCAAAATCCCGCTTAAATCCGCCTGTTAAGGGTTCATAAACGCGAAAAATACAACCTATGAGAGCGATCTTTGCTGGAGCTCTTCTATGGCTGCTTCGCTAGAACGTTTGACAAGGGACGAAGGCGGGACGAGCGCCATCGAGTTCGCCTTCGTCGCGCCGGTGCTGCTGATCCTGCTCTTCGGCATCATGGGCTACGGCTACGTCTTCGGCATCTATCACAGTATTCAACAGATCGCGGCCGAGGCGGCCCGTTCTTCCGTGGCGGGGCTGAGCGATACCGAAAGGGCCCAGATCGCGAAGGACTACGTCGCGGCCAACGCCCAGGCCTATGCCTTCATCGACCCGTCGAAGGTGAAGGTCCGCACAAGCCAGACCGGGCCACAGCAGCAAAGCTTCGAGATCGCGGTCAGCTACGACATGAGCGGCACGGTCTACGACCAGCTCAGCCGGCTGGCAGCGCTGCCGCCCCCTCTGATCGAACGCCGCGCGGTGGTGCAACGCGGCGGCTACTGAATTCGTCATTTCGGGCTGGGGAGGCCTCGATATGCGCAAATTCCGGAATTTCGCAAGCGACGAGCGCGGCGCCACCGCCATCCTCTTCGCCTTCTCGCTGGTCGCCCTGCTGGGCTTCGGGGCGATGGCGGTGGATGTCGGCAGCTTCTTCTACGAAAAGCGCAGGCTGCAGACGGCAAACGACCTCGCGGCGCTGGCCGCGGCGAGCGACATCCCCCGGGCGCAGGCAGCCGCACAGGCGAGCGTGACGCAGAACGGCTTCCAGAACGGCAACATCCGGGCCATCCAGCCGGGCGTCTACACCCCCGACCCGGCCAAGGCTGCCGAAGACCGCTTCGTGTCGGGGCCGGCCGCCACGGCGAACGCCGTCAGGATCGACATGCGGATGACGACGCCGCTGTTGCTCGGGCGCGCCTTGGCCGCCTCCACCACGACGAAGCCGGAGCCCGGCGCCAAGCTGGCGCCGATCCAGGCGAGCCTCGATACGGGGGAGGTCCCGATCGGCAGCAGCGCCATCGCCTATCAGGATGCCCAGGCGTCCTTCGCGATCGGCTCGCGCCTCGTCAAGCTCGAGGGCGGCTTGCTCAACGGCCTGCTGAGCAGCCTGCTCGGCGGCGGCGTCTCGCTGTCGGTGATGGACTACGAAGCGCTGATCAAGGCGCGGGTCGATCTCTTCGATTTCTCGAAGCATCTGGCGACGCGGCTCAACCTCACCGCGGCCAGCTATGACGACGTGCTGAAGGCAAATGCGCGGCTTGGCGACGTGCTCTCCGCGATCGTCGACGCCTCGCGCGACAATGACGCACGCAGCGGCACCGCCACCGCCGCGCTGGGCAAGCTCGCCTCGGTCGCCGCCAGCGGCCTGCCGGTCGACCTGTCCCAGCTCGTCTCCTTCGGCCCGGCCGGCGACCGGCCCGCCTCGGGGCCGAAGCCGCTCGCAGCGTCCGTCTCGGCGCTCGACATCGTCTCGGCCGTGGCGCAGATCGCCAACGGCAAGCGCCAGATCGATGTCGGGCTTGCGCTCAACCTGCCGGGCATCGCCGCGATCAACCTCAAGCTCGGCATCGGCGAGCGGCCGGTCGGCAGCCCGATGGTCCGGGTCGGCCGGACGGGATCGAGTGTCCATACGGCGCAGACCCGCCTGCTGCTGACCGTCGACCTCATCGGCTCGGGTGCCGCCTCGCTCGTGCGGCTGCCGGTCTATCTGGAACTCGCCGCCGCGACCGCGAAGCTCAACGCGGTGCAGTGCTCGCCCGGCGACGTCTCGACCTCGCGCGTGACGCTGGGGGTGAGGCCGGCGCTGGTCGATGCCTGGATCGGCCAGGTCTCGATGACCGAGTTCAACAATTTCAGCACCGCGCCCAACCCGCCGGCCGCGACGCTGGTCAACGTCGCCGGTCTCGCCAAGGTCAGCGCCCGCGCCCATGTCACGATGACCAATCTCGCCGAGACGCCGGTCAATTTCAGCTATGCCGAGATCCTGCGCGGCGACAAGAAGACGACCTCGACCCAGGATTTCGTCGCGACGCTGCTCGGCCGCCTCGTCGGCGATCTCGAATTGCGGGTCGAGGCGCTGGGTCTGGGCATCGGCCTGCCCGGGCTCGACGGGCTGGTCAGCGGCATCGTCGGCAAGGCCGTGACGCCGCTCGACCAGTTGCTCAACGGCGTTCTCGGCACGCTCGGCATCGGGCTCGGCCAGGCCGATAGCTGGGTGACGGGCGTGCGCTGCGGCGGGGCGGTGCTGGTGCGGTAACGCCCTCAGCTCCTGAGCCTTTCCTTGATGCGCCGGGTCAATCCGTCACGCAGGTCACGATAGGCGTCGAGTTTCTGCTCGCGCGAGCCCTGGACGAGGGTGGGGTCCATGGTCGGCCAGTATTCGACCTCGGCTGCCAGCGTCCGGGTCAGCTCCAGAGCCCTGTGGTGAGCCTCCGGCGAGAGCGACACGATGAGGTCGAAGTTCAGACCTTCCCACTCCTCCAGCTCCTCCACCGATTTCGGCTTGTGGCGGCTGAGATCGATGCCGATCTCGTCGAGAACCTCCCGGGCGAAGCCATCGACCTCTCCCTTCCGCGCACCGGCCGACTGGACGTAGATCGACTTGCCGAAGAAATGCTTGGCCAGGGCTTCCGCCATCGGCGAGCGCACGGCGTTCATCGCGCACATGAAGAGCACGCTCTGGACCTTGCGCGGAGCGGTCCATGCATTCGGCGCATTTTCTTCAGGCGAACCGGTAGCCACTTCGCTCGAAAATGCTTTCTGCTCCAAGCGCGTCAGCCTTTCCAGTGCAGCGCATAGATCAGCGTGAACAGGCGCCGGGCGGTATCGAAGTCGATCTCCACCTTGTTCGACAAACGATCGACGAGGATGGCCGCCGCCTCGTCGTGCAGGCCGCGGCGGCCCATGTCGATCGCCTCGATCTGCTCGGGCGTCTGGGTGCGGATCGCGGCATAGTAGCTCTCGCAGATCAGCTCGTAGTCCTTGACGATGCGCCGGAACGGGCTGAGCGAGAGATGGTGCGTGACGACCGCAGACCCGTCCGACTCCTTGATGTCGAAGACGAGGCGGCGCTCGACCAGCGCGAGATGGGCGAGGTAGGGCCCGCCCTCATGACCCGGTACGTTGAAGCGGTTGCGCTCGATCAGATCGTAGATCGCGATGGCGCGCTCGTGCTCCTGATCGGGCGAGCCGCGCCCGAGCGAGGATTCATCGAGGGTGACGCCGACGAGGGACTGCTTTTCCGAAGACGGGACGGCCGACATCGCTCCTCCTGTTACGGCACGGCCCTTTCGGCAGCGCCGAAAGAATGCGCCGGTCAGATTGCAACGCGATCTGACCGGATCACGCTTTCTCTATCAAACATCGAGAGACGGATTCACCGATCGGGCCGATTCAATCCGACCGAATCCGTCTCTAGAGATTGAGCCTGATCGTCACGGAACGGCCATGCGCCTGCAAGCCCTCCGCTTCGGCCAATTGCGTGGCGGCGGGTGCGAGCCTGCGCAGCCCCTCCGGCCCGCATTTCAGCAGCGAGGTGCGCTTCATGAAATCGCCGACGCCGAGGCCGGATGAAAAGCGGGCCGAGCGGGCGGTCGGCAGCACATGGTTGGGGCCGCCGACATAATCGCCGATCGCCTCGGGCGTATGACCGCCGAGAAAGATCGCGCCGGCATTGCGGATGAGGCCGGCAAGATGCTCGGGATGTTCGGTGATGATCTCGAGATGCTCCGGCGCGAGGCGGTCGACCAGCGGCACGGCCGCCTCCAGATCGGCAACGAGCAGGATCGCGCCGAAATCCTGCCAGCTCTTTCCGGCGATCCCGGCGCGCGGCAGCGTCGCGAGCTGGGCCGCGACGGCCTTCTCCACCTCGGCGGCGAGCGCGGCATCGTCGGTCATCAGGATCGACTGGGCGGAAACGTCGTGCTCGGCCTGCGCCAGAAGATCGGCGGCGATCCAGTCGGGATTGGCGGTCCGGTCGGCGATGACGAGGACTTCGGAGGGGCCGGCGATCATGTCGATGCCGACCTGGCCGAAGACGCGGCGCTTGGCGGCCGCGACATAGGCATTGCCGGGGCCGACGATCTTGGCGACGGGCGCGATCGTTTCCGTGCCATAGGCCAGCGCCGCGACGGCCTGCGCGCCGCCGATGCGGTAGACCTCGTCGACGCCGGCGAGCCGGGCCGCTGCGAGGACGAGCGGGTTGGTCTCGCCGCGCGGCGTCGGCGCGACCATGACGATGCGCGGCACGCCGGCGACCTTGGCGGGGATCGCGTTCATCAGCACCGAGGAGGGGTAGCTCGCCGTGCCGCCCGGCACATAGAGGCCGACGGCCTCGATGGCGCTCCAGCGCCAGCCGCTCTCGACGCCCGCCTCGTCCTTCACCCAGGAGTCTTCGGGCTTCTGACGGCGGTGATAGGTCTCGATGCGCGCACGCGCCGTTTCCAGCGCTTCCAGCAGCTCCGGCGAGCAGGCCGCGACGGCGGCGTCGATCTCGGCTTCGCTGACACGCAGCGTCCGCGGCGCCAGATCGAGGGCATCGAAGCGGCTGGTATAGGCGATCAGCGCCGCATCGCCCCTGGCGCGGACCTCGGCGATGATGTCGGCGGCAACGCGATCGACCTCCTCGGAGACCTCGCGCTTGGCGGAAAGCAGTGCCGCGAAGCCCTCGGCAAAGCGCGCATCGCGGTCGTCGAGCCTGATCGGCATGGATATCCTCGCTATTGGCAGACCGGACCGCGCTTCCGGGGAAAAAGCCGAACCAGCAACCGTCATCCCAGGCGGACCGACGCGGCCGAAGCCGCTTGTCCGGGATGACGCGCGTTCTTTAGACGAAGGGTGGCGGCGATTAAAGTTGTCGCCGGAGGAAAAGCGGCGCGCTCAGGTGTCCGGATGGCCGGGCGTCGCCACCGCTTCCCAGACCGGGCCGAGATCCTTCATCTGGGCCTCGACGCATTCGACGGAGAGCCGGATTGCGGCCCCTTCCGAGAAGTGCAGCGTCACGTCGCCGGCAGGCTCCGCGCTGTGGTCGAAGGTGATCGCCAGCAGGTTCAGCACCTTGCCGGGCTCTGCTTGATCGAGCCTGGCGCTGCGGACGGCGAGCACGCGGTCGAAATGCAGGGCGGCCAGCCGGCGGCGACGCTTGCCATGCGCCGCGCCTTCCCAGTCGAAGCGGCGCGCCGCGAGGGCGAAGCGCTTCTCGGACGGCAGATAGACGATATCTGCGGTCTTCAGCACCGCATCCTGAAGATGGGCGGAGACAATGGCGAGGTCGTCGGCGTCGAGCGCGACGAGCTTCAGCGGTTCGGCGGCATCGTCAGACATGAGATTGTTCTGACGAGCCGCCTCAAGAAAATCAACAACCTAAAATCGGGAGCCCGCAATCAGCTGCTGATGCGCTCGACGACGGCGCCGCAACGGCCGAGCTTGGCCTCCAGCGCTTCGAAGCCGCGATCGAGGTGATAGACACGGTTGATCGTGGTGTCGCCCTCGGCGGCGAGACCGCCGATCACGAGCGAGACCGAGGCGCGCAGATCGGTCGCCATCACCGGCGCGCCGGTCAGCTTCCGGACGCCCTCGACATGGGCGACATCGCCGTCGAGCCGGATCCTGGCACCGAGACGGGCAAGCTCCTGCACATGCATGAAGCGGTTCTCGAAGATGGTCTCGCGGATGCGCGAGGTGCCCTTGGCCTTGGTCATCAGCGCCATGAACTGCGCCTGCAGATCGGTCGGGAAGCCGGGGAAGGGATCGGTATCGACATCGACGGCATCGATGCCGTGGCCGTTGCGGCGCACGCGGATGCCTTCGTTCGTCTCGCTGATATCGACGCCGGCCCTCACCAGCGCGTCGAGCGCCGATTGGAGCAGATCGGCGCGGGCACCCTCGAGCATGACATCGCCACCGGTCATGGCGACGGCCATGGCATAGGTGCCGGTCTCGATGCGATCCGGCAGGACGGCGTGGTGGGCGCCGCCCAGGCGTGAAACGCCGGTGACGACGATCCGCGAGGTCCCCGCCCCCTCGATCTTGGCGCCCATCTTAACGAGGCAGGCCGCGAGATCGGTGACCTCGGGCTCACGCGCCGCGTTCTCGATCACGGTCGTGCCCTCTGCGAGGACGGCGCCCATCAGCGCGGTATGCGTGCCGCCGACCGTCACCTTCGGGAAGACGATCTCGCCGCCCTTCAGCCCCTTCGGCGCCCGCGCCAGCGCATAGCCGTTCTCGATGACGATCTCGGCGCCGAGCTTCTCCAGCGCCATCAGCAGCAGGTCGACGGGGCGGGTGCCGATGGCGCAACCGCCCGGCAGCGAAATCTTGGCCTCGCCCATGCGCGCCAGGATCGGCGCGATGACCCAGAAGCTCGCCCGCATGGTCGAGACCAGCTCGTAGGGCGCGCAGGTGTCGACGATCTGGCGCGCGGTCAGCGAGATCGTCTGACCGGTCTCGGCCGACTGGCCGATGCGCTTGCCCGCGACGGTGCGGTCGACGCCGTGGTTGGAGAGGATGCGCGACAGGGCGGTGACGTCGGACAGACGCGGGACATTGGTCAGCGTCAGCGTCTCGTCCGTCAGCAGGCTCGCGATCATGAGCGGCAGGGCGGCGTTCTTGGCGCCGGAAATCGGGATGGCGCCATTGAGGCGCTGGCCGCCGGTGATGCGGATCTTGTCCATCGTCAGGTCCTGCTCGGCCGGCGGGGTCAAGGGCCCGCGGCGCGTGGAAATCGGGAAAATCAGGTCCGCGGAGTGTCGGCCTGAGCTGGCGGCGCCGGTTCATGCGCTTGCGCCTCCTCCACACGGCGAGCGCGAGCCTGCGCCTTGCGGCGCTTCAGGTTCTCGCGAAGGGCGGCGGCAAGGCGCGCCTGCTTCTCGTCGTCGGCGGTCTGGCGAGTCACGGCATCAACTCGGCATCGGTGTTTGAACGCGGGAACGCGGCGAATTCGCGGCATCATGGTTAGCCGGACAGCCGGCCGCGGACAAGCGCGGCCGCGAAGCGGGCCGTGGGACGCAGCTGTGCCATGGCGGCGCCGGTTCCGTGCCGTTCCGTGACAACGCATGGACAGCCGCGCGCTCGCTGCAATCGGGCGCGCCCGAAGGTTTCGCAGACAGCCGCAACGAAACCATTTTTAGCCCATTAATCAACAAATCTCGCAATTTTATTGCGCGAGCTTTGGCCGAGCTCCGAGGCCCGTTTTTTGCCGGGTGGACGCGACAGACGCGCATCCGAGGGAAACCATGACGATACGTAAATCGGAAATATTAATGAAATTAACCATTTCCGCCGGAATGCGTTTACAGTTTGTTAAGCTCGTTTACCCTGACTATGTCGATATTGCGGGGATTGCGTCATGCTCGAGTCCTTCACGATGAATGGAGATCATGCCGGCTCTGCGCTCATCGAGAGCTGCGAGGTGATCGACGCCATTCGTTACAAGGCGGGATTTCTGCCAGAGGTGGAAATCGCCTATGAATCGGCGATCAAAACGCTCTGGGTGACGATCCGACCCGAGCTGAAACCAGTCTTCACGCTGCAGTTGCTCGACAGCCTGGTGAAGATCCAGAGCGCGATCGTCGCGCTCTGGGGCGCGCCCGACCAGTATCACCGTGCACCGGTGCGCTTCCTCGCCTTCCGCGGAACCGGCCCCTTCTTCACGCTGGGCGGCGATCTCGACTTCTACCTGGATTGCCTGGCGAAGAACGACCGCGCGGCCCTGGCGGAATATGCGCGCCTCTCAGCCGAGGGCGCGATCTGGAACACCGGCGGCCTGAACGGGCTCGTGGTGACGCTGTCGACGATCCATGCCAAGGCGATCGGCGGCGGCATCGACGCGCCGCGCTCATGCAACGTCATGATCGCCGAGGAACAGGCCTCGTTCGTCTATCCGGAGATCAAGTTCAACCATTTTCCGATCACGGCCGTAGCGATCCTGTCGCGGCGGATGGGCCCGCGCGCGGCGGAGAAGCTGCTGATGTCCGGCGAGGAAATGAGCGCCGAGGCCTTCATGGAGGCCGGCGGGCTCGAGGCGGTCGTGCCGACCGGGACCGGCGAGGCCTGGATCCGCAAGTACTGCACCGATACCCTGCCGATCCACGCCGCCAGGACGGCTCTCTTCAGGGCCTTCAACCGCCGTGCCGGCGATCTGCGCGAGGAATTGTCCCATCTCGGCCAGATCTGGACCGACTGCATGCTGCGCCTGAGCCCGAGCGCGATCTCGAAGCTGCAGCGCATCGCGCAGACTCAGGACCGGATGCTGGCGCGCGTCTATCAGCGTCAGGCGGAAACCGCCTGACGCCTACCGCCGACTGTAAAACTTCCGACAATTCAATCGGGAGGATATATGGCGTTGCGTCATCCGCACGCCTGATCGAAGATTGGACCAGAATCTCACGAAGCATTTACTTCTACTCGCCTACAGCTTCAGATCACGTGGGACGTCCGGAAATCTCACGCATCGAGCCGCCAGAGGTGGCAAAGGCAGGAGTGAATGGCAGACGCTTTCCAGCGTTTGATCGCCACAGGACAGCGCGACCGGGGCGATGATTTCGACCTGACCGGCTATACCCTGCTGGTCAATTCCCTGTTCTCCTCGCCCGCCTCCATCATTCCCGGCGGGATCGCCGGCATCCTCACGCCCTTTCTCTGCTGGATTTCGACCGGGTCCGACATCTTCATCCAGCTGACGTTGCTGGTGGCCCTCGTCGTCGTGCTGCGCATCTCGACCGTCATCACCTATCGGCGCCGCAACCACGCGCATGACAACTATGCCCAGACGCGGCGCTGGGATCGCGACTATTTCCTCGGGGCGACGGCCTTCAGCGCCGTGCTCGGCTACAGCTGCTACGTCGCGCTCGTCCACACCGACGACCCCGCCGCTCACATCACCTCGGTGTCGTCGACGATCGCATTGGCCTCGGGCTATGTCTCGCGCAATGCCGGGCGGCCGAAATTCGTCGCGGTCCAGCTGCTGACCTTCTGCGTCCCGATGGCCATTGGCCTGATCGCGGCCAGCAATCCCTATTACAAATATATCGGCTATTTCGCCTTCCTGTACGTGGCGGCCAATATCGCGATCACCAACTCGCTCCATCGCAATCTGCTCGCGCTGAGCGACGCGACGAAGCAGTCGAAGGCGCTCGCCACCGCGCTGCATTCGCAGAACCTGACGCTGGATGCGGCGCTCAACACCATGATCGACGGGCTGGCGATGTTCGACCGCAGCCTCAAGCTCGCCGTCAGCAACGCCCCGCACAGCGCGCTCTACGGCCTGCCGGAGACGCTTGCCCTGCCCGGCACGCCGCTGACGGCGATCGCGCGCTTCCTGGTCGAGCGGCAGGTCATCAGCTCCGAGCAATTGCGCGACATCCGGTCGGCCCTGGTCACCGTGCAGTCGACGCAGCAGGCCGCCAGCCAGGAGGTCGTCACCCGTGGCGGCCTCGTGCTCGTCGTGACCTTCGCCCCGGCCGCCGAAGGCGGCATCCTGATGCTGACGGAGGACGCGACCGAGCGGAAGCGGACGGAAGCCCGCATCGAGCAGATGGCCCGCTTCGACGAATTGACCGGACTTGCGAACCGCTTCGAGTACAACCGGCATATCGACGAGGCTTTCGCGCGGCTCGAGCGGACGGGCGAGACCTTCGCGTTGCTCTATGTCGATCTCGACGGCTTCAAGCAGGTCAATGACAGCCTGGGGCACGATATCGGCGACCAGGTCCTGATGGAGACCGCCAGCCGGCTGCGCAGCGCAATCCGCAGCAACGACATGCTGGCGCGCTTCGGCGGCGACGAGTTCCTGCTCATCCTGCCCTCCGCCGACCATGCGGTGGTCACGGCCGTTGCCCAGCGCATGATCGACAGCATGACGCGCTCCTTCGACGTCGACGGGAAGACCGTCTACGTCACGGCCAGCATCGGCATCGCGATGGCGCCCGTCGACGGCGCGTCGTCGGCCGACCTGCTGCGCCACGCCGACACCGCGCTCTACAAGGCGAAATCCGCCGGCCGCAACATGCTGATGTTCTTCAACCCGGCCATGGCCGAGGAGATGATGGAGCGGCACGAGATCGAGGTCGACCTCCGCAAGGCCAGCGTCGACGGCTCGCTCGAACTCTTCTACCAGCCCATCGTCGACCTGAAGACGCAGGTCGCCGTGTCGCGCGAGGCGCTGATGCGCTGGCGCCATCCGGTTCGCGGCATGGTTCCTCCCGGCGTCTTCATCCCCATCGCCGAGCAGTCCGGGCTGATCGCGGCCATGGGCGACTGGGCCATCCGGCAGGCCTGCAAGGACGCCGCCGGCTGGGAGCCCGGAATCAGCGTCTCGGTCAACGTCTCGCCGCTGCAATTCCGCGAGCCGCGGCGCCTCATCGACACGGTGAAGGAGGCGCTGATCGCCTCCGGCCTCAGCTCGCGGCGGCTGACGCTCGAGATCACGGAATCGCTGCTGATCGAGGACAACAAGCTCACGCTCTCCGTGCTCGAGGAACTCAGGGCACTCGGCGTGAGCTTCGCCCTGGACGATTTCGGCACGGGCTATTCCGCCCTCGCCTATCTCTCGACCTACCCGATCGCGCAGGTCAAGATCGACCAGAGCTTCGCGCGCGACGTGCACAACAGCGAGGCCCCCAAGGCCATCATCGAGGCGGTCTGCCAGCTCGCGCGCCGGCTGCAGATGAACGTGGTGGTCGAAGGCATCGAGACCGAACAGCAGCGCATCGCGGTGCAGCTTCTCGGCGCCCATCGCGCCCAGGGCTATCTGTTCGGCAGGCCGGAGAGCCTTTCCAACCTCAAGCAGGGCGGCGGCAACCGCAGCGTCGCCTGAGACGTCCGAACGATCTCCCGTCAGGCCGGCCTTTGCCAAATCGGCCTTGATTCCGCCCACTCGACAACGCATCAGCGATGGGGACAGCAGGCGGAGCGGATCACCCGGTGAGCGATGCCAAGGCCAAGGCGGCGAAACCCGCCGCGTTGACACCCGATCTTTGCGTCATCGGCGCCGGCGCCAACGGCATCGCGCTGGCGATCGCGGCAGCGGCCTTCGGCGCGCCGGTCGTGCTGATCGACCGTCAGGCGACGGGCGGGCGGGCGACGTCGCTCGCCATGAAGGCGCTGGTCGAGGCCGCCGCCCGCATCCAGGACATGCGCGAAGCCGGCCGGCTCGGCGTCCCGGTCGAGGTGCCTGAGGTCAACGACGCGCTGATTCACGACCATGTGCAACGGGCGCTGGCCACGACCGCCACCAACCAGCAGCCGGAGCGGCTCAAGGCACTCGGCATCCATCTGATCCAGGGCGAGGCCCGCTTCATCGACCGCGGCAGCGTTCAGGTCGGCGACATCGCCATCAAGGCCCGCCGCTTCGCCATCGCGACCGGATCGCGGCCGGACATCCCCGCATTGCCGGGGCTGGCCGAGCTCAATCCGGCACTCATCCTGAGCGAGGACGCGCTGTCCGAACTGACGCGTCTGCCGGGACGGCTGGTCGTCCTGGGCGGCAGCGGCCCCGCCGTCGCCCTCGCCCAGGCTTTCCGTCGCCTCGGCAGCACCGTCGCGCTGATCTGCCCTGCCGGGATTCTGCCGGAGCATGATGCCGAGGCGGTAATGATCCTGCGGCAGAAGCTGCTGCGGGAAGGCGTGACGCTGCACGAGGACACCGAGGCGATGCGGGTCGAGAACCGCCGGTCCGGGCTCAAACTGACCCTCGCCGGGTTGTCGGGAGAGGCGACGCTCGAAGCCTCGCATATCCTCGTCGCCGGCCGCAGGCGGGCCGATATCGAAGCGCTCGACCTCGATCTCGGCGGCATCCGCAGCGATGCGGACGGCGTGGTGGTCGACCGCAGCCTGCGGACGGCCAATCGCCGGGTCCATGCGCTGGGGAGCTGCGCCGGCGGCGCCGCGGCCGGCTCCCGCGAGCTTGCGGGCAACGACCATGTCGGCATCGTGCTGCGCAACGTCCTGTTCCGTCAAAAGGGCTCGCTCGATCCGAGCGGCAATCCCCGCATCGCCTGGAGCCGGCCGGAGATCGCCTCCATCGGCGACTGGCGCGCCGTCAAGGATGCCCGGCCGGGCACGCTGCGCTTCCTGCGCTGGCCCTTCGCCGAGGTGCCGGCCGCGGCCGCGGCCGGACGGACCGAGGGCTATGTCAAGCTCGTGACTGACCGGAAAGGGCGGCTGCGCGCCGTCACCATCGTCGGCGATGGCGCAGGCGAGCTGATCGCGCCCTGGTGCGTCGCGCTGAACGCCGGGCTCGACGTCAAGGCCATGGCCGGGATCGCCCTTCCGGAGCTGGCGGCCTCCGATGCGTCGCGGCGTGCGGCGCTCAGCTTCCTCGCCTCCGCCACGACGAGCCCGCGCCTGCGCAGGCTCATCGGCTTTCTGCGCCGTTTCGGCTAAGATTGGGTCGATGCATCCACCCGGCCTGCCCAGACACAACCTGTCGATCAGCGTACCGCGCGGCCTGACCCGGCTCGGTCTTTCGGCCAAGCTCCTGCTCGTCACCGTGCTGTTCGTGATGCTGGCGGAGGTGCTGATCTACGTCCCCTCCATCGCGAATTTCCGGCGCAATTGGCTGAACGACCGGATCGCCGCAGCGCAGGTCGCAGCGCTGGTGCTGGAGGGCGCGCCTGAGGACGGGTTGCCGGAAGGCAGCGAGAACCGGCTGCTCATGGGTGTCGGCGCACGCTCCATCGCGGCCCGCGTCGCCGGCGCCCGCCGGCTGCTCAGCCTGGATTCGATGCCTCCACCCGAGGTCTCGCGCTCCGTGGACCTGCGCAATCTCGACTGGTGGACCTCGATCCGCGAGGCGATCTCGGTGCTGGTCGCGCCCGCCACCATGCCGATCCGCGTCGTCGGCGAGGCCGTCGGCGGGGCGGATTTCGTCGAGATCGTCATCGACGAGGCGCCGCTGCGGCGGGCGATGCTGAAATTCTCCTGGAGCCTGCTGCTGATCTCGCTGCTGCTGACCGGGCTCACCGCGCTTGCCGTCTATATCGCGCTCAACGCGCTGATCGTCGGGCCGATCCGGCAGCTCGCCGCCAATGTGATGGAGTTCGAGGCCGATCCGGAAAACCCGCAGCGGATCATCGAGCCCTCGCTCAGGGCCGACGAGATCGGCGAGGCCGAGCGCGCGCTCGCCCGCATGCAGGGGACGCTCGCAGACGAGCTGCGCACCAAGAAGCATCTCGCCGAGCTCGGGCTCGCCGTCAGCAAGATCAATCACGATTTGCGCAACATGCTCGCCGCAGCGCAGCTCATGTCGGACCAGCTCGTCGAGACGCGCGACGCCAAGATCAGGCGCTTCGCGCCCCGGCTGATCGCGACGCTGGGACGCGCCATCGAATTCTGCCAGGCCACCCTCGCCTATGGCCGCGCGGCGGAGGCGACGCCCGCGATCAGGCAGGTTCAGCTGCGCCAGCTCGTCGCCGAGCAGGCCGAATTGCTGGGGCTCTCCGACAACAGGCACTTGCGCTTCGACAATCAGGTTCCGGCCGAGCTCGTCGCACCCTGCGACCCCGACCAGATGGCGCGCGTGCTGACCAATCTCATGCGCAACGCCATCCAGGCCCTGACCCAGGCGGGCACTGAGGGCGACAACCAGCCGATGCTGACTGTGAGCGGGATGCCGGCGAACGGCTCGGCCACGCTGCGCGTCATCGACAATGGCCCGGGCGTGCCGCTGCGGGCGCAGGCCAATCTGTTCCAGGCTTTCCGCGGTTCGGTCACGCCCGGCGGCACCGGTCTCGGCCTCGCCGTCGCGGCCGAGCTCGTCCGGCTCCATGGCGGCACCATCGAACTCGAACCCTCGCCGGTCGGAGCCGTCTTTCGGGTCTCATTGCCGCTGCGCCGCAACGGGCACTGAATCGCGGCGCGCGATGTCCCGCCGCTACTGGCTCGCCCAGATCACGCGGGCCATGAAGGCGATCTCGGCGAGGTTCAGCACCCTGTCGGAATGCTCCGGATTGAGCGAGGCGAGCTCGACGGTCTTGGCGGTCTGGCGCTTGAGCTGCTTGGCCAGCACCTCGCCTTCCACCGTCTTGACCACGACCCGGTCGCCGCGCCGGACCGTCGCGGTCGGCGAGACGATGATGGTGTCGCCGTCGCGATAGAGCGGCAGCATCGAATCGCCCGAGATCTCCAGCGCATAGGCCTTCTCGTCGGTCACGCCGGGGAAGGCGACCTCCTCCCAGCCCGTGCCGGCCGGAAAGCCGCCATCGTCGAAGAAGCCGCCCGAGCCGGCCTGGGCGAAGCCGATCAGCGGGATGGTGCGTGCCGGCGCGGGCGCGCGCTTGAGCACCACGCTCATGAACTCGTCGAGCGAGGCGCCGGTCGCGGCCAGGATCTTGGCGATCGATTCGGTCGAGGGCCAGCGCTCGCGGCCATCGGGCCCGACGCGCTTCGAGCGGTTGAAGGTCGTGGCGTCGAGCCCGGCCTTGCGAGCCAGCCCCGAGGCGGTGAAGCCATAGCGCTGGGCGAGCGTGTCGATCGCCCCCCAGATCTGGTCATGTGACAGCATCGCTCAGGGCCTCGCATGGCTCTTGCCGTTCGGCGGGGATAGGCAATAGGAAATATCCCCTATCTCATAAGATTTCAATCCGATTCTTGCCACATTCAAGGCATGGCTTGCGGAAAGCTCCTGCCACTGGCCATACCGTCCCTGACCGTTCTCGCGCGAGACTCAACGATGCCGCTGATCTACAAGATATGCTCGACCACCCTCTGGCGCGAAGCCGAAGAAAAAGGCCGGTTCGAGGGTGCGCCCGTCGATCTCGCCGATGGCTACATCCATTTCTCGACCGGCACGCAACTCGCCGAGACCGCCGCGAAGCATTTCGCCGGACAGGACGGACTGCTCCTGATCGCGGTCGAGGATTCGCGGCTCGGGACCGCGTTGCGCTACGAGCCGTCGCGCGGCGGCGCGCTGTTTCCGCATCTCTATGCGTCGCTCGATCCCAAGGCCGTGCGCTGGGTGATGCCTCTGCCGTTGAAAAACGACGGCAGCCACGCGCTTCCGGCTGAGATCTGAGCCCATCACCGCCTCGCGGCTGCGGCGAAAAATCCATATCCAACAGCGCGTAGGATGCTCTAAAGACCCCGGCATGCTCTCAAGCCTCTTCCATCTCGCCCGCCCCCTGATTCACCGGATGGACGCGGAGGCGGCGCACCGGCTGACGGTCGCGGCGCTGGCGGCGGCCCCGGCGCTGAAGCCGGCTCCCGACGACCCCGTGCTGGCGATGGAAGCCTTCGGCCTCTCCTTCCCGAATCCGGTCGGGCTTGCGGCCGGCTTCGACAAGCATGCCGAGGCGATCGACGGCGCGCTGGGGCTGGGCTTCGGCTTCGTCGAGGCAGGCGGCGTGACGCCGCTGCCGCAGCCCGGCAACCCGCGCCCGCGCGTCTTCCGGCTCGTCGAGGACGAGGCCGTGATCAACCGCTACGGCTTCAACAGCGAGGGCGTCGAGGCCATGGCGCGGCGTCTCGCGGCCAGGCAGGGACGCGGCGGCATCGTCGGGATCAATCTCGGCGCCAACAAGGATTCGGCCGACCGGGAGGCGGATTACGCGATTTTGGCGCGGCGTCTCGCGCCGCTCGCCGATTTCCTCACCATCAACGTCTCCTCACCCAACACGCCGGGCCTGCGCAACCTGCAGGCCGAGAGCGCGTTGGACGATCTCGTGGCGCGTACGCTCGCAGCCCGCGACGAGGCCGCGGCCGGGGGCAAGCGCACGCCGGTCCTGCTCAAGATCGCGCCGGACCTGACACTGCCCGAGCTCGACGGCATGGTCGCGGTCGCGCGCAAGCGCGGCATCGACGGCATGATCGTCTCGAACACCACCGTCGCGCGGCCCCAAAGCCTGCGCAACGCGGCGAAAGCCGAGACCGGCGGGCTTTCCGGCAAGCCGCTCTTCGCCGCCTCGACCAGGATCCTGGCCGAGACCTTCCTGCGCGCCGAGGGGCAGTTCCCCTTGATCGGGGTCGGCGGCATCGATTCGGCCGAGGCCGCCTTTGCCAAGATCCGGGCCGGCGCGACCCTGGTGCAGCTTTATTCGGCGCTGGTGTTCAAGGGGCCGGGGCTGGTCAAGGAGATCAAGACGGGGCTGGCCGCGCAGGCACGCCGGGCGGGGCTGCCGCGCCTCACCGCCCTGATCGGCCGCGACGCTGCCGCGATCGCGCGTGGCGAGGGGCTTTAGCCGCAGCTACTTCCGTGCCGCGAAGAGCCGCATCAGCAGCCAGAGCGGCACGACGACCAGCGCGCCGGCGATGAGCCAGTCGCCGACCTCGCGGATGGCGCCGAAGCCGAGCCCCGTGATCGAGCGGATGAAGCGGGAGGCCGCCTCGAAGAGCCCGCGCGGCGAGAGGCCGAGAAAGGCCATGGCGGCGCCGACGAGCAGCGAGATGAAGATCAGCCTGACGAGGACGCTGAGCGGCGAGCCGCCGATGAACCGTTCCATGAAAGCCCTGGCATCCTGCTACGCGCCCACGGATCTGCGGGGCGCTTTCCACCTGTCTTAACCTGAAACCCGCCGCGCTTGAACGGCGCCTGAACGCCGTTTGCACAGCCGCGCTGCGTCCGGGCGGGAGCCCCCCCGAGGGGGGCCCGGCAGCCTCAGGCGGAGGCGCCGGCTCCGGTGGTCGCCCAGGCGGTGCCGGCGATCTTCGAGGCGGCGATGACGGCCTGCGTGCGGCTGTCGACGTCGAGCTTGGTCAGGATCGCCGAGACATGCGCCTTCACCGTCGCCTCGGAGACGCCGAGCTCATAGGCGATCTGCTTGTTGAGCAAACCTTCCGACAGCATCATCAGCACGCGCACCTGCTGCGGCGTCAGCGTCGAGAGGCGGCGGACCATGTCGGCCACCTCGGCATCGACGGGGGCTGCGAGATCGACGCCGGGCGGGGTCCAGACGCCGCCGTCGAGCACGGCGCGGATCGCCTCGCCCATCTGGGCGACATCGGCCGTCTTGGGGAGGAAGCCGAGCGCCCCGAACTCGATGCAGCGGCGGATCACCGCCGGGTCGTCATTGGCCGAGACGACGATGACCGGGATCTCGGGATGGTCGGCCCGCAGGAAGAGCAGGCCGGAGAAGCCCTGGACGCCCGGCATGGTCAGATCGAGCAGGACGAGATCGGCATCACCGCCGCTCGCCAGCGCCTCGGTCAGGGCTTCGAGCGAGCCGACCTCGCTGACCTCCGCGCCCGCAATGGCGTGCGAGACGGCCTGTCGCAGCGCCCCGCGAAAGAGCGGGTGGTCGTCCGCGATGACGATCCGTGTCGAAGGCTGCTTGCTCATCGCGCCACTCCGTATTGTCCTTATTGCGACCCTGTGGTTGCGACTCTTTTATTTTGCCTCAGGCGCGAGGCGGATCACAAGCATTGCCAGCGCATGGGCGCAACCCATCCGCCGTCAGCCATTGGTCGGCAATAGCGCTTCCAGCACCTCTATATGGTCGGCCTCACCAGGCGGCTTGTCCCAGCGGATGCGGTTGATGCGGGGAAAGCGCATGGCGAGCCCGGATTTGTGCCGCGTCGAGCGCTGCAAGCCCTCGAAAGCAACCTCGAAGACGAGGCCGCTTTCAGCCGTATGCACCACCTCCCGCACCGGGCCGAAGCGGTTCAGCGTGTTCTTGCGGACGTATTTGTCGATCTCGAGCAGTTCCTCGTCGGTGAAGCCGAAATAGGCCTTGCCGACCGGCACCAGCTCGAGACCGCCCTCCTCGCCCACCCGCCAGACGCCGAAGGTGTAGTCGGAATAGAAGGAGGAACGCTTGCCGTGGCCGCGCTGGGCGTACATCAGCACGCAGTCGACCAGCCGGGCATCGCGCTTCCATTTCCACCAGTAGCCCTTGGGTCGGCCCGGCAGATAGGGCGAGTCGCGCCGCTTGATCATGCAGCCCTCGACCGCTTCCGCATCGGCGCCCGCCCCGGCCGAGGCCGGATCGGCCCGCGCCGTGGTCAGTTCCTGCCATGACCCGAAGGGGATCAGCGGCGAGAGATCGAAGCGCGGGCTGGCAAGCCGCGACAGGAAAGCCTCCAGCCGCTTGCGCCGCTCCTCGAAGGGCAGGTGGCGGATATCCTCCTCGCCATCGACCAGCAGATCGTAGACCCGGATATGGGCGGGGAACTCGCCCAGCATCTTCACTGTGACGGTCTTGCGGTTGAGCCGCTGCTGCAAGGTGTTGAAGCTCTGGACAGCGCTCTCGCGCATCACCAGCAACTCGCCGTCGAGCGCGCCATCCTGCGTCAACTCCTCGACGAGATCGGGAAAGGCGTTGGCGATATCTTCGCCAGTGCGGGAATAGAGCCGGGTCACGCGGCTTCCGTCACCGCGCCGGCCGCTGGCGGCCTGGACGCGGATACCGTCCCATTTCCACTCGGCTGAGAATTCGGCCGGGTCGAGCTTGTCGAAATCGCCGTCCTCGATCGGATGCGAGAGCATGACCGGGCGAAACGGTGCGGGATCGCGGGCCTCCGGCCGCGGGCCCCTGCCCTCCAACCAGGCGAAGAGCGCGGCATAGGGCGGCTCCAGCCCGTGCCAGACCTGCTCGACCTCGTCGGCCGGCACGCCGCCGAGGCTCGCCGCCGCCGTCTTGGCGAGGCGGGCGGAGACGCCGATCCGCAAGGCGCCGGTGATGAGCTTCAGGAGCGCCCAGCGGCCGGTCTCATCGAGCGCGTCGAGCCAGGAGGCGACGAGGCGCGGCAGGTCGGTCTTGCCGGCCTCGCGCAGACTCTCGACGACCTCGGGCAGATGCGGCACCGCGTTAGTGCCATGCCGGGCCGGCCACATCAGTGCGACCGTCTCCGAGAGATCGCCGACATAGTCGTAGGACAGCGCGAACAGCACCGGGTCGGTGCGCTCGGCGATCAGCGCGCGGATCAGCCCGGCCTTGGCGTTGCGGAAGACGAGCCCGCCCGTCATCGCCGCCAGCGCATAGCCGCGATCGGGGTCGGGCGTGGTGCGCAGATAATCGGCGATCAGCGCGAGCTTGGCGTTGCGGCGCGGCTCATAGGCGAGGCGGTCGAGCAGCCAGGCGAAGCGATTCATGGTGTCACCGCGTCGCCACATCGAATCGTTGCATGCTTCTTGCAGCGCATCGTTCAGATACCGTTCATGAAGCAAACCTTAACGGCAGCAGTGTAGCCAGGAGACAGACGCCAATGCGTGCCGCGATGCGGTTTCTTGCCTTGCCTGCCGTCATCGCTGCCACGCTTTCGGTCGGAGCCCCTGCCCAGGCAGCCGGCTTCTCCTGCCGCGAGACGCCGATCGTCCAGTCGCGTGCGGTTCTCGCGCCGCTGGCCGACAAGGTCGCGCAAGGGCGCCCGCTCACCATCCTCGCCATCGGCTCCTCCTCCACCGAGGGGATCGGCGCCAGCGCCAAGGACAAGACCTATCCCGCCCGTCTTCAGGCTTTGCTCGGCAAGGCCTGGTCGAAGGCGCCGGTCGAGATCGTCAATGCCGGCATTGGCGGCGAGACCGCGCCGCAGACGCTCGCGCGCCTCGAAACCGCGCTGGCCGGGCGCCATTACGATCTGGTGATCTGGCAGGTCGGCACCAACGACGCCGTCAAGGGCGGCGATCTCGAGGCCTTCCGCGGCATGGTCAGCGAGGGCATCCGGCTGGTGAAGCAGGCGAACACCCCTCTCGCCATCCTCGACCCGCAGTTCTTCCCGACGGTGCGCGACTCCGACAATTACAAGCGCTTCGTCGCGGCTGTCGGCGATGTCGCGCGACGCGAGGCCGTGCCGGTCTTCAGCCGTTACCAGACGATGCGGGAATGGCACGACAGCGATGCCGAGGCCTTCAAGGCGGCGCTGTGGAGCGACGGCTTCCATATGAGCGATGCGGGCTATGACTGCCTCGCCCGCGACATGGCGAATGCGCTTGTCGGCATGACCGCGCCGAGCCGCCCGGTCGTCGCCTCGGCGCGCTGATTCACTCTCCCAGCCGTCGTTTTCACGCCACCGGCGCATCGGCTGCCTCCCCTTCCGACTCCGCCTCGCCCTCGTCGCCATAGCCGACGAGATGCAGCGGCTTGGCCTTGAGGCCCGCCGTGCCGCACCAGTGGACGAGCGCCTCGGCCTCGCCATGGGTGACCCAGATTTCGCCGGCCTGAACCTCGCGGATCGTCGCCAGCAAATCGTCCCAATCGGCATGGTCGGAGATCACCAGCGGCAATTCGACGCCCTTCTGGCGGGCACGCGCCCTGATCCGCATCCAGCCCGAGGCGAAGGCGGTGACGGGGTCGGGGAAGCGACGCGCCCAGAGATCCTGCGTCGCGCTGGGCGGGCAGATGACGATCTCGCCACCGAGCGTCTTGCGGTCCATGCCCGCGACCAGGCGGATCTCGCCGAGCGGGATGCCTTCCGCTTGATAGAATTCGGTGATCGTCTCGACGGCACCGTGGATGTAGATCGGCTTTTCGTAGCCGGCCTCGCGGATCAGGGCCATGACGCGCTGCGCCTTGCCCAGTGAATAGGCGCCGACGATATGCGTCCGCTCCGGGAAGAGCCTGACGGATTCCAGGAGCTTCCCGACCTCGCCATCGGCCGGCGGATGGCGGAAGACCGGCAGCCCGAAGGTCGCCTCGGTGATGAAGATGTCGCAAGGCACCGGCTCGAAGGGCGCGCAGGTCGGATCACGCTCGCGCTTGTAGTCGCCGGAGACGACGATCCGCAGGCCGCGGCTTTCGACCACGATCTGGGCCGAGCCGAGGACATGGCCGGCGGGAACGAAGGTGAAATCGACCTCGCCGATGCGGACCACCTCTCCGGGCACCGCGACCTGCCGCGAACGGCTGAAACCCTCGCCATAGCGCAGCGCCATGATCGCGAGCGTCTCGCGCGTCGCCAGCACGCTGCCATGGCCAGCACGGGCATGGTCGGAATGGCCATGGGTGACGAGCGCACGCGGTACCGGGCGCACCGGATCGATATGGATATCGGCCGGCGGGCAGAAGAGCCCGGCCGGGGTCGGCACGAGCAATTCGGCGGGGCGCCAGCGCGGGCTTTGTCTGGCCAGTGTCATTCTCCTCGGCTAGACCGGCTGGCATGAGCGAGACCGGCCAGACCACGCATCATTCCAGCTCCGGCGACCCGATGCTCGACCGACGCTACGCCTGGGCGGAAGCCGCGCTCAAGGAGGGCGACGCGCAAGCGGCCGTCGAGATCCTCGACCAGACCTTGGCCGGGGCCTATCACTTTACCGCTGCCTGGCATCTCTACGGCCTCGCCAAGGAGGCGCTCGGGCACAGGGAGGACGCCGCCACGGCCTGGCGACAATGCCTCGACCTCGACCCCAACGACCATTTCGGCGCCAGGCTCGACCTCGCCCGCATCGGCGCCATGCCGGCCGAGGAGGCGACCTCGGAGAATTTCTCCGGCGCTCTGTTCGACGGTTACGCCGAGCGCTTCGACAGCCACCTGACCCAGACCCTGCACTACAATGCCCCTGCTCTGCTGAAGGATGCGCTGCGGCGCTGCTGCGACAACGCCGCGCGGCCCTTCCGGTTCGACACCGTCTACGATCTCGGCTGCGGCACCGGGCTGATGGGCGAGGCGATCCGCACCGAGAGCGGTTTCCTCGCCGGCTGCGATCTCTCGCCGCGCATGATCGCGCGGGCCCAGGTCAAGACGCGGGAGGATGGCGCGCCGCTCTACGACAAGCTCGCCGTCGCCGGGCTGACCGCCTTCCTGGCGAGCCGCCCGGACCAGTCGGCCGATCTGGTGATCGCGGCGGACGTCTTCGTCTATCTCGGCGAACTCGCGCCGAGCTTCGCCCAGAGCGCGCGGGTGCTGCCGACCGGCGGGCTCTTCGCCTTCACGGTGCAGAGTCATGCGGGCGAGGGCGTGGTCGTCGGCGATGACAGGCGGTTCGCGCATGCGGAAGGCTGGCTGCGGGAGCGGCTGGGGGAAGCGGGGCTTACCCCCCTACTCGTCGAGCCCGCCAGCACGCGGCAGGATCGCGGCGTGCCCGTGCCGGGGCTGCTGGTCGTGGCGGAGCGGCGGTGAAGGCATCCCGCCGGGGATGACCCCCGGCATTTCCCGGGCCGTCCAAACAGCTGGATCGCGCCGGTTTCAGCGACCGGATGGCGGGCAGGCGCAGAATCTCGCGAAAGCGGATCGCCCGAAGACGGGCATCCTCGCCCGCAGGCCGTGCAACTCCGTATACACATTGACGGCCCTTGAAGCGGCGGCTTTCGCCTGAGCAATAGGGACATCCACACATCGTCTCAATGGGAGTGCCCGCATGGCCAAGGAATTCACCGGCAAGCGCGTGATCGTGATGGGTGGCAGCCGTGGCATCGGGCGCTCCATCGCGCTGGGCTTTGCAGCAGGCGGCGCGTCCGTTTCGATCTGCGCCCGGGGCGCGGGGCCGCTGGAAGCGACGCGCCGGGAGATCGAGGCGCTCGGAGTCACAGCTCACGCCGCCTGTGTCGACCTCGCCGACGCGGAGGCGATCGCGACCTATGTGCCGGAGGCAGTGAAGGCTCTCGGCGGTCTCGACATCCTGGTCAACAACGCATCGGGCTTCGGCCATTCGGATGACGACGAGGGTTGGGCCGCGTCCTTCAACATCGACATGATGGCGGTCGTCCGCGGGAGCCATGCAGCCATCCCGCACATGAAACCGGGTTCGTCGATCGTCAATATTTCGTCGATCTCGGCTCTGCGAGCCTCGTCGCGCTCGGCACCTTACGGCGCGATCAAGGCGGCGGTCATGCATTACACCGCCAGCCAAGCGAAGATGCTGTCGCGGAAAGGCATTCGGGTCAATTGCGTCGCGCCGGGCTCGATCGAATTCCCAGGCGGCTCTTGGGAAGATCGAAAGACATCGAATCCCGAGCTCTATCAGGCGACGCTGGCCAACATCCCCTTCGGCCGCATGGGAAAGCCCGAGGAGGTCGCCGCGGTCGCGCTCTTCCTTGCCTCCGACAAGGCCAGCTGGGTCACGGCCCAGACCGTTGTTGTCGATGGGGGGCAGCTCGTAGGCCCCTGATCGCGAATCGGCGACGAGCCGCCACAACGCGTTATTCTCCTTTCGTTCTCCTGAGCCACCCCCTATCTTCGGCCGGCATGGCCGCGCCCTCCCCGCTCCCTCCCGCCTTCGAGGCCTGGTTCGCCAGCCGCGGCTGGAGCGTGCGGCCGCATCAGCTCGCCTTGCTGGAAGAGGCACGCGCCGGGCGCTCGACGCTGCTGGTGGCGCCGACCGGCGCCGGCAAGACGCTCGCCGGCTTCCTGCCTTCGCTGGTCGAGCTCGCAGAGCGCGGCGGCCGGCATGACGGGTTGCACACGCTCTACATCTCGCCGCTGAAGGCGCTCGCCGTCGATATCGCCCGCAATCTTGAAGCGCCCGTGCGCGAGATGGGATTGCCGATCACAATCGAGACGCGCACCGGCGACACCTCCGCCGCCAAGCGCACACGCCAGATCCAGCGCCCACCCGATATCCTGCTGACGACGCCGGAGCAGCTCGCGCTGCTCGTCTCCCACCGCGACGCCGCGCCGTTCTTCTCATCCTTGCGCCGCATCGTGCTCGACGAGTTGCACGCGCTCGTCACCTCCAAGCGCGGCGACCTGCTTTCGCTCGATCTCGCGCGGCTGAAGGCGCTGGCGCCGCAGGTCTCGGCCGTCGGCCTCTCGGCGACGGTGCGCGAGCCCGCCGATCTCCAACGCTATCTCGGCGGCAGCGAGACGCCGGCCGGGCTGGTCACGGTCGCGGGCGGGGCGAAGCCGCGCATCGGCATCCTCGATACGCAGCGGCGCCTGCCGATCGCCGGCCATACGACCCTGCACGCGATGGCCGAGGTCTACGAGGCGATCCGCACGCACAAGCTGACGCTGGTCTTCGTCAACACGCGCATGCAGGCGGAATTCGCCTTCCAGGCCTTGTGGAACCTGAACGACGACAACCTGCCGATCGCGCTGCATCACGGCTCGCTCGACGCCCAGCAGCGCCGCAAGGTCGAGGCCGCGATGGCGGATGGGCGGCTCAAGGCCGTGGTCTGCACCGCGACGCTCGATCTCGGCATCGACTGGGGCGATGTCGACCTCGTCGTCAATCTCGGCGCACCGAAGGGGGCGAGCCGCCTGATCCAGCGCATCGGCCGCTCCAACCATCGCATGGACGAGCCCTCCGAGGCGCTGCTGGTGCCCTCCAACCGTTTCGAGCTGCTGGAGTGCCGCGCCGCGCTGGAGGCCGTCCACGAGGCCGCGCAGGACACCCCGCCGCCGCGCATTGGCGCGCTCGACGTGCTCGCCCAGCATGTGCTCGGCGTCGCCTGCTCGGACGGCTTCCAGGCGGATGCGCTCTATGAGGAAGTCCTCACGGCATCCCCTTACGCCGGGCTTGCCCGCGCGGATTTCGACGCGGTCGTCAATTTCGTCGCGACCGGCGGCTATGCGCTGAAGAGCTATGAGCGTTTCGCCAAGCTCCGGCAGGACAAGGCCGGTCTGTGGCGCGCCAGCAATGCCCGCGTCATCCAGCAATACCGGATGAATGTCGGCACCATCGTCGAGGCGACGATGCTGAAGGTCAGGCTCGGCCGGGCGCGCGCCGGCAGGCCTGGACAGCCCGGCATGATCACGCGCGGCGGCCGCGTGCTCGGCGAGATCGAGGAGTATTTCGCCGAGACCATGGTGCCGGGCGACACCTTCGTCTTCGCCGGCGAAGTCCTGCGCTTCGAGGGCATCGTCGAGAACGAGGCGGTCTGCTCGCGCGCCACCGCCGGCACCGATCCGAAAATCCCCTCCTATGACGGCGGCAAGTTTCCGCTCTCGACCTTCCTGGCCGAACGCGTGCGCGCCATGCTCGCCTCACCGAACCTCTGGCATACGCTGCCGGAGGAGGTTTCCGCCTGGCTGCATGCGCAGAAGCTGAAATCACGGCTGCCCAAGCCCGGCGAATTGCTGGTCGAGACCTTCCCGCGCGGCGGCCGCTTCTATCTCGTCGCCTATCCGTTCGAGGGCCGCCTCGCGCACCAGACGCTCGGCATGCTGCTGACGCGCCGTTTGGAGCGCGCCCGGATGCGCCCGCTCGGCTTCGTCTGCAACGATTACGGCATGGCCTGCTGGACGCTCGGCGACATGACGGCGGCCATCGCCCGCGGCGCGCTCGATCTCGACGACTTGTTCGCGCAGGACATGCTCGGCGACGATCTCGAGGAGTGGATGGCGGAATCGGCCCTGATGAAGCGCACCTTCCGCTCCTGCGCCATCATCGGCGGCTTGATCGAGCGGCGCTATCCCGGCCAGGAGAAGAGCGGCCGGCAGGTGACGATCTCGACCGATCTCGTCTACGACGTGCTGCGCCGGCACGAGCCCGACCATATCCTGCTCAAGGCGGCGCGGGCCGATGCGGCGACGGGCCTGCTCGACATTCGCCGGCTTGGTGAGATGCTGACACGGATCAGCGGCCGAATCGTGCATCAGCCGCTCGACCATGTTTCGCCGCTCGGCGTCTCGGTGATGCTCGAGATCGGGCGCGAGGCGGTCTTCGGCGAGGCGGCCGACGAGATCCTGGCGGAGGCAGAGGCGATGCTGACGGAAGAGGCGATGGCGTGACGGTTGCCGCGCCAGGACCAAACAGAGCGCTGGCGACAACGGGCGAGGCCTTCATGCTGGGCCGGCTCGCGCTCGTGCCGGACATTTCGGGCGCGCTCTGGCTGCCGGAGGAGCGCACGCTCGTCGTCGCGGACCTGCATCTGGAGAAGGGCTCGGCCTATGCGGCGCGCGGCGTGATGCTGCCGCCCTATGATTCGACCGCGACACTGGCCGCACTTGGCCACGCGATCCTGCGCCATCAGCCGGCGCGCGTGATCGCGCTCGGCGACTCCTTCCACGACCGGCAGGCCGAGGACCGGCTCGCACCGCAGACGCTCGCTGCGCTGCACCTGCTGCAGCAAGGCCGCGACTGGCTCTGGATCACCGGCAATCACGACCCGTCGATCAGCCACCGCGTCGGCGGCGAAAGCGCGGCAGAGATCAGCCTCGCCGGCGTGACGCTGCGCCATGAGCCCGATCCGGCCGAGAACGGCTACGAGATCGCCGGGCATCTGCACCCTGCCGCCAAGGTCAGGATGCGCGGGCGGGCGGTCCGGCGGCGCTGCTTCGCGCTGTCGACGCGCCGCTGCGTGATGCCGGCGATGGGCGCCTATGCCGGCGGCCTCAACCTGCGGGACGCCGCTTTCCGGCCGTTGTTCGGCGGGCGGCTCAGCGCGCATCTCATCGGCGACGGCCGTCTTTTCCGAATTGATCCACGGTTATTGCTGCCGGATTGAGAGAGCGGGTTGCGTCCGCCCCGCGCTTATGGCATCAGGGCGCCGCTTCGCAACGATGCCGCGCCGCAGCCGCCCTCCGGGACGACCCAGCGCGACTTGGCTGACGATCCTGCTGCCGTAGCTCAGTGGTAGAGCACTCCCTTGGTAAGGGAGAGGTCGAGAGTTCAATCCTCTCTGGCAGCACCAGCCATTCTGTAGTTTTCCAAGCAGTTGAGAGCATACAGGCGCTTGCGCCCCCCCCTCACGGACATCACAGAGGTGTTCAAAAGGTCCGCTTTGGGAGGCCGAAGTCCACCTCTTGCCTACGCAATCCCTGAGTTTTTCAAATTGTATAGCCAGCGGGCCGCGTGTGGAGGTCGGGATGCTCAGCTTTACCCTAGACACCAACTGCCTGATCGCGGTCGATGAAGGCCGGCCAGAACGAACTGCGGTGATGGAGATTATTGCTGCTGCCAAAGAGGGGCTCGCGGACGTTGCGATGGTAGCCTCTTGCGCATCTGAACGGCAAGTTGGCGGCCGCTACCTCTCTACAATCGACGAGCTTCGGGAGCGCATGAAAGCCTTAGGCTTTGGTCACATCGTGCTCCTGAAGCCCATCATGACGTGGGACCTGAGCTTCTGGGACCATGGCATCCTAGCATCGGAAGAACAGCTCACTCGGCAAGAGCTGATTTTCCGCACCCTGTTCCCGAACACGGAGCCGGATTGGCCCGCCTTCGCCAAGGCAAGGAACCTCCCACCGGATGATCTCACCACGCGCGCAGCATGGCATTGGAGAAATAAATACTGTGATGTGCAGGCGATATGGGCTCATGACAATTACGGAAGAGATTTCTTCGTAACGACGGACCGCGACTTTGATCCAATCCGCTCAGCGGCCGCTTTTTCAACTCTCCAGGTGGTTACGCCGGAGGCTGCCGCTGGGCACTTGCCGCCCCGTACAGGTCGGAATTTGCCTCCCTCACGCGGGGCTCCCAAACGATCAAGAATTCGCTAAAAATTGTTTATTTTCAATTAATTGCTGTCACACCCCCTGCCTCAGCCCTCTTTCGCAGTTCGACCATTTTTCAACCGATTTAAATAACTTATGATCGGCTGGAGGCCCGGCAGCGGCACGCCCTGATTGTGATCGAGGCCTCCATTTTCGACTCAGACCAATTCCGAGACGAGCTTGGACACCAGGCTGTTGGAGAGGATGACCGGCAAACCGGCCGCCGCGGCCGCCCGCCGGTGGCTTTCGACGAAGCCCATACAATCCATCAGCAGGATTTCCGCACCGCGCTCGCGGAGGTCCCGAGCGGCGACGGCGACGGCGTCGAGATCGCCTTGATAGGGCGAGGCGGCCGCGTAGAGCGGCGCCGGATCGAGACCGGCCCATTTGCCGGCCTCGCTGTCGATCTGCTCGACGAGCGGCACGATGATGCCGAGCCGCGCGCCGCGCGCCAGCGCCGCCACCGTCGGCGGCAGGATGCGGTCGGGCTCGATGAAGCGGGCCTTTCGGGTCGAAAGCTTCTCGAAATGCCCGGTGCACAACATCAGGATGGTGGTGCAGCCCGCGGCTTCCAGAGCGTCGAGCTTGTGCTGGGCGGCAGCTTCCGTGCGGGCGCGATCGATCACGACCGAGGAGCCGTCCAGCAGGCGGGTGATCAGCGGGGCCTTGCCGGGAAGCGGGGTGAAATCCCGCGCGATCTCATCGCGGCCGAGGCCATCGAGCACGCCGGCATGGATGCGCGGAAGACCGGCGTCCAGCACCGCATCGAGAATCGGGGTGATGTCGGCGCGCGGCGCCTGCCCGATGGTGAGCGTTCCAAGCTTGCCCATGGCGATGATCCTCTTCCGGACGCGAAAGGCCCCGGGATGCTGGTCCCGGGGCCTGTTTTGGTCAGGGCTTGGTGACGTTCTTGATGACCGAATCGAAGAACGAGAAGATCGCGTCGCCGGCGATGATGCCGGCGGCAAAGACCTCCATGTCGCCCTCGCCGCTGTCGCCGCGCAGCTTCTCCCAGATCAGCCGGCAGACGATGCCCGCCAGCACCGCCCAGCCCGCCATCGGAAAGCTGATCAGCAGGCCGGTGGCGAAGAGCACGCCGATCTGCCGCTTCGGCCCGCCGATGAACTGCAGGATCGCGCCGGGGATGGCCCAGAGGAACAACTGCCAGGCGACGCCCGGCGCCACACCGGCCTTGATCGTCGCGGCATAGACCTTGTCGACGGGCGCCACGAGGTTCCGGTCGAAATAGGACTGGTAGGAGAACAGCACCACGATGCCGGCGATGACGAAGGCGAACATCGCGGCGAAGAGCTGCTGGCGGCGGCCTTCGCGCTCGAAGGCCGGATCGACGCCGTGGCCGCGCAGGATGTAGCCGGCCTTGAGGTCGTAGCCCATATCGGCGAAAGCCGGGCCGGTCGCCGCCGAGAAGCCGACCAGCAGCGCCAGCGCCGGCATCGGGAAGCCGATGAGCATGCCGATGATCAGCGTGATCAGCGCCACCGCGAAGGCCGGGAACCAGCCGGAATGCATCGCGGCGAGGCCGACGATCAATTCATGCACATAGGCCGCGAAGGCGGCGTAGAGCACGAACAGGATCAGCATGCCGATCGACATGTCGCTGATCAGCCCGCCGACCAGCGCGATGAAGACCGCGATGACGAGATAGCCGATGGTGCCGAGGCCGAGCGCGCGGCGGACTTCGGTGTCGGTGACGCCCTCTTTGGCAGCCCCGGATGTCTCGCCACGCTTGAAGAGCAGCATTCCGACCTGGATCAGGGCGACGAGGCCGGCGCCGATCATGAAGCCGTGCGGAATATAGGCGGCCATCAGATCCCCCTTGGGGATGATGGTCTCGAAGAGCGGGCCGCCGAAGAGCTGGCCGGAATAGCCGCGCAGCAGCAGGCCGATGCCGAACATCGTCAGCGCCCAGACATTGCCGATGAAGGCGACGCCGAAGGCCGACATCGGAATGCCGCTCACCGCCGTCGAGCCGGCGAAGCCGATCCAGGCCAGCGGCACCTTGACGAAGGAGACGACCACGCCGGTGAGGAAGCCGACGCCCATCAGCGCCGCCTTCCGCCCGCCCTCGTCGCCGGCCTTGATCGCCTCGGCGGCGGCGACGCCCGGCGGCCAGGCGCCCTGGGCCGGGAAGACGCGGGAATCGAACATCCGGTAAAGCAGATAGCCGTCGAGCAGCATGGCGAAGAAGGCGCCGGCCAGCATCGGCAGCACCAGATCCGGCCGATTGAGCAGCCAGGGAATGCCGACCGGCAGGAGCAGGCTGTTCGCAGCGCCGAAGGTGGCCGAGGAGATCGCGCTCTGAGCCAGGTTCTGCACATGGATCGAGCGGTAGCGGGCGAACATGGCAAGCGGCACCCGCGCCAGCGCCATCGCCGCCAGCGCACCGATCAGCGAGGTGTTCGCGGTGATGCCGAGCGACACCAGAAGCTGCATGCCGATGATCGAGCCGAAGACGCAGAGAATGGCGATCAACGCCAGTGTCGCCGGCTCGAACAGACTCGGGTGCCGCTGAGGCACTCCGTTGTTTTGGTGTGTCATGCCTCAGTCCCCTCATTGCCCCTGTCGGGCTGTTGTCAATCTCGATGTCTGCCGTCAGGCAACAAGGATGCCGGCCTTGGCCTCGCCCACATCCTGCGTGGCATGCGCTCCCTGCACGCCGTAATCGCGCTTGGCCGCATCCGGAGAGACCAGCCCCAGCGCGATGTCGCGGGCGATCGCCTCCCGCGAGCGCTCGGAGGCCGGGCCGTAGCCGGCGCCACCAGCGAGCACGAGCTCGACGATCTCCTGCGGCTGGCGGACCTGGACGAGCTCGCCGGTGCCGACGTCCTTCAGGACATGGCCCTGCTCGTCGATCACCCGGCCGGAAGCCCCGCCACCGGCCTTGCCGCCGAACAGGCCGGGAATCGGGTTGTTGACACCCTCCGGATAGAGCGAGACCAGCGTCGGCAGCCCGTCATCCGAAAGCTTGCGCAAACGCACGCGCTGGCCGAGGCCGCCGCGATGCTGACCGGCGCCGCCGGAATCGGTGAGATAGGCCTTCTCGACCACCAGCACCGGAACCCGCGATTCGAAGGTCTCGATCGAGGTGTTCGCAGCGGAGGTCGGGTAGAGCAGGCCCGACTTGCCGTCGCCCTGGGCCGAACCGCCCTGGCCGCCGCCGCAGAAGAGCATGTCGGAATAGGTGTCGCCGGCCGAGTCCCGGCCATAGACACTCGCCGCCACCGGCAGGCCGGTGAAGGCCTGGACCTGCTTCGGCGCCGCTTCCGACAAGGCGCGGAAGATGTTCGGCGCCAGATACCAGCCGGTGCGGGTGCGCAGGTTGACCGCCAGCGGCTTGTCGCAGTTCAGGATCGAGCCCTTCGGGGCCTCGACCGTGAAGGCGCGGTAGCAGCCGGCATTGCCGCGGACATTCGGCGTCAGCATGCATTTCAGCGGATAGGTCGCATGCGCCATCGTGTAGTTGAGCGTGCAGTTGAGGCCGCCCTGCGGCAGCTGCGGCGGGGCGCCGGCGAAGTCGAGATGGATCGTGTCGTCCTTCACCGTCAGCGCCAGCGGATAATGCATCGGCGTGCCCAGCGGGTTGTTCGAGGCGGTGCCGTGATAGATGCCGTCCGGAATGGAGCGGATGGCGTCGCGCATCGCCTTCTCGGAACGGCTCTGCACGACATGGGCGAGCGCGCGTAGATCCTGCATGCCGTAATCGGTGAGGAAGGACTGCAGGCGCTCGGCGCCGATGGCGTTGGCCGCGACGAAGGAGTGCAGGTCGCCGAGCACCTGCTCGGAATTGCGCACGTTCTCGGCCAGCAGGCGCACCAGCGTCTCGTTGATCCGGCCGGCCTCGTAGAGCTTCATCGGCGGAATCTGGAAGCCCTCCTCGTAGATCTCGCGGGCCCGGAGCGAATCCTTGGTGCCGCCGATATCCGAGACATGGCCGACCGTGCCCATCAGGCCGACGACGCGGTTGCCGAGGAAGACCGGCGTCACCACCGCGATGTCGAAGAGATGGCCGGCGCAGAGCCAGGGATCGTTGGTGATGAGGACGTCGCCGGGCTTCAGCGTCTCGGCCGGATAGCGCTCCAGGAGCGCCTTGACCGCGCGCGGCAGCGTCAGGTTGAACACCGGCATGGCGCGGGGCGAATGCGCCAGCGTCTCGCCTTCGGGGTCGAGCAGTTCGCAGGCGAAATCCTGCGCTTCCGAGATCACCAGCGAGAAGGCGGTGCGGCAGACCGTCAGCCACATCTCCTCGACGACGTTGATCATGCGGCTCCACATGATCTCGAGCGAGATCGGATCGGCCTCGATCCGGCGCGCGGCCTCGACCAGCGGCATATCGGCGGTGATCGTCGTCTCGGCCGCATTCGGCTGGGCGACATGGACGATGAGGTTCAGGACATCGTCGATGGCGACGCTGTCGCCGGGCGGCACGATCGTGGTCGCCTCGCGCTCCTCGATGATTGCCGGCCCCGTGACGGTGTCGCCGGAGCGGAGCGCATAGCGGTCATAGACGGTCGCCTCGCTCCAGCCGCCTTCAAACCAGGCCTTGCGGGTGCCCTTGATCTTGTTCTTGGCATCGCCGCCACCGGCCGCGCCCGAGAGCGAGAGCGTCGGCACCGGGCCGGCGCAGCGGACGCGGAAGTTGATCGCCTCCAGCCGGGCGCCTTCGTAGACCGAGGTGTAGCGGGCGGAATAAGCCTTGCTGAACGCCGCGCGGATGGCCTCCAGGCTCGACGCATCGATGGTGCCGCCCGGCAGCGGCACGGAGATGTCGTGCATCTGGCCGACGAGGCGCATATCGGCCGTGCGCTCGACCGTGACGTCGCCGGACTTCACGCCGGCCTCGGTCAGGTGCTTGCGGCCTTCGACTTCGAGATCGCGGAGAACGGCATTGACGGCGGCCGCATCGAAGCCTTCCGAGAACTCGACCGGCAACGAGCGCACCATGTCGAAGGAGAGCGGCGCGGCGAGGAAGCCGAGCGCGGAGGCCGCACCCGAAGCCGGCGGGATGATGACCTGCTTGACGCCGAGAACGCGGGCGACGTCGACGGCATGGGCCGGACCGGCACCGCCGAAACCGACCATGGCGTAATGGCGGGGATCCTTGCCCTTCTCGACGAGATGGACGCGGGCGGCAGCGCCCATGCTCTCGACCACGACCTTGTGGATGCCCCAGGCGGCTTCCTCGATCGAGAGGCCGAGCGGCGCAGCGACGGTCGAGACGGCCTTGCGCGCCGCCTCAAGGTCGAGCGCCATGCGTCCGCCCAGGAAGAAGCCGGGATCGTAATAGCCGAGCACGAGATTGGCGTCGGTCACGGTCGGCTTGGTGCCGCCCATGCCGTAGCAGGCCGGGCCGGGGTCGGAGCCGGCCGAATGCGGACCGACCTTGAGCAGGCCGACCTCGTCGATCGCGGCGATCGAGCCACCGCCGGCGCCGATCTCGATCATGTCGATGACGGGCGCCTTGATCGGCAGGCCGGAGCCCTTGGCAAAGCGGTTGACGCGGCCGGCTTCCAGCATCGGCGCGATCTCGGCGCGGCCGTCCTCGATCATGCAGGCCTTGGCGGTGGTGCCGCCCATGTCGAAGGAGATCACGTCCTTATGGCCGGCGAGCTCGCCGAACAGGGCCGTGGCGAGGCCGCCGCCAGCCGGGCCGCTTTCGAGCAGGCGAATCGGGAAGGTGCGCGCCGTCTCGGGCGAGACGAGGCCGCCGGCCGAATGCATCAGGCGGAGCGCACCGGTGAAGGCGCGGGCCGCGAGCTCGCGCTCCAGCCGCTGCAGGTAGCGGCGCATCAGCGGCTGGACATAGGCATTGGCCGCCGTGGTGACGAAGCGCTGGTACTCCCAGATCTCGGCGACGACCTCGCTCGATAGCGAAACGGTCAGCTCCGGACAGGTTTCGCGGACGATCCGGCCGGCTTCCTGCTCGTGAGCGGGGTTGCGGTAGCTGTTGAGGAAGCAGACCGCGATCGCCTCGCAGCCGGCGGCTTCGAGCTCGCGGGCGGCCTTGCGCACGGCGTCCGCGTCGAGCGCGGTGACGACCTGGCCGTCGCGATCCATGCGCTCGGCCACTTCGAGGCGATGTTCGCGCGAGACCAGCGGATCGGGGAAGGTCAGGAACAGATCGTAAATGTCGTAGCGCTGCTCCGTCCCCATCTCGAGGATGTCGCGGAACCCCTTGGTGGTGATCAGGCCGAGCTTCGAGCCCTTGCGCTCGATCACGGCATTGGTGACCAGCGTCGTGCCGTGGACGATGTCGCCGACATCGGCGAGCGTGATTCCGGCCATCTCGACGAGTTCACCGAGACCGATCAGCGCCGCTTCGGAGGGGTCATGCGGCGTGGTCAGGCGCTTGTGCAGGCGGACGGAGCGCTCCTGCGAATCGTAGAGGATGAAATCGGTGAAGGTGCCGCCGATGTCGAAGCCGATACGCCAACGATTGCTCATGGAGCGGTCTCCGCGATGGAAAGGTTCAAGGGATAGAAGCGCTTGTCCTGGGTCAGGGCCGCGATCTCGGCGGCCCCCTCTCCCAGCGATCGGATGATGGCGAGGCGCTCGGCCGGCTCGACGATGGCGGCCGGAAAGGAAATGCAGAGCGCGACCTCGTCGCCCGTCTCGGGATCCCCGACGGCGACCGAGACGGCATGCACCCCGCGCACCGCCTCGTCGTCGGATTCGGCATAGCCCTCGCGGCGGGTCAGCGCGAGGCGGGCGAGCAGGTCGTCGATATCCTGCGGGGCGGTGACCGAGGGCGGGACGAGCCCATTCGGATAGAGCGCCCGGACCTCGTCGTCGCTCAGCCGGGCCAGCAGGGCGCGCCCGGTGCTGGAGGCGAAGGCGGGCAAGCCATCGCCGATCGTCGTGACGACCCTGAGCGCATGTCGGCCGGAATGGGCGGTCACGCCCATCACCTCGGCGCCGCGACGCACGCTGATATAGCCGGTATGGCCAACCGCGTCGGAGATGCGGCGGACAACCGCATCGCTACGGTCAACCAACGATGCGGCGAAACGATAGAACTGGCCAACCCGGCAGAGCAGCACGGCCGGACGGTAGCGCTTGCTGTCGCCGACCGTTTCCAGGAGCCCCTCGTCCCGCATCGCCCTGAGCAGGCGCGAGGCGTTGCTCTTCGGCATGCCCAGCAGCGTGACGAGATCCGTGACGGTGACATCGTGCCGCGTGCTGGAAAAGCAACGAAGCACATCCGCAGCCGCCGACAAGATCGACATTCGCACGCCTCAGAAAATGTTCCAAAAAATGGAACTTAAGTTCCATTAATAGAAACATGGCACCGAACGGGCGCAGCGTCAATCGGACGCGGCGGCTCGGATCGCTGAAAGATGGGGCGACCGCCGGGTTGGGCATCGCGGCCTCGGGCACCCGGCAAGTCGCGCACCGAAAACCCCGTCCAGGCCTCGCCTGCGGGGTTTTCGGGCTTCAACATCCGAGGGATGCGCGGAGCCTGGCGGCGTTCGCAGTCGACGGCTGCGTGCCGATGTCGATGATGTCGAACAGCGACGACCTCGCGCTGCCCGGCCCCGCGCACGGGTATCTGGGGGTCCGCCTCGCTTGATGACGCCCGACAAGGGCGGGGGCCTGCCTGTTCGGCCCGTGCGAAGTCGGCACCTCCGCGCCACCAAAGAGAGGATCACCGTGATCGCGTCCTGTCGGACGCGCGGCGATCCAGCGGACCCGCAACGGCCCGGGAGCGCGAAACCCGCAATCCCATCCGGCCGCACGATGCCTCGCGAAGCCCCTCGGTCGGCTGCGACGAGGCGAGAATAGGCATGGGGCGGAAGGGCGGGGATAAGTTTGCCTCTTCCCTTCTCCCCTTGCGGGAGAAGGTGGCAGCGCGAAGCGCTGACGGATGAGGGGGCTCTCAACCTTGATCGTCAGCGCCCGATACCATCGACCCTGCCGGGCCCCTTCTCCCGCAAGGGGAGAAGGGAGGGGCGCGTCCTATGTCCGCGTCATAACGAACACCGGCAGCACGCTCAGCGCGGCTCCTCGACATAGGTGGCGACGAAGCGGACGAGCTCGCTCTGGCGGGCAGTGCCGGTCTTGGCGAAGAGGCGCTGGAGATGGGTGCGGGCGGTGGTCGGGGCGATGCCCAGGCGCTTGGCCGCGACGATGGTGTCGAGCCCCTCGACGATCAATGCCAGCATGCGCTCCTCGGTCGGCGTCAGCCCACAGGCTTCCGCGACCTGATCGAGCTTGCGGCCCATGGCAACCTCGGGATCGTCGACCGAAAGGACGAAGAGGTCGATGCTTTCGAGATGAACGGCGTCGATCGCGACCTGCCGGCCGCAGCGGAGCGCCAGCGGCAGCCGCGTCTCTCCGGCCATGCTGCCGGTGCGGCAGCGCTTCAGCCAGGAATGGAGCCGCGCCATGAATTCCTTGTCGGCGGCGGTGAAGCGGTCGGGGGCGCCGAGCCCCTCGCCTGACAGGGCCCGGGCGCCGCGGTTGCTGAACTGGATGTTCAGATTGGCATCGATGACGAAAACGGGTTTCGAGGCATGGCAGGCGGGTTCAGGCATGGTCTCGCGGCGCGCCGAAAGGGGCGGGTAATTCGCGTGGCTGGAAACCGAGAAGTGGAGCGACATCGAAACATCCATCCCTGTTGTCTCGGATCGTCGCGACGCCCCCGCAGCGGCCGGTTCATCCAGCCGGGGCGGGCAGAGCGCGCGTCCGCATTCCTTCGTCGCGCCGGAATGCGAGCAGGTTCAAAGCGGATGCTGTTTTTTGGACTGGTATTGGACTGATTAAAATGCGAGCGACCTGCCGCCGCCGTCAAATATGGAGCGAGAGCCGGTAAGTGTAGCTGTCGCCGCGGAACAGGCCCTCGACATATTCCAGCATCTCGCCATCGGCGCCATAGCTGCGGCGCTTGATCAGCAGGCACGGAACCGGCCTCTCGAAGCCGAAGATCGCGCATTCTTCCGGCGTCGGCGCAGCCGCCTCGATCGTCTGGTCGCAGCGGATGAGAGGCGCTCCGAGATCGGCCAGCATCGCATAGACCGAGCCGCTGAGATCGGCCTGCGCCAGCCCGGGAGCCCGCTCGAGATTGTACCAGGCGATCTCGCGCGACATCGGCATCCCGTCGCCCGAGCGGACGCGCACGAGCTTGAGGAGATCGATATGCGAGGAGTGGCCGAAGATCGAAGCGATGGAGCGGTCGTTCACGATCTCCCGTTCGAGAATGCGCGACGACGGAACGCGCCCCAGCTCGCGCATCTCCTCGGTGAAGCCCTTCAGCCGGTCCATGCCGGGGTGCAGACGCGGCCCCGGCCCCTGCACGATGGAGCCCAGGCGCCCCTGCGCGCTGAGCAGCTTCCTTTCCCGCAAGGCGTTGTACGAGCGCTGCACGGTGGTGCGGCTGATCTTCAGCCGCTCGGCCAATTGCCGTTCGGCCGGCAGCGTCGTGCCAGGCGGCAAGGTGCCGTCGCCGATCAGCCGCGTCAGCTGGTCTTCCAACTGCTGATAAAGCGGTTTGGCCGTGTCGTCGCGTAGGTCCAGCAGGTCCTGGAACACCGGCTTGGGCGTAGGCAATTCAAGCTCTGTCGATGGTTGCATGAGTGTGGCACAACCCGGGTAGCAGCAGTCGAGCGGGGAAATCAAACGCCATGACCGACCGGCCTGTCTTCGTGCTCGGAAGCTTCGTGGTTGCCTGCACGGCAACAGTGCCGCGCGTGCCGCGCCCCGGCGAGGCGCTCGCTGCCGAAATCGTAACGATCGAACCCGGCGGCAAGGGCCTCAATCTCGCGATCATGGCCCGACGGCTCGGCATGACGGTCGATGGGCTCCTCGCCATCGGCGACGATCTGGCCGCGGCCTTCGCCGCTCCGGCGCTGCAACGCGCCGATCTGCCGCAGGCCATGCTCGTCGAGATCGCCGGGCCGACCGGCAGTGGCGTCGGCTTCATCGACCCCCGCGGCGAGACCAGCGTGGCGATCGCCAGCGGCGTCAATTTCGCGATCACCCGCGCGCATATCCGCGAACGCGCCGGCGCCATCGCCGGCGCGGCTCTCGCATTGGCACAATTCGAGACCTCCGACGAGGCGGTTGCCGAAACCTTCGACATCGCCCGGCGGGCCGGCGTCCCGACATTGCTCAACCCCTCGCCGTTCCGGCCGGTCACTCCTGAAATCCTGCAGCGGACCAGCATCCTCATCGTCAACGAAACCGAAGCCGGAGACCTTGCCGCCGCCATCGGCCACGACCCGGCCATCACGGTCGATCCCGCCCACTTCGCGGGCACGCTGGCGCCGGCCATCATGGCGCTGGGGCCCGACCTCGTCGTCATGACGCGGGGCGCTGCCGGTGCCGTCGCCGCCCCCCGCGACGGAGCGGCGCTCTCGCAGGCCGGCATCGCCGTCGCCACCGTCGATGCGCTCGGCGCGGGGGATGCCTTCGCCGCGACGCTTGGCGTCAGCCTAGCCCGGAAACACGGCCTCGCCGAGGCTCTGCGGCTGGCTGCCGCGGCCGGGGCGCTGACGACAACACGCCATGGCGTGTTCGACGCCTTGCCGACAGGCGAGGCCATTCGGGCGCTGCTCGGCAAGAGCTGATCGAGCGATCGACAGCCTGCTAAATTTTTGGATTGCTTTTGGACTTCACGAAAGCGACGCGTCCTGCTAGCTTGACGTTGCTGCCGCCGGGCCCCGGCAGCTGTCGCGAGCGAGGTAGCGTCATGCCGGCACCGAATCTCGATACCGTCATGTCCGCCGTCGATCAGCTCCTGAGCGGAGCGATGGATGAAGAGCAGATGCCTGCCGCCGCCGAAACGCTGCGACAGCTCTTCAATGGCTCGAAAGCCTGTTTCGCCAGTGTCGGACCGAATCCCGAGGACTGGGTGGCCTATGCCACCAATGTCGACGAGGCGCTGCAGGCGCGGTGCTTCGGCGACCTCGCGCAGGATTTCGTCGAGATGGGTTTTGCCCTGCGCAACATCCCTCTCGGCCAAGTCTATCACGACCATGAGGTCTACGGCCGCGAAAGGCTGCACAGCAGCCGCATCTGGCAGGAATGGATGCAGCCACAGGACATGCATGGCGGCATGGCCTGCCGCCTCGCGGAGAACGGCGAGGCGTTCTGGTTTTTCGACGTGCAGCGCGGCCGCCACCAGGAGGGTTTCGACCGGGAGGACGTCGCCCTGCTCGGCAAGCTCTATCCGGTCCTGCGCCGGATCGCCGAGGTCCGGCGCCATCTCGGCCGGGTCGCGATCCAGCGGGACGAGGCGCGCGGCGCCCTCGACAGCCTCGCCATGGGCATCGTCATCGTCGATCAGGACCTGCGCATCATCTACGCGAATGAAGGCGCCGACGAGATTTTGGCCGAGCCCGACGGAGCGCTCTCGCTCCGGCAGGGGCGCGTCTTCGCCCGTCAGCCGAGCGACCACCGGCAGTTCAGGCAATTGGTTGAGGCCGCGGCGCATGGCGGCCGCGACCCGCTGGGCCAGCAGCGTAGCAGCCTGATTCTGCGGGGCGACGACCGCGCTCATTCGCTGTCTGCCTGCGTCATGCCTGCGGCCCTCTCGCTCGCGCCCGCTGGATCGCACAGCAAGGTCATGATCGCGCTCCGCCGGCTCGAGATGGCGACCGACATCGTCGCCTGCTCGCGCCAGCTCTTCGACCTGACCGAAACCGAAGCCAAATTCGCCTCCGCCCTGGCGAGCGGATTGTCACTGACGGAAGCGGCCGCTGCTCAACGCGTCAGGATCTCGACCGCACGGACCCATCTGGCGCGGATTTTTCAGAAGACCGACACCCGCCAGCAAAGCCAGCTCGTCTCCCTGCTGCGCAGCGCGGACCTCCCCCTCCGCTCTCGTTGAGAACAGTTCGGCGAAGCGCTTTTGCTTCGCGGGCTGGCTCGTTCAGGAGCACAGGGCAAAATTAGTCAGCTTCAGCCTAAATCTTCATCATCCAAATGACGGAGAAGACAGGTTTTTAGACTGAGACGGCCGGCCGGTGCAGATGCCCGCCGGTCAGCGGCTGCGGCACGCCCGTGGTCGAAGGCAGGCTGAGGGGCAGGCCACGGACAGAGCGGATCGCGAAATAGGCGAAGATCTGCGCCTCCAGCGCATCGCCGTTCCAGCCGACGGTCTCGACCGGCTCGACCGGCACGCCCAGGCGCTGACCGAGCCTTTCCATGAAATGCCGGTTGAGCCGGCCGCCGCCGCCGACGAGCCAGCGCCGCGGCGCGACCGGGACATGGCGCAGCGCCGCGACAATGCTTTCCGTGGTGAAGGCGGCGAGCGTCGCGGCCCCGTCGGCGTCCGAGAGCGGCTCGACCACCTGAGCGCGACGATGAAAGTCGTTGCGGTCGAGCGATTTCGGCGCCGGCCTGTCGAAATAGGGATTGGCCATGAAGCCGGCGACGAGATCGTCATGGACCCGGCCGCTTGCGGCAAGCGCGCCGTCGGCATCGTAGGGGCGGCCGAGCCGGCGCAGCATGAAGTCGTCGAGGATCGCGCTGGCCGGCCCGGTGTCGAAGGCGATGACGGTGTCGCCGTCGACATAGGTGACATTGCCGACCCCGCCGAGGTTCAGCACCATCACCGGCTGCTCCAGCCCCTGCACCAGCGCGCGATGGTAGAGCGGCGCGAAGGGGGCGCCTTCGCCACCGGCCGCGACATCGGCATCGCGGAAACGGTCGACCGTGGGGATGCCGAGCGCATCGGCCACGGCCTGCCCGTCGATGAGCTGGCGGGTGAAGCGGCGCTCCGGGCGATGATAGATCGTCTGGCCGTGCAGCCCGACGAGATCGACGCTGCCGAGATCGAGCCCCTGCTCCTCGGCATAGCTGCGGATGGCGGCAAGATGATCGGCTGTGACCGCCGCCTCGAGCTCCGTCAGAGGTTCGGAGGAGGCGCGCTCGGCATCGGCGATGACAGCCTGCAGGGCGCGGCGCGTCTCGTCGCGGTAGGGATAGGAGGCGCCGGGACCGAAGGAGAGCCGGTCGCGCCCGTCGCTCGTCACCAGCGACACGTCGATGGCATCCATCGAGGTGCCGCTGATCACGCCGATGGCGGTCAGGATTGCGGACGGGTCAGAGAGACGATCCGCCACCTGCGGCTCCTTGCAGTGCTGCGATGACATCCCGGGCGACCGAAGAGAGACCCGGAATTCGGATTCAGCTCACTCGCCCGGCTGCGGGCCGTCATAGCCGCCGATGATGACGAGATCGGACTTGCCGGCGGCGCTGAGATGCTTCACCGCCTCCTGATATTCCGGCGAGGCGTAGCAGGCGCGGGCCGTCTCCTCGTCCTTGAACTCGATGACGACGTTGTGCTTGCGGCCCTCGCCGCGGGCGAGCTTGTACTCGCCGCCGCGAACGAGGAACTTCGCGCCGTATTTGGCGAAGGCGACGGCGTTCAACGAACGGTACTTGGCGTAAGCCTCATCATTCTCGACGTCGACGCGCGCGATCCAGTAACCCTTCGCCATGGCTCAGGCCCCCTCGACCGCGACGAGGTCGATCTCGCCCGCACCTTCACGCAGCTTGCGGGCCTCGGCATATTCCGGCGAGAAGAGATAGGCGCGCGCCGAGGCGAAATCGTTGAACTCGATGACGACATTGCGAGCGCGGCCCTCGCCTTCGCCCACCGTCATCTGGCCGCCGCGCACGATCGGCGTGCCGCCATAGATCTTCATCACCTCGGAGGACTTGGCGGCATAGGCCGCCCATTTGGTCGCATCCGTCACCTTGGCGCGGCCGATGACATATCCCTTGGGCATGGTGCAATCCGTTCGCTGAATCGGTTTCGGGCGGAGATTACGAAGCCGCGACGATCTCGTCCATGACCGCGCCCGCCGCCGCACGCGGGTCTGCCGCGCGGACGATGGGACGCCCGACGACGAGATGGTCGGCGCCGATGCGGATCGCCTCGGCCGGTGTCAGCGTGCGCTTCTGGTCGCCGGCAGCACTGCCGGACGGGCGGATGCCCGGCGTGACGATGAGCATGTCCTTGCCGATCACGTCGCGGACGATCTCGGTTTCGGCCGCCGAGCAGACGATGCCGTCGATGCCGGCGATGCGGGCCTGTTCGGCGCGCAGCCGCACGAGATCGCGCACCGCAAGCCCATAGCCGGCATCGCGCAAATCGCCGTCGTCATAGGAGGTCAGCGCCGTGACCGCGAGGAGCTTCAGCGCCGCGTCGCCCCGGCCCTCGACCGCGCCGCGCATGGTCTGCGGATAGGCGTGGACGGTGAGGAAGGTGACGCCGAGCTTGGTCAGCGATTCCACGCCTTCGGTCACGGTGTTGCCGATGTCGTGCAGCTTGAGATCGAGGAAGACCTTCTTGCCCTCGGCGACGAGCTGGCGCGCGAGGTCGAGCCCACCGGCGAAGGCGAGGCGATAACCGATCTTGTAGAAGGTCACGCCGTCGCCCAGCGTCGAGACGAGGCGGTAGGCGTCCCAGACTGTCGGCACGTCGAGGGCGACGATCAGGCGGTCGCGGACATCGTTGATCTTCTGCATTTGGCGGCTCCCTGAGTTTCGAGGGAAGGCGCATGATTCGAAGCAGGAGGCAAGGGCGCAAGCCACCGCGACGCCTCACAGAACAATCTCCTACGCATTGGTGCTTTTCCGAAAACAATATTCCCCAAAACGGGCCGATCCTCTAGGCGTCGTTCTCCGTTCTTCCGGAGGCCGCCTCACGATGTCATGGACCGCGCTGACCGGCTTCCTGCTGCTGACGGGCGTCGCGGCCTATGCCCAGACGCTGACGGGCTTCGCCTTCGGGCTCATCACCATGGGCGGGGTCGGCCTGACGGGCCTGCTGTCCCTGCCCGATGCGGCCATGCTCGTCAGCGTGCTGACCCTGGTCAATGCCTGCCAGATGCTGCTGAAAGGCTGGCGCGACGTCGCCTGGCGGACATTCGGGCTGGTCACGCTTGCGAGCCTGCCCTGCCTCGTCCTCGGCTATGAGCTGCTGATCTGGCTGGCGGATAGCCGCGCCGATGTCCTGCGGGTGGCGCTGGGCCTCACCATCATCGTCTCGAGCCTCCAGCTCGCACGCAAGCCTCAGCCGCTCCAGCGCGAATCCGGCCGTTTCGGCTTTCTGTTCTTCGGCGGCGTCGCCGGGTTGATGGGCGGCATGTTCTCGACCTCGGGGCCGCCGCTGGTCTACCACCTCTACAGGCAGCCGCTGGCGCTCGCGACGATCCGGGAAACCCTCGTCACCATCTTCGCGCTCAATGCCACGGTCCGCACCGGAATGGTCGCCGCCTCGGGCCAGGTTCCGTCAGCCTCGACGCTCACCGGCCTGATCGCCGTCCCCGTCGTGATGATGGCCACCCATCTGGCACGGCGCTACCCGCCGCCGCTGTCGCAGCGCGCCATGAGGCAGATCGTCTTCGCGCTGCTCTTTCTCTCGGGCGTCGCGCTGGGTGCCCCGGCGCTGATCCACCTGACGGCTCAGTTCGGCCGCTAGAAACTGTTATGGACCTTCGACAGGCATCGAGCGCAGGCGAAGAACGAAGGGAAAGGCGGCGCATCATGAGCAAGGCCGATACCGGTGCATCCCCATCCGAGCTGATCGACGCACGGATCGCGGAGCTGGACGATTGGCGCGGCCGGACGCTGGCCCGCATCCGCAAGCTCATCAAGGAGGCGGTTCCGGATGTCGCCGAGGAGTGGAAATGGCGTGGCGTCCCGGTCTGGTCCCGGGACGGAATCCTCTGCACCGGCGAGACCTACAAGACCGTCGTGAAGCTCACCTTCGCGAAAGGCGCTTCGCTCGACGATCCCGCCGGCCTGTTCAACTCCAGCCTCGACGGCAATGTCAGGCGCGCGATCGATATCCACGAGAGCGAGACGCTCGACGAAGGCGCCTTCAAGGCGCTCATCGGCGCAGCCGCGGCCCTGAACGGCGCCACCCGAAAACGATAGGCCGGAACCGGCCGCCGGAGCGCTTCAGAACTCCGGCATCTCCGGCTGCTGCTGCGCGGCCAGCACCTGCTGGAAGACCTGCGCCCAGACATCCGGCGGCTGCGCGCCGGAGACGGCGAGCTTGCCGTCGACGATGAAGAACGGCACGCCGGTGACGCCGACCTCGCGGGCGTGGTTCTCAAGCCCGATCACGGTCTCGCGCAATTCGTCATTGGCGAGTTCGTCGCGCGCGGCCTGCTCATCGAAGCCCTGCTCGACGGCGATCTGGACCAGCGTCTCGAGATCGCCGATGTCGCGCCCCTCCTGCCAATAGGCCTTGAACAAGGCCGCCGTCATGTCGCCGCCGCGCTGGACGGTGGAGGCGGCCGCCACCAGCATATGGGCCATGCGCGTGTTGACGCTCTTCGTCACCTTCGCCCAGTTGAAGGTGACGCCGCTCTCCAGCGCCGCCTCCGACAGCCGAAGCTCGATCTCCCGGCGCTTGCCCGGGCCGAACTTGGTGTCGAGATACTGCGTGCGGTCCATGCCCGCCTCTGGCATCTCCGGGTTGAGCTCATAGGGCAGCCAGGTGATGGCGAAGCGCTCGTTCAGGCCGAACTGGGCGAGCGCCGTTTCCAGCCGCGTCTTGCCGATGAAGCACCAGGGGCAGGCGATGTCGGAGACGATCGCGAGCGGCAGCTTGTCCTGCATGTCGATATCCTTCGTATCAGACGGGCGGATAGAGATGCCGCCCACCCTGTCGGTCTTCGGCGATGGCCTCCACACCGGGCGTCTCGCAGCCGGAAAGGAAGGCGGGACCGACCGGAATCTTGCCGGCGCCGCCGGGAATGTCGAGGATATAGGTCGGCTGGCACAGCCCTGAAAGATGGCCGCGCAGGCTTTTGACCAGCGCCTGCCCCTCCTCCAGCGTCAGGCGGAAATGCGAGGTGCCCGGCGCGAGGTCGGGATGGTGCAGGTAATAGGGCTTGATCCGATTCTCGACGAAGGCGCGCATCAGCGCACCCAGCGTCTCGACATCGGCATTGACGCCCTTGAGCAGCACGGACTGGCTGAGCAGCACATGGCCGGCATCGGCCAGCGTCGCGATGGCCGCGCGGGCGTCGTCCGTGAACTCGCGCGGATGGTTGGCGTGGATGGCGATATAGCTCGCCTTGCCAGAGATGCGCAGCGCCCTCGCATAGTCCGGCGTGATCCGGCCGGGATCGACGACGGGCACGCGGGTATGCCAGCGCGCGACCTTGATATGCGGGATCGCGGCGAGGCGTTTCGCCACCTCGCGGATGCGGCGGGCGGAGAGGATGAAGGGATCGCCGCCGGTCATGATCACCTCCCAGATCTCGGGATGGGAGGCGAGATAGGCGAGCGCTGCGTCGAGCTTGGCGCCGGTCAGCGCGTCACCGCCGGGGCCGACCATTTCGCGCCGGAAGCAGAAGCGGCAATAGACCGGACAGGCATGGACGAGCTTGAGCAAGGCGCGGTCGGGATAGCGATGCACCACGCCTTCGACCGGCGAATGGGCGTCGTCGCCGATCGGATCGGCCAGTTCCTGCGGCAGCGTCGTGAGTTCGGCGGCATCGGGAATGAACTGGCGCGCAATCGGATCGGCCGGGTCAGTGGGATCGATCAGCCCGGCGACGGCTGGCGTCACCGAAACGGCATAGCGCTCCGCCACCTTCTGCAGGGCTTCACGGCGCGCGGGCGCGGCAAGCCCGGCCTCGACGAGCGCGTCAATGCTGCGCAGCGGCTGGCCGCCAGGGGGCAGGTGAACGGTCATGCGCCTCCCCTGCCCGGTTCCGCGACCGGCGTCCAGAGCACGTCCTCGATCCGGCGTGCGCCGACGCAAAGCATGACGAGCCGGTCGAAGCCGAGCGCGATGCCGGATGCGGCCGGCATCAGCGAAAGCGCCTCCAGGAAATCGTCGTCGACAGGGTAGCGCTCGCCATAGATGCGCTCCTTCTCGTCCATGTCGGCCTCGAAACGGCGGCGCTGCTCTTCCGGGTCGGTGAGCTCGCCGAAGGCATTGGCGAGCTCGACGCCGCAGGCATAGAGCTCGAAACGCTCGGCCACGCGCGGATCGCCGGGCTTGGGCCGGGCGAGCGCGGCTTCGCTGATCGGATATTCGCAAAGCATCGTGGCGTGGCCGCGGCCGAGATGCGGTTCGATACGCTCGGAGAGCACGCGGCTGAAGATGTCGGACCAGCTATCGTCATCGGCCAAGCGAATGCCTGCCGCGATGGCCTGCGCGGCAAGCGCAGCGCGGTCGGTCACGCCAGCGGGCGAGACGGTCGCGAGCAGGTCGATGCCGGCATGGCGGGCGAAGGCGTCGTGCAGCGTCAATCGCTCGGGCTCGGCGAAAGGATCGGCCTCCGCATCGCGCCAGCGCAGCTGGGTGGTGCCGGCGACACGGGCGGCCTCGGCCATCAGCGCCGCGCAGTCCCGCATCAGGGCGTCGTAATCCTCGCCGGCGCGATACCATTCCAGCATGGTGAATTCGGGATGGTGCAGCGCCGTGCGCTCGCGGTTGCGGAAGACGCGGGCGAAATCGAAGATGCGTGTCTCGCCGGCCGCGAGCAGCTTCTTGGCCGCGAATTCCGGCGAGGTGTGCAGGTAGTAGGGATGCAGCTCAGCGGCGTTGTCGATCAGCGTCGTACCGAAGCCGTGGAGATGCGTCTCGTTGCCGGGCGAAAGCTGCAGGATCGCCGCCTCGACCTCGACGAAATCGCGAGCCTCGAACCAGCGCCGCAGCGCCGTCTTGATCCGCCCGCGCGCCAGAAGCGCCGGCCGGCGGTCGGCATGGATGTCGGGCCGCCAGAATGGCGTGGGGGACGAACTCATCGAATCTCGCGTCGGAACCGTCGGAAAGCTTTCGTTTCGCGCGCGAATGCGGTAGTTGCGCGGCAATTGAATTCGCATAGAGCATTGCGCGAAAAAGTGGGAACCGGTTTTTCGCAAGCGCAAGGCTCTGAACTTTAGGATTCGCGCGGGCGCGCCGCGCACCAGAAGGACATTCACGTGGTCAAGGTCATCGCCTCTTCCGTCCGCAAGGGCAACGTCCTCGAGCTCGACGGGCATCTCTGCACCGTCATTTCGGCCGAGAGCTTCTTCCCCGGCAAGGGCACCCCGACGACGCAGATCGACATGCGCCGCATCGCCGACGGCGTGAAGATGACGCAGCGCTACAAGACGACCGAGCAGGTCGAGCGCGCCTATGTCGAGGACCGCGACTTCACCTATCTCTACCAGGATGGCGAGCAGTACGTCTTCATGAACCCGGAGACCTACGACCAGATCCATGTCGACAAGGACGTCGTCGGCGATGCCGCTCCCTATCTCCAGGAGAATATGAAGGTCTCGCTCTCGGTGTTCGAGGACAAGGCGGTGGCGATCGAACTGCCGCAGCGCGTCACGCTCGAAGTCGTCGAGACCGAGCCGGTGACCAAGGGCCAGACGGCCTCCTCCTCCTACAAGCCGGCGATCCTCTCCAACGGCGTGCGCAGCGCCGTGCCGCCGCATGTCGGCGTCGGCACCCGCGTCGTCGTGATGACGGCCGACGGCTCCTATGTCGAGCGCGCGAAGGATTGACCTGCTGGCGCAGAGCGCCGGGGAAAATTCTGCTCTATAGCTTTACGCAGCGGGCCCTTTCCGGGCCCGTTGTCGTTTCCCGAGGATATCCATGCCGCTCACAGTCCAGGCCGCCGCCCTTTCCGGCTTCGTGCAGACGCTCAAGGCGCTCGACGCCATTCTCGACAAGGCCGTGGAACAGGCCGAGAGCCGCAAGATCCAGCCGGAGGTGCTGCTGAGCGCCCGGCTCGCGCCGGACATGCTGGCCTTCACCCGCCAGATCCAGCTCTGCTGCGATTTCGCCAAGAACGCCGTCGCGCGCCTTTCGGGCGGCGAAAACCCGCGCTTCCCCGATGAGGAAAAGAGCTTCCCGGAGCTGAAGGAGCGCATCGCCAAGACGCTGGCCTTCATCAATGCGGCCGACGGCGCGGCGCTCGATGCAGGCCTCACCCGCGAAGTCACCTTCCCGCGCGGCCCCTCCGCGACGGCGACGATGACCGGCGTGGCCTATCTCTCCTGCTTCGCCATCCCGAATTTCTATTTCCACGCCACGACCGCCTACGACATCCTGCGGCAGAACGGCTTCCAGATCGGCAAGCAGGACTTCCTGAAGGGTGTATTCGAGGCCTGATCGCATCTTTTGCGAGTGGCCTTGAAATAGCCTTGTTAGCCTCCCATATAGGGATCACGACGGTGTTGAAGGCGGCTCTGCTGCTTTCCATTGTCGGTGAAGACGGCCATGGGCCGAACGTTTGACGCCGGATGTACGCGCACCCGTTCAGGACATGGCCGTTGGTTCATTCCGAGGCCCGTAGCGGATATCCGCTGCGGGTCTTTTCGTTTCCAGGGTCCGGTTTCCTTCGGGAAATGCTCCGTCATGGTCTGGCTTGTGCCGACCAGCCACGTCTTCCTTCGTCAAAGGCCATGTCCAGGACGTCGACGCTTGCCACAAGGGCGAGCATCCACGTCGCGGTCTTTCACCCCTGCAAGAACGGATTGTTCCGGCGCTCCTCGCCCAGCGTGCTGGCCGGGCCGTGGCCGGGCAGGAACTGCACGTCGTCACCGAGCGGCAGGAGCTTCGTCTTGATGCCGGCAATCAGCGCCGTGTGATCGCCATAAGGGAAATCGGTGCGGCCAACCGAGCCGGCAAAGACCGTGTCGCCCGCCAGCAGGAAGCGCAGGTCTTTCTGGAAGAAGGTGACATGGCCGGGCGAATGGCCCGGCACATGCGCGACCTCGAAGGTCAGATCGCCCAGCGAAACCGTGTCGCCATCCTTCAGCCAGCGCGTCGGCACGACCGCCTTCATGTCCAGAATGTCGAAGCGCAGCCCCTGCTCGGGCAAGCCGTCGAGCAGGAACTTGTCACCCTCATGCGGACCGACGATCGGGACCGACAACGCCTCGGCCAGCTCCGTCGCGCCGCCGGCATGGTCGAGATGGCCATGGGTGAGCCAGATCGCGACCGGCGTCACGCCGAGCTCCTTCACCGCCTCCTTGAGACGCGGCACGTCGCCGCCCGGATCGACGATGGCGGCCTGCTTCGTCTTCGTGTCCCAGACGATCGAGCAATTCTGCTGGAACGGCGTCACTTGCAGGACGGCGATCTGGAGCGGCGGCTGGTCGGTCATGGGAAGCCTTTCGATCATTCGGGAAGGTTCCTACCACGTCATGACGTCATTGCGAGCGCAGCGAAGCAATCCAGGAAGACTGGGTTGAACTTCCCAGTTCCCCTGGATTGCTTCGTCGCTGCGCTTCTCGCAATGACGCGCAGGCCTCACCGCCCGCCGCAGCGATTGGCGATGAGGGCGCGGTAGTTGACCAGCTCGGAATCCATCTCCGCGATATTGCGCTCGCGCTCGGCGCCACCCTGGCAGGTGGCGAAGATGGCCCGCGACTTCTGCAGATAGACGACATGCTCGCGATAGGCCCGGCACTGGGTCGCCGGGTCCGCACTGGCCACGGCGGCGAGCCGGGTCTGCTGCTGACGGAAGCCGGCCTCGTTCTGGAACAGGTCGCGCGAGCAGGTCGCGGGGCGCGGCTGCTGGGCCAAGGCGGGACCGGCCAGCAGCAACGCCAAGGCGAGCGAAAGCGAAAGCCTCATCCGAGGTTCAGCTCCTTGAAGAAGTCGTTGCCCTTGTCGTCGATGACGATGAAGGCCGGGAAATCCTCGACCTTGATCCGCCAGACGGCTTCCATGCCGAGCTCGGGATATTCGAGCACCTCGACCTTGCGGATGCAGTCCTTCGCGAGACGCGCGGCCGGGCCGCCGATCGAGCCGAGATAGAAGCCGCCATGGGCCTTGCAGGCCTCGCGCACCGCCGCCGAGCGGTTGCCCTTGGCGAGCATCACCATCGAACCGCCGAAGGACTGGAACTGGTCGACGAAGGAATCCATGCGGCCGGCCGTGGTCGGGCCGAAGGAGCCGGAGGCGAAGCCTTCGGGCGTCTTGGCCGGGCCGGCGTAATAGACCGGGTGGTTCTTGAAATAGTCGGGCATGCCCTCGCCGCGCTCCAGCCGCTCGCGGATCTTGGCATGGGCGAGGTCGCGGGCGACGACGATGGTGCCGGTCAGCGACAGGCGCGTCTTGACCGGGTGCTTCGACAGCGTGGCGAGGATCTCGCTCATCGGCTGGTTGAGATCGATCCTGACGACATCGCCGCCGAGCGCGGCTTCGTCGATATCCGGCAGGTATTTCGAGGGATCGGTCTCCAGAGCTTCCAGGAAGATGCCGTCCTTGGTGATCTTGCCCTTGGCCTGGCGGTCGGCCGAGCAGGAGACGCCGAGCCCGATCGGCAGCGAGGCACCGTGGCGCGGCAGGCGGATGACGCGGACGTCATGGCAGAAATACTTGCCGCCGAACTGTGCGCCGACGCCGAGCGCCTGCGTCATCTTATGGACCTCTTCCTCCATCTCGAGGTCGCGGAAGGCATGGCCCGAGGGCGAACCCTTGGTCGGCAGCGCGTCGAGATATTTGGTCGAGGCGAGCTTCACCGTCTTGAGGTTCTGCTCGGCCGAGGTGCCGCCGATGACGATGGCGAGATGATAGGGCGGGCAGGCCGCGGTGCCGAGCGTCAGGATCTTCTCCTTCAGGAACGCCATCATGCGGTCCTTGGTCAGGAGCGAAGGCGTCGCCTGGTAGAGGAAGGTCTTGTTGGCCGAGCCGCCGCCCTTGCAGACGAAGAGGAATTTGTAGGCATCCTCGCCCTCGGCGTAGATGTCGATCTGCGCCGGCAGGTTGGTCGCAGTGTTCTTCTCCTCGAACATCGAGAGCGGCGCGAGCTGCGAATAGCGCAGGTTGCGCTTGAAATAGGCGTCCGCGACGCCCTCGCCCAGCGCGGCCTCGTCGTCGCCATCGGTCCAGACCTTGCGGCCCTTCTTGCCCATGATGATGGCCGTGCCGGTGTCCTGGCACATCGGCAGCACGCCGCCGGCGGCGATATTGGCGTTCTTCAGAAGGTCATAGGCGACGAACTTGTCGTTCGAGGTCGCCTCGGGGTCGTCGAGGATCTTGCCGAGCTGGGCGAGATGGCCGGGGCGCAGCAGATGGTTGATGTCGATGAAGGCCTGCTCGGAGAGCTGGCGGATCGCCTCGCGCGAGACGCTGAGCACCTCACGGTCACCGATCTTCTCGACACTGACGCCCTCGCTGCCGAGCTTGCGGTAAGGCGTCTCGTCTTCGCCGAGCGGAAAGAGATCGACATGCGTATAGGCCATGGCCAGCGGCTCCGAAGCAGGATGCGCCGCGCGCGTGACTCAGGGCTGGCGCGACGCCGGTCTGGCCGGCGTCATAGCGGCTCGGGCGTTCGCGTCCAAGCAGTCTTTAGCAACTCTAGACTGGGCGCGCTGTTCAAGCCGCCTGAGCGGCCGACTCGGCCAGCACGGCGTAGATCGCCGCGGGATCGCGGATCTTGCGGACCTGCTCCAGAACCGACTGGTTGCGCAGCACGCGGGCAACGCGCGCCAGCGCCTTGAGATGGTCGGCGCCGGCCCCTTCGGGCGCGATCAGGACGAAGATGATGTCGACCGGCTGACCGTCGAGGGCCTCGAAGTCGATCGGCTTGTCCGCTCGCGCGAACAGGCCGACCAGGCGGTCGATTCCCGCCATGCGACCATGGGGAATCGCGATGCCGTCACCGATGCCGGTGGAGCCGAGGCGCTCGCGTTGGAGCAGGGCCTCGAAGAGTTCCCGCTCGGGCAGGCCGGTCAGCGTCGCGGCGTGCTGGGCAAGCTCCTGCAGCGCCTGCTTCTTGCCGTTGGCCCGCAGCGGCGAAATCACCGCGGCGGGGCTCAGGAGATCGGTCAGCGTCATTCGCCCGTCCATGCATGTCCCGTGCCGCTCTTGAACGCGTCGGCCTGGGTCGGGGTTCGACGACCGGTGCGATTATTCCGCCGGCCTCAGGACAACGATGCCGGCGGGTCGATCCAGCCGATGTTACCGTCGCGGCGGCGATATACGATGTTCATGCGACCATTGCCAGCATGGCGGAAGACGATGACCGGCGCGCCGGTGAGGTCGAGCTCCGCCACCGCATCGCCCACGGTCAGGCTGAGCAGGGATTTGGTCGATTCCGCAACGATAACCGGGTTGTCGGCCCCCGCATCGCCGCTGATCTCCTCGACATCGTCGTCCGGCGCCGCGATCACATAGCTGGGGATTTCGATCCCGGCATCGCGGCCATTGGCGGCGGTACGGTCCTTCAGCCGGCGCTTGTAGCGTCGCAGCCGCTTCTCGATGCGCTCGGCCATCTTGTCGAGGCTGGCATAGGCATCATGGGCGGTGGCGGAGGCTTCCAGCGTGATCCCGGAGGAGAGGTGAATGACCGTGTCGGTGCGAAAGGCCGTACCGTCCTTGTCGACGGTGACATGCCCTTGATAGCCGCCCTCGTAATATTTGCTGACGGCCGCAGCGACCCGCACCTCGGCCTGGCCGCGCAGGGCCTCGCCGACATCGAGATTCTTGCCGGAGATTCGCAGGCTCATGGAGTGCTTCCCCTTGTTAGCCATGGCCAGTGTTCGACCATCCAGAGGAGCTAAGGACTGCGAGTCCGGGATGTCAATGAGCGAAGCCCCGCATGGCGCACATGCCGCAAGGCTTTGGAACAAAATCGCTCAACGGCCTCCCAGCGCCATCGCGACCTTTTCCCGGCGGCGCTCCATCGAGGAAGGGATTCTGAGCGATTCGCGGTATTTCGCGACGGTGCGCCGGGCGATGTCGATGCCGCCGTCCTTGAGCCTGGCGACGATGGCGTCGTCCGAGAGCACCGCGGAGGGGCTTTCCTCGTCGATCATCTGCTTGATGCGGAAGCGGACCGCCTCGGCCGAATGCGCCTCGCCATAGCCCGTCGCGGCGATCGCGGCGGAGAAGAAATACTTCATCTCGAAGACGCCGCGCGAGCAGGTCAGGTACTTGTTCGAGGTGACGCGCGAGACAGTCGATTCGTGCATGCCGATGGCGTCCGCGACCGTCTTGAGGTTGAGCGGGCGCAGATGCTCGACGCCATGGGCGAAGAAGCCATCCTGCTGGCGGACGATCTCGCTGGCGACCTTCAGGATCGTGCGGGCCCGCTGCTCGAGCGAGCGGGTCAGCCAATTGGCGGTCTGCAGGCATTCCGCGATGAAGGCGCGATCCTGGTCGCTGCGCGCCGACTTCGAGACGCGCGCGTGATAGGTCTGGTTGACCAGCAGGCGCGGCAGGGTCTCCGGGTTGAGATCGACGAGCCAGGAGCCGTCCGGCGCGGCGCGGATGAAGACATCCGGCACGACCGTCTCCGCCGCCGAGCCGCCGAAGCCGCGGCCGGGCTTGGGATCGAGCCTCCGGATCTCCGCGACCATGTCGGCGACATCCTCATCATCGACGCCGCAGATCCGCTTCAGCGCCGCGAAATCGCGCTTGGCCACGAGGTGGAGATTGGCGACCAGCATCTGCATGGCGGGGTCGAAGCGGTCGCGGTCGCGTAGCTGGATCGCCAGGCACTCCGCGACGTCGCGCGCCGCCACGCCGGACGGGTCGAAGCTCTGGACGATGCGCAGCACGGCTTCCACCCGCTCGACGCCAACCCCGAGGCGTTCCGCGATCTCCGCGACCGGCTCGGTCAGATAGCCGCTATCGTCGACCGCATCGATGAGATGGCGGCCGATGATCCGCTCGGCCGGAGCATCGACGGCGAGGTCGAGCTGGGCGCTCAGATGGTCGTGCAGGGACAATTCGGCCGTCAGGCTGCTTTCGAAGCCGTCGGGACCATCCTCGAAGGAACCACCGGAGGAGCCGTAGCTGCCGCCGACGATCGGCAGGCTGTCGGCGCCGCTGGCTTCGCTGCGCGCCAGGCTCGGCTGCTCGCCCTGGAAGACGTTGTCGAGACTGGTGCCGAGCCGCCCTTCCATGCCCTCCAGCGTGTTCAGGCTCTCCGCCCGCGCGAAGCTCTCGGCATCCGCAGCGAGCGCCCCCTCGGCGCCATTCGCCTCCGCCGGCACATCCGCCCCGTCGTCGCGTTCCAGCAGCGGATTGCGCTCCAGCTCGCCCTCGACGAAATTCTGGAGTTCGAGATGCGAAAGCTGGAGAAGCTTGATCGCCTGCAGAAGCTGCGGCGTCATCACCAGGGATTGTCCCTGGCGCAATTCCATGCGCGGCATCATCGCCATGCGCGAAAGGCCCTTCTGCGACGGCGCGCCAGCGGCACGCTTCTTGCTTTCGAGAAAGACCCTAGCGCCCGATCACGCCGACGTCAAAGGCCTTGCCGACGAAACGGGCAAGCCGGTTAATGCGGCGCAGCATTATTCCGCAATCGCGAACAAGACGGCACCGCTCAGAGGCGGAAATCCTCGCCGAGATAGACACGGCGGACATCGGGATTGGCAATGATCTCAGCCGGCGAGCCTTCGGTGAGCACGCGGCCGGTGTGGATGATATAGGCGCGGTCGACCAGCCCGAGCGTCTCGCGGACATTGTGATCGGTGATCAGCACGCCGATGCCGCGATCGGTCAATTGCCGCACCAGCGCCTGGATGTCGCCGACCGCGATCGGGTCGATACCCGCGAAGGGCTCGTCGAGCAGGATGAAGGAGGGCTTGCCGGCCAGCGCGCGGGCGATCTCGCAGCGGCGACGCTCGCCGCCCGAAAGCGCGATCGAGGGCGCCTTGCGCAGGCGCGCGATGCTGAACTCGTCGAGGAGCTGGTCGAGCTGGCGCTCACGCGCCTTGCGGTCGGGCTCGACCACCTCCAGCACCGCCCGGATGTTGTTCTCCACGGAGAGCCCCCGGAAGATCGAGGCTTCCTGCGGCAGGTAGCCGATGCCGAGACGGGCGCGCTGATACATCGGCAGGGCAGTGATGTCGTTGCCTTCGAGCGAGATGACGCCGAGATCGGCCCCGACCAGCCCGGTGATCATGTAGAAGATCGTGGTCTTGCCGGCGCCGTTGGGGCCGAGCAGGCCGACCGCCTCGCCCTGGCGCAGATAGAGGCTGGCATCGCTGACGACGGTGCGCCCGCCATAGGTCTTGCGCAGGCCGCTGACGGCGAGGATGCCCGGGCCGCCGATCGCGGCCGCGATCAGGCCGGGACGGTCCTGCCGCTCCTGCGAACGGCCGCCGAACAGGCCGCGCAGCCGCGCCATCGCGCCACCGCTGCGCGGACGGGTGGATTTACGCGCCGGAGCGGCGGCGGGACGGGCGTCGGAAACGGTCACGAGGCAGCCGGATCAGTTGGTGGGAGGCTTGGCGGCCGCACCGGCGGCGGGCTTGGCGCCCGGCTTGGCCGCGTCGGTCTTGTTGGCGTCGGCCGAGTTCGGCACGAAGAAGCCCTGCACGCGCCCACCCTTGTTGGTCTCGACATTGGCGACGCCAGTGACGGTATTGTAGGTCAGCTTCTCGCCGCGGGTGATGTTCGGCCCGTCGTTCAGCGCGACATTGCCGGTCATGATCACCAGATTGTTGGCGCGGTCGAATTCGGCATTGTCGGAGGTGGCGGCCTGCGTCTTCGAGACAACGGTGACCGGCCCTTTGCAGAGGATGCGCTTGATCGAGCTGTCATTGGCCGGATCCTTGCCGCCGGCCGCGGCCGGCGTCTGTGCCGGCGCCGGGGTGGCCCCCTTGGCGGCAGCAGCGCCCTGCCCGCCGCGCCCTTCATAGAGCACGGTCATCACGGTGCAGCGCACGGTGGTCTCGCCCTGCACGGCAACGACATTGCCGGTGAAGACCGCCTTGTTCTCCTTGTCGAGCACATCAAGCTTGTCGGCGTCGATCTTGATCGGCTCCTTGCTGTCGCCGCCGAGGCCGCCGAGCGGGGACGAGGCATTGCCTCCCCTCTGCTTGGGCTGGGCCTGGGCAAAGCCATCCTGCTGGGTCGCCAGAAGCGCGAGGCCGGTCACCGCCAGCAGCGTGGCGACCCGGCCGGCACGCATGAAACGGAACGTCTGCGCCGGCGCTCTCATATCACTGCCTCTTTTCGTTGCCTTACGGAGCCGCAGAGTCTGCGGGAGCCGTCCGATTCGCCTTCAACAATTCCGGCATCGGCGTGCTGCCCGCTCGCTCCGGCCCGGCGATCGTCCCGGCGGGAGCATTCTTGATCAGCACGCGGACCCGTCCTTCGAAGGCGATCAGCTCTCCGTTGTTCTTCACGTCGAGCGTGTTCGCGTCAACCGTCGTCTGATCCATATGGACGGTCACCGGCTCTCTCGAGGCGACCGTTCCGGCCTTGAAGTCGACATCGGCGGTTCTCATGCTCATGTCATGGCCGCTTTCGGTGCGGATCTTGACGTCGTCGATGAGCTTGAGCTTCTCCTTCTGCGTGTCGAACAGCCCGGTCTTCGCATTCACCGTGACCCAGCCCTCGCGCTCCATCTGGATGCGGGCGATAACCGCCTGCAGCTCGACCTGCGTCGGATTCTTGATCTCCTGGAAGGCGTTCTCCGCGGTGACCTGATAAGGCCGGTTGTCCTTGCGATAGCCGGAGAGCTTCGGCGTCTCCATCCGGACCTTGCCGCCGGTGATGCCGACCGCGCCGATCGAGACATTCGCGAGCTTGCCACCCAGCGGGTTGAGGAAAGGCACGATCACCAGCCCGAGCACCGAGACGACGGCCACGACCGGGATGGCGCGGCGCAGCAGGCGGACGAGGCGGGTGTGCCGCTGCGCGGCGCTGAAGGCCCGCTGCCGGCGCAGCATATGTGCCGACAGCCCGCCCGTCGGGTTATTGAAGGTCATTGCCACAGTCATGCCCCGCGCAATGGCAGTCGCTCACGGCTTTTTCGTGTCGCCGGACGAACTGCATCGCGCCCCCGCGCTGCCCGCCCTGTCGGAAGGAGCGGGACAAGACCCCCGCTCGCGCGCAGACTGACGCAGAAAGCCTTAGAAATTGTCAAGTGTGAGCGAAGATGTCCGTCTCCGCCCAGCCGGCGAGATCAAGCTCGGCACGGTAGGGCAGGAAGTCGAAACACGCTTTCGCGAGGTCAGCGCGCCCTTCCCGCGCCAGCATCGCGTCGAGCTTCTGATGCAGCGCGTGGAGATGCAGCACATCGGAGGCCGCATAGGCGAGCTGGGCTTCGCTCAACGTATCCGCCCCCCAGTCGGAGGATTGCTGCTGCTTCGACAATTCGACCCCGAGCAACTCGCGCACGAGATCCTTCAGCCCGTGACGGTCGGTATAGGTGCGGGTCAGCTTCGAGGCGATCTTGGTGCAGTAGACCGGGGTGGTGACCACGCCGAAGGCGTGACGCAGCACGGCAACGTCGAAACGGGCGAAGTGGAAGAGCTTCAGCACCGCCGGATCCTCCAGCAGGCGGACCAGATTCTTCGGCCGCCCCGGATTCTTCGGGATCTGTACGACATCGGCGGTGCCGTCGCCACGCGAAAGCTGCACGACGCAGAGCCGGTCGCGATGCGGGTTGAGGCCGAGCGTCTCGGTGTCGATCGCGATGCTCGCACCGGCGTCGTAGCCGTCCGGCAGGTCGCCGCGATGGAAACGGATGGTCATGCTCGCAACCTCACTCGTCCGGCAGCGGCGGCCGGCACGTCAACGCACGCTCGATTCGGCAGGACGGCCTGGGAACGACGCTCCCGGATCCTGCGCGATATCTTTCCGCAGCTAGCCGCCCGCCTCGCCCCGTTCAAGCCTTTTCTGAGGCCGAACAAGGATTTGGGCCGGTGTTAACCTTTTATTCACCATAAGCTTCATTCCGCGGCGCAAGCATGCGACAAGAGGGCAACGGAGCCCGACACATGCCCCTGATCCGCCTCTTCACCGATCTCGACGGCCGCATCGGCCTGCGGGCCTTCTGGTTCGGCACCGCGGCGGTGGCGCTCTCGCTGTTCGTGATCCAGCGGCTCGCGCCGCAACTGGCCGCTCCCGCCACGGCGGCGGCCATCATCGCCTTCGCCAAGTCCTTCGCCCTGTTTCCCTGGTGTGCGCTGGCCGCCAAGCGCGCCAAGGATCGCGGCGGCTCTTCCCTGTTCGGCATCCTGCTGATCTGCGCAATCGTCATGCCGGAGCTGATGCTTCCTCATGTTCCGTTCGGCTGGCGGCCATCGCTGGAAGCGATCGGCACCATCGCCTGGGTCGTCGCCTTCATCGATCTCGGCCTGATGCCTTCCGCGCATCAGGACGAAACCGGGCTTGCGACTGTCGTGCTGGGTGCTAAAGCGGCGGAATGACCGCCGACTCCACAGCCGCCCTTCCCTCGCTCGATTTCGATCCCACCGATCCGGTCGCGCTGACGCAGGCGCTGGTGCGCTGCCCCTCCGTGACGCCGGCCGAAGGCGGCGCGCTCTCGCTGCTCGCCGCGGTCCTGTCGGCGGAAGGCTATGGCGTGCATCGCCCGGTCTTCAGCGAGCCGGGCATGCCGGATATCGAGAATTTCTACGCGCGGATCGGCAGCGAGGCCCCGGTCTTCGTCATCGCCGGGCATACCGATGTCGTGCCGGTCGGCGACGAGGCCGCCTGGAGCCGCGCGCCCTTCGGAGCGGAGATCCAGGACGGCGTCCTCTACGGGCGCGGCGCCTGCGACATGAAGGGCGGGCTCGCCGCCATGGTCGCGGCCGCGATCCGCTATCGGCGCGAGAATCCGGACGCGCCGGGCTCGATCGCCTTCCTCGTCACCGGCGACGAGGAGGGACCGGCGGTCAACGGCACGGTCAAGCTGCTCGAATGGGCGCATGGACGCGGCGAGCGCTTCGACCACTGCCTCCTCGGCGAGCCGACCAATCCGGCCGCGATGAGCGACATGATCAAGATCGGCCGGCGCGGCTCGCTGACCGGCGAGCTGACGGTGAGTGGCATCCAGGGCCATGTCGGCTATCCGCATCTCGCCGATAATCCGATCCGCGGCATGGTCCGCCTGCTGGCGGCGCTCGATGCGACGCCGCTCGACCAGGGCACCCAGCATTTCGACCCGAGCAATCTCGAGGTGACGACGCTCGATGTCGGCAATCCCGCGACGAACATCATCCCGGCACAGGCGAAGGCCGTCTTCAACATCCGCTTCAACGATACCTGGACGCCGGAGACGCTCGCCAACGAGATCGAGCACCGTTTGCGCGAGGCGGCCGGCAATACGGTGCGCTTCGCGGTGACCTTCCGGCCGACGAATTCGGTCGCCTTCCTGACCGAGCCCGGCCCCTTCGTCGCGATGGTCGCGGATGCGGTCGAGGCCGAGACCGGCAAGCGCCCGGCGCTCTCGACGACCGGCGGCACCTCGGACGCCCGTTTCATCAAGAGCTATTGCCCGGTGGTCGAGTATGGTGTCGTCGGCAAGACGATGCACCAGATCGACGAATGCGTCGCTGTTTCGGACCTGGTCGCTCTCGAGCGGATCACGCATCGGCTGCTCGCCACTTATTTTGCAACGCAACATAAGGCTTGACCTGCCGGCAAAGCGCCTCATTATTGGCTTAGACGAAAGTCTAAGACCACATGATGAGGTTCGCGATGAGGCTCGATGCCGATGACGTCGCGCGTTCGCTGCGCGGCTCCTGGCGCCTGATGACGAAGGGCGCGGATGCGCTCCCCGAGCTCGATCTCAGCCGTGACGGCTTCTGGCGCTCCTTTCTCGCCTTCGCGCTGATGCTGCCCGCGACGGTTGCGATGCTCGCGGCCATGCGGCTGGCGACCGGGCTCAGCAATGCCGGCGGCCTGTTCGGCGCGCCCGGGCTCGCGCTTGCCGTCGTCGGGGCGCTGTCGCTGGCCATCCTGGTCGTGCCGGCCTTCCTGATCCTGATCCGGCCGGAGCTGGCGCAGGCACCGCGCTTTACCAGCTTCGTGATCGCCTGGAACTGGGCCGGCATCGTCTCCGCCAGCCTGATGGCCGTGCCGGCCGCGGTCTACGCTGTCGGCTGGGCGCCCGCCACGCTCGCGCTGGTGCAATCGGCCTTCTTCGCCGCGATCGTGCTCAGGCTGCGCTATTGCGTGGCGCGCGCCGCCTTCGGCGCCGGCAACGGCATCGCGCTGCCGCTGGTCATCGCCAGCGTGGTGCTGGATTACGGGGTGGTCCGGGCCTTCGGCCTGATCTAAGGCCGCGACGTGGTTCTCGGCCCCGACCCGAGAGCCTCATGCCGCGTGAGCGATCCGAGCCTCGACGTCACGAGATGCTCGGGTCGAGCCGGGCTGCCGGCGAAGACATCAGTAGTCCACCCCGGCCAGATAGAGCCCGCAGGACGGCGCCAGCGCCGCACATTGCGAACGATCGCGCGCCGCCAGTACCGCACCCATCTTCCCCTCCGGCCAGCGCCCGGCGCCGACCATCTTCAGGCTGCCGACGATGGAGCGGATCTGATGATGCAGGAAGGAGCGGGCATGGGCGTAGACTACGATCTCGCTGCCCTCGCGCCGGACGTCGAGCCGGTCCAGCGTCCGGATCGGGCTGTTGGCCTGGCATTCGGCGGCGCGGAAGGTGGTGAAGTCGTGCTTGCCGAGCAGGGCCTTGGCGGCACGGTCCATCGCCTCGTGGTCGAGCTTCACCGGGACGTGCCAGACCCGGCCACGGTCGAGCGCCGGCGGCGCCCGCCGATCGAGGATGCGATAGATGTAGTAGCGGCGCTTCGCCGAGATGCGGGCATCGAAATCATCCGGCACGATCTCGGCGCAGAGCACGCTGACCGGCACCCGCGCCTTCAGCCGGGCGTTGGTGGCGTCGCGCACGACATCGGTGCGCCAGTCCTTGTCGAGATCGACATGGGCGACCTGATGGGTGGCGTGGACGCCGGCATCGGTGCGCCCGGCGCAATGCAGGCGCACGGCATGGCCGCAAAAGGCCTCCACCGCCTCCTCGACGCTCTGCTGCACGGACGGGTCGCTCGCCTGGCGCTGCCAGCCCGAGAACGGCGTGCCGTCATATTCGATGACGAGCTTGTAGCGCGGCATCAGCCTTCGGTTCCTTGCCGCACATTCATCCTCGCACCGTCAGCCCGGACAAACGGCCCCCGGGATGACCGCGTGGAAAACCGCTTCATCAAAGCTTGTCGCCGGCCCCGAGCCGGGCGCCGCGCAGGAATTCCGCCCCGCTCATCGGCGCCTTGCCGGCGCGCTGGACCTGAAGGAGCTTCACCGCCCCTTCCGCGCAGGCGACCGTGCCCTCGTCGTCGAGCAGCGTGCCGGGCTCGGCCGCGCCGCCGGCAAGCGCCGAACGGAGCACCTTGAGACGCTCCGGCCCCTTGCCGAGATCGATCTCGGCGAAGGCGCCCGGAAAGGGCGACAGGCCGCGCACGAGGTCGTGCACCTGCCGGGCCGGCCGGCTCCAGCTCAGCTTCGCCTCGGCATTGGCGATCTTGGCGGCGTAGGTCACGCCCTCCTCCGGCTGCGGCGTGAACTGCAGCCCGCCGCGCCCGAGCGCCGCGAGCGCCCGCACCATCAGGTCGGCGCCGAGGCGGCTGAGCCCATCGTGCAATTCGCCGGCCGTCATGTCGGGGCCGATGGCGAGCGTCTCGACCATGCCGACCGGGCCTGTGTCGAGCCCGGCCTCCATCTTCATCACGCAGACGCCGCTCTCGGCGTCGCCGGCTATGATGGCGCGCTGGATCGGCGCGGCGCCGCGCCAGCGCGGCAGCAGCGAGGCATGCAGGTTGAGGCAACCCAGTTCCGGCAGATCGAGGATCGCCTGGGGCAGCATCATGCCATAGGCGACGACGACCGCGACATCGGCTTCATGCGAGGCGATCAGCTCGGCCTGCTCGGCCGTTTTCAGGGTCGCGGGCGTGAAGACCGGAATGCCGAAGCGCTCCGCTGCCCTGTGTACCGGCGAGGGCCGCAGCTCCAGCCCACGGCCGGCCTGGGCCGGAGCTCGGGTGTAGCAGGAGACGACCTCATGCCCCTGCCCGACGATCTCGGTCAGGACCGGCACGGCGAAATCGGGCGTGCCCATGAAGATGACGCGCAAGCTCATACGCTCGACCTTACCTTAAAATCTTCCCCGTCATTCCGGGCATAGCCCCCGGGTCCGATCTTCGATCGGCCCAAGGATAAACTCCGCGGAGACCCGGAAGCCATGCCGGCACGCCGGAGCCCTTCGATGGATTCCGGATCGGCGCCGCTTCGCGGCTCGTCCGGAATGACGCAGCAGTGATTATGCCGCTGAGCGCTTGGCGGCCTTGGCGAATTTCTTGGTCACACGCTCGCGCTTCAGCCGCGAGAGATGATCGATGAAGAGCACACCGTTGAGATGATCGATCTCGTGCTGCAGGCAGGTGGCGAGCAGGCCATCCGCCGCGATCTCGTGAGTCTTGCCGTCGAGATCCATGTAGCGAACCTTGACCTCGGCCGGGCGCTCGACCTCCTCGTAATATTCGGGAATCGAAAGGCAGCCCTCTTCGTACACATTGGTCTCTTCCGAGAACCAGGTGACCTCCGGGTTGATGAAGACCTGCGGCTTCCTCGGTTCCGGCTCCTCGCCCTCCTTCGCCTCCGGCTTCGACAGATCCATCGTCACGACGCGCAGCGGCACGCCGATCTGGATCGCGGCGAGACCGATGCCCGGCGCGTCGTACATGGTCTCGAACATGTCCGCGACCAGCGCCTTGATTTCCGGCGTGACGGCCTCGACCGGCTTCGAGGCAAGGCGAAGCTGGGCGTCGGGCAGGATGACGAGCGGACGAATGGGCATGTGGTTCCGAGAGAAAAGGGCTGTTGAGCCCGGGACATAAGCATTTGTGGGCGGGCGGTCAAACCGTTCCGCTTTCGTTCGCCATCCCGAGCCGAATCGGCTAGGCTTCCCGCATGAACGCGATCGCCTTCACCTTGCTGGAACGCCCCGTGACCTGGGCGGAGGCCGCACTCGGCTTCGGCGGGTTGAGTCTCGCATTGCTGCTGATGACGGCGTTGGCGGCCTGGCGCGGCGGCAGAAGCCGCGCGATCGAGGCTGCGATGGCCGCCGAACGCGCCCGCGAGATGGACGACAAGGTCGCGGAGATGAACCGGCAGCAGGCCGAGCTCGCCGGCCGGATGCAGTCGATGGCCGAGATCCTCTCGACCCGGCAGGGCGACCTCGCAAGGTTGATGGCCGAGCGGATGGACGGCCTCGGCCAAAAGGTCGGCCAGGGACTCGAGCAGAGCGTCCGCCAGACCACCGAAAGCCTCGGCAAGCTGCAGGAGCGGCTGGCGGTGATCGACAGCGCGCAGAAGAACCTGACCGACCTCACCTCGGAAGTGGTGACGCTGAAGGACGTGCTCTCCAACAAGCAGGCGCGCGGCGCCTATGGCCAGGGCCGGATGGAAGCGATCATCCGCGACGGTCTGCCCGCCGCCTTCTTCGCCTTCCAGCCGCAGCTCTCGAACGGACGCCGGCCCGACTGCCTCGTCACGCTGCCGGGCGACGGGCGCGGCCTCGTGATCGATGCCAAGTTCCCGCTGGAGAGCTTCACGATGCTGCGCGAGGCGCGCGGCGAGGAGGCGAAGAAGATCGCGGGCCAGCGCGTCCGCAGCGATGTCGGCGTGCACGTGAAGGACATCGCCGAGCGCTATTTCCTGCCCGGCGAGACGCAGGATATCGCGCTGCTCTTCGTGCCGTCGGAATCGATCTATGCCGATCTGCACGAATATTTCGACGATGTCGTGCAGCGGGCGCACCGGGCCCGCGTGATGATCGTCTCGCCCTCGCTGCTGGCGCTGGCGATCCAGCTCATGCAGTCGCTGGTGCGCGATGCGCGGATGCGCGAGGAGGCGCAGGTCATCCAGACCGAGGTTGGCAAGCTGCTCGACGATGTCAGGCGCCTTGGCGAGCGCGTCGACAAGCTCGACACGCATTTCCGGCAGGCGCAGGAGGATGTCGGCCAGATCAAGACCTCGGCCGGCAAGGTCACCAGCCGCGCCGAGAGGATCGGCGCGCTCGATTTCGACGACGAGAAGAGCGAGCCGAAGCTGCCCTTCGCAAAGGGGCTCGAACTGAAGCGGGCCGCGGAGTAGCGCGCTCCCTGTCAGGCGGGGCGGATCCGGCCGACGACGCTAAAGGACCCCAAAGTCAACGCGCCGCCTGCCCCGGATGTCCGCCGAAGGCGAGACAGAGGCCCGCCTACACAACCTGAACGCTCATCCCCAACGTGAATACGCGTATTTGCAAGTAAACGTCGTCACTTTTCCGAAGGGGACATTAGAACAGCCTTAAACTTTATCTGAAAGATCTGGGGCACCGAGAACTCTCAATACAGTCGAGCGCCATGACGCGACCGGGGTATCGCCGATCCATGCCTGGACCATAGGCATCTTTGCGGACCTTCCATCATCGGCACTCCATTGAATGAGCGACGTCTTCCCAGAAGGTCCGTCATGACAATGAGCATCAAGACAAAGCTGGCGGCCGCGCTGGTCGCCCTGGCCCTGTGCGTCCTCGCCATCGGCGCCTGCGGCTATCTGGCCTTGCGATCCGTGACGGAGCGTGTCGACAACGTCGTCCAGAACAATGTCATCCCGATGGAACAGTTGCGTTCCGTCAGCGACATGTATGCCGTCAACGTCGTCGACACGATCTGGAAGGCGCAGAGCAACCAGGTCACCTGGACCAATGCGCTCAAGAGCGTCCAGGACGCGGTCGGGACCATCGACAAGAGCTGGAAGGCCTATCTGCCCAGCATCACCGAGTCCGATGAGAGGCAGCTTGCGGATCAGGCAGCGGCGCTGATGAAGACCGGCGATGTCGCCATCGCCAAGGTCATCGCCATCCTGAAGGATCGTGACGACAGCGCTCTTCGCCTGTTCTCCTCGGACGAACTCTACAAGGCGATGGACCCGATCACGAAAAAGCTCGGCGAGTTGGCCGCGTTGCAGCTCAAGCAGGCGCGCGAGCAGGGAGCACAGGCCCAGTCGACGGCCCATGCCGCGGCCTATCTGCTGCTCGCCGTTGCCGGCGGCGCCCTGCTCCTGGGAGCATTTGCGCTCGCCTTCGTGATCAGCGGCGTCGTGCGGCCGCTCGGCGGCATGACCGCCGCGATGAAACGCCTGGCGGATGGCGAGCAGGACGTCACCGTGCCGAGCGTCGGCCGGCGCGACGAGATCGGCGAGATGGCCGGCGCCCTGCAGATCTTCCAGGAGAACGCGGCAAGGGTCCGTGCCCTGGAAGAGCAAGAGCGCGCCGCCGCAGCGGCGCGGCTGGCGCGGGCGCAGTCGATGGAGGCGGTGGTGTCGGATGTCGGCGAGGTGGTCGCGGCGGCGGCGGCCGGCGATTTCTCCGCCCGCCTCCAGATCGACGATGCCGACGAGCAGATGCAGCGGCTGGTCGCCGGCATCAACGAGATCAACAGCGTGGTTGACGGGGCGACGACGGAGTTCGCCGGGGTTCTGCAGGCGGTGGCGGGCGGCGACCTGACGCGGCAGGTCGAGGGCGGCTATCGCGGCCGCTTCGCCGATCTCCAGGGCGCGATCAACGAGACGGTCGAGCGCCTCTCGGCCACGGTCGCGACGATCCAGACGACCTCGGCCGATGTCGGGCTCGCCGCCCGCGAGATCAATATGGGCGCCGACGATCTCTCCAAGCGCACCGAGG